>JAKOUW010000081.1 GCA_029782365.1 Chloroflexota bacterium
AGTTTTGCGGGTGATCTTTAACAAGATACAGCCGATAAGCGTGGGCGTTTGAAGGCGACTTGCCAAGTTCTGTTCAGGACTAAAACAAACGCTCATGAAGATAGAAGTGAAGTTCACTTCAATTCCGTTTAAATGAGTGACTCGAGAGAGTATAAATTTATCAAGATCGAACTGTAGAGTTTGATCCTGGCTCAGATTGAACGCTGGCGGAATGCTTTACACATGCAAGTCGAGCGGCAGCGCGGGGCAACCTGGCGGCGAGCGGCGAACGGGTGAGTAACACATCGGAACGTGCCCAGACGTGGGGGATAGCCCGGCGAAAGCCGGATTAATACCGCATGTGATCTGAGGATGAAAGTGGGGGACCGCAAGGCCTCACGCGTTTGGAGCGGCCGATGGCAGATTAGGTAGTTGGTGGGGTAAAGGCTTACCAAGCCTGCGATCTGTAGCTGGTCTGAGAGGATGATCAGCCACACTGGGACTGAGACACGGCCCAGACTCCTACGGGAGGCAGCAGTGGGGAATTTTGGACAATGGGCGCAAGCCTGATCCAGCCATTCCGCGTGCAGGACGAAGGCCTTCGGGTTGTAAACTGCTTTTGTACGGAACGAAAGGGCTCTCTCTAATACAGGGGGCATATGACGGTACCGTAAGAATAAGCACCGGCTAACTACGTGCCAGCAGCCGCGGTAATACGTAGGGTGCAAGCGTTAATCGGAATTACTGGGCGTAAAGCGTGCGCAGGCGGTTTTGTAAGACAGAGGTGAAATCCCCGGGCTCAACCTGGGAACGGCCTTTGTGACTGCAAAGCTGGAGTGCGGCAGAGGGGGATGGAATTCCGCGTGTAGCAGTGAAATGCGTAGATATGCGGAGGAACACCGATGGCGAAGGCAATCCCCTGGGCCTGCACTGACGCTCATGCACGAAAGCGTGGGGAGCAAACAGGATTAGATACCCTGGTAGTCCACGCCCTAAACGATGTCAACTGGTTGTTGGGTCTTCACTGACTCAGTAACGAAGCTAACGCGTGAAGTTGACCGCCTGGGGAGTACGGCCGCAAGGTTAAAACTCAAAGGAATTGACGGGGACCCGCACAAGCGGTGGATGATGTGGTTTAATTCGATGCAACGCGAAAAACCTTACCCACCTTTGACATGTACGGAATCCTGCAGAGACGCAGGAGTGCTCGAAAGAGAGCCGTAACACAGGTGCTGCATGGCTGTCGTCAGCTCGTGTCGTGAGATGTTGGGTTAAGTCCCGCAACGAGCGCAACCCTTGCCATTAGTTGCTACGAAAGGGCACTCTAATGGGACTGCCGGTGACAAACCGGAGGAAGGTGGGGATGACGTCAAGTCCTCATGGCCCTTATAGGTGGGGCTACACACGTCATACAATGGCTGGTACAAAGGGTTGCCAACCCGCGAGGGGGAGCCAATCCCATAAAGCCAGTCGTAGTCCGGATCGCAGTCTGCAACTCGACTGCGTGAAGTCGGAATCGCTAGTAATCGTGGATCAGCATGTCACGGTGAATACGTTCCCGGGTCTTGTACACACCGCCCGTCACACCATGGGAGCGGGTTCTGCCAGAAGTAGTTAGCCTAACCGCAAGGGGGGCGATTACCACGGCAGGGTTCGTGACTGGGGTGAAGTCGTAACAAGGTAGCCGTATCGGAAGGTGCGGCTGGATCACCTCCTTTCTGGAAGAAAAGCAAGACAAGCTCAAACGTCCACACTTATCGGTTGTTGGAAGGTGTCGCCAGCGGTCCGGGCAAGAACAAGGCCCGCGGTTGACCGACTTGGGTCTGTAGCTCAGTTGGTTAGAGCACCGTCTTGATAAGGCGGGGGTCGTTGGTTCGAGACCAACCAGACCCACCATTTCCTCCAGCAGAGATCGGAGGGGGATTAGCTCAGCTGGGAGAGCACCTGCTTTGCAAGCAGGGGGTCGTCGGTTCGATCCCGTCATCCTCCACCAAGATTTCAATATCAAAGCATCAGGAGACTGGTGCTTTGATATTGGCATTTGCCAATAGATGAGGCTGCAAGGCCTCCGGCTGTTCTTTAACAATTCATAGAGTCGAATCAGCGTTGTCGGCGGAAAGGGCGCAATCGTCAAGATTGAGTCCACCGTGCCGTCGGCAACAATTTTTGATTGCGTCACAAACGAATTCAACGCGAGTTGTATTCGAGTAATCCGAGCGAAAGCTCGATTACGGCATAACGCGTCAGGTGAAAGACCTGGCAAGTCCTTGATAGGCTTTGGTTTCGTGAGAAACGTCAAAGTTATAGGGTCAAGTGACTAAGAGCATGTGGTGGATGCCTTGGCGATGATAGGCGACGAAGGACGTGATAGCCTGCGAAAAGCTTCGGGGAGCTGGCAAATGAGCTTTGATCCGGAGATATCCGAATGGGGAAACCCACCGAAAGGTATCCTGCAGTGAATACATAGCTGCAGGAGGCGAACCGGGTGAACTGAAACATCTCAGTAGCTCGAGGAAAAGACATCAACCGAGATTCCGAAAGTAGTGGCGAGCGAAATCGGAGAAGCCTTCTAGTGATAGCACGACCGTTAGCAAAACAAGCTGGAAAGCTTGACCACAGCAGGTGATAGTCCTGTATGCGAAAGC
>JAKOUW010000028.1 GCA_029782365.1 Chloroflexota bacterium
TGGTTCTCGTTGGTGTGCTTCTGGCTGGCTGCTTTGGTTTTGGCCAGTGGAAGGTTTCGGGGATTGTGACTGACCCGGCGAACAATCCACTCGCTGGAGTGACATTGTTGGTTAAAGCAGGGAAAACTGTCACACTGACCACCGGTGACGATGGAAAATGGTCAACCACTGTGTCAGGCAAGGAAGTGGAGATTACCGCTGTGAAAGATGGGTATGAGTTTGAACCAGTGGTGGTCAAGAAGGCGGACAACAAGCCGGTGACCATCGTCGGTACCCCCAAACTCACTGTCAGCCCAGCCGCCGGGTATTATGAGGAGCCTATATCGGTAACCTTGGCCATAGCCGGAAATTACACGATTCACTACACCTTGGATGGCAGCGATCCTACAGCGGAAAGCGAAGAGTATACTGCTCCAATTGCAATCGATGAACCAGGTAAGGTCACAGTCAAAGCTATCGCCATCAACAACACTGATCCAACAGTCACCCAGACTATCTCTGCGGAGTACGAATACCACAATCCAGGCATCATCATCAACGGCGGCTTTGAGTTTGGCTTGAACTACTGGCACGGCAGGTCATGTCAGCTGCAGGTCACCGATGCCGAGTCCTACAATGGAACACACAGTGTCCTGGTGACCGACCGGACCGAGACAGGCAGCGGGCCAAGGTACGATCTGCCTACTACAATTCAGCACGGGCAGAAGTACAAAGTGACAGTCTGGGTCAAGTATGTTGCCGAAGCGGCACCGGAGACGCGCAGGTTCCAGATCTGCTTCCAGGAAGGTGATGACTGGAGACCGATCGAGATTATAACCGGCGCCGAAATAACGAAAGGTGAATGGGGCAAGATCGAGGGTGTTTACACCATTCCTACCGAGATAATCCGCGACGGTCAACCTATTCCCATACCGCGGGCGAATCCGCGCATATTTGTTGAGACTTCATGGGTGGCAGATGCGGATCCGGATAGGGATTTGATGGATTACTACGTGGATGCCGTATCCATGATTCTGGTGGAAGAAGAAGAACAGTAGAGCAATTCTGACCCAACCAAGCCTGCGGCATAGGCCAGGGTTGGCGGCCCCTGCGGCCTAAGCCAGTGGTGATGAGCTTTATCAGCATTGAAACCGGTTTCCCCCGGCAAGTTTATGTGCCGGTCATAACGACTCAAGTTAGGAGCAATGCGGATGAAACGCAAAGTGTTTATAACCTTGGTGCTGCTGTTCATGGCGGCGCAAACTCCGGCTTTCGCCGACAATCCCATTGTCCAGACTTTGTATACATCGGACCCTGCCCCGATGGTTCACGACGGGATCTTGTATGTCTATACCGGGCATGATGAACCCGGCTCTACATACTACACCATGTATGACTGGCGGTTGTACTCCACGACGGATATGGTGAATTGGACTGATCATGGCGCGGTTTTCGCTCCGACAGAGTTCAGCTGGGCCAAACCCGGCGATGCCTGGGCTGCCCAGTGTATCGAGCGGAACGGCAAGTTTTACTTCTATGTCACAGCAACCCATAGGACCCTGGGCAGGCCGACAATCGGCGTGGCTGTCGCCGACTCGCCCCTTGGGCCCTTCAAGGATCCGATCGGCCGCCCGTTGATTGCCCACGCCTGGGGCGATATCGACCCCGCGGTGTTCATCGACGACGACGGCCAGGCATATTTGTACTGGGGCAATCCTCAGCTGTACTATGTCAAGCTTAATGAAGACATGATTTCCTACGACCGGGAAGTGGGCATTGTCAAAGTGCCCCTGACGGAAGAAGGTTTTGGTAAACGCTACGGCGACCCGGACCGGGCCACTTTGTATGAAGAGGGGCCCTGGCTTTACAAGCGCAATGGTATCTACTACTTGATTTACGCTGCCAGCGGCATTCCCGAGAACATATGCTATTCCACCAGCGACAGCCCGACTGGCCCCTGGACTTTCCAAGGAGTGATCATGCCCACCGAAGGGCGAAGCTTTACCAACCATCCGGGAGTAGTGGATTACAAGGACAGGACATATTTCTTCTACCACAACGGAGCCCTGCCGGGCGGCAGCGGGTTTACCCGTTCGGTCTGTGTGGAGGAATTCGAGTTTACCGAAGACGGCCTGTTCCCCACCATCCGCATGAGTAAAGAAGGGCCGGCCGCCGTCGCCAATCTGGACCCGTATACCCGTGTGGAGGCTGAAACCATTGCCTGGTCTTCGGGAGTTCAGACCGAGCCCTGCCCGGAAGGCGGGATGAATGTCTGGGATCTGCAAAACGGCGATTATATCAAAGTAAAGAATGTCGACTTCGGCAGTGGAGGCGCGGCGGCATTTTCAGCACGGGTGGCCAGCAGTTCCAACGGCGGCGTGATCGAGCTCCGGTTGGATAGCTTGACAGGCCCGATTATCGGCATTTTGCCCGTTTCCCATACGGGAGGGTGGGATGCCTGGACAACCAAGACCACAGCTGTCGCCGGCGCTGACGGTGTCCACGATTTGTTCCTTGTATTCAAAGGCAGCGAGGATGAACTTTTCAAGTTTGATTGGTGGCAGTTCACCCCGACAGGGGACAGCGAGGAACTGGTGGCGGTTTCCGTATCGGCCGATCAGTACAAGATAGACATTGCTGAAGGCCGGAACACGGCCCAGTTTACCGTGACGGCAGTCTATGCCGACGGGACCAGCCGCGATGTCACGGCGGACTGTACTGTGACAGTGGATCGGGATGTCGCCGCCATCGGCGACGGCCAGATTCGGGGGGTAGGCTATGGCGAGGCTGTAGTCACCTTCACCTACGCCGGCCGCTCCGATTATCTGCCCATCGTGGTGCGGGATTTGGAGAAAGAACAGACTGTCGGCCGACTGATAGTCGAACCGGCTGCGTTCAACCTGTATGTGGGTACCAGCGCGGCTTTCACGGTGACTGCCGAGTACCTGGACGGGCGGCTGGAGGATGTGACCGCTGCCGCAGATTACCGCAATCCCAATCCGGGAGTGGCAGCTGTAAGTAAAGGGACGATTACGGGCAAGTCTGCCGGCCGAATCGATGCCGCTGTCAGCTTCCAAGGCAAAATGGGCGAGCCGGCTGTGGCCCAGATCCCCATCACTGTGGCTAACCGCAACCCCTACGCCCGCAACGAGGCGGAACTGTATTCGGTGCAGTCCGGTGTGCAGACCGAAGACTGCGCCGAAGGCGGCCTGAATGTGGGCTACATCGAAACTGGAGACTGGATCATGTTTAGAAGTGTGGAGTTCCCTGCAGGGGCTTCCCGGTTCTCAGCCCGTGTGGCGTCGGCGACCAGCGGCGGGACAATTGAAATCCGCTTGGACAGCCCCAACGGCACCCTCGCCGGGGCATTGGCCGTGAGCGGCACCGGTGGCTGGCAGAACTGGACGACCCGCTCCACTGCTGTGGAGGATATCAGCGGTGTCCATGATCTATATCTCAAGTTCACAGGCGGAAGCGGGTATCTCCTGAACATCAACTGGTGGCAGTTTGAGCCGGCCGAATAGGAGTGCGGTCACGGCGGGGCTTCCCCGCTGGCCTGGAGTCAATATCATAGGAGGTGGCGTCATGCGGCGTTTTGGTCTTATTTCAACCGCAGCCATGATGTTTGTGATTTTCCTGGCGTTAAGCGCAGGCTGCAGTGTTTTCGCTGCCGAGGGCTCTGGGGCGGGCGGAGCATTTGATCCGTCGTCTCTGTTTGCCGGGCTGGAGATCGCTCCCGCCCACAAACCTATCGGCGATCACAATCCCATCCTGCCTCATCGGTTTGGTGCGGATCCTTATGCTTTGGTCTATGACGGCCGGGTGTATGTTTACGCGACCAACGATGCTGTCGTCCAGACACCCACGGGCGTGGTGATTAAAAACCAATACGGGCTGATTCGTTCCATCAGCCTTGTCTCCTCGGACGATCTGGTCAACTGGACTGATCACGGCTGGATCGAGATCGGGCCTCCAGGGCGGGGCCTTGCCCCGTGGGCCGGTAACTCGTGGGCGCCTGCGGCAGTGTACAAAAACATTGACGGTAAGGATCGCTTTTTCCTCTATTTCGCCAACAATGCAAATGGTATTGGCGTGCTGACAAGCGACAGCCCCGTGGGGCCGTTCAGCGATCCGATCGGCGATGCCCTCGTGTCCCGCAATACACCCAACGCCAATGTGGTTTGGCTGTTTGATCCCGCCGTGGTGCTTGATCCGGAGGGCAACGGCTATCTCTACTTCGGCGGCGGCGTGCCCCAGGGACAGGATGAGATGCCCAACACCGCCCGTGTGGTCGAACTGGGTGACGATATGATCAGCCTGGCGGGAACGCCGCAGGTTGTGCCTGCGCCCTGGTTTTTCGAAGCCGCTTATGTCTTTGAACACAACGGCACCTACTACTACACATACTGTACCAACTTCGCGGACCGATCCAATGCCAGGGGCAGCATTGTCAATGATCCCGGTGAAATCGCCTACATGACCAGCAGCGATCCCATGGGTCCGTGGGAGTACCAGGGTTCGATCCTGAAAAATCCGGGTGAGTTCTTTGGCATAGGCGGAAACAACCACCACAGCATAGTCCGGTTCAACGGTGAATGGTATGTTTTCTACCACGCCCGCCTCATGGAGGAGTACATGGGGATTGTGGACGGGGATTACCGCGCTACCCATGTGGATAGATTGATCATTACCGATGATGGCAAAATCCTCCCCACAGCAGGCACCCGCAAGGGAGTTGCACAGGTCAAGCACCTCAATCCTTACCTGCGGCAGGAAGCTGAGACCATGGCCTGGGCCGGCAATGTGACTGTGCGGCAGAGCAGTGAGCCCAGCGCTGTCTACGGCCCAGTCAATACCGTGGTCGCGGTCGGCAGCGGCAGCTTTATCGGCTTGTCCGGTGTCGACTTTGGTGCGGATGGTGCATCAAGCATCATGGTTAAAGTGGCTTCCGAGGCCGATGTGAATGCCATCAAGATCACTACAGGCAAACCGGAAAATGAAGCCGTTGGGTATGTCGTTGTGCCCAATACGGGCAGTCTGGATGAATATGTGGAGATAACGGTCGCTTTGGATCAACCTGTGAAGGGAGTCCAGGATCTGTTCTTTGTCTTTGCCGGTGAAGGTTTTGTCTTCGATGCCTGGCAGTTCCACAAGTAAGGATTGATATACCGTATTGGGGTGAAAGCAATGGCAAAAAAACTGACATGCATTGGAGTCGTTGTCTTACTACTAGCTGCAGCCAGTGTCTGCGGGTTGTCTTCGGCGGAAGAGCGGACCGGCATCAGGCCGACGCCGCCGCTTAGGGTGGAAGGGAATCAGCTCAAGGATCCGGCAGGGAACACAGTGCTGCTCCACGGCTGGATGCAGCCGACCGCCAGCTACTTCAACGGCGGCGGCAAGTGGTACCTTGATCCCTGGGACTGGACAAAGCTGCGTTCACCCTTGACACCCTCGGGAGTCATGAACTTCCTTGAGTACCTGGAGGAAGTGGCAGTCCTCATGAGCGATCCCAGCCCCCGCTATGGGCGGGATCACGGCTGGCACTGCAGCTTTGTCCGCCTTAACCTCGATGGGGTGGGCGGCTGGTCCAGCGCTCATGGGCTGACCAATCCCGCCCAGTTCGATGCCTGGATCGAAAACTTCCTGGTGCCGTATGTCAACATTCTGCGCAGCCGCGGTATCTACCTGGTACTCTGTGCCACCGGGCCGATGATCGTCAACGTTGACGGCGATATGTCCAAGAATGCCGGCAAAGGCACTCAGGAGCGCCTGATCACCTTCTGGGAAAGGGTCGCCAGCGCTCCGGGCATCAAGAACGCGCCCAATGTCATGTTTGAACTAATGAATGAACCGGTTCTGGTGGAGTCGGCCTTGGGCAGCAACCAATGGGGCATGCAGAACCAGGTCTATTTTGAAGCATTCACCAAATGGCTGCAGCCGATCATCGACACCATCCGCGCCACAGGAGCCAACAACATTATCTGGGTTCCGACCTTGGAATGGCAGGGTTCGCCACAGCAGTGGGCCATGTATCCCTTTGAGGGTGAGAACATTGGTGTGGCAGTCCATTTCTATCCTGCCTACGGCGGTGTGTTTGACAACACCAAGGCATTGCAGAGTCTCTGGGACCGGCAGTACAAACCGGCAGCGGACCGCTGGCCTATGATTATCACCGAGATGTTTTGGACACCTATGCCGGATGATCCCCGAAATCTAGTCAACGGCCGGACCGAAGGTTTTGGCAATGCCATAAAGAAGGCCATCGACACTCAGGGAAATGTTTCTTTCCTGGTGGGTTTCATCGGTGATCTGCTGGATGATTTGGGCGCCAACCGGCCTTATGATTGCGAACTTGCCGACCGGGAAGGAGCTCAGGCTTTCTTTGACTGGATGCCGGAACTGGCCGCTTTAAGTGTCCGATCTTTCGGCTATCAGCAGGTGCCGGGGAGGATTGAGGCGGAGGACTTTGAACAGATGGCGCCTGGAATCAAAGTGGACTCCAATCCGGAAGACGCGTCCATGCGGCATCTGCGCGGTTTCAAAACCGGCAGCTGGCTCAGCTACCTAATCGATGTGCCGCAAGCGGACGGCTATCTGCTGCAGTTCCGCTTCCAGGCCGACGCTGGAGCCAAACCTGGAATTGTGATCAAGAATGGTTCAGGCGAAGTGCTGCAGCGGATTTGCGACTGTGTCCTGGATAGCGCCGTCAGCGACAGCGGCGGCTGGCTGTTGGCTGCTGTACCCATTGCCCTGCCCCAGGGGAGGCAGGAGTTGGTTGTGGAGTTCCAGGGCGAGGAAGGCCTGGCCTCGCTGCGGCTTGACTGGTGGAAGCTGTCTGCGGCGCAGTAAGAGAGCCGCGGCCAGGCCTCCGATTCAAGTGGAATATAGGAGCAAGCCACTCATCCCCTCAAGCATTTCACTGGGGGGCGAAGAAGCGCGTGACGATTGTTGGATTATCAAGATGGGAGGTATTCTGATGAAAAGGCATTTGGTTTTCATGTTGGTTTTGGCGCTGTGCCTGGCCACGGCGGTTGTTTTTGCGGCAGAAGAACAGTATGAAGCGATCATCGATTTCTCGCTCGGCTATGAACAGGGGTGGGGCCCCATGGGCTCGGCTTCCCGCTACATCGCCGCCGAGGAGTTCCGCAGCGCTCCGTTCAGCCTTGGGATAATCGGCCGGAGCCAGGTTTGGGAAGGCACCATCTTCAGAATCAGCGACATTTTGACAGAAGGCGGCGTCTACAGCTTCAGCCTCTGGATCAACACCATGGATGCCAAAGAAGGTGCCACCGTTTGGCTTACCTGCGTCAAGGAAGACAAGGATGGCCAACCGCACTATGAGCGGTTTGCCGAACCTGTTCCCGCCAAGAACGGCGAATGGGTGGAACTTGTGGTGAAGGACTGGACCTTCAGCCTTGAAGGTCTGAACTTCATCTCCATCTATCCGGAATGCGACGATGTGGAAGCTTCCTACTACATCGACGACTTCAAGATTACCGGCGACAAGCCGATCAAGCTCTAAGCCGGGCCTGTGATTGTGAACCACAGCCGGTGAGAATGAGTGGCTTGCATAAGACCTTGTGCGGCGCTTTTGTGGTTCAGCCGGGGCAGGGGTGTTCTTGTTGAACACCCCTGCCGCTTGCGGCAAGCTTAGGCGCAATCGGATGCCTAGGAGCTGGCCTGAGAATATTGTTACGGTTTCGTTAAAAATTTCGGTAACACTAGCAGGAAGAAAGAGAATGGTTGTTGAATAACTGAATTGTAATATCAGGGATGCATTCCCATATTTCTGAAACCGGTTTCGATTATGATTATGATGATTTCTTGTTATCAATATGTTAAGAGCGGGGGTGGGCCTCGGTGTCAACCAGAGACAGAGCTCGGGGAACCATTGTATGTATCAGTTTGTGCCTGAGTCTGGCGCTGATCCTGATATCCACCGCGGCAGTCGAGGCGCTTGACAATGGTTTGGCCTTGACTCCGCCCATGGGGTGGAACAGCTGGAATGCCTTCCGCGGCGAAATCGACGAAGTGAAAATTCGGCAGATTGCCGAAGCCATGGTCAGCTCCGGTATGAAAGATGCCGGTTATGAGTACATAATCCTTGACGACAACTGGATGGCCAATCCGGCCCGGGATGCCGATGGGAACTTGATTGCCGATCCCAGGCGCTTTCCAAGCGGTATCAAGGCGCTGGCCGACTACATCCATTCTTTGGGATTGAAGATCGGGATCTATGGTGACCGGGGCACCGCCACATGCATGAATATCCCTCAAAGCGGAAGCTACGGGTACGAGGAA
>JAKOUW010000029.1 GCA_029782365.1 Chloroflexota bacterium
TGGTTCTCGTTGGTGTGCTTCTGGCTGGCTGCTTTGGTTTTGGCCAGTGGAAGGTTTCGGGGATTGTGACTGACCCGGCGAACAATCCACTCGCTGGAGTGACATTGTTGGTTAAAGCAGGGAAAACTGTCACACTGACCACCGGTGACGATGGAAAATGGTCAACCACTGTGTCAGGCAAGGAAGTGGAGATTACCGCTGCGAAAGATGGGTATGAGTTTGCACCAGTGGTGGTCAAGAAGGCGGACAACAAGCCGGTGACCATCGTCGGTACCCCCAAACTCACTGTCAGCCAAGCCGCTGGGTATTATGAGGAGCCTATATCGGTAACCTTGGCTATAGCTGGGGATTACAAGATATTCTATACCTTGGATGGCAGCGAACCCACGGCTGAAAGCACTGAGTATACCGATCCAATTGAAATCGACGAGCCAGGAACAGTGACTGTCAAAGCTATCGCCATCAGCAATACTGATCCAACAGTCACCCAGAATATCTCTGCAGAGTACGAGTACCACAACCCAGGCATCATTCGCAACGGAGGTTTTGAGTTTGGCCTGGACTACTGGCACGGCAGGTCATGCACGTTGAAGATCACCAGTGCCGAGTCCTACAATGGAACACACAGCGTCCTGGTGACCGAACGGGGCGAGACAGGCAGCGGGCCGAGGTACGATCTGCCTACTACCATTCAGCATGGGCAAAAATACCTAGTGACAGCCTGGGTCAAGTACGTTGGCGAATCTGCACCGGAGAAGCGCACGTTCCAGATCTGCTTCCAGGAAGGTGATGACTGGAGACCGATCGAGATTATAGCCGGTGCCGATATAACGAAAGGTGAATGGGGCAAGATCGAGGGTGTTTACACCATTCCAACCGAAATAATCCGCGACGGTCAACCTATTCCCATACCGCTGGCGAAACCGCGCATATTTATTGAGACTTCGTGGGTGGCAAATCCGGATCCAAATAGTGATTTGATGGATTATTACGTGGATGCCGTATCCATGATTCTCGTGGAAGAACAAGAAGAACAATAAGTAACAGCAGCTTGGTATAGAAACAGGGGTGAGCCGCTGCTCATCCCGCCTATCAAGGGACCCAATCAAGCTTGCGGTATTTCGTGAGAAAGCAGCTTCTGCAGGCCGGGCCCGACCGGATTTTATAAGCACCATTGAAACCGGTTTCCCTCAACAGGCTTGTGTACCGGCCACAACATAGGTTAGGAGAAATGCAGATGAAACGCAAAGTATGCTTAACCGCGGTTTTACTGCTGTTGGCGGTGTACATGCCGGCTTTCGCCGACAATCCCATTGTCCAGACTTTGTATACTTCAGACCCTGCACCAATGGTGTATGACGGGGTCTTGTATGTCTATACAGGGCATGATGAGCCCGGGTCCACATACTATACCATGTACGATTGGCGGTTGTACTCCACGACAGATATGGTGAATTGGACTGATCATGGTGCGGTTTTTGCTCCGACGGAGTTCAGCTGGGCCAAACCGGGAGATGCCTGGGCTGCTCAATGCATTGAGCGGAACGGCAAGTTTTACTTCTATGTCACGGCTACTCACAAAACACTGAACAGGCCTACAATTGGCGTTGCTGTCGCCGACTCTCCCTTTGGGCCTTTTAAAGATCCAATTGGGCGCCCGCTGATTGCCAACGCCTGGGGTGACATTGACCCTGCAGTATTCATCGATGATGACGGCCAGGCTTACTTGTACTGGGGCAATCCGCAGCTGTACTATGTCAAGCTTAATGAAGACATGATTTCCTACGACCGGGAAGTGGGCATTGTCAAAGTGCCGCTCACCGAAGCTGGTTTTGGCAAACGCTACGGTGACCCTGACCGGGCCACTTTGTATGAAGAAGGCCCCTGGCTTTACAAGCGCAGTGACATATATTACTTGATTTATGCTGCCAGCGGCATTCCCGAGAACATATGCTACTCCACCAGCGGCAGCCCGACTGGCCCCTGGACCTTCCGGGGAGTTATCATGCCCACCGAAGGCCGCAGCTTTACCAATCATCCGGGAGTAGTGGATTACAAGGGCAAGACTTACTTCTTTTACCACAACGGAGCCCTGCCAGGCGGCAGTGGGTTTACCCGTTCCGTCTGTGTCGAGGAATTCGAGTTCACCGAAGATGGCCTGTTTCCAACAATCCGCATGAGCAAAGAAGGGCCGGCAGCCATCGCTAACCTCAACCCATATTCCAGGGTGGAAGCAGAAACGATTGCCTGGTCCTCAGGAGTTCAGACAGAGCCCTGCCCGGAGGGCGGAATGAATGTCTGGGATCTGCAGAACGGTGATTATATCAAAGTAAAGAACGTTGAGTTCGGCAGTCAAGGCGCGGCAGTTTTCTCGGCAAGGGTGGCCAGCGGTTCCAACGGCGGCGCCATTGAACTGCGGTTGGACAGCCTGACAGGCCCGGTCATCGGCGTTTTGCCTGTCTCCCATACGGGGGGGTGGGATGTATGGACAACCAAGACGACAGCCATTTCCGGTGCCTTCGGTGTCCATGATTTATTCCTGGTCTTCAAAGGCGATGAAGATGAGCTATTCAAGTTTGATTGGTGGCAGTTTACCCCGAGCGAGGATAGTCAGGACCTGGTGGCTGTTTCCGCTGCGGTTGATCAGTACAAGATAGACGTTGTGGATGGACGGAACACCGCCCAGGTTACAGTGACAGCTGTCTATGCCGACGGGACCAGCCGCAATGTCACGGCTGATTGTGTTGTGACAGTGGATCAGGATGTTGCTGCCGTCACCGACGGGCAGATTCGGGGAGTGAATTATGGCGAGGCTGTGATCACCTTTACCTACGCCGGCCGCTCCGATCATCTGTACATAGTGGTGCAGGATTTGCAGAAAGAACAGACTGTCAGCCGCCTGATTGTCGAGCCGGCTGCATTCGACCTGTACGTGGGCACCAGCGCGGCCTTTACAGTGACTGCTGAGTACCTGGATGGGCGGCTGGAGGATGTGACCTCTACCGCTGCCTACCGCAATTCCAATCCAGGAGTTGCGTCTGTGAGCAATGGGACAATTACAGGCAAGTCTGCCGGCCAAATTGATGTCGCCGTAAGCTTCCAAGGCAAGATGGGCGAGCCGGTTGAGGCCCTGATACCCATCACTGTGACCAACCGCAACCCCTATGCCCGCAACGAGGCGGAATTGTATTCGCTGCAGTCCGGTGTGCAGACCGAGGCCTGCACTGAAGGCGGCCTGAATGTGGGTTATATTGAAACTGGCGACTGGATCATGTTCAAGAGTGTGGAGTTCCCGGCAGGCGCTTCCCGGTTTTCAGCCCGCGTGGCATCGGCAACCGGCGGCGGAACCATAGAAATCCGCCTGGACAGCCCCAACGGCACCCTAGCCGGGTCATTGGCTGTGAGCGGCACCGGGGGATGGCAGAACTGGGTGACCCGCTCCACGGCAGTAGAGGATATCAGCGGTGTGCACGATGTGTATCTCAAGTTCACAGGCGGCAGCGGCTACCTGCTGAACATCAACTGGTGGCAGTTTGAGCCAGTCCAATAGGAGTGCAGTCTCAGCGGGGCTTCCCCGCTGGCCTGGAGTCAATATCATAGGAGGTGGCGTCATGCGGTGGATTAATCTTGTTTCAACTGCGACCATGATGTTGGTGGTTTTCGTGGCGATAAGCGCAGGCAGCAGCGTTTACGCTGCTGCGGGCGAAGTCCTCGATCCGTCTTCTCTGTTTGCCGATCTGGCAATTGCTCCCGCCTACAAACCCATCGGCGATCACAATCCAATCTTGCCTCATCGGTTTGGTGCGGATCCATATGCTTTGGTATATAATGGCCGGGTTTATGTCTATGCAACCAACGATGCGGTCGTCCAGACCCCGGCGGGTACGGTGATCAAAAATCAATACGGCCTAATCCGTGCCATCAGCCTTGTCTCTTCGGACGACCTGGTCAACTGGACCGATCACGGCTGGATTGAGATCGGGCCTCCGGGGAGGGGCCTTGCCCCATGGGCTGGCAACTCGTGGGCTCCTGCGGCAGCGTACAAAAACATTGACGGCAGAGACCGCTTCTTCCTCTATTTCGCCAATAACGCAAACGGCATCGGCGCGCTGGTAAGCGACAGCCCCGTGGGGCCGTTCACCGATCCCATCGGAGGTGCCCTCGTTTCCCGCAATACACCCAACGCCAATGTGGTCTGGCTGTTCGACCCCGCTGTAGTGCTTGATCAGGAGGGGAACGGCTATCTCTATTTTGGCGGCGGTGTGCCCGAAGGGCAGGATGAGATGCCCAACACCGCCCGGGTGGTCAAGCTGGGTGACGATATGATCAGTCTGGCGGGAACACCGCAGGTAGTGCCTGCGCCCTGGTTTTTTGAAGCTGCCTATGTCTTTGAGCACAACGGCATCTATTACTATACTTACTGCACCAACTTCGCCAACCGATCCAATGCCAAAGGCAGCATTGTCAATGATCCGGGCGAGATTGCCTACATGACCAGCAGCAATCCCATGGGCCCGTGGGAGTACCAGGGTTCGATCCTGAAAAACCCCGGTGAGTTCTTCGGCCTAGGTGGGAACAACCACCACAGCATTATCCAGTTCAATGGTGAATGGTATATTTTCTACCATGCCCGCCTCATGGAAGAATACATGGGGATTATCGACGGGGATTACCGGGCCACCCATGTGGACAATTTGACCATTACTGATGACGGCAAAATCCTCCCTGCCGCAGGTACCCGCAGGGGAGTGGCTCAGGTCAAGTATCTCAATCCGTATGTGCGGCAGGAAGCGGAGACCATGGCCTGGGCCGGCGGTGTCACTGTGCAGCAGAGCAGTGAACCCAGCGCCATTTATGGCCCGGTCAATACCGTGGTTGCGGTCGGCAGCGGCAGCTTCATCGGCTTGTCTGGCGTCGATTTTGGCACGGAGGGCGCTGCCAGGATCACGGTGAAAGTGGCCTCTGAGGCAGAAGTGAATGCCATCAAGATCACTGCGGGCAAACCGGAAAACGAAGCATACGGGTATGTTGTTGTGCCCAACACTGGCAGCCTGAACGATTTTGTGGAAATAACCGCAGCTTTGGATCAACCGTTGAAAGGAGTCCAGGATCTCTTCTTTGTCTTTGCCGGTGAAGGTTTTGTCTTCGATGCCTGGCAGTTCCATGATTAAGAGTACGGTCTTTGTGGGGGATAGCAATGGGAAAAAAGCTAGCAGGCATTGGAGTCGTTATCCTGCTCTTGGCCGCGGCCGGAATAAGTGGATTCGCTGCGGCAGATGAGCGGGCCGGCATCAGGCCGACACCGCCGCTCAGAGTGGAAGGTAATCAGCTCAAAGATCCCGCAGGAAACACAGTACTGCTTCACGGCTGGATGCAGCCAACTGCCACTTACTTTAACGGCGGCGGCAAATGGTACCTTGATCCCTGGGACTGGACGAAGCTGCGTTCACTGCTGACACCCTCAGGTGTCTTGAACTTCCTGGAGTACCTCGAAGAAGTGGCGACTCTAATGAGCGATCCCAGCCCACGCTATGGGCGGGATCACGGCTGGTACTGCAGCTTTGTCCGCCTCAACCTGGATGGGGTGGGCGGCTGGTCCAGCGCTCATGGGTTGACCAATCCGGATCAGTTTGATGCCTGGATCGCGAATTTCCTGGTGCCGTATGTCAACATTCTGCGCAGCCGCGGCATCTACCTGGTCCTCTGTGCCACCGGGCCGATGATCGTCAATGTTGACGGCGATATGTCCAAGAATGCCGGCCAAGGTACTCAGGAGCGCCTGATCACCTTTTGGGAAAGAGTTGCCAGTGCTCCGGGCATCAAAAACGCACCCAATGTCATGTTTGAACTCATGAATGAGCCGGTCCTGGTGGAGTCGGCCTTGGGCAGCAATCAATGGGGCATGCAGAACAAGGTTTATTTCGAAGCATTCACCACATGGCTGCAGCCGATCATCGACACCATCCGCTCCACGGGAGCCAACAACATCATCTGGGTGCCGACTTTAGAATGGCAGGGCTCCCCACAGCAGTGGGCCATGTACCCCTTTTCCGGTGAAAACATTGGTGTCGCAGTCCATTTCTATCCTGCCTATGGCGGTGTGTTTGACAATACCAAAGCAGTGCAGAGCCTCTGGGACCGGCAGTACAAGCCGGCAGCGGACCGCTGGCCGATGATCATCACAGAAATGTTCTGGACACCTTATCCTGATGATCCCCGGAATCTGGTCAACGGCCGGACCGAAGGTTTCGGCAATGCCATCAAAAAGGCTATTGACACTCAGGGAAATGTTTCTTTCCTAGTGGGTTTCATCGGTGATCTGCTGGATGACTTGGGCAGCAGCCGGCCTTATGACTGCGAACTTGCCGACCGGGAAGGAGCCCAGGCCTACTTCGACTGGATGCCGGAACTGGCCAAGCTGAGCGTCCGATCGTTTGGCTATCAGCAGGTGCCGGGCCGGATTGAGGCGGAGGACTTTGAACAGATGGCGCCTGGAATCAAAGTCGATTCCAATGCAGAAGATGCATCTTTGCGGCATCTGCGCAATTTCCAGGCCGGCAGCTGGCTCAGTTATCTTGTTGATGTGCCTCAAGGGGGCAGCTATCTGCTGCAGTTCCGTTTCCAGGCTGATGCCGGAACCAAGCCCGGGATTGTGATCAAAAATGGATCAGGTGAGGTACTGCAGCGGGTTTGCGACTGCGCATTGGAAAGCGCTGTCAGCGACAGCGGTGGCTGGCTGTTGGCGGCGGTACCGATTGCCTTGCCCCAGGGACAGCAGGAGTTGGTTTTGGAGTTTCAGGGAGAGGAAGGCCTTGCCTCACTGCGGCTCGATTGGTGGAGTCTGACCGCGGTGGCGCAGTAGAGTTTGGTTGGAGAGTACAAGGGAGCAAGCCACTCGAATATCAATTACAAATGATAGGAGGTTTTCTGATGAAAAAGAGTCTGGTTTTCATGCTGGTATTGGTATTGTGTCTGAGCACTGCTGTTGTTTTGGCAGCAGAAGGCACATATGAAGCCATCATCGATTTTTCGGCCGGCCATGAACAGGGTTGGGGCCCCATGGGCGGCGCTGTCCGCTACATTGCGAGTGAGGATTTCCGCAGCGCGCCGTTCAGCTTGGCGGTTCTCGGCCGGACCCAGATATGGGAGGGCACGATTTACCGGATCAGCAACATTCTGCAGGAAGGCGGCGTCTACAGCTTCAGCCTCTGGATGAAGGGCATGAATGTCAAACCCGGCTCCACCGCCTGGATCACCTGCGTCAGAGTGGATAAAGCCGGCCAAGCCAGCTATGAACGGCTGTGCGACCCCGTTCCTGTGAACAATGATGAATGGGTGGAAATCGTGGTCAAGGACTTTGTATTCAGCCTCGAAGGCCTCGATCGCATCGAAATCTACCCCGAAATCGATGATGTAGAAGCTGCCTATTACATGGATGATTTCAAAATTACCGGCGACAAGCCCATCAAGCTGTAAGCCGAGAATGACTGTGAACCACAACCGGTGAGAATGAGTGGCTTGCATAAGATCATGTGCAGCGGTGCTGTGGTTCTACCAAGACAGGGGTGTTCGCTATGGACACCCCTGCTACTGTCTCCTCCAGACTTGGTGTGAAGCTTACCTTGAGAATGTTACCAATTAGTTAAAAAAATGTGGCTAAAAAGAGGAAGAGAGCAGCTGGTTGTTGAATTACTAATTTGTAAAATCAAGGATGGCGTCCCATACTTTGGAAACCGGTTTCAATTATGATTATTATGACTTATTGTTAACTTTGTGTTAAGTGCGGAGGTGAACCTCGGTGTCAACCCAAGACAGAGTTCGAGGGACCAGAGTATGTTTTAGTTTATGTCTGTGCCTGACGCTGATCCTGATATCCGCGGTGACAGTCGAGGCGCTGGACAACGGCTTGGCCTTGACTCCGCCCATGGGATGGAACAGTTGGAATGCCTTTCACGGTGAAATCGACGAAGTGAAAATCCGGCAGATTGCCGAGGCCATGGTCAGCTCCGGCATGAAGGATGCCGGTTATGAATACATCATCCTTGACGACAACTGGATGGCCAATCCGGCCCGGGATGCCGATGGGAACTTGATTGCCGATCCCAGGCGCTTTCCAAGCGGTATCAAGGCGCTGGCCGACTACATCCATTCTTTGGGATTGAAGATCGGGATCTATGGTGACCGGGGCACCGCCACATGCATGAATATCCCTCAAAGCGGAAGCTACGGGTACGAGGAA
>JAKOUW010000031.1 GCA_029782365.1 Chloroflexota bacterium
GGTGCCGTTGCATAATGTGCACTGGGTGTACAAGCACATCACCCGCCAAACCATAGAGTACATTCCCGCAGGCAAAGCGTATAGCCTGGCCTTCCACTTAAATAACAGGCAGGTGCTCCACATTTACATGAAGCAAAAGAATGTGGATGCGGCCATTGAAGCGATACAGGCAAAAGCCCCCGGCATAATTTCGGGGTATTCCGACGACCTGGCAGCGTTGTGGAATACAAGCTATGCAGATTTTGTAGCGGCAATAGAGAAACAAAACAACGCCGGCTAATCGCAAACACCTTGCCCGTCATAAGATGTGCCCGCTGCAGGCAGTGGACACAAATTTGCCCATATTACCGCGGGTTGTCCCGGGCCAGATCCCAGGGGGTAACCAGCCCCAGAATCTTCTCCCCGGCCTTCCCGGTCTCGGTGATGAAAACCGCGGCCAGCCGCTTCTGGTCCTTGATTTCCTCGGCAAACAGCTCCTCCACATCCGCCACCGTCGCCTTCCGGGGCACGAATTCAAAGCGCTCGCTTACGTGCTTGTTCAGGGGGATGAATTCGGCAAACTCGCCTATGCAAATATCCCTATCCAGGGCGCAGATATGGTGTCTGGCCAGGTAGGAGAAAACAGTATTTTCGCTGAAGACTCCTGCCAGGGTTTCCCCTTGCAGCACCGGCACGTGGGTGTAAGAGTTCTCGATCATGGTCTGCATGACCGAGCGGGCATTGGCATCCATGGTGGTGGTATAGATGTCCCGCCTGGGCACTGCTATGGTCTCCAGGGCCAGGGGCGGGTGCAACACCGCCTCCTTGATATCTGTATACAGCTTGACTATCTCGGCATGGGGCTCGGCAATGGGCTCGATTTTCCCGCTGTGGGGGTTGTGAACAATGGCGTTTCTCAGCTCGGCCATGTCGCAGAGTAAGTCATGGTAGAGCTTAAACAGCTTGTCTGTTTTCGCCATCTCCCGCAGCAGAGAGGGATGAGAAACCCAGTTTTCTTTGCCCAGCTTCACCCGCATGTACCTGTCCAGTTCATTGTAAACGGCCAAAAAGGCCTCGGCATTGGAGCGGCTCCGCTTCATATCCATCCTCCACAAAATATAATCATGGGGACATTTCCTCCCATAGTATTCCTAAATCTACAAGCTCATCAGCATTTCCCGGCGTTCCCTGGGCATTTTCTCCAGGGCATAGCGAAACGCAATTCTGGGCATATGCGGCCTGTGCTTGATCAGATAAGCTGCAACTGCATCCTCTTCATACCGGGAGACCTCTTTTAACAGCCAGCCGTAGCCTTTTAAAACCAAGTAATGCTCATCGTGCATGAGCCTGTCGGCGATTAAAAACGGGTCCAGGCCCAGCGCCCGCTGCTTGCGAACCGGGTAAATCAGGATAACTGCAGCCGCCCGGCGCACCCAAAAGTCGGGATGCTCCGTCCACGGGATAACCCTCGCAAAGAGATCATTGTACTGAGCCAGCAGCTCCCCAAAGGCATGGGTGCAAAAAACATCGCAGTCGCCCCAGCCCCGGACATATTCCTTCAACCAATGCTCAAAGACCGGCCACGTGTCCCGGGTGTACTGTTTTCTCATCCTGAAGGCCCAGTCAAAGGCAATCACCATAAAGTGCCCTTTCCGCTGCTCAAGCAACTCTTCACAAACAGCAAGAACGGTGTCCAAGTCTTGGCCCTTGACCCGGGAGAAAAACTGAGCAGACACTTTCCGGACCTCGGCGGTAACCCGGGCGGCCTTTAAACAATCCGAAAGCTCGCTTAGGAGTTCAGATGTTTTCATTGTTCCCACCTCCCATTTATAATCCCCGCCAGCACACTACCAGCTATTTGCGCCGCCTGTCCAGCCTTGATTTGTTATCGAAGGCAAGCAAATATTCCTCATATTCCTCTTCAGAGAAGGAGTCCCCTTGCTCCCGCCTTGCTTCAGCGCAAGATAAGCCCTTTCGCTCAGAAAAGATTGCGCAGGGATACTTGCTGCATTCACCGCAATTATCAACCTTGTTTTCTAGCACACAAGCGCGAACGGGGCAATTATTGTCTATGCGTCCGGCATCTTTTTTTGTACTCCTGCAGCCATCGCAATAGATAGCTTCGGCGGGAATATCCAGCCCGTAATACTTTCCCCATAGGGCTGAAAGGCGCTCTCGTTCATCATTCTTCTTGATATTCCCGGCATATGCTTTGCAAAGGTCACAGATATATCCGCACATGGTAATCCTTCTGTTGGGTTTCTTCTTGATAACTAGCATTTTAGTAATATCGGGGACCAGTTGGGAGTCCCGGAGCTTTACGTACATCCATTTTCCGTCGTGATAAGTCTTGGCGGCATCATAAATCTGCTGCAACTGTGGAGAGAAATTCCTTCGTTCCGCTTCGAACTTTTCCCTTTCACCCTTGCCAAAAATGACCAGCGCGACCAACTCGTTTTCTTTAATGTATAGGGTGCATAAGGTCTTCCCGCTTCTGCGAAATTTACATTCATAGACGCCGTATTTCCCACCGTCATCCCAATAGATATCCGTATCATAATTGTCCAGGATAAAATAGCGGACAGCTTCCCAGACAACAAATACTTCCGCGCCCAGTATAGCCCGAATCTCCTCCTGAGTCGGTTTTGCTGCCAACATTTTCATCACTCCTATATAGCCTGCTTGCCTCTAGAAACTTTGTATTATCTTTCTTGTCCTCAATATTGTAGAAAACCATTCGATAGCATCAGGATAAAATCCGTCTACACTCGATAAAAGATTATACCGGCTTATTATCGAACTTCCTAACTGGATAATCCAGCTTAACATAACATCTCCCTAACGACCAGTCTTCAGGCACAGGGTTGATGCCCATGGTCGCAATCCGCCAAACCAGTATGCGTCTGAACAAGTTTTCTACAGAGCAATAAGATTTCCTGCCCAAAAAGAAACAGAGGGTTGTTTTCCCTCTGTCCTCAATTCTCTGCCACAATGGCATCGATAATCTTTTTTAACTTCATGCAGATATCCTGGATGGTTTCAAAAACATTATCTGCGCTTTCGTCGGAACTCTCGGGAATCAGGCCGGGGTATTGGTACCCGATAATGTTACTGCCTAACATATTTAGCGAACGCCGCTCAATTTCCTGCCCCAGCAATTTGCTCTGTGCGTGGACCGCCACGCCTATTTCGACGCTCAGCGGATCCTCAATGCGCGTTGTGTGCCTCACATCGCGGTACTCCACAAACACATCTGACCTCCCCTTCCTGGAACCGCCGAATTCACCCTGCAACACCTGGACACCAATCTGCATATACCCCATGGGGGACTGGCTTTTCCACACACCCCATTTGGTTGTATCATCGGTCAGCTCTTGCACCATATCTTCCAGCTTAAAATGCACAGCCAATAAGACTTTGTCGAGAAAACTTTCCATCTCTTCCCGGGCCTCGGTCAGAATGTAATAGTCTTTC
Source organism: Chloroflexota bacterium (assembly GCA_029782365.1). Classification (GTDB taxonomy): domain Bacteria; phylum Chloroflexota; class Anaerolineae; order Anaerolineales; family UBA4823; genus CAWBUW01. The sequence continues at coordinate 3,454 of JAKOUW010000031.1, forward strand.
AGGTAAAGGGCGCCGGCTTCACTTAACTTTGCCATTCCAATCCCTCCGTGATTAATATGATAAAGGCATGATTCTGATCCCGCAAGCCCCGATACCGGGCATAAGCATTCAAGTCAAAACCCTTTGTGGCCAGCTTATCCGCCAGGTGAATCAGCTCCTCGAGATCTTCCTCAGCCTGACCTGCCGGTCCTGTCGCCAAATCCGCCAACAGCCGATACAGGTTATTCCACGCCACCTGGCCCAGCCCCCCATCCCGCAGCAACCCAACCCCAGCCCATATGATGTCTTCATGACTTACGGGGATCCAACCTCCGACATTCTTTTCCGGGATGAAGCCTTCGGGTGTCAGATAAACCTTATAACTAAACATTGAACCGTATTCCTTGCTCTCGCTGATTGCCCGGGCATATCGCTCCAGCTGGCCAAGCTCTGAACCGGGATACGCACTCTCGCCGCTTGTAATTTTCTGCTCGATAAACACCGCAAACCGGTCTGTTTCGATGACAATATCGCATCTGCACCCGGCGCCGATATACACCTCATTGCCGACGCGCTTGACCTGGTATGGGCCCAAAGGGCCAACGTGTTTTCCGACCGGCCCGTCAATGACCGCCCGGACAAAGCGCTCGCCCAGTCCGTGCCTGGCCCGCGGGTCCAGAAAGTATGACAAGTACTTGGTCCAGCGTATCTCCCGGGTGCCCTGCCCGCATATTGACAGCACCGGGGTGGGAATCCCCCGGACAACACTGCTGCGAAACCTTTTTATCCCGGGGAGATGCTCATTCTCCCAGTTGGCGAGAAAGGCACGCCGGACAGAATCAATGCCAGAGGATAAATCCCGCACATTACTGCGAGAAGAAATACCCCCTCTGATATCGCCTATGACTGCACGCAGCCGTGCAGCACTGTTGCAAGCGTTGCAAGCATTTCTCGTGCCGCCTGTGACTGCCTCATGCCGAGCGGGCCTCCCCCGACCGGCATTGGAAACTGCTGCCCGAATCCGCCCAATGGTCTCAGCCAAGCTGGTTACATCCGCGCTCATTCCCCTCTCCCCCTCATCCCACTCAATAACTCACTGCCACAACTCAGTTATTATTACTCCCAGCACAACCCCAGATAGTGTACAATTAAGTTCGCAAAAGTAAAAAGGAAAAACCATCGGCAACTCCGAAATGGTATGTGACGAGCAAACCAAAAGGAGTTGTTACCGATGGCTTACTCTTATTCTACTGGAAACTTCGAGAAAATGCTATTGCAATTCATGTCAGAAGAAGACCCAATGCTCTCGATGCTGAAGTGGCTGTGCGAGCAACT
>JAKOUW010000038.1 GCA_029782365.1 Chloroflexota bacterium
CGAAATTTTTCAGGTCACATCGGAATCGCGCGTCGGTGAATACGTTTATCAAACGCATCCGAATTTGCGCGCGCAAACGACGCTGCAATACACCGCGCGTTCGGAATTGCAGCCGTGCGATTTATTGTTTCTCGCGTTACCGCACGGCGAAGCGCAGAAAAATATCAAACATTACGCGTCACTTGCGCCAAAAATTATTGACCTCAGCGCGGACTTTCGTTTGCGCGACGCGGCAAAATATCACGAATGGTACGGCGAACACGCGGACGCGGCGTGGCTCGAAAAATTTGTGTACGGCTTGCCCGAATTGCACCGCGAGGAAATGAAAACGGCGTCGTACATCAGCGGCGTCGGCTGCAACGCGACGTGCAGTAATCTCGCGCTGCTGCCGTTGGTCAAAGCGGGACTGATTGACGAAGCGAAACCCATCATCATTGATGTCAAAGTCGGTTCGAGCGAAGGCGGCAATTCGCCGAACGCAGGTTCGCATCACCCCGAACGTTCTTCTGTCATTCGCACTTACGCGCCCACGCGGCATCGCCACACCGCCGAAGTCGAACAAGAACTGAAATTAAACAACGTTCACATGACGATTACGTCTGTGGACCTGGTGCGCGGCGCGCTCGCAGCCGCTCATGTTTTCGTCAACAAATCCATTACCGAAAAAGATTTGTGGAAAGCGTACCGCAGCGCGTTCCGCGATGAACCCTTCATCCGCATCGTCAAAGACAAATCCGGCGTCTATCGCGTTCCCGAACCAAAAATTCTCGCGGGTTCTAATTACGCGGATGTAGGTTTTGAATTGGATGAAAAAACAGGACGCGTGGTTTCGATGTGCGCGATTGATAATTTGATGAAAGGCGCGGCAGGCAGCGCGGTGCAAAGTATGAATGTGATGTGCGGGTTTGAGGAAAAGACCGCGTTGGATTTTTCGGGACTGCATCCGATTTAGGAAGTGGAGACTGGAGATTGGAGACTGGAGACTGAACAATGCGCGCAGCGTCGCGAGAAGCATTGGGACTCTTTTTGACCGGAGCGGGTGGACTGGCATTTCTCACCGGCTTGGCGCAGTTTGTCAATCTTGTACCAACGCTCGGTTGGTTGTTTGGCGTCACTCTGGTTGTTGGCGCGTTACTCTTTGTGATTGCCGAGCTGCGTCAAGATCGAAATCTTGTACGCGCATTTTTAGAATTGATTGTGTCGGGCAGCTTGATATTTGGCGCGGTCTTTGGCGTGATGTGGTACATCATGAGTTATCTGCCTGCACATGACGGTTTCAACTTTTCTTTGATGTTTGAGACGCCATCAAACACACGCAATAGTTTTGTTTCGTACCTCAAAACGGAAAATTTCGATAAAGCATACCAACTCTTGTCGCCCGACGCGCAAAATCAAATTCCTGATGCAGAGACCTTTCAACGATTTGTAAAGGGAAACAACTGGCAGCCCATGACATGGAAATGGACGACTGAAAAAGTTGATGCGGAACACGCTCATTATGTTGGCGAAGGAACGTATATTGACAAAAGAACGGGCATCATTGAACTGTGGCTCGACAAAATTGGAAACCGTTGGAAAATTTCAGCAATGAATTTCCAACCACACTGACAATTCTCAATCTCCAGTCTCCAGTCTCCAGTCTCTAATTAGTTTCCATCCGAAAACTCTATCCAGAGCGGATAGGGACAGTGTCGTGGAAATTCAAGCGCATTGAGCCTACTGGGATAGAATCTGCGGTTAGCAGACCAAAGATTCTTACTCTCAGGAGGCTCGATGCTGATTGTAGCATATCCACACGATGCGACATTTTTAGAGCGTGCCCCGTTTCCGGTGCGCCTCGAACGCAAACTCATTGAAATGGATCAACTGTTGGATGACCCCAAACTGCTTCTGGCTGCGAGCAACGACTTGCTGCATTCTGCACCGCAAGCCGCATGGAATGGTCGTCCCGCGACGCCCGTCGTCGTCACGCTGCGCTGTGCGGTCGCCCGTGCGCTGATGGGCTGGAGTTATGAGAGTGCGCATCAGGAAATTGCAGGCAGTGTGAAGTGGCGTTGGTTTTGTCGCATCTATGACCAGAGCGTGCCGAATCACAGCACGCTCCGTGACCGCGAAGCACTGATTCGTCCAACGACCTTGCAACAACTGCATCGGCGCGTCGTCCAGCTTGCTCATGCGGAAGGCGTCACGCAGGGACAGAAATTGCGCACCGATGGCACGGTCATCGAAACGAACATTCACTATCCCACCGATAGTCAACTCTTGTGCGACAGCGTCCGCGTGCTGGGACGCTTGCTCGCTCACGCGCGCACCTGGCTGAAACCGCAGACCACGGTCGAAAAAAAACCTTTCGCAATCGCAGTCGCCGCGCCCGCAAGTTAGCCCGAAAAATCGCGCATGCCACACGTCGCCAAAAAGGGCAAAAACATACTGAGAATATTGGAATTCGTCCCTATCGGCAGTTAGTCAACGTGACTCGGCAAACCCTGCATCAAGTCGAACAGGTCATCCCGCGCTTAGAAAAACAGAAAGGAAGCCACGCCCAACAGCTCGTCGAAACCTTGCAATCTTATCTGCCCTTGGTGCGCCAAGTGATTGACCAGACGGAGCAGCGCGTGTTTGAAAAAAGGCAAGTGCCTGCCGGGCAAAAGATTGTCAGTCTGTTCGAGCCACACACCGCGATTATTCAACGCGGCAAGCGTCCGCCGCACGAAACGGAGTTCGGACGCAAACTGTGGTATAGCGAAGTGGAGGGCGGCATCATTAGCGAGTATCGGATTCTGCAAGGGAATCCACCGGATACTCAGCAATGGGTAACCAGTCTGCAACAACACCAAAAAGTATTTGGACATCCGCCCGAGGTGGCGACGGGCGATCGCGGCGTGTATTCGCCGGAAAATGAACGCGTGGCTCGTAAAATGGGCGTGAAACAAGTTGCTTTACCGCAGCCCGGTGCCAAGACGAAACCACGCCAACGCTACGAAAAACAAAAATGGTTCAAAGCCGCCCTGCGGTTTCGCATCGGCATCGAAGGACGCATCAGTGGCTTGAAGCGCGCCCGCCATCTCGACCGCTGTTTGAATCGCGGCGAAGACGGTCTCGCTCGTTGGGTCGGCTGGCGCATCATCACGAACAATCTGGTCGTCATCGCAGCGAAACTCACGCGCGGCAAGCCACGACGCAAACCCAAAACCCAAGCCATTAAGGTTTTCGGATGGAAACTAGCTAATATGCCCGTTCGAACTCTGGCAATCGATCCGCAGACGCCCAGTACGATTTATACAGGCACAGATGGCGGCTTGTTCAAGAGCACCGACGGTGGCGCGAGTTGGAGCGCCAGCAACAACGGCTTGACCAACACTCACATTTCCGCCCTGGCGATCGGCCCAGAGACGCCGAGTACGATTTATGCAGGGATAGATGGCGGCGTGTTCAAGAGCACCGATGGTGGCGCGAGTTGGAGCGCTAGCAATAACGGCTTGACCAACACTCACATTTCCGCCTTGGCGATAGGTCCAGAGACGCCTAGCACCATTTATGCGGGGACAATCGGTGGTGGGGTGTTTGTTAATAGTAAGACTACAGTAACTGATAAAGTGCTAGAATATTTCGCTCTCGGTGATTCCATCGCGTCGGGTCGGGGGCTTATGGACGACACTGCGAACGGCGGTGATGTTGACGGATGCCGCCAGTCGGAGCGAGCGTATCCGAAAAAAGTATATGCGATGCTGGTGGATCCAACTCGATTGCCAAAATATGACCGGGTTATTCCCCATTACTTGACGTGTGATGGTGCAACTGCGATACAACCAACGAACCAGGACTTGTTGAAAAAATTTCCCCACAAATGGTTTGCCTATCAGGTAAATGAGACGTTGGATGAAATAAATAAGCTGCACGCAGATCGACCTGTCCTCGTGACAATAACGATAGGTGCCAATGATTTGGAATGGGATCCGCGAGATATCACAAACCTTGTAAACTGGCTGTACATTAAAGATGGAAATCAGTACACCAGGCACGTTGACGACATCGTAGGGAAGGTACTTGGGCGGGTATCAAAACAAGTCAATCGTCTCCTAGCCAAGCCCAACGTAGCGATAGTGATGACGGATTATCCGAACCCTGCGAACAAGAAAAGCCTCTTGTTTTGGGGACCAGGCGCTTGTAGCCTTAAAGTTTGTCTCAATGGAAACTGCGGTTTGACGATTGACTGCTATTTGAGAACTGAGGAGCTCGTCCATAAGGTGAATCGTATCCCTCTCACGATATGGAAACACCTGAAACCTGCTGAGCGAGCAAGATTCCAACCAATTGCTATTCACGGATTATTTCATAAAACCAATACTAATAGCGGACACGAGGCACCTCAGGGGATAGTAGGAACGCCCGTTGGAGGATGCGGCGTGGCGCCACCAAACTCTGACAAAACGTGGATTCAGTATCCCTCCGATCCGAATTCAAACTCCTTCCCGATATTCCCGAGATGGGTGCGAAAGTTAATAAAAGATCCCATAAGGGCATTAGTCACAAGTTAAGGTGAAGCGGAGTTTGTCAAGACCCCGCCTCTAGTTTTTCTGGTTGTCCGTTTGCGTTTGAGAACGCCGAGCCACTGGGCATTGTCCGCCAAATAACGCACGCCGTCATTTGCTTCGCCGCGCTGATAAGCTTGTGTGAAGAAATACAGACTCCGATACACCATTTCGAGCGACACGGCGGCAA
>JAKOUW010000064.1 GCA_029782365.1 Chloroflexota bacterium
CTTCGTCTTCCCATGGACTTCGAGGGCTACTTGAAGAAACCCGTCCAGTTCATAGAAGGTGGAGAGGCCAAAGATGTTGTTTTTGACAGCAGGTTTGCAAAAATACTAGGTCACCCCAACACGGGTCATGCGTTGCCTCCTGAGGCCATGAGTTACTCACCCATACCACTAAACGTGATCATGCTGCCAGGACAAAAGTCCGTGGACCAGCTCATAGCTGAGACAGAACATGGTGTGCTCGTTACCATGCTCAATTACGTAAGAAGCTACTTGGATCCTCTGACCGTACTTGCCACGGGTATAACCAGGAACGGTACCTTCCTCATAGAAAATGGAAAGGTTACCAAAGCTCTCAATAATACCAGATTCCTTCAAAGTTTTGTCGAGGCGCTCCAGAACACCACAGACATCGGTTCTGAGCTGATGATGGTTGGCGAAGAGTTTGGGTCTTTTACAGCACCGGCTCTAAAAATTGAAAAATTTAACTTTATGTAGCTCTTAAATGTAATATTATTCACAACAAGGGAGACCGTTTTAGGTCTCCCTTGTCTGTAATTAAGCCAACTAAAAGAATTTTGTGAACTGTGCAATGCATAATTGTTCGCCTGCGTATACGAATTATGATATAATAACAGCTACAAATACTGTGGAGGCGATGTATTGTGCGGGGAGGTTACATGAACCGTATCCTGCGAGTAGACTTGTCCAGTAGAACGTGGACAACCGAAGAATTGGATGAAAAGCTCATCCGGGATTTCATTGGAGGAAGGGGTTTTGGAGCCAAGTTTCTTTATGACGACCTAAAGCCTGGTATTGACCCTCTGGGCGAAGAAAACGAAATCATATTCATTGCAGGGCCTTTAGCTGCTACTGGAGCTCAATCATGCGCTCGGTTCGAGATTTACTTCAAGTCACCACAAACAGGCGGCTATTTTCAGTCATCAGGTGGTGGTTTCTTTGCTCCTGAAATGAAATTTGCTGGTTACGACGCTATCATCATAAAAGGGAAATCAGAAAAACCTGTGTATCTGTGGATTCATGATGACAAAGTTGAGTTCAAAGATGCTTCTTACTTGTGGGGTTTAGGGCTAGCCGACACCGAGCAATTGATCCGTGAAGAACTCAATGATCCTTATGTGCGTGTAGCTGGCATTGGACCTGCAGGTGAGAATCTGGTCAAGTATGCGGGGGTTTTCAGCGACCGACGTGCGGCAGCACGTGGAGGTGGCGGGGCTGTGATGGGCTCCAAGAACCTGAAGGGTGTGGCTGTCAGGGGCCATCAAAAAGTTCCCATAGCTAATAACGAAGTGTTCCAGCAAGCTTTGAAAGCTCAAGTCGGCGCTTATAAAGGTAATCCCATGTACGAGATGATGCACACCACGGGTACGCAGGCATCTGAACTTACGGCAGTGCTGGGTATGTATCCTTGGAAAAACTTTAGGGAAGCACCAGGACCTGAATGGGAGAAACTGCAGGCTTCAGAGTTCAACAAGCTTCGCGTGCGAAAGATGGGCTGCCAGAACTGCATGATACGCTGCAGCCAAATAACCAAAGTTTGGGACGGACCTTACAAAGGTGTGTGGAGTGAGGGTCCCGAGTATGAAACACTTTGGTCTTTCTCTGGTCCCCTTGGAAAGGCAGAGATAGGGCTCACCGTCTTGGCAGACAGACTTTGTGATGATCTTGGGTTGGATACGATTTCGGCAGGACAAAGCATCGGTTTTGCGTATGAGCTCTACGAGAAAGGCGTAATAACAAAAGAGGATACTGACGGTTTAGAACTTGTCTATGGCAACATCGAACCTGTGCCGAGGCTTATCGAAATGATCGCTCGTAGAGAAGGTTTCGGCAACGTGTTGGCTGAAGGGACAAAACGTATGGCAGAGAAGTATAATCAAGGCTCAGAGTATTATGCCATTCAAGTCAAAGGACTGGAGTTACCTGCCTATGACCCCAGGGGAGCCAAAGCCCATGGCTTGAACTTGGCTACCTCGCCGTTGGGTGCTGACCATAACTACGGTTATGGCTCTCAGGAGCTATTTGGCGTTCCCATACCACATCCTGTGGATCGCTTCGCCGTGGAAGGAAAGGGAGAAATAACTAAGTTTAACCAGGACTGGGCAGCATTTACGGAGACGGGTATCCTTTGCACGTTCGCATCCTTGATGACGGGTCCTGACATATTCAGCCAACTTTTGTATGGCGCTACCGGAGTGGAAGAATTTGCTGATCCAAACTACATGTGGATAGTAGGGGAGCGCATAGTAAACTTGGAGCGCATGTTTAATGCTCGTGAAGGCTTTACCAGGGAAGAAGATAGAATGCCAGAGCGTATCGTGAAAGATCCTCTGCCCTATGGTCCTTCCGCTGGTCAGGTGTTTGAGCAAGATGAGCTACTTGACCAATACTACGAGGCACGTGGTTGGGACAAGGTGACCGGGATTCCGAAGGCAGAAAAGCTTCGTGAGCTTGGACTAGACTTTACTCTGGATTATGCAGCTCAGTGAGGCTACCATGCTGGTAAATGTGCTGTATTTTGGCCATCTGAGGGAAGCTACATCAAAGGAGAAAGAAACTTTGGAAGTACCCTCAGAGGCTACGTTGGCGACTTTGATAGAGCTTTCGGCAGCATCTCCTCGGTCAGGTTGTTGAAGCCGCCCGGGAACAGGTTGGTGTCGACCGGCGCGAGCTTGAACCCTGCGTTGCGCAGGTCGACCGACGCGTAGAACGGCGGCGTGTGGTCCTGCCACTCCATGCGGAACCAGCGCTCGATCCGCGGCGTCGCGTCGAGGATGCGGCGCTCGAAGTCCTGCAGCGGGGCGGA
>JAKOUW010000074.1 GCA_029782365.1 Chloroflexota bacterium
CCTAAATGCGGAGAATTAGTACTAGGCGCTTGGGTGGAGCCGTCAATACCTAGCCTATATCTGATTTGCTGTTTCTCATCGTCCGTCCAATCCGTACCTCCACTTCCGCCTGTTTCGAGACTTTCTAGCTTTTCACCATAAGTGCCAGTCGAACCATAGTTTGTGGTAAGCGCATTCCATACAGCATCAGCGATCACTGCGTCGTTTGACTCATCAGCAAGCACGTATCCTTGCTTGTCGGTCACTACTCCGACGACGGCACGGCCATCGTTGTCAAGTGAGATTTTCTTGTCATTCGCAGTAATGTTATTAGGACCCGTGAGTACTCTGGTCTGGTGGCTCCAAATGGCGGCAATGCTATCAGCTGAGAGACTATAGCCGCTTTTATCATTTACTGTTTCAACTGTGACCGGCTGCGTCACTGAATTTACAGAGCCAGACACATCTCCCTTGACTGATGCCACGCCTTCTCCAAATGTGCCCTGCGATTGATGGTCTTGACGCGGCTCGTCCCATACTGCATCAGCAGCTTGGGCAGGTGTCGCTCTGCTTGAAACCTGGGCGTCAAGATAATAGCCAAACGTTCCCTCTGTCGTGTGGCCGCTTCTCGGCTCATCCCATATAGCGTCAATCCCTGCCGCCGATAACTGAAATCCAGTCCTGTCGTTCAGCGTGTCGATTGTACCGCCTGTCACGGTACGGCTGGCTACATTCCACACGTCCGCTGGCGCATGATTTGAACGACTGGAAATGGCCGCGTCAATGTAATAACCGAACGTGCCAGCGGTAGTGTGCCCCGTCCGCGGCTCGTCCCAAATGGCGGCGATACCGGCAGATGAAAGCGTGTAGCCGTCTTTATCCTGCACCGTATCAACCGTGCCGCCCGTGATTGTGCGGTTGGAATATGTCCAAATATCGGCTGGCGGCGTTTTCGTCCATTCGCTATCACCATGCGCTGCTAGCTGGTCTAGGTTGCCGTAAGTCGTCCCCAGATGCGGGCTGTTGGTTGTGGGAACGGCTGTGTCGCCGTCGATGCCCAGGCGGTAGCGGATTTGCTGTTTCTCCGTGTCCGTCCAATCCGTACCGCTTTCTCCGCCGATACCCACAGCATAGACGTAATTATTGCTATCGAACTGGAATTTATCCGTCTGCGATTTGATAGCGGCAATGCTAGCATTGTCCGGGGCAATGAATTCGCTGACGGCAAGTGCTGTTTTCGCTCGGTCATAGTCAGCGGTTAGTGTGTAGCCTGTTTTATCGAGGTTGGTGGCTACTATGACCTGTTCGCCATCCAAGGTGGCTTTCACATCCGTGCCAGCAAATGTGAGCTGGTCTGTCTTGGCTTTGATGGCCGCAATACCAGCGTTGTCTGGGGCTGTGTATGTCGTAGCGGCCAATCGCGAAGAAACGGCGACATCCAGGTTATCGAGTTGTGCCGCCCGTGTGTCTGTGTATCCTGCGGCTTGTAGCTGTTCGCTTGGTGATTGTCCTGTTGCGTACCCGCCGACAGTCACACTGAAGCTAAACGCAGAGAGCTGGCGATTTGTGTAGCTCCAAACATCAGCCGCTGTGAGAGTTGAACGGCTTGATACGGCGGCATCGAGGTTATCGAGATTTGCAGCTCGTTCCTGCGTGTAATCGAGCGATGTGAAAGCTGCACCACCGACGCACAAATAGGATGCGTGCGTTCCCCACCACGTCAGTAGATGTCCGTTTGTCTGGGCTTGAGTAGGACTTATATAGTACCATCCGCCGCCGATCTCTACGACAGGCGTGACCTGCTGTGGTGAT
>JAKOUW010000086.1 GCA_029782365.1 Chloroflexota bacterium
CCCGCACAATGCCTTCAACAGCCGCGAGGCTACCTTGCGCATTCTTGACACCACCTGCGAAAACATCCTGAGATTCATCGAAGGAAATCCGCAAAACGTTGTTGTCCCCTAGGTTGTTGTCCCCTAGGTTGTTGCCTCATGGATTGTTGTCTCATGGATTGTTGTCGCATAGGGGGTTGTCCCATAGATGCTTGTTCCGTACGTGAGCACGCTGGGCTTTTCCCTGATCCGAACCCTCCTTGATCAGGGTTTTTCTAATCAGGATCTCTTCTGATCAGAATTATTCCTCATTACCGTCGATGGTGCCACGGCCGTCGATACTGTCGGTAGGGGTAGGCGAGTTTCTGCCATGTTTCTTAGGAACAGTAGTTCAGTTTGGACTATCCTTTTGGATTTGTTTGAGCAAATGCTCATAAATGGTAGATTTTCAACCAGCTTTCCTTCAAGAGGTGGTTCAATCTCGACCACACTTTCCGGTTTTTTCGAGCAAATGCTCATTAATGGACGATTTTGAACCACCAAAACTGCCTCAGGTGGTAGAGAATCGACCACATTTTCAGGTTGGAGCCCGGTTTTGGGAGCTTTTTAAGGCTCAGGTGGTAGATTCTCTACCACTTTTTTGGAAAAGGTGGCAGTTTTTCGCCCACTTTTTCAGAAAATGTGGGCGAGTTTCGACCACCAAACCGTGATTTGTCAGATTATGGGAGTCGTGGTGGTCGATATCCTACCACCTCAACGCCTGATCATGGTAGAAAACCTTCCACCTTTGAGCCTCCTGGTGGGCGAAACTCTACCATTTTAGAGCTTACGCTCAAAACCGTGGTAGAAAAACTGCCATCAAACAGCCAAACGGTGGGCGGTTTTCGACCACCGGGGCTTCGCCGTTCCGCAACAATGTCAGGAATTCCATCGTGCGTAATCTTTGAAATGGACAATCTTTGAAACGGACAGTCTTTGAGATGGACAGTCTTTGAAATGGATAAGCTTTGTAACAGACAAGCTTTAAAAAGGAAACGCTTTAAAAGGGACAGGCTTTGAACTAAACGGCCTTTGAACTAAACAGGCTGTGAACTGGGCAAACTTTGAGCCGGACAAGCTTTGAACTAGATTATTGGCAATGCCTGAATCTGTCAGGGTGGGAGAGA
>JAKOUW010000105.1 GCA_029782365.1 Chloroflexota bacterium
TCTCTATCGCCCGGTTGACCACTCTCACAATGTGATTGGCTGGAACCAATTCATCCCAACTCGGAGGAATCAGGCTCGGCTGTGCCATCGTATACGGTTTGAAGACGGGGTAGGCGGGTTTTCTGTGTTTCATACCCCGTATTGAATCACATTTTCTTTAAACGCGAAAGGGGCTGCCCAGTTCTTTTTGGACAGCCCCTAGGTGTTTAAATTAACGTCAGTTCGGGTGTAAGGTCCTTTAATTTCGTACCTTAAGAATCTCATAAATTCGTACCCCAAGAGTCTCGCAAAATCGTACCCTTTGGCTAGCTGCGAACCTTGTATCCTCAGATCAGGAAAGAAGGAGCGGCAAATGAACCATAAAAAGCTTACCCAAGCCGAACGGGAACAAATCTATCTGCTCAAACGGTCTGGTCGAACCATTCCCCAAATTGCCCAAGACTTGAATACATCACTGGCTTGTGTTCGGAAGTGGTGGCGGCGAGGTCGAGATCAAGGGATGCTCGGACTACTTGAACGAAAACGTGGCCGCCCAAGTCGCGGAGTGCTGTCCAAGTTTTCTCAGCCGGTGCAGCAGACTGCCTTGAAGCTCAAGCGGGAGCATAAACGCTGGGGGGCCAACCGAGTGTTGATTGAGTTGCGCAATGACCAAGCTCTCACCGGTCAGGCCTATCCCAGTCGCAGCCGCCTGTACGCATTCTTTCACCAAGAGTGCCCGGATTGTTTAAGCCTCTGGACAAAGCACAAAGAAGTGCCGCCTCCCCCAGCGACCACGGCTGTCCATGAAGAGTGGCAAGTTGATCACCAAGAGGGCCATCGTTTGCTGGATGGGAGCATTGCCACGGTGTGCAATATTCGCGACCCGTACGGAGCAGCGATGATTGCCAGTCAGGCGTTTTCAGTCAAAACCGAGCAGCGTTGGCGTAAGCTGACTTGGGAAGAAGTACGGCAGGTGCTGCGAACTGGATTTGCTGAGTGGCACACCTTACCCGACAGTGTCTTGACCGACAATGAGATGGGCTTAGGAGGCAACCCTAACGATCCCTTCCCCAGTTGGTTGAGCTTGTATCTGGCTGGTTTGGGTATCACGCACAACTTCATCCGCTCCCACCGCCCCACCGATCAACCTCAAGTCGAACGCTCTCACCGCACGCTCGATGGATTGACCGAAGATGCAAGCAGCCGTCAGAACTTGGCTAGTTTCCAACACTCCCTGGATCAGGAACGACACATGTACAATTCCGAGTTCCCTGCTCGAGCCAGTGATTGTGGCGGTTTACCTCCCTCACCCTCCGAAGCTCAGAAATAAATTGTCCACTTTCGGGTGGGCAATTTATTTTATACCGTGATATCGCCTTTACTTTACAAGCTGGATCGAGCTGTGCTGCTGGGAGCTGGATATTTCCATTTGAAACCGTTCGGTGCGGTGTTCATCTTATTTTCACCTGGCCCTGATAGACTCAGTCCTGGCGCAAATCGTCGAGCAACCCAATCAAAAGATTTGCGTATGCATTAACACAAGTAGAAAAGGAGGCTGATATGCCTAGAGGTTTTCACGGTGGTTTTCATCATGGCGGTTTCCGCATGCGCGGTTTCGGCTTTGGCCGGCCGTTTTATCCCATGGGCTTCGGCCTGGGCCCGCTGCTGGGCGGACTTTTGACCGGCGGCCTGGGCTATCTGTTGGGCCGCAGCTCAACACAGTACCCGGACCAACCAGGCCAGACTTACCAACAGCCTTACCAGGAGAGCCCCGCCAATGGCGATGTGTTGGCCCAATTGAAACTGCTTGGTGAGCTGCACGACCAGGGCGTGCTGACTGACGAAGAATTCACTCGCGAGAAG
>JAKOUW010000107.1 GCA_029782365.1 Chloroflexota bacterium
CGCAAAAGCCGTGCGTGCGGGATTGGACAAATCTCGCATATTGTCCTTGCTAAGACAAGTGACCGAAGCAACGGAAACGTTTTTCACACTTTCAACGTTGAAATATCTCATCCACGGCGGACGGATAAGCCATCTCAAAGGATTACTCGCATCAGTGCTGAACATAAAGCCCATAATCCACGTGGAAAAGGTAAACGGGACTTACGCGACGCGCGGACAGGCCCGCACGATAAATCGGGCGATTGACGAGATGGCAGATATACTTGAGTCAGCACATTCTCCCGGAACCGCCATGCGTTTGCAGATCTATCATTCGCAGTTTCCGGAAGGCGCAGCCCGCCTAAAAGAGAAGCTAGACAAGGCATTCCAGTGCAACTGGCTCCCAGAGGGGCAGATCGCACCAGTCTTAGGCGCCCACACCGGCAGGGGCCTTGTCGGAATAATCTCTGCCCCGGAGGCACTGTTTCCAAAGGTGTAATCGCTTTTTCTGGCTTTTTTGCGGCTTCTTGGGGCTTTTTGCGGCTTCTTGCTACCATGAACGGCTCGGCAGCACCCGGTACCGAGCCTCTTTATTGAGCCTCTATTGAGGCTCTCTCTACTGCGCTTCTCTATTGAGCGTCTCTACTGATCCTCTCTGTTGATCGTCTTTACTGATCCTTTCTATTGACCCTCTTTTGAGCCTCTTTATTGAGTCTCTGCTGAGCTCTCTGCTGGGCGTCTCTGCTGAGCCTTTGCATAGAGTCTCTTTGAGCCTATCTAGGCCTCTTTATGAGTCTCCTACTCAGCCTCTACTGAGCATCTCTGCTGAGAGTCTCTATTGAGTCTCTTTGACCCCCTTTGAGCCTGTTTTCAGCCTGTTTGAACCTGTTTTGAGCCTGTTTGAGCCGCTTAAGCCTCTCTCTTCAACCTCTCTCTTATGCTCGATCCATTTGACGCCTAACTGGACGCCCAACTTCGCAGATACACTGTGGCTTACTGGAGGCGCCACACGACACCTTTCCTTCACCCCACTGCAACAACGTGTTATTATGTATAAGAGAGCATATCTTCCATAGGCTGTGTAAGAGAGTATGCCTCCCATAGGCACCATTAAGTGAGCATAATCTACAGCTACCGTATTAGCCCCCTACCCCGACCGGAAGGAAGTGGCTAAGACAGGATCCGTTGTCTATTCGAAGACAGAATCAGGCACTTGAGTCGCTGTATTAAGGAGGAGAACCGGATGCAGATCGTCACTGACTACGCCGCTGACATCTTCCCCGAACAACTCGATGGTTTTGAGATACACTATGTTCCTATGCGAATCACAATAGACGGCAAAACATATCGCAGTGGAATAGACATTACTTCCGGCGAATTCTATGAGCTCCAAGCAAAAGCAAAAGAAATCCCAACTACCTCGCAACCGTCACCCGGAGATTTTGCAGAACTCTATCGCAAGATCGCAAAGGATGACCCGGATATCCTCTCAATCCACATGTCTTCCGGACTGAGCGGCACCGTCAATTCAGCGAGGATCGCAGCAAAGTCGGTACCTGAAGCCAGTATAGACATATATGACACGAGAGGGATTTCAGGTGCGGTGGGATGGCATATAGAAGTTGCGGCGAAAGCTGTGCGTGCAGGATTGGATAAAGCTCGCATATTATCCCTGCTGAAGCAAGTGACCGAGGCAACGGAAACGTTTTTTATGCTCTCAACGCTGAAGTATGTCATTCCAGGCGGACGGCTCAGCGGTATCAAGAAACTGCTGGCATCAGTCCTTAACATAAAGCCTGTATCTCAAGTTGAGAAAGAAAACGGTACATGCGTCATCCGCCAACAAGCCCGTTCCATAAACCGGGCAATTGACGGGATTGCAGATTTG
>JAKOUW010000108.1 GCA_029782365.1 Chloroflexota bacterium
TCAAACTTGAATTGGCCTTCCATTCCCTCCAGGTTTTCTCTCATGACCTCTAGGGCCTCTTCCCGCTGGGTCAAAGCGGGCAGGTTGATGGTTGCAGATTCCTGGGGGACCAAGTCATTGATAGTGGTTTGGGCAACTTCAATCTCTTTACTCATCACTGCATACCTCCAGTTTTAGTTTTTTCTTTTTTGCATATTTGTCCAGGTCGCGCTGCGCCTGTACCGGCGAATCCCGCCAGGGCAAAGATCTGATACTGTGCCAGCCCCGTTGGCCGGGCTTTTGATACATGCCTTTGAAGGGGCCGCCGCCCAGGCCGGGGCGGACTTTATATTTCCAACCGCGTTTATCGCGGTAAGTCAGAGGAATGTATGATATCCACTCCATTAATAGGCCTCCTCGGCCTCTTGAGCTGCTGCCAATTCCTGAGGAGACAATGTCGGTTCCAGCGGCAATTCATAGTAGCTAGCTAACAAATTCAGTTCAGCCGCGATTACGTTCAGCACGCCCAAGTAATTGCGGTTACGAAGCATCATTTCTTCAAGCTCATCCTGGGCAGCTTCCATGCTCATCTTGGCCTCCCGGGCTTCTTGCTCTGCCTGCTGGTACTCTTGGCTCTCAGCCTTCCGGCGGAGCAGTTCAGCCGCCCGGGTTTTTTCATTCGAGTACTTAGCTTTACCGGTGTTTGGATCCAGCTCAGCAGCTATGTCAGTGGCGATGTCGGCCTCTACCAGCTGGCGTTGCTGCTCATGCTGCAGGTATTCCTCCCGCTTAGTCCGGACGATCTCCTTAAGCTGGGTGATCCTCCGGGGCAGGTCGTTCCGAAGCGCACCGATCAGGCTTTCGGTGCCGTAGTATTCAAGGATTTGCTCAGCAGTCCTTGCTGTTTTGGTCACCTTGCTACCCCCTTAATCTTTTTTGGTTGATTAGATCCGATGATTAGATTTTTGAAATTAGATGTGATAAAATAGGGTTGCATCACGTTGGCCGCCTCGCGGCTTTTCTTATGCTCCTTCATTGAGTCCCCGGGCCGCTACCACCTCCTCCGAATTATCAGAGCTTGTCCCAACAACACCCACAACCAGAACATGATGACTCTGGTTTAGCGTCTTATGCAACCAGGCCAGCGCCTCAACATGTTCCCGGTCTTGGAAAGGCCTGATTGTCCGACCGCAAGTCATGCAGGCAGAACGCCAGCTGGTGATTTTGGGCTTTTCCATCACGTCGACGCTCCTGCGTAGTATCTCGCCGGGAATCGGGCGTGTTTTGGGTACCGATTCACGGCGTCAGCCCAGTCGGTGGCTTTGGGACCAATCTCGCCGCATTGCATGCAGTAGGCATACCAGCGGTTGTCCCCCCCGGTCCCGAAATGCGTCGACTTCGCCGCCGCAGTCACAGTCGCAGGCCTTGGCGTAAATGTCCTTAGAAATTCTGATGGCCATTATCACCCCTCCTTGGAATGGTTAGACTTTTTCTCCACACAGCCACTTTTCAAGCTCAGCCTTGGGTATCAAAATCCGGCCCTGTCCTTTCGTCCCCCGCGCCTTTACCCGGTTGTGGGGGATTTCTTTCTGATAGCACATCCAGTAGACAGTGCTTTCAGAAACTCCCAGGGCCTCAGCGGCCTCCTTAACGGTAAGGGCCAGCTTGGTCGACACTGTTATCCCTCCTCATGAAGAGATAATCAATGTCCAATTCGGGAAAAAAATTGTTTCGAACGGCGAGGGCTTCGTCGATGGAGAATTGCACCCTCCCGGCCAGTCTGTCCCTGGCTGCCCGATCACCAATTCCCAAGACCTTTGCAATGTCTTTAGCCGAGATGTTTCTTCGCACCATTTCAGCGCGCAGGTTGTTAAGCATTCGCTGTCCCTCCTGTTGGTTTTTGGGTTATTCCTCCATTGATGGAGGATTTTTCTACATACTACCACCGTTGGTGGAGGAAGTCAAGTACTTTTTTCAAAAAAAACTCCATTAATGGAGGGAAAAGCGTTGCCTCTTACCTCAACCCTTGATATAATTCTTCCATAGGAGGTGAGTTCATTGAAAACATGGCTTGAGAATCTGCGCAGAATGAAAAAAGATTCCGACATGACCATTGAGCAAATTTCCCAAGCCTCTGGGGTACCTGCCAGTACAGTAGAAAAAATCTTTAGCGGCTATACAGCCGACCCTAAGCTTGAGACGATCCGGAAAATTGTCACCAGCATGGGGTATAC
>JAKOUW010000115.1 GCA_029782365.1 Chloroflexota bacterium
CTCCAGGAAACCCCTCTGTCCAGCTGGAAAACCAGGACAGATGCCCTTCCTCAGCAGTTTAGCAATGCTGCCATGGCAGCTGCAAAGCTGCTTGAGCCCAAAACGCAAAAGGTAAAACTGACCAGCAGCATTCTGAGGACAGAAAATGATGTTAAAGCCTGGGTGGCTGAAATTGAGAGAGAACTTCTAGAAAGGATTAAGAACGGCCCCATCGTGATCTCGTAGGAGGGGGAAATGGATGCCGGTACTATCGGTAGAACAACGAAATAAACTTGAACGTACAGTTGTCGAAGCCCGAGATGTTGCCGAAGCCGGAGCCAAGGCGGCCCTGGAGGCCCTGGCCGTGCACCATCACGAGCCTTACAGCCATATGAGTCCAGAACAGCGTCGGCTTCGCAACCACCTTCGTGCCCGGGCGCGGCAACTGGGGGATAAGCAGGACAAAAGCGGAAAACTGGAAATCACGCATCTGATTCAGGAGTGTGCTTACGAGCACTGGCATCGAATGCTTTTTGCCCGTTTCCTGGCGGAAAATGACCTCCTTATCGAGCCGGAGATGGGGGTGGCCGTTAGTCTGGAAGAGTGTGAGGAACTGGCCAAGGAGGAAGGTACCGATCTTTGGACCCTGGCCAGCCATTTTGCCCAGCAGATGCTGCCGCAGATCTTTCGCCCGGATGACCCGGTGCTGCAGGTTACTTTTCCGTACGAATATCAATTGAAGCTGGAGCAGTTGCTCGACGACCTGGAGCCAGATATCTTTAAAGCCAGCGACGCCCTCGGATGGGTCTACCAGTTCTGGCAGAGTAAGCGGAAGAAACAGGTGAATGAGTCGGGCAATAAAATTGGCGCTGATGAATTGCCGGCTGTTACCCAGCTCTTTACAGAGCCTTATATGGTCAATTTCCTTATTCACAACACCATTGGTGCCTGGTACGCGGGCAGGGTACTGGCGGAGAATCCGCAGCTGGCCGGGCAGGCAGAAAGTGAGGAAGAGCTTCGTAAGGCGGTTGCACTGCCTGGTGTGACCTGGGATTACCTGCGTTTCGTCCGAACCGGCGATGGGGAGGGGCCGTGGCGTCCTGCCGGTGGCACGTTCGAGGGCTGGCCGAAACGGGCAGCCGAGCTTAAAATCCTGGACCC
>JAKOUW010000129.1 GCA_029782365.1 Chloroflexota bacterium
AGTTGATTCCCTCCAAAGCCTGTTCCACTTCCTCCAGCGTCATGTCCTCACGATAAGCGTCACCAAGTAATTCTTTCAAGTTCATTAGATTTACCTCCTGTGTTTTATACGTGTTCTCTCACGAAATTTTGTGTTTGTTGAAGGGGTTCTCTCCCCTTTAATGCGTTTTACCGACTTCTCTGTCGAAAACTAAAGTTCAACTATATTGCTCAAAACATTCAGTCTCGCCCTGCTGGTGCCGGGTAAAGATACAGCGCCAGATCGTATGTCTTCTGCATGATTTTAAGCTCCATTTACTGCCTCCAATACAGATTACAACCTGCAGAACGCAGATTACCGATAATAAGCCGGGCGGAAGCCGAGGTAGCTGAACGAGTCCGAGCGCGGGTTGCTCAGGTGCAGAGACGGAACCCCGGCACTGGACGTGTAGCCCCAGTAGCCACCGCGCCTCGGCAAACGCTCACCAAGGTTGCGCATATAAACTGTGCCGGTACCGTAATTAGCATCTTTTGGGAACAAGCCCAGCTGGTGTAGGAGTGCTGGCGCAGCCACGTCTCTAGCTGTCAAATTGCGGAATGCAGTGCTGGCGGAAGGGTGGTCGCCCGATGCTCGATTCACCACGGACGTAGCCAGCACGATGTTGCCCGAACCATCCGCGTTTGTAGCATCGTACTTGAGGGTTCCCTCTGTTCCTGGTTCCACAAGACTACCATCGGGCATGATGGCCTTCCACTCTTCGTTGGCAGCAGACTGGTCTTTGGTATTATCAGCGGCGTTGTTGTTTTCGAGGATTTGGATCTCGCCGTTCACCAGGCGCAGGCCACCAACCCATTCCCACACGTTGCCGTTTAAGTCAAAGATGCCGAAGGGTGTACCATCATGGCTCCACGTCGCAGGGCCTGTCCCGGTAGCCGTGCGCCCAATCGTACCACCTGAATAGATATAGCTTGCTTCGGCTTGTTCGGATGTCCGGGAATAGTCTCGGCCATAGCTGTTATTGCCCCTCGGCCAAAAACCGTTCATCCGGCACCAGTTCACGATGAAAGCCCATTCTGCGTTGGTCATTAGGTGCCAGCCAGGGCCTTTTTGTTTACAGGCAGTGAGCGCTTGGTCG
>JAKOUW010000007.1 GCA_029782365.1 Chloroflexota bacterium
ACGCACCGACGACTGCGAGGACCGGCGAAGACAGTCTGTCTATTGCATTCGCCAGGTGCTCTGCGGCTGATCCGCGCCCAAAGATTATGCACTCAGAAGCTTGCGGAAGGGCGGAGCGGTCTAGGACTAATCTGCCTGAAGTCGGATCACGCGTGACCAAGCCGGGTAGATTCCACAGCCCGAACTTGTCTTTCTTCAGTGTTATTTGAGTCATTTAAATCACCTGCTAGGACTTATGTTTCTTTTAGTAAGTGAGAAGCTCACCACTCCCGATATTAACGCAGCAGATCTTGCCTAAATCTATATTACCACGTACCGGGACTGTAGTGTGGTCGTTTTCCCGCCAACTTGCAGGGATACACGGTAGTATCTCTGTTAGCTTAGGCGCTCTAAGTAATGAAGACGGACGTCTCACGGATCAAATTGCACTGTTTTGCAGCTGCTGGTAAAATGTTAAGTGAACTGGCACAAGACCTGCAGTAGTTCATTATACACCGCAATAGGCAATACTTCCCTAGTTTATGGATTAAGCGAGAATTCGTATTAATCGTAAGCTAAACGGCGTACAGACATTTCATTAGCTAAAACACCGAAAAGTCTCTCCTGAGGGGGATCTTGCATGCGAGCTCTGGTATTTGACGGATGTATCAAAGCAGCGGAAATGCCTATCCCGAAACGGGGAAGGGGAGAGGCTTTGATACGCGTTTCTCTTGCTGGTATCTGCAACACCGACATCGAAGTCACCAGAGGTTATCTGGCGTATAAAGGAATCATGGGGCATGAATTTGTCGGTCAGGTAGTTGAAGCGGATAATCCCACCCTTGTCGGCAAGCGCGTTGTCGGCGAGATCAACATAGTCTGCGGTGAGTGCGAGATGTGCCTCAGCGGCAACCCGCGTCACTGCGACAATGTGAAATGCATGGGTATAAACAAGTGGCAAGGCTGCTTTGCAGACTATGTGGTCTTACCGGAAGAGAACCTACATATCGTACCTGATTCAGTCTCGGACAGGGAAGCCGTGTTTACAGAGCCTTTGGCTGCAGGGGTTGAGGTTCTTGAGCAAGTCCATATTCGGCCCGGTGACCTCGTGGCAGTTATCGGCGATGGCAAGCTGGGCCTTCTGACAGCACAGGTAATACACGCCTTTGGACATCGCGTTGTAGTTCTCGGAAGACACAGCGAGAAACTGGCCATAGCAGAGAAGCTGGGCATGGAGGTAGCACTTTCCGAGAATTATGGAGATAGAGTTGACGTGGCTGTTGACTGCACAGGTAATTCATCAGGCATTGAGACTGCCATGGCCATAGTACGCCCCAAAGGAACAATAGTGTTGAAGAGCACCTTTCACCAAGGCGCCCCTATCAACCTTACACCTGTAGTCCGCAATGAGGTTACATGCGTAGGTTCGCGATGTGGGCCCTTCCCGCCTGCCC
>JAKOUW010000206.1 GCA_029782365.1 Chloroflexota bacterium
AGTTCCTGGAGCAAGAAATCTTCACCAAGCTGGGCCTGACAAATACCAGTGCCTATTTCAAGGAAGGCAACGAGAACATAGCCAGGGTGTACGAAGGAGATAGTACATTCCCCCTGCCTCTCGAATATGTGAACATCCTTGGTAGCGGAGGGTTGGCCTCCACGGCAGTGGATCTCTGCAAATTCGGAGAGATCCTGCAGCTCGGGTCAATATTAAGCCCATCTATGCTGGAAGAGTACACCCGGGCTCAATATGGGCCTGAAACAGTTCCTGTCGGAAGTCCCTTGTTCTGTCCCGGGCTGGGCTGGGACTTTGTACAGGTCCCAATGTTGAGACGGCTGGGCGTTAATGTTATTGCAAAAGACGGCGGCACGATGCAGTACTTTTCGCAGTTGTATGTGTTACCGAAAGAGCGTATCAATGTGGCCGTAATCTTTGCCGGCGCAACAGACCCGGCAGCCGTTGCTGATGCCGTTCTTGAAGCCACCTTGCGAGAATTGGGGCTTATGGAGGAGGCCGCGCCTCAACCTGCGCTTCCCCCTGACGCTCCCATCTCAGGTGATCTCGAGCGTGTCGCAGGATTTTACAACTCCACTAGTGGGCTTTTCCAGGTTGCACTGTCTGAGGATAAGAGCAGCATCATCCTGTCAACCTTCGAAGGCAGCGGCTTTGTGCCTGCGATTGTTGCTGCATATAAGGAGGACGGCAAATTCTACGAGCCCAATGGCCGCAGCTTTTCCTTTGCCGAACACAAGAACGGAGCGCTGTTATTAATGCATTTTCCTGAGAGTCCGGATGTGGGACACGCCGCTTTTGAGAAGTTGAGGCCTGCCGAGTCGATAGATCCCGGCGCCTTTCTCGGAAAGGCCTGGGTTCCGGTTAACCCGGGCAGAAATGATCTTTATCTCAGGGTTTTCAAGACACTCGCCATTCCTGAACTGCCTGGCTACATAATCGTTGCTGACGGACAGGTGTTCACTCCACTTGCTCTTAGCAGCCCCACTAGCACCAAGATGTCGTTCCACTATGTCCGGGATCAGTTTGAAGTATCGCTCCAGGAAATGCATGGAGAGACAGTGCTGCACACTTCCGGGGAGTACTTCATAGATGCGGCCATGCTGCCTGTTATCAAAAATGGCGATGATCTGCAGATTGAGCGCGCCGGGCATAACAAGTCAAGAGTGTTCGGGTTCAGCGGACAGGCAAGCTTTGACTTCCCGGAAAACGGAAGAGTTGTGGTCTTTTCACAAGGCTGTGAAGCGGTTTACGACAGCCTAAAGACTCCGATGCGCGAAGCGGAAGTTGAGGAAGGGATGTATCTGGTGTTCATCGGCGAGCCTGGAGATACTCTGCGAGTGCACGACCGGTAGGATCCGGAAACCTGTCTTCGCGGACGGATCACGTGGCGACGGGCTTGTCATAACCATTAAGTAGAAAGCTGCGTGCTGCCGCCGCGGCCAAAGGCCACTCCGGCAGAGGTTGAATATCATTATGAAGAAAAGGAAGCCCCACCAAATGGGACCTTAGTGGTTCTCCTATGGGGCTTCCTTTTATGCTAAACCGTTTCGTGGCTAGAACATTCAGGACAGAGCTCCCAGTATGTCTTGCATTGTAACGATTTATGGGCCTGCTGTCATCATCAAGGCCGCGAAACGGTATTTTAGACTGCAATTTGAGAATACAGCTATGTACTTAAACTGAAAAACGTCCCGCAAAAATGTAGCACAACTTACAGCACGGCTCTGTATCGAGAAGGAGTATCAGCATCAGTATAGAAATTATTCACATGGTATACACAATCTTACAAGATGATCCGAGAAAACAGAGGACTGCTTTCAAGGCTGTTACACTGAGGCCAGTAACAGAGTGGGCGACACTCTTAGGGTAGCGTATAAGATCAGGCAAGGCACGGGGGGTGAGGTGGGGCAAAGCCAGGCAGGATCGGGTGATCTCATTATCGGCCAGTAGATGCCTTTCGGCGTTGAAAGCCAAAACACCAAAAATACTGATAAAGGAGAATGCGAATGGTGCTGAATGACTACATAAAGAAGCTAGATCAACTTGATTTCAAGAACCTGTATAACAGCGATTTCTTCCTAACATGGGAGAAAACCGGGGATGAGTTGGAAGCAATCTTTACTGTAGCAGACGCTCTGCGCCATCTGAGAGAAAGAAACATTTCCGTTCGAATATTCGACAGCGGCCTGGGAATATCCAACTTCCGTGACTTTTCCACCCGTACGCGCTTTAGCTTCGCATCTGCCTGTAACCTGTTAGGCCTTGAAGTCCAGGACCTGGATGAAGGTAAGTCTCAGATTGCACATGGCGAGACAGTGCGAGAAACCGCGAACATGATCTCGTTTATGGCAGATGTAATAGGCATTCGAGATGATATGTATATCGGAAAAGGCAATGCCTATATGCGTGAAGTGGCTCAAGCAGTGCAACAAGGATATGAGGAAGGTATATTAGAGCAAAGGCCTAATCTCGTAAACCTGCAGTGTGATATCGACCACCCGACCCAAACCATGGCAGACCTCTTGCATGTCATTCACTATTTTGGCGGCATTGAGAATCTGAAAGGCAAGAAACTGGCAATGACCTGGGCGTATTCACCTTCTTACGGT
>JAKOUW010000099.1 GCA_029782365.1 Chloroflexota bacterium
ATCTACGCCGACGTTCCACCAGGTGCCCGACATGGTTTCCGTCTGGGCGTCAAAACGGCCGTTCAGGAACAACCAGACGTAACTATCGCCCGATGTGGTGAACCTGTAATGAGCGAACATGCGGTCGCCCCTGATACTGCCATTGTATGTCTGTACCGGTTTCGGCTGGGCTGCCAGCGTCTCATTGGCTGCCAGCGCCCCGAATTCGTATGACGTGCCGTCGCCCTCCACCGTCCAGGTAGCGGTGCTGTCGGCCCATGTTGCAAGGTCCGACGTCACCTGTATTTTGCTGGGCGTCCAGGGCTTTACCGCATGGCCGAATATGTGCGCCTCTTCCGAAATAAAAGAGTTTCCGGTATCCGAATTATCTGAATAATATTTCCGCGCTGCTTCATAGTTGGCCGCCGTATCCAGGCCAATAATCGTGAGCGTGAGGTCTTGAAATGCCCAATCGGATATGGTGGTCGTTACCGTGCTTTCCACATTGTTGAAAGCGCCATATACGTCGAAATCGATCGATAGGGAATTCTGGCCCGATGGTATTACCGGTGTCCAGATGGTAAAAGGTATCTGCCCCTCAAACGAACCGCTGAAAATGAAATCGGTGGAAATATCGGCGCGCACGCTACTGATCTGCCATTCCGCCGGCGTGTCGTACTGAATCAGGTAGAACGGCTGCACCGCCTGGGAGTGCCGTTTCAGCGAATACGACCCCACGTCGAGATACATGGCGAACACCTGCCGCCAGGGCGCCGTACTTGCGCTGCTCACTTTTAGTTTCAATACGCCCGAAACCTTGATATAACTATCCGCGTCGAAACCGATATTGCTGATCGTGAGCGCCGCGTTGCTGCCGCTGGTTTTGTACCACTTGTAAGAGGTGCCCGACAGATAGTTTTTGTAGGTGTTGTGGTTGTACGAAATAACCGCCTGTTTCATCGGCGGCAACCATTGATAAACGCCCGTTGCCAGGCGCGTGCCGCTGTGCGTCTGGTTTATAAGTTCTTCGTAAGTTGTTGTGGCCGAACTCAAAAGCGATTTGTCAGTGGCGAACCTTCGTTCATGGAAATTTTCAGACGCCCGATTGTTGTACTGCTCAAACCGGTAGCAGCCGTCGCTGAAATAGAGCCGCGCGCGCCAATGGCGGCAAATCTCTTCCAGCACCTGGAAACAGTTTTTGAATTTCCAGCCGCCGTCTTTGTCGCGCTCCGCGAATACCTCGCCCGATACCCTCGAATAAGCAAGCGGACATTTGGCCACAGCAGGCGTACCGTGCCCGTCTTCGTACCATTCCACCACGGTGCGCAGAAACACGTCGGTGCCGCCGAAATACAGCGCCGATAGGCCATCCTGATTCAGGCACTGTATCAGGTGGTCTTTGAAAGAAAGCATGCCCCAGGGCACGTCGGTAGCGCCGCTGTCGTCTTTATATTCTATGCCTTTCAGTCGTGCCAGGCCATCCGTAGCGGCGATCCTGAATTCCTGTATTTGCGCGCGATCTTCGAGCCGCGCGATGTCCGGCAGCACATAGCCGACCCAAAACATGGTTTCATCAACGCCGATCTCGCCCCGGGTCACCTTCACCGTAAACCGGCCCTCCGCGGCATCTTTCAGGTCTTCGATCAGGGAAATGCAGTCGGCATAGTTGCTTTCCGTTTCGCCGATAGCCATACCGAAATCAAGGCTGCTGCCCAGGTTCTTTATCGTAAGCCCTTTCTGATCGCCCTGGTAATCGAGTGTAAACCCATCCGCGCCGCTGTCAAAATCAATCACACTGCCCACATAGTCGGCATCATCCAGGTATATATTGTAGTGCCTGGATTGGTAATTGATAAACGCGCAGCGAAAACGGGTTGCCATGTGTGGTCTACTTTATGCCCAGCCCGCCGGCCACAATAGCCGCGTTTTGTGCCTTTGTCTTTTTGATGTCGGTATTCAGGCCCATCTCGCGGCCCATCAGGATGAGTTCGGATTCGCGCAATTTACACAGCGCCGCGCTGCTGAAAAATATGTTTTTCAGGTCTACTACGCTGGTTTTGTTGTCCGGTGTTGGCGGCACGGGATTGTCGGCAGGCGTCACGCCTTGCAACGTCCAGAGATCGGCGCAATAGCGGGTATTTGTTACGAATGCGTAAGGCATCCAGAAATGGCCGCCATCTTTCCAGTCGGTGCCCCAACTGTTTTTTATGCGGAACGCCTGCCGCGCATCGTCGTACCCGACGGCGCACACGGCATGCCCGCCCAAAAGGTTTTCCTTTGGCGTCGGCATCGGCATGGTGTCTTTCCAGTTGCCGTACATGAAAGAGTGATATACGTTGAAGCCCAAAACAAACGGATGACCCAGGGCAATGCACGATTTTAACTCTTCCAGATTGGTATTGTCGAGGGCATGATAGGCCGTTGCCAGCGTTTTGAGGCCAACGTTGTAAGCAAGTGGGCTGGGCCGCACCGTGACCTGCGATTCGTCGTAAGCCCAGATGCTTTCGGGCGCTACGCCCAATTTTGACCACGCTTTGAATATGTCGCGGATGTAGGCGCCATTGTCGTATTCTGTTTCGCCTATGATCTCCCTTGCCCCATAATACAGCATCAGGCGCGACGGCGATATTTCGCGCCCCTGCATTCGGCTTTGAAAAAGCCCGGTCATAGCGCCGCTGTTGCCCGTGCAACTACCTATGCTGCCCTGGTCGTACACCTCCGGTATCGCTTCCGATAGATCGGATGAGGGCGGGTTTATGACGGCGCCGCGCCTGGCCAGTACGGCCGCGAATTTGAAGTCGCGCGGGTCGGGCGGCGATGGTATCCAGTTGAGTTTATACCCCGCTACCGATTTTTTCTTTTTGAAAAGGGAGAATGCCATGTGTTTCAGTTTTATCAAGATCATAACCTCGCTCGCGCAAAAAATCAACGATCAGGTGAATGTTTGGCGTGAGCAACCCGGGCATGCCGCATTCGAAATGCTCGCGTTTAAAATGGAAGCAAAACGATACTGGCATTTTGACAGCCATGACAGAAATGCCCCAATGATACCGGAATATCTGATCGAACGGCAGGCCCGTGAGCCGCGCGGCGGCGATGGCATCCTGATCGGTTATTTCGCTTATATGTGGCATTTTGTTTAAGAATCCTTTATCTTTGCCTCTACAAATTTGCTGATATCATTGTTGATACCTGTCCTTTGCATTGTGGGGGCAGGTATTTTTTATTGCTAAAAACCGCGTATCCGGTTGTTGATGCTGTTTTGCTTTTCGAGCGCTACGACCAGATCGGTACCGCGCAAAACAAATTGGCCTGTTACGTTTACGTTGTTTGCGGCATTATTACCCGCCAGCCTGCCTATTTTATTGTTTGGCGTCACCTGCGAGCCTCGCGGCAGGTTGACAAGTTCGGGCCCTCGTTCGCCCACAAGGGCAAGACCGCCCGGCGCATAATTGGTACCCAGGGCGAAGCCTGGCACTTTGATGGACGAAACCAGTTTGTTGAACAGGCCAACCACCGCGCCGCCGCCCACTGCCGCGCCGATGAATCCAAGCAGGCCGAATTTTTTGAAAGCATCGGCGGCAACAGAGGCTACCGATTCGATCAGTTTTGCGCGTATGACGGCCGCGGCTCCCTGCAGGGCCGCCTGGCCCAGGCTTTTGAACGACGCCTCACCGGCGGCAGCCGATTGCACGAAAGCGCTGGCCGCTGCGCCAAGCGCCTGCCCCATGGTATTGCTACTGCCCTGTACTATTTCGGTGAGTATCTTCCAACTATCGCCAAACCCGATGGCATGCGCGCTCAGCGCCTGCAAAAGTTGGTCTATGGGTGTAAGCGATGCGGTAGCCGCAATGCCGACGTTTGCCAGCGTATCCTGTACCTCTTTCAGTCGATCGGTGCCGGCCGTTGTGCTTTTCACCGGGTCGAGCGCCGTTCCGAATTGCGTAGTGCCAAGCCCTCCGCCTTCCGGTATTTTTGGCGCCACCTGCAAATCTTTGAGCCGCTGCTCCTGCTCATTCATGGCGAGCAGTTGTTCCGTTATGGCGTCGAGTTCGTCGAAGACCTCTTTTTCGGCTTTGGCTTGTTCGCGGGCTGCCTTGGCTCTGTCCTTTGCCGACAATACGGCTTTTTGGGTCGTATTACTTACAACCTCGTTGGACCCTGCCAAATTTGTATTTTCCCTGATAAGCGCTTTAAGCGAATCCATCTCTTTTTGATTCGCTTTCGCTTCCTGTTCAGCCGCATCAATTAGTTCTTTTTTGGTATTTAACGCTTGTTGATCGAATGCTGTGACACTTCCGAACCCGCCTGTGGATTTCTTGAAATCACCTGTGCCGCTGGCCTGTAAACGATTGCGCCGTTCAAGTATTTCAAGTTGTTTTCTGTCGAGTTCGATCAGTTTTTCCTCTGCAGCTTTAGCGCGGGCCGCCCTGATTATGCTATCGATGTATGAATCATAGGCTTTATTTAATTGTTCTATCGACGTTTTTTCAAGGTCAAGCCCTTTAAAATATTCGGGTGCTATTTCCTGCAATTTTTTCAGAGCGCCTTGTTTTTCCCTGTATCCTGCATTCTGATCTTTAATTACATCAATCAGAAATTCGGTTTTTGCACGCTCTTCCGAAGCCGCTTGAGATGATTTTTGCAGCACCTCAGTCGTGGCGGATACATTGGAAGAAAGGTTTTCAAATGCAAAATACAGCGCTGTTACAACGGCAAGCACAGCGCCGATAACAGATACTTTCATTACCAAATTAAGACGCGAAAATGCCTCTGCTGCCGTAATTACACCGCCTGCCATCGTCTTGATAATTCCTATGCCGCCCTGAAACAGGTCAATCACTTGCGCTGCCGTACTTTTCAAAACACCGAATATTTTTATGGCCGGCCCGGCCGCAACGGCAAACAAACCGAACTCGACGATAAAGCGTTTGGTGCCGTCGCTCAGGTTGGCGAAGCCCTCCGCCGCGCTTTTCAGGAAGGCGGAAAACTGGTCGGATTTTGCGCCTATATCGAATACCTTGTTTATTTCGAGGCCGATGGTTGCCAGGAAGTTTTTAACCGCCGCGCCGGCGTTCACGATGGCATTCTGTATGCCGCCCGCTACTTTGGGTAGTTTTTGGAGTTCCAGTGTGATTTTGTCCACAAACTCCTTGCCCGTGATACCCAGAGCCTGTATGTCTTCCGCATTGGAGGTGCCGAACGCCTGTTTCATCAATTTGGAGATGATAGGCATGTTTTCCTGAATGATGCGCAAATCCTGCGAAAGCACTTTGCCTTTCGAGATCATCTGCGACATCTGCACCGTGACGGATTCGAGGTTGGCCGCCGTGCCGCCCGTGAGCGCTACGGCATTGGCTACGCCTTCGATGGTTTTGCGGGCAGCCTCCGCGCTGTCGCCGACGCTCTGCAGGCGTATGCTGGCCTTTATGGCCTGCTCCAGATCGAGGCCAGGCGCAAGTGCCGATTTGCGCAATGCCTCTATTTCTTTCTGTGCATCGCCCGCGCCACGCCCCGCACTTTCGAAGGTGCTTACCATGGCCAGTTGCAGGCTTTCCAGATTGCCGGCTGCGGTGATGGCGCTGGCCCCGATGAGGCCCAGCGGGCCGGATATGGCTACCGTGATATCGCCGCCCAACTGCGACAAGCGCCGACCCGACGAACGGAGCCTGCGCTCTACCTGTTCCAGCCCCTTATCGAGGTCTTTGAATATGAGGCCGACCCGGACGTTTAGTTGTGCGATTGATGGCATGGCATTATTGGTGTGCTTCTTTTTCCGCTTTGGCTTTCATAAAAGCCTCCCAGGCGGCAGGGTTGGTTTTTTTGAGTACCTCATCCGCTTCATCCGAAAACGGCTTTAATTCCGCTTCCGAAATCGGCTTAAACAGCGGCTCAGGCGTGGCATCCCAGGGGAAAAGGATAATGTCGGTCACCGTGCGAAAATAATTTTCAGAGTCTACGGTTTTGACCACATTAAATGCCAAAAACCGCGATTGTTCCCAGCCTGTACGGAATCGCTCTATTTGCGCTCTTTGCCGCGCCCTGAAATAGCGCGGCGTGCTATGCCAGAATTCCGTTTCCGTCATCCCGCTGGCCGCCGCGGCTTCGAGGAGCGGCTGCCAGTCGATGCGGTCCGGAAGTTCGTCGGGGTCAAATTCTTTTTTTTTGCGTCGTCATCATCGGCCGCGTTCGGGTCGCTATTGGCGTCGACCAGCAGGTTAACCAGCACCGTTACGGCGGCCGTGTCGGCCATAAGCCAGTTAACCACGTCGTACACGGTAAAATCAATCGGTTCGCGGTTTTGTATGGCCCCTAGCCGAAACGCGCAATACATGATGTCGCCGAACTTGACAACCGACATGCCCGCTGCCGCCGTGCCAACATCGTCGGTCTTGAGGTTTTGGGCCACGCCGACGAGTTCAGAAAACAGCGCCGTCAGGTCGCGGAGATAACTTTTGCCGGTAGTGAGTTCGTATTCGTATGCCAGGGCGTTGTCAAACGAT
Organism: Chloroflexota bacterium; assembly: GCA_029782365.1. GTDB lineage: Bacteria > Chloroflexota > Anaerolineae > Anaerolineales > UBA4823 > CAWBUW01. The sequence goes on from JAKOUW010000099.1 coordinate 6,483, forward strand.
ACAGGGCGGGTGCGCCGCTCTGTTCCCTGGCCGATGTCAATGAAATGTATCATCAGAGTGTGTTTTGATAGCCGCCGCCGGCATTATTCCGCCATTGCCGCCACCTGATTCAGAACCCCACTCTGTAATAGGTCCGGATGGCGCAATGGCGAAATGATACCGGCGACGGCAAAAAATCAGATTGTTGCTTTGGTGAGTGCGCCGGTGCCCTGCAACTCAAAACTGTAGGTCACGGCGGCATCGTTGCCGCTGCTGTCGCCGTCCAGTTTGGATATATAGCAGGAACCCGATAGTTTTTCGTCGCCGGTGACGCCCGTCTGCCATACGATGGCGATGGTCGATTGCGCGTCCCAGGCTTCGAAAAGATCGGAGAATCCGTAGGTGGCGTCGAATGCGAAATTGCCGGTGCCGCTGGCAGTCCAGGATTTGGAGCCCGGCAGGAAAGCGCTCACGGCGGTGCTGTCTTTACATGTCGTTTCGAACATGTTGGTGGACATCGAGATTTTGGCATCCACCTGGCAGGTGATTGCCGTAGCCCCGACGTATAGTTTCATGTTTTTGGCCAAAACTGTGCCCGTGGTTGCCATAGTAGTATCTTTTTGTTTGTTTGTGTTTGTTTAAATATCGACTCTAATCTTCGCTCAAAGCGTCTGATAATGCGCCTTTTACGAAAAATGCCGTGAGGTCTGATTCGGCTTTCTTTGTTTCTTTTGGTTTTTTGCCGGTGAGTTCTGTCAGGGTGATGGTAGTGCCCGTTGGCGCGCACTCGGTAGATACTTGTTGCGCTTCATACCGGCGCGCGCGTACGTCGGATGATACTTCATGCGCAAATCCGCCTTTTATAACGGCTTGTGCGTCGGGGTCCGAAAATTCCGCTACCCATCCCGGCAGGTATGTTTTGGCGGGGTTGTATGGGTCGGGGTATGGTTTCAAAAACTTGATTTTCATGCTCATATCATTTTAGGCCGTTCCGGACGGCATATCGATCGATGTTGCGTTTCATCAGTTCGGCGGCGAATCGCAGCGTGGTATCGCCGGCAGCATCCACGGCGGCCTGCACGAAATGCTGTGCGGACTGCTTCACGGTGCCGAATTCTACCATGTGCGCATAGTAGCCGTCGGGTTGCCGGCCCTTGCGCGACTTGTCGAGTTTTGGCCCGATGAATTTTGCAAACCGCGCCCGCCTGAATGCCAGAATCGAAAACGATTGTTTGAGGTTGCCGGGTTGGTATGTGGCCACTATGCGGCCGGATCCTTTTGGCGCGCGCAACTTGCCCGCCGCTTTGGGCGTGCTGTACCGGCTATGCGGCCGGTCGCTTTGCGGAGCCTTGCCCTGTACAACCGAACGCAATGGCCCGGCCGCCTCGGTAAGTACCCGATCGGCGTCCTTTTTGGCTGCATCGCTCACGCCCTGAAGGCTTTTAATCAGGGCGTTGAGTTCGGTTTGTAGTTGCGCGTCCATGTTTAATTTCTTGTTACGAAAGTGTATGAAGCCTCCCGCATGAATAATGTCATTTCGTCATCGCGGCCGTCTTTGCTGCCGTCGTAGTGGCATAGTTCGACGGTGACTGTGCCGGCAGTGCCCTCCACAAAATCGAGCGCATTGCGCACGGCTTCGTCTATATCGTCGACAGACTGATACCCGTTTTCGCCCTGGGCCGCCGATGCCCAAATGTGAAATTTCACGCGCGCTATATCAAGATCGGCCGGTGTGTCTTTTGTGACGGTATGCGGTTCGTTGTCGACCAGGTACACAATAGCAGGATACTCTGCATTTTGCGGCAGGAACACCGGGTAAATGCGCGTGCCAACCAGGTCGGTAACGGCCGTGGCGGCAGTGAGTTTCGCGTATATGTACTGGCCTGCTTTCATTCGTGAATTTTTGCGGGCAGCCGCAGGTATTCGCGGCGCCCGATTTCAAACTTGTTCAGGATGTCATAATAGACCCCGTTGTACATGATCCGCATTTTCTGGTTGACGCCATCGCGGTACCGGATTATGAAAAAAACGGTGGTCATGCTCACCTCCTGATCGGCAATAACCTGCTCATCCGATCGCGTGCCCGGGTATTCGATACCGGCCCAGCACTCCGCCCAGGTGGTCCATGTAAGAACCTCCTGGCCGGATGCGCCGCGCGTTTCGGTAGACGTCTGGATACAGATGCGCCGGTCGAGATTGCCGATGTAAACGGGTTTGGCCATTCAGGCGCCGGAAGAAAACAGGTGTTTGATGGTGTTGTAAAGGTTGAGAGCGACGGTGAAAACGGCCGTCCATGCGCCGGCTGTGGCGTATGTGATGAGGTCGCCGACGTCTTTGCCGAGGCTTTGGGCGGTTTGGAGGTCGGGTATGATCTTGAAAAATGATAATATGCCGATGATGACTGCCAGCACAATGGTAATCCAGTTGGTACGGGCGTTGGATGATGTAGCGAGGGCTTTGCCCAGTGAAATAGCCATAGTTTGTTTTGTTTGTTCGTTTATGTGGCGCACGAGAATCGCGCAGAATTTTTTTTGTCGTATGTGCGTGCGTATATCGTATTTATGCGGCCCACTGATACCACGGTAACAGCAGGTATTCGGATGCTTTTGGCATGCTGACTACGTTGTCTTCGCGTCGGCTGTACATATCGCCGATGAGCAATAGCATCGCCTGTGTAATAGGTGCCGGTATGGACGATGGCTTCGCACCGAATCCGGCCTGGTAGGTGACGGTGATGGCGTTGGGCGTTGTGGCGACGGACCCGGGCCAGTTGTACCCGATGGCCGGAACAATGAAGCCGCCCAGGTTCATGCGGCCGGACGTGTATTCGGATGATGTCCATGTCTGTGTGGCGCCCGCGCTGTCAGTGTACTCGATGGAAGTAACACTGGCCAGCGGGGCTATACGCAGCATCAGAGGATTATTTGAGCCGCATGGAAATGCGGCATGGTATTGCTTTATGGTTTGGTTGAGCAAGGCCAGGCCATAGGTGCGCTCGATATAGCCCGCCGCGGCTTTTATGTAGGTCGTGAGCAAGGCATCGTCGAACCGGAGGTCTTCATTGCGCAAATGATATCGCACCTGCTCGATGGTGACGGGCAGTTCGGTATTTGCGAGGTGGACGTTGTAGGCCCTGTATGTCGTATCTCCGTTCATATCCGATATTTATGCAAGCGCTGCCAAAATGGCCTTTGCCACCGCCTGCGTTTTGTTGGTATCCTGCCCTACAAATTGATTTTGACCGATGGTAATGGTCACTATGAATTGCAGGGCGGGTTTGGTAATCGTGTAATCATCGGGGTGGAGGTTGTGGAGAATCCAGTTGTCCAACTCTTCGATCGCCCAGGCTCTTACAAGCGTCTGGTCATTGCCGTTTACGATGTCGGTGAAATCGGTTGTATTGCCGACACAGCGAAGGGCTCCGAAAGCGGTGGACCCGACCACGGCCCACAATTCACCAGGTGCGGTCCAGAATGCCATACCCTCATCAATGGTTTGGGTGTATCCTTTGGCGTCCATCTTCGTTTTCAGATTGGAAGATTGCGCGAATGGCGTGATGTCTCCTTTAGGCATGGCGTTGGTTTTTAATAAGTTGTGGTGAATGTATATCGGGCAATGAGCGCTGTACGATCGGTAGTACCGACTGATTTCACGATGATAGCCCGGCTGCCGACGGCTACGGCGCTGGGCAGGTTGGTGGTCACACGACCGGCGTAGGCATCGTTGACGTAGAAGCGCACTTCGCTAATACTTTTGTCGATGCTCACCCGGAGTTTGTAGTTTGTGTTGGCTGCCACGGTAGTGCCCAAATCGACGGTAGATTCTGTGCCGGATGTGTTACGGGTGAATCCCTCGAATTTTCCGGAATTGATACCATGCGAATATCGGATGCCGATGGAGTTATTGACGGCAAGGGTAGTAGAACTTGGCGTCGGTACTATGCCGAATTGATACGTGTAAGTCTCCGTACCGTTGGAAAGCGTTTCAAAATATACGTATTGGGCTGTATCGATGTGCGCCGCGCCATAGTAGGTCGGGTTGAGCAACGAATCGGCAAAATACATGCTCGCCACGCCGGTATCGGAGGTGAGCGTTTCCAACTGGAAAGCACCCGGCAGCGTAGATGTGCCGGCCACAATATCGACGGTACCGGTGAACGTGAGGTCACTTTGCTGGGCATTCTGATTGGATGCCGCCGTCATGCTGTAAAAATGCCCGCGGATATCGACGGCCGGGTTGTAGGAGTTGCGAAGCAGTACCCAGCGGCTCAGTGTGCCGTCGTATTCTATTTCGGCGCTGCCGCCCGGTATGATCAGTATATCGGCATTGCCGGTGACCCTGTTGGCGGCCGTGCTGTCTGGGTGATCGCAGGGTATGTATCCGGCGTATGACCCGACATTGCGCAAAACCTTGCGTTCGCCGTCTGTGGCGGCCGCAAATCCGGTGATGGCGTTGATGTCGCTATCGAACGATATGCGGGCCGTGGTACAATCGGCCCAGCCCGTGGGCGAATAATCATCCTGGTCGGCAGTGATCTGGCTGGGCGTGATGACGCTGGGCGACGATCCGCCCGAAGGGGTAGCCCAGGTGCCGTCGGCTTTCAGGAATTTTCCGGCCGTGGCGTCGCCGGATGCCGGTGCGGGCACGGCGCCCTGTGTGCCGCCGCTGCCGCTGTCGCCAATCATGACGGGCAGGTTCGCCGGCGGTACGGTGTCCGTCGACGTGAATTGCTCCGCACCTGTGGAGCCTGCCTTTAGTGGTTTAGCGGTTGCCATTGTTTACGATATCAGGATAGTTTCGCCCACGAAAAAGCGCAGGACGGTAGTGGATTCGGCAATGCCTACGCATTGCTGTATGTCATTGGTGCTGTACGTCAGCGATGCATAGGTCGCGAAAGCGCCGGTGCTGCTGTTGGACAGAAAGTATTTTGTGCCGGCAGTGAGGCCCGTGGTCGTGATCTTGCCATCGTGAAAAACGACAGTGCCGGATGCGCCGTTGGATATGGCCGAAGGCGCATAGCCCACGGCGGCTTTGGCGGCCGTGTTGGCGTCGGCTTTCATTACGGTGCCGGACGCGCTCACATAGAGCAGGTCGCCGGCGCTGATCGCTTCGCCCGCGGTGTATGTCTCCGAACCGCTGGTTGGTTGGTCGTACCAGCCTTTGGTGCCGCCGCCGTCGGTGCCATATAGTTTGCTATTGCCTGGGCTGGATGAATCGCCGGAGAGTTTCAGACCCGAAGCATCGGCAGTTATGGACATCTGCGTGATGGCCGCCGCCGTGATGGATGGCGTGGCATCTGAATAGGTGAAATCGATGGTCGTGCTATCGACAAGGATGGTACCGACGGCATCCTGTGCGGCTTCATTAAAATCGGATACGCCGGAAGCGGTAATGGCCGGCACGTTTGCTACCGGTATGGTGTCCGTTGCGGTGAGTTGCTCGATACCGGTGCTACCGGCTTTTAGCGGCTTTACCTCTGCCATGTGTTAGTTCTTTTTGACTGATATTGAGAAATCAATGAGTAGTTTTTTATTTTCGTAGGCTACGCCCGCTTTTTGTATCAGTGTGCCGGTGACAGGCTGTGTGTCGAATATTTCGCCGTCGGCTCCCACCCAGACTGTTTTGTCGGCAGTGAACCCGAAGGCGGCATCGGTGACCAATCCGATGACCTGTATGGTCACGTTGTTGCCGGTGATGGCGCTGGTTGTCGTAATACCGAATGCACGACCCAAATGCGTGCTGTCGGTATTCTGGAAATACCAGGCTGCCAATCCGTCGATTATCACTACCCGGCCCGCGCTCAGGTTTTCGCCGGCTTCATAGATTACCGTGCTACCGCCTGCAGGGCCCGGTGGGCCCGGTGGGCCGCTGCCCAACATTTGCACATTGATAACCGGCGTGTTGCTGAGGGTGACGTTGATGTCGGCCATGTCATGTCTGTCAGTCGGTTACCTGTTCGATTGTTTTAATAGTGCCCCATGCAAGGGTTCGGATGGTAGTGCCGTTGGTCCATTGCACGTCGTATTTGTAGGTATATTCGGGGTCAAGTCCTGCGGTGTCTGCCGCTTCTACGGTAATAGTCATTTCGCCATTGCCTGCATCGGTATATTCTATGCCGTTGCCGACGGTAAGGGCCAATACAAGGGAATCATCGGCGCGTTTTATCTCCATATCAGCCGTCGTGCCGGTAATGTCGATGGGGGCAGCGGCATCATCGGTGAGGGTGATTTTGAACGACAACGTATCTCCCTGCACCAGGTCGGCAAAATGCACGATGGCGGGTTGATAGGAGATCGTTTGCGCGTCGGTGGTCATGCTTTTTTATTGGGCCAACTATAATTTGGCATTACCGTTTTTCTGCTTTTTTGGCCGGTGAAACCGGTTTTTCGGCCTGGTCGGATGGCTTTGCGCCGATCTGTCGGGCAAGGCCGGCGGCGATCAGGTCGCGGGCTATGGTTTCGGGCACGTCGTTTTCGCCTTTACCGTAGGCGAACCCGCGGCCGGCCACGCTTTCCGAAAGCATTATTTTGATCGTTTTTTCCATGTTTCAGGTATCATTTCCGGCATTCGCCAAGAGTGGATGACGAATGCCGGTGAATGAAAAGAATAAGGCTTACGCCGTGAGCATGTGCTTGATGGCGGCGGTGTTGACACATTCGCCGTCCCAGCGCATGTAGCCGATGTAGCCTACAAGGCCATTATCGGCGTAGCGTTCGTTGAGGCGCAGGGTAACCAACTCTTGCACGAGACGGATGACGTAATACTGGAAGTCGCCGAAGAGCATGATTTTCGACGCCGTGTCGATGGTGCTGTCCATGCCCTGGTTGATCCAGTAGCGGTAACCTTCTACGCGGTCGGGCTCGCCGTCGCGGAACGAGGGCAACCAGAGCGAGCGGGCATCGCTGGAACCGATGGCCAATTTTTTGATCGCGGCCAAAACCACATCGTTGAACATGAAGCCGCAAGAAGCGGACATCCGGTAGGCCGGGTCGACGCTGTGGATGAGGTCGGTGATCTCCGCGAAGGTGAATGCCGTGGCGGAGGCGGTGGTTTTGCCGAGGGTGGAGGCCGTGACTACGCCGTTGGGTTGCGAAGAACCGGTGCCTGTGGTGCATGATGAGTTCATGGCGCGACCGAAACGGGGTGCAAATGCGTTGCGGATTTCGGCATCCATGTTGAATGCGGAATCCTGCATAAGTTCCCAGGATATCTTCATCTGCGTAGCGTATTTGTACGCGTCCATTTGTTTTTGGCCCAGCGTAAGGTCTTGCACGGTGATGCTGGCAGCCTCTGCGATCAGGTTTGCTTCGGTAGCGGTATCGTCGACGGTGGGCACATAGATCGTATTTCCGCCGGTGGTATTAATGAAGCGGGCCGCCTGTGCGATGCCGCTATAGGATTTCATCGCTGCCACGATTTCGGGGAATAGTTCGGTATCGATGGTGTATCCGCCGAGGGTGGTTGTGCCTGCTATCTGGGAGTTGGTACCGCGTTTTTCGGCCATCAGCACCCGCATTTCAGGGGTTAGACCGGCATCGCCCTGGGTGAACCACACGCGGTAGGCGTCGCGGTATTCGAGCGCTTTTACCTTGTCGCCACCGCCTGCGGGAATGCCACGCTTGTCGAGGTCTTCGAGGTGGTTGGCGGCGGCTTCTTTTTCGAGGGCTTCGAGCCGTTGGCGGCGATCGATTTGTTTGGAAAGTTCGCGCTCTTCGGCTTCCGCCTTTTCAAATTCGGCATCGTATTCGGTGGC
>JAKOUW010000207.1 GCA_029782365.1 Chloroflexota bacterium
CGCGACCATGTACGACGCCCTCAAGGCCTGCCTGCCGGCGGGCACGGTTGCAGGCGCGCCGAAGCTGAAGGCGATGCAGGTTATCGACGAACTGGAACACGAAAAACGGGGAGTCTACGCCGGGGCCGTCGGCTATCTCGGCTTCAACGGAAACCTGGATTTATGCATCGCCATCCGCACAATTGTGTTCAAGGACAGTTCCGCCTATGTCCAGGCCGGGGCAGGGATAGTCCACGACTCGAACCCGGAAACCGAATACACAGAAACAGTGCGCAAGGCCACAGCCATGCTGGAAGCCATTAGGCAAGCGGAGGTGAGTTGAGGATGATAGTGATCATCGATAACGGCGGCGCTTTTGTGTATAACCTCTACCAGTATTTCGGGGAGATGGATCGACACACAGCCGTCATTCGCGGCGATGAAGCGGTTGTCCAAGAACTTGAGAAGATCGCCCCAAGCTGCATTGTATTGTCGTCTGGATCAGGTTTGCCGGAAGATGTGGGAATCTGCAGCCAAGTGCTGGCTGCCTTCACTGGCCGGATCCCCATCCTGGGAGTCGGCTTCGGTCATCTGGCAATCGCCAGACATATCGGAGCCGGAATCATACCGGCCAAGCGCATTGCCCATGGGAAAACCACCCTCATCCATCACTGCGGCGAGCAGGTTTTCCATGGGATCAAAGACCCGCTTAAAGTGACTTGCTATCACTCGTTTGTTGTTGAACCCAAGGCGCTTCCAGAAGTGCTCCAGGTGCTTGCTGTGACCACTGAAGGCGAGGTGATGGCGATTCGCCACCGAATGCACCCTGTATTCGGGCTGCAGTTTCATCCGGAAGCGATCGCCACGGAGTGCGGAAAACAAATTCTGCGCAATTTCCTCAATCTAGAGTTGATCGGAGGTGGAAGCTGTGTTGCCTGAAGTGCTCAATAAATTGGCGAACAAAGAGGATCTGACTGAAGTGGAAATGATCCAGGTCATGACCAGGATCATGGATGGAGAGTTCACTCCCACACAGGTAGGCGCGCTGTTGATGGGCCTGCGCATCAAAGGTGAAAGCAGCGCGGAAATATCCGGCGGGGCACGAGTGATGCGCGACAAGGCGATCGCAGTCAACATCGAAGGCCGATACGCCATTGACACCTGCGGCACCGGTGGAGATGGCGCCAACACATTCAACATTTCCACAACGGTTGCCATAGTGGCTGCGGCCGCAGGCATACCGGTCTTCAAGCACGGCAACCGGTCGGTGTCCAGCAAATGCGGCAGTGCAGATTTACTCGAGCAGCTGGGGGTCAATATCGATCTCAGCCCCAGCGAGGTGGAAACATGTGTCAGCAGCGTAAACATCGGATTTCTGTTCGCCCCAAGATTCCACCTGGCCATGGGCAATGTGGCCAAACCCAGGCGTGAACTGGGCGTCCGCACCATTTTTAACGTGCTCGGCCCTTTGACCAACCCGGCGCGGGTGAAAGGCCAGGTCCTCGGCGTGTTTTCTGCCGGCCTGACAGAGACAATGGCTCATGCCTTGAAGGCTCTCGGTTGCGAAAGAGCGCTGGTTGTCCACGGCATGGATGGGTTGGACGAGATCACCACCACGACGCGGACAAAAGTGTCCGAACTGAAAAACGGCGATATTGAAACCTATTTCATCGACCCGCTTCAGTTCGGTCTGAAGTATGCCCACAAAGGTGAGTTGACCGGCGGTGACGCGCAGGAGAACGCGAGGATCACCGTTGACATCCTGCGGGGAGAGAAGGGTGCAAAAAGGGACATCGTGCTCATGAATGCCGCAGCTGCCCTATACGTCGGCAAGAAGGCGGCTGATTTGGAGGAAGGCCTGCAGTACGCCGCCGAGATCATCGACAGCGGCGCGGCTTATGAGACATTGTGCAAATGGATCGAAGTGTCCCGGGAGCT
>JAKOUW010000209.1 GCA_029782365.1 Chloroflexota bacterium
CGAGCAGTTCCCGGTTGAACTGCCGATTCCCAGCCTGGAAGGCTATTTGTTCCCCGACACCTATCACTTTGCCAAGGAGCAAAGTGAAGAAGCGATTATCCGGCAAATGGTCAGCCGCTTTGTGGACGTTGTGATCTCCAAAGTGGACTTGAGCCTTCTGGACGATAAATACACGCTGCATGAAGTGATCACCCTGGCTTCTATTGTGGAAAAAGAGGTGATCTATGATTTTGAACGGCCGCTGGTGGCGGCGGTTTACCACAACCGGCTGAACATCGGCATGCGGCTGCAGGCGGATCCCACGGTGCGGTACGTGATGACTGAAAACCGCAGCCGGGTGCTGTACAGCGATTTGGAAATTGACTCGCCGTACAACACTTACCGCTACGACGGGCTGCCGCCGGGGCCGATTGCCAGCCCGGGGCTGAAGTCGATTATGGCGGTGTTGGAACCGGCGGATGTGGATTATCTTTACTTTGTTGCCAAGAACGACGGGACACATGTTTTCAGCAGGACGTTTGAAGAGCATGTGGCGGCGCGCAGGGCGTTGGGGTACTAACATCCGAAATGACTGCTTTGGGAGTTGAGGGCATGAAAGTCAAGATTCCTGAACTTTTGGCGCCTGCGGGAAACATGGAAAAAGCGGTGACGGCCATCGCCTATGGCGCGGACGCGGTTTACCTGTCGGGTGAGCTGTACGGGATGCGGGCCCAAGCCGGGAATTTCAGCAATGACGAGTTGGCTGCAGTTGTGCGTTATGCTCACGAGCGGGGCGTGAAAGTATATGTGACGGTGAATATCATTCCCCACAACCAGCACCTGGAGGAGCTGCCGGAGTATGTCACTTTTTTAAGGGACATCGGAGTTGACGCGATCATCGTCAGCGATGTGGGAGTAATCAGCATCGCCCGGCGTTACGCGCCTGATCTGCCGCTGCATCTGAGCACGCAGGCCAACACCGTCAACTGGGAGGCGGCCCGGTTCTGGAGCGACTTTGGCATTACCAGGATTGTGCTGGCGCGGGAATGCACCCGTGAGGAGATCCTGACGATCCGCTCCAAAGTCGATTGTGAGCTGGAGCTTTTTGTTCACGGCGCCATGTGTGTGGCTTATTCGGGGCGGTGTTTGCTGAGCGCAGTCATGACGGGCAGGGAAGCGAACCTGGGTGAGTGCACCCAAAGCTGCCGCTGGAAGTATTCGGTGATGGAGAGCAAGCGGCCGGGCGAGTATTTTCCAATTGAGGAGAATGAGGACGGGACTTATGTTTTCAACTCCAAGGATTTGTGTTTGCTGGAATATCTTCCCGAAGTGATTGCCACTGGGGTGGACAGCCTGAAAATTGAGGGGCGGATGAAAAGCGCCTACTATGTGGGGACGGTGGTCCGAGCGTACCGCAAAGCGCTGGACGATTATGCCGCCAATCCGGACGAATACGTGCTTGATCCGCAGCTGCTGGCGGAAGTGAACAAGGTGAGCCACCGGCCTTACTATCCCGGTTTTTTCTTTGGGGAGCGGATCGGAATTTACACGACAAGTTCGGCGTATCTGCAAACCCATGATTTTGTCGGGACTGTGGAGGCCTATGACGAAAAGAGCGGCGAGGCTGTGGTCGGTGTGCGCAACTTCTTCCCCGCCGGGTCAAAGGTGGAGATTATTCAGCCTCGGGATGAGCTGGTAGAGGTTGATGTGAATACAATTGTGAACGCTGAGGATGGAGCGGCGCTAGAGGCGGCCCATGCCAATTACCGGGTCCGGATCAAAACACCTCCGGTGAGGCCCATGTCGATGCTGCGAATTCCCAAGGCCGATCTGGATCGAGCAGTACTGCACCGCCAAGGGTGACAGGGGACGGTGACCTGTCACCTTTTTTGCGTCTTTGGCTGCCGCCTGCACCACCATATTACCCCTTTCATCCAGCGGGAACGCACTCAGATCATGATTCAGCTCTCAAAAGTAGGTGAGCAGTGATGGATCAGACGAAGCTTGAAAAAAGTTTTCTTTCACTGGATCGCGCGTTTTTTGTCGACGACGAAATGAAACAATACGCCTGTCTGGATTTCCCCTTGCCGATTGGCTTTGGGCAG
>JAKOUW010000210.1 GCA_029782365.1 Chloroflexota bacterium
AGGGTGCCACTGCCTCATGGAAGAGCTTCTGGACAAGCATGAAATTGATGCTTGTGTGACCATGCACTACAATTTTCCACTGGGTGTTTCCACAGTGGGAAGGCTCATAACGCCAGCCAAAGGCAAAGAGATATTGCTGGCGACCACTACGGGTACTGCAGCTGCGGATCGTGTGGAAGCCATGGTGAAGAACGCTGTTTACGGCAACATTGTGGCAAAAGCTTTGGGGATAAAGGAACCCACTGTTGGCATATTGAATGTGGATGGCGCAAGGCAAGTGGAAAGAGTACTTAATCAGCTTAAGGAAAAGGGTTATCCCATAAAATTCGCTCAGTCACTCAGGGAAGATGGCGGTGTGGTTATGCGTGGGAACGATTTGCTGGCTGCTTCCTGTGACGTCATGGTTACAGACACGCTTACGGGCAATCTGCTGGTTAAGATATTGTCTGCGTTTACTACAGGTGGAGACTATGAATCCATCGGGTTTGGTTATGGCCCTGGCATTGGCGAAGGATATGATCGCATCATCATGATTTTATCCAGAGCTTCAGGTGCACCTGTGGCCGCCAATGCCATAAAGTTTGCAGCCGACCTGGTAAAAGGCAATCTTAAGGAGGTTGCGCGTGCGGAATTTGAAATGCTAAACCGCATAGGTTGGAAGGATGTACTTAGCAAAAAGGAAAAGGCTCCTGCAGCGGAATTGCAAGAAGTAAAAATGCCTGATCCGAAGCCCGTAGCAGAGGAGATATCAGGGATTGACGTGTTGGAGCTGGAGGACATGGTTAAGATACTTTGGTCTCATGGGATCTACGCTGAGAGCGGAATGGGCTGCACCGGTCCAGTAATCAGGGTTAGTGAAGAAGATTTGGAAGAAGCCATGAAGCTTTTGCAGGAGGCAATGCAATAAGAAAGCTTTTTTTGAAAGATACATATTTGATAGGGAGGAGGTGCAGTACCGCGACATGGAAGAAGGTATCAGATTAACCCAGATGACGAAGGCTTCTGGCTGAGGGGCAAAAATTGGCCCTCAGGCCCTGGCGCAGGTACTGCACCAGTTTGAAAATGAAGAACAGCGGGAAGAGAATCTTTTAGTGGGTTTGGGAACCAATGAGGATGCTGCAGTGTACCGAATACCTGAAGGCATGGCAGTCATACACACGTTGGACTTTTTTACGCCGGTGGTGGATGATCCTTATGATTTTGGACAAATAGCTGCTGCTAATGCTCTTAGCGACATTTACGCCATGGGTGGTGAACCCATGT
>JAKOUW010000230.1 GCA_029782365.1 Chloroflexota bacterium
GAGCTTGCCGTCGGTGACCTCCACAGTCATGGACTTGATCATCCATTCGCGGTTGCGCAGCTTGACATTGTGCCAGAAAATGACGTTTTCAACTTTCAGGGAGTAATTCGAGGTCCAGGCGTCACCAATACAGATTTCCACATCATACAGACCGTTTTCAAGCTCGATTTCCCAAACCTTGCCGTTGCGCATATGGGTCATGGTCGCGCGGAGAACGTCCCAAGTATTTGCCTGCGGCGGATCTACACTGTCCCGATTGCGGCCCATGGTTTCAGCTTGTTCCCAACCGTAGACCAAACCGTTGTCCTTGGGGCCAAATGGTTCATGGTAATCTGCAAACCAGCCTTCGGGCACCGGAGTATCCTTATCCTGGAAATTGATCCTGATTTCTTGTGCCGAGGCAAGAACGCTGAAGGCCAGGCACAGGGCAAACGCCAGTATTACCACTCTGCTGATTTGTTTCATTTACTTTCCCTCCATGAGTAAGATTTCAGTTTGCTTAAACAGCTAAACATTAAGCTAAACAAAACAATTGGTTTCTTGTAAACAGCTTATCCCTTTTTCCTGCCATCCCCCCCTGCCCAAATAATCCATGACTAGGCGATAAGCGGATACAGAATCGAAGAGATTTGCCTGGAAGCAACTCTCACTTTAATTAACATTCCCCATTTAATATGAAAATCCTGCTAAAAATTTTCGGAGAATACACTTGTGGCATGGATTAATTAGGAAGCACCGGATCCGGTTGCGGTATTAGACAAGCTAAATGTTTAGCATGATGCTCATCTTCTTTCGGGGAGGAAGATACCAGCATTCACAGAATATACAAGTGAAAGGGCTGAGTACTGACAGGCAAGGAGGACATCAATGTTATACCACAGGAATAAGGCAAAGCAGCTGGATCCGGCACTCTTTCGCAAACCAACCAGTGAGTATCGGGGAGCACCTTTTTGGGCATGGAACACCAGACTGGATCCGCAGATGCTGCTGGAGCAGATTGATATCTTCAAAAAGATGGGTTTTGGCGGGTTTCACATCCATGCCCGGACTGGGTTGGAGACAGCCTATCTCAGTGATGAGTTCATGCACTGCGTCAAGCTCTGCAGCGAAAAAGCGATTCAGGAAGAGATGCTGTGCTGGCTCTACGATGAAGACCGCTATCCTTCGGGTGCGGCAGGGGGCATAGTTACAAAGGACCTGCGCTTTCGAGCCC
>JAKOUW010000111.1 GCA_029782365.1 Chloroflexota bacterium
CACAATGTCAGCCCTTGAGGAAATCATCTTTCTTAATTCGTCGTCCATGGGCAGTATTTCAAAAATGCCCAGACGACCTCTGTAAGTTTCGCTCACAGCATCCCACACTCGAACCAACCTTTGCGCCATGACACAGTTCAAAGCAGAAGCCACCAACATGGGGTCAGCACCCATGCTCATGAACCTTGCCACGGCTGCTAAGGCGTTGTTGGCATGCAGTGTGGACAGCACCAAGTGCCCGGAAAGAGAGGCGTCAATGGCAGTTTTCATGGTCTCTTCGTCTCTGATTTCACCTACCAAAATTACATCCGGGTCTTGCCTCAAAGCAGACCTCAGCGTACCCGAGAAGGTGATCTCCGCCTTCGGGTTTATTTGAATCTGGGTTATGCCTTCAAAATCGTATTCCACGGGATCTTCAATGGTTATGATGTTCTTATCGCGGCCTTCGTAAATCTCCTTGAGCAGAGCATAAAGTGTGGTGGTCTTACCACTGCCCGTGGGGCCCGTGGTAACCACAATGCCGTAGGGTTTCCTGATCATCTCACGTATGGCTTGCACCTGCTCAGGCAACATACCCAGTGAATCCAAGCCCGTCCTCAGGCTGCGCCTGTAAAGAAGCCGCAGAAACATGTTTTCACCGTAAATACTGCCCACGGTGGCAACACGTATGCTGTATGACTGGTTTTCCACAACCAAGTCAAACTGACCGTCCTGTGGACGGCGCTTCTCCGCGATGTCCATGTCCGACAGCACTTTAACCCTGGTAATGGCTTCTTCAGCCAATGACTTCGGTATTTGCACCATTTCCTGCACCATGCCGTCAATACGGTACTTAATTATGCAGCTTGTTGGTGCACTTAAAAAGTGAATGTCCGTGGCTCCGCGATGTGCCGCATCAAAAAACAAAATGTTCAGTGCGGTCTCCGCAGACGCCTCTGTTGCCAAAAGATCCAAGGAGGTCACTTTTACTTCTCTGATGATCACCTGTTCTTCCTTCGCTTTTGTCAACGTCTCCAAGTTGAAAAAGTTTGCCACTATGACGTCTGAGAAATCCTGCTCAGTGGTCACTGCGTAATCCACTTCCGCCTTGAAATAGTCGCGTAGCCGCCTTAAGGTGTTCTTGTCAATGGGCGGAACCAGTACCGCCTGAATACCCTTTTCGGTTTTCCCGATGGGGATCAGGCGGTACGTCCGCATCAGTCCCATGAGCTGGTCAGTAGGTTTATTGAAAAACGTAGACAGTTTGGCTGCACTGTTCAAACCGGCATCTTCAAGAGCTTGCAGAACAGCCGATGCGTCCACGTAAGGCTTGCCTTCCTGCTCGGACAGTACCTGACCCAACTGCTCACGCTTAAGTATGCCTTCACGGATCAGGTACTGCCCCAGCTTCATGTTCTGCCTTTTTGATTCCAGCACCAGCTGTTCCAAACGCTCTGGGCTTAAAAACCCTTTTTTAACTAACAGATCACCCAACTGATCAGCCATTACTTCACCCTTTCAATGCTTCTGCACTGTCAATGCCCTAGATTATTTGAGGCCGCACTCGGGATTCGTTGTAATAATGTAATCCGAACTGCCTGTGTAAGTAAAGCTCCCTATGACGGCCGTAGAAGTGGCCGGTTCCATAACCTCACCCGTGTACGGGTTTTTCGGCGGCTGGCTGAAGTAATCTGGGTTCTTTATTATGCTAGCAGTTAAGGCACTACCGGTTGCTGGATACAACAGTGTGCCTTGGTCCATCCTGTATGTTTCTATAGCGCTTATAATACTTCGAACGTTGGAGCAGAATGTGGTTTCCTTCGACTTTTCCAGCGCAGTTAGATACCTTGGCACAGCCAAACCGATTAAGATGCCTAAAATGAGCAGTACAATTAGCAGTTCAACTAGGGTGAAACCCCTCATTTTTCTCTCTTTCCTCACTGTGAAACACCTCCTTCTGTTTTATGCCATGGGATGCTTCCCGCGGCATAAATATATTGTAAGCCCCACTTGTTACTTTGTCAATAGTTTTGAATAACTATTGTGATCTATTTCCACACTTGTAAAGTCAATAGAGCCTGCACGCACAAGAGATGAAGAGCATTTTTATGCCGTGTTAAGGCATTATTAAGATACT
>JAKOUW010000011.1 GCA_029782365.1 Chloroflexota bacterium
GAGTACCAGGAAAAATTGCGCAAAGAAGCCGGGCAGCTCCAGTTCGCCCGCTTATTGCGCAGTAATAACCCACCCGCTGAATCCCTACTTGTGGAGAAATGACATGATTGACCTTCATTACGGCTTTTCCCGCTTGCCCTTCACCAAAGATATCCCCGCCGACCTCCTGTTCGAAGCCGCTGGACAGAGTGAACTCTGCGCTCGCCTGGAGTTCCTGCTCAAACAGCGCGGTCTTGGCCTCGTCACCGGTGAAACCGGCTCCGGTAAATCTACCGCCATCCGCCGTTTCGTCTCTTCTCTCGATTCCGCTCGCCACTCCGTGGTCTATCTTGCCAACCCCATTCTCGGTTTGTCTGGCATATATCGCGATCTACTCGTTGCCCTCGGTCATGAGCCGCCTTTTGGTAAACCGAAAGCTGTGGCACGCATTCGCTCCGCTTTCCTGGAGCAGTTGAACAACAAACACCGCCTGCCCGTCGTCATCCTGGACGAAGCCCATCTTTTACCCCCAACCGTCTTTGAACCGCTCCGTTTGCTTTTCTCCTCCGAAATGGACTCCCAATCCCTGGGTGTCTTGCTGTTAGTGGGCCAGCCTGAGCTGCGACAAACCCTTCGCATGGTCCCTTACGAGGCTTTTTACCAGCGCATTTCCACCCAATACCATCTTCCACCTCTCGACCTGGCTCAGACCATTGCCTATGTCCGCCACCATATCCAATTCTCTGGTTACAAAGGTGGCCCGATTTTTACCGATGATGCCCTGGCTCGGATCTACGAATCCACCAAAGGTATCCCGCGCCTGATTAACCGCCTATGCAACACGGCCTTGATTGTCGGCATGCTCGAAAAAAAACAAATCCTCGAAGAATCTGCCATTCGCAAAGCCCTCGCTGACCTTGAACAAGGTTGATCCTGATTGATTACGGGCTGCACCATGTTGGTACAGCCCGTCTTTTTTCCCTTCCTATGCTACAATTTATTCAGGACAAACGTCACCATTTATTCCGGATGCTAACAC
>JAKOUW010000012.1 GCA_029782365.1 Chloroflexota bacterium
CCTGTTCGATTTCCGCATTGGTTAATGCTCCGACAAGTTCAGTCGCCCCTCTTACCACGTAGTGGGTCAGTGATTCGGTAATTTGAGCTGCCGCTGTTATTCCAGCTACCCTGGCGGCTGCTCTATAACCTTCACGGGTTACACCGTCACTACCCTTGAAGCCATTGGCAACGTAGATGATCGCCGGGTCATTGAAAGCCCGGGCATTTGCCAACCGGGTCGCAAGGTTTACGCTGGTGGGCTCGCCCACAACAGCCAGAACCCGCTTACCTTCATTCCGTACCCGGTCAATGTAGGTCTGAACAACAGCATGGGTGACTGGATCCTCGGAGTCTACTGCCAACACGTTCCAGTCAATGGCCTCAATTGCAGATAGGCCAGCACTGTAGCTTTCGCCGTTGACAGTTGGATCCGTACCGCCGGTTAACGGTTGCTGAGTTACTGCCGCCAGCACTCCGCTACCGTCTGCCGACTTGACTGCGGTAATATAGGGGCTGTTGGATGCGGTGACTGCATCTACCAAAGCTTGTGGTTCACCACTACCTTTAGCAAATAGAATCGTTTGTCGCAGGGTTGTTCCCTCGAAAAGCAATAGCTCACGTTTTGCAGTATCAGTAAGAGAATCCCTTACAGTTACTTTGAAATTATTACCGCGCACGCCCTCATACTTGGCAGTGAGTTTAACAACATCTGTAGGAGTAGTATTAGTATCTTTAAGAGTAATCGAGGCCTTTGCTCCGCCGTTACCCAGCCGGTAAGCCACAACCCTACGGCAACCACCACGGAAAGCCTCAAGAGCGGCGTCAATAGTACCGCTATTTCCAAAGGTAGCAGTAACCGCATCGGCATTTTCAAGGTATACAACCTTACCCAATGGCCCCCAGGAAGCCCTGAACAAAGCAGCCACAATCCCCTGCGGCACAATGGCCTCCTGCGGTTCACTGATGTTGGTTACCCGGACGTATACGCCAGGCCTTATTTTTTGTTCGCCTACTTGAAAAACAGAGCCAGCCATTTTACACTACACCTTCCTTTCCAAAAAGTCTTTGATTGCCTTTTTAGCTTCAGCCTTGGTCATTGTATCTTTACCGGCCAGCTTCAAAGCGCCGGCCATTACTTCCGGCTTCACCCCAAAAGAAGAAGCCGATGCAATGAGCTCGCTGCGGCTATACACTGGTTCTTCTATCGTT
>JAKOUW010000015.1 GCA_029782365.1 Chloroflexota bacterium
CCCCAGGCTGCTGACCAGGCTGTTCAACGCCCCCTGCCGGTAGTAGCTGTAGGTCACTGCTTCGCCGTCCGGGTAGATCATGCGCGTGAGCATATCTGCACTATTGTACTCCCATTGTGTCACATAGGTGCTGCCCCCGCTGATGGTCTTGCTCTCCTGGGTCAGCCGGCCGCGGTCGTCGTACAGCCAGCTTGTGCTGCCTGAGCCATCCGCCATCCCCCGCCGCTGCCCTACCCAGCCGCTGCTCAGGATGAAATAGTCGATGTCGATGTTCTGCCCATTGGCGTTGACCTGCAGTTTGAGGCTGTGCGTTCCAGCCGCCACCTGCCCCAGGTTGAGGATCACGGTCTGCAGCTGCGCGCTCGCCTGCCCCCATCCGCCGGTCGGCTTGCCCGTCAAGCTGCCCGGTGATGGCCGCCGAGGCGGCAGGCGTCGCTGTCGGTGTGGCAGTGGGGGTATCCGTCGGTTGGACGATGGCGCTCGGCGCCGCCGCTGCCGTGGCGGACAAGGCGTTTGACGGCAGGTTTAAACTGCTAATTAATATGGATAGGAAAACGATAACACGAATGGACGAATGAACGAATGAACGAATGAACGAATGGACGGTGGCATAAATTTCCTCCCAAGGGATGATTTGTGCGCTTTACTTATCTGATTTTAATGTTAATCCGTACGGACAAAATGTCAATGATGACAAATGTCACCTTTCACCATTTACAATGCCCCGCTTGATTACAGGTATTTCTATGGATGCGCAGCGTAATGCAGGTTCAACCAAGCCTCCTCAACCGATCACCCTTTAGCCGGCGCCCCTGTATACCGGATGCAGGGTTATTTTCCCTTCTTATCGCTTATAATCACCCCTACGCATGGCGCAATTCCTCAACACCGAAACCCTGATCATCGAGCTGCTGCTGGTGGTGTCGCTGGTGGCGATCGTCGTGCGCCGCCTGCAGGTGCCTTACACGGTGGCGCTGGTGGTGGTCGGCCTGCTGCTGACCGCCCAATCGCCCATCCGCTTCGAGCTGACACCCGAATTGATCCTGGCGCTCTTCGTGCCGCCGCTGGTCTTCGAAGCGGCGTTCCAGTTGAACCTGGCCGAGCTGCGCCGCAGCCTGCTGCCCATCCTGGTGCTGGCTGTGCCCGGGGTGATCATCACCATGCTGGTGGTCGGAGGGATTATCTCGAGCGGCGCCGGCCTGGCGCTGCCGGCCGCCCTGACTTTCGGCGCTTTGATCGCCGCCACCGATCCGGTGGCAGTGGTCTCGGTGTTTCGCACCCTCAAAGTGCCCAAGCGGCTGGCGGTGCTGGTGGAGGGCGAGAGCCTGTTCAATGACGGCACCGCCCTGGTGCTCTTCAACCTGATGCTGGCGATCGCCGCCAGCGGGCAGTTCAACCTGGTCAGCAGTACGCTGGATTTCTTGCGCATCTCGCTGGGCGGCGCAGCCATCGGGCTGGCGCTGGGCTGGGCAGCGGCGCGCCTGATTGCCCGCATCGACGATTACCTGATCGAAACCACCCTGACCACGGTGCTGGCGTTTGGCTCGTATCTTCTGGCCGAGCAACTGCACTTCAGCGGTGTGCTGGCAGTGGTCGCCGCCGGGCTGGTCAACGGCAACCTGGGCTCGCAGGGCATGAGCCCGACCACGCGCATCATCTTATACAATTTCTGGGAATACGTGGCATTCCTGGCCAATTCGCTGGTCTTTTTGCTGATCGGCCTGGAGGTGGACATCCCCTCGCTGGTCAGCGCCTGGCAGCCAATTTTGTGGGCGATCCTGGCAGTGCTGGCGGCGCGCATAATCGTGGTGTACGGACTGAGCGCGCTGACCCGGCGCCTGGCAGAGCCGGTCTCGCTGCGCTGGCAGCACATCCTCACCTGGGGCGGCTTGCGCGGCGCCCTCAGCCTGGCCCTGGCGCTCAGCCTGCCGCTCGACTTTGGCCCCGAGCGGGTCACCCTGCGCACCATGGCCTTCGGCGTGGTCTTGTTCTCCCTGCTGGCGCAGGCCACCACCATGCGGCCTTTGATCCACCGCCTGGGCATCACCCTGCGTAAGCCCGAGCAGGCCGAGTATGAAAAACGGCACGCCCGCCTGATCGCCCTGCGCTCGGCGGAGAGCCACCTGGAGCGGCGCTACCGCGAGGGCCTGCTCTCCGGCCACACCTGGGAAGTGCTGCGCCCCCGCCTGCAGGAGCAGTTGGCCCTGCTGGCCGAAAGCGTGCGCGAGCTGCTGCGCACGGCGCCCAACCTGGAAGCCGAGGAAATGCAGTTAGCGCGCCGCGAGGTGCTGCGCGCCCAGCGCAGCGCCTTTATCGGCCTGCGCCAGGATGGGGTGATTTCAGACGAAGTGTACGAAAACCTCACCACCGAGACCGACGCCGCCCTGGTCAACGACAGTGACGCTTTCTGGTTCGTGCCCGGCGACTCCCTGCCCGGCCGTCTGCGGCCCCGGTCGAACAAGGTCGATGTCCAGGAACAGATCGTTGAACCCGGCTCGCCGTGTGATGGGCAGAGCGTGCGCGACATCCCCTGGCCCAAGAATTTCGTCATCGCCAGCCTGCAGCGCGGCGACGAGGTGTTGATTGTGCGCGGCGACACCGTCTTGCAGGGCGAGGATGTCTTGATGATCATTGCCGATGACGAAGCTCAGCGCACAGTCCAGCAGTTGTGCCAGAAAAGCAATGCCTGAGCGGCCTTGTCTTCTATGATACGTTGTTGAATGAGGGCTGTTCCACCGGCTTGTGCGGATTGACCTTGAACAGGCGGAACCCCCACTGCACCGACGGCCCGATCAACAAGGCGAAGACCAGCGTGCCCACGCCCGCTGGGCCACCCAGTAGCCAACCCAGCGTGACCACGGTCACTTCGATGCTGCCGCGCGCCCGGCGCACGCTCCAGCCAAAACGGCGCTTGAACGCCAGCATCAGTGTATCGCGCGGGCCGGCCCCGGCATCCACGCCGATGTAGACGGCGCTGGCGACTCCCATGACAGCGATGGCCGCCAGGAGCATGGCTGCCTGCAGCGGCAGGTTGTCATTCACCGGGGGGATCAGCCTTAAGAACAAATCTTCCCACGGCCCGATGCTGAGGATATTGGCCAGCGTCCCCCAACCCATCTGCTCTTTGAGCAGCAGCCCGCCCGTCAGGACGATGAAGCCTACGATGACGCTCATCGTGCCAGGGGTGAGACCGATCTTTTTGGCCAGCGCCACCTCTAACACCGCCCAGGCGCTGGTGCCCAGGTTGGCCCGGATCATGGTGGCGATCGCCACGCCAAACAAAAAGAAGCCGCTTTCGATGACCAGCAGATCGCGCGGCAGTGATTTCCAACGAACAGGTTTTAGCATGAGCAGGATTCCTGGAGCCTTTCGGAGCGGTTGAATACCGCCCGATTATAGCAGGAATTCCGGCAGGCGCCGGCTGCTATGGGCGGCTCGGCTCGCTGTCTGGCAGCTGCCAGTCGATGGGCTGCAGGCCGGCGGCCTGCAGGGCGGCGTTGGCCCTGGAAAAGTGGCGGCAGCCGAAAAAGCCGCGATGCGCCGAGAGCGGCGAGGGGTGAGGCGCCTGCAAAATGATATGCCGGCTGGCGTCGATCAGCTCGGTCTTGCGCTGCGCATAGCTTCCCCAGAGCAAAAACACCACCGGCGTCGCTTTCTGGTTGACCGCCCGGATCACCGTGTCGGTGAAGGTCTCCCAGCCCTTGCCCTGGTGCGAGTTGGCCTGGTGGGCGCGCACGGTCAGAACGGCGTTCAAAAGCAGCACTCCCTGCTCCGCCCAGTGAATCAGGCAGCCGTGGTTGGGGATGCGAAAGCCCACATCTTCGTGCAGCTCTTTATAAATATTCACCAGGGACGGCGGCAGGGCAATCCCTGGGCGCACCGAAAACGACAGCCCGTGCGCCTGGCCTTCCTCGTGGTAAGGGTCCTGCCCGATGATCATCACCCGTACCCGCTCGTAGGGGGTGTAGAACAGCGCGTTGAACACGTCTGGTCCGGGCGGGTACACCGTGTATTTTTTGCGTTCTTCGGCGACAAAGCGGTACAGCTCTTTGTAGTACGGCTTGTCCTGTTCCATGCCGAGGGTTGGCAGCCAGCTGTCAGGGATGGGCATCTCCGCCTCCGGGTGAAATCAAAATATTCCACAATTTCAACCTGGTTCACACGCCAGGTTGGAATTGGTCATCTTCGGTGCTGATTGTAACACCTGTCCTGCTCATACAGGCTGGGTCTTAACAAGTAAGGGGTTTGGGGGGACAAATTCTTTTGTTTCCCCCGCCCTGGGGCGGGGGCAGGGGGTGGGGAAGCAGTGCTGCTCACACAGGCTGCAGCACCGCCACCCCGTACGGCTCGAGAGATAACTCCCCCGCAGCAGGCTGCCCGCAGAGCAGGTTGGCGGCTTTCCAGGGCAGCGGGACGACAGCCGGGAAACGATTGTGGTTGATCAGGATGTACAGGCTGCCGCCGCCCGGCTGCACCAGGCGCCGCGCTTCGATGTTTTCCGGCGCCGCCAGGTCGGGCTGCACGCCGCTGCAGGCAACGATATCATCGACCAGCACCTGCTGGTCAGCCAGGCTTTCGAGATAAACGCCTACATAGGTCACCTGGCCGCGGCCGTAAGCATGGCGTGTGACCGCCGGGCGGCCATCCAGCCAGCCGTTCGAGGCGCAGAAGCGCGCCAGGATTTGCACGTCACAGCCCGGCAGGGGCGCCAGGCGCTCTGCCCACAAGGTGGACCGGGATTCCGTCCCGCCCAACTGAGGGACACCCTGTAGTGGGGCGCTCTGCTCCAGAGCGTAATACTCTTCGACTTCCACGCCGGCTGCCCTGGTCAACAGACCCGGTTGGCGCTGGGGCAGCAGCGCATTATACCCGTCTTTCATTCCCGTGCGGATGGTCAGCACAAGGTGCCCCCCACCCAGGACAAACGCCTCGAGCGCCGCCGCCTGGGCCGGGCTGAGGATGACCTGCGCCGGGACGATCACCAGCTGGTACTGTTCCAGCGGCGCATCCGGCGAGACAATATCCACCGAGATATTGCGCGCCGCCAGGGGTTTATAATAATGCAGCAAGTGACTCACATAATCAAAATTATTATGGTGGCGCTGCGCCTGGATCGACCAGCGGCTGTCGTAACTGTTCAAAATGGCGACCTGTGGGCGCAGCTCGGCGCCGTCTAGCACCCCGCCCAGCGCCGCAAAATCCCGCCCGATGTCCTGCGCTTCGCTGAAGAACGGCCGCGGCCGGCCAGCCTGGTCGATCAACGTGCCGTGGTATTGTTCTTGCCCGCCCAGGGCGGAGCGCCACTGCCAGAACAGCGCGGCCTGCGCGCCGTGCGCTATGGCGTGCCAGATGGCAGCGCGCGTCTCGCCCCGGTTGAGCACGTTGTTCACTTTGCGCCAGTTGACATTGCCGGGCTGGGTTTCCATCAGCCAGAAACTGCGCCGCTTATAGCCGCGCACCAGGTCGTGCGCCGCGCCGGAGGCCTGGTAATCCAGGTGACCACTGCCGACATACCAGTCCCAGGAGGCCAGATCGAGGTCAGCCGACAGGTCATAATGGTCATAGCCGTCATGCCAGAACATGAAATTGTGCGTGATCCAGGCGGCGGGGTGGATCTGGGGCCGCAGCAGGTCGATCTGCAGTTTTTGGAACCGGCGGTAGCTGTGGGTGACGAAGCGGCGGTGCTCCAGCATCAGGCCGGGGTTGTGTGGGCCGATTGGCAGGGGAATCTGCGCCCAATCCTGGTAGGTCTGGCTCCAGTAGGGGGTGGCCCAGTGCAGGTTCAATTGATCGAGACTGCCGTAGCGCTGCGCCAGGAACTGCTGGAATAACTGCTGGCAGCGCTCGCAGTAGCAGTAGCGGTTGTATTCATTGTCAATCTGCCAGCCAATCACGTTCGGGTGCTGGCCAAATTCGCGCGCCAGAGCCCCGACGAGGCGCTGGACTGCGGAGTGGAACTCGGGGGCGTTGACGCAGTAATGGCAGCGGTTGCCGAACTGCACCCGGCGGCCGGCTTCATCCACCGCCAGGATGCCCGGGTGCTGCTGCACCAGCCAGGCGGGCGGCGCGGCGCTTGGCGTGCCCAACACGGTTTGGATGCCCGCCTGCGCCAGCTCGTCGATGGAGTCATGCAGCCAGCCAAAATCGAACTGGCCGGGCGCCGGCTCCAGCAGCGACCAGGCAAATTCGCCCAGGCGCGCTACATTGAAGGAAGCGGCCCGCATCAGGTTTATCTCGGCGGCGCGCGCTGCCCGCGGGTCGGGCAGGTGCAGCCAATGTTCAGGGTAATAGGCGACGCCAAAAGAAAGTGTCATAGGTTTTTGCTTCCGCCGGCGCGGGCGGTTGTTCGCTCAGGATTTAACGGCCCCTCTCGTCAGCCCGCCAATGATTTGGGTCTGCAAGACCAGGAAGAGCACGATGATGGGCAGTGCGCCGATCAACGCGCCGGCCGAAAAAATGCCCCAATTGACGGAGAACTGGTTGTTCAAGAAGATCGTCATGCCCACCGCCAGGGTGTACACATGGCTGTCATTCAGCAGGACACGCGGCAGCAAA
The DNA here is from genome assembly GCA_029782365.1 of Chloroflexota bacterium. Taxonomy (GTDB): domain Bacteria; phylum Chloroflexota; class Anaerolineae; order Anaerolineales; family UBA4823; genus CAWBUW01. The sequence goes on from JAKOUW010000015.1 coordinate 6,556, forward strand.
AAATCATTGAAACTGCCAATAAACGAGATCAACATGATGACCGCCAGCACCGGGCGGATGATTGGCAGGATCACGTAGACGAAGGTCAGCCAGTGGCTGGCGCCATCCATCTGCGCGGCTTCGTCCAACTCGCGCGGGATCGTATCGAAATAACCTTTCATCAACCAGGCGTTGGCGCCGAGCGCGCCACCGGTGTAGATCAGGATCAGGCCGCCCAGGCTGTTCAATCCCAGCCAGGGGATAATGTCGCCGATCTGCTTGAGCAGGGCGTAAATCGCTACGATGGCCGCCACCGTCGGGAAGACCTGGATGACCAGCGTCGCCAGCAGGCTCTCGCGCCGGCCGCGGAAGCGGAAACGCGAGAAAGAATACGCCGCCAGGGTGGTCATGGTCAGGGTCAGCAGAGCGCTGATCAGCGAAACGGTGATCGAATTCCACAGCCAGCGCAAAATGGGGGTGTACTCGCTGTTGAACAACGCCTGGTAGTTCACCAGCGAGACCTGGCTGGGGATGAGCGTTTGGCCGGAAAGAGAATTGGTCGGGTTGAACGAGGCGCCGATGATCATCAGCAGGGGGTACAGGGCAAAGAACGAGCCGGCCAGGACAACCGCCAGGTTGGCCGCCGTGCGCAGGCGGCGGTGCGGGACGACCGGGCCGGTCTCAACGGGTTGGACGCTGGCAGCAGTGCGGCTAGACATTTTCGGATACCTCCTCGAGCGTACGGGAGAAGCGGAAATTGAAGAAGGTGATGGTCGCCACGATGAGGAAGATGAAGATGCCAATGGCCGCGGCAAAGCCGTACTCGGCGCCTTTGCCGCCAAACGCCAGGCGGTAAGTGTACGACAGCAGGATATCCGTGTGCCCGGCTACACTGGAGGCCGAAAAAGCCGGGCCGCCGTTGTTGACCAGCTCGATGATGGTGAAGTTGTTGAAATTAAAGCCAAAGCTGGCAATCAACAGCGGGCCGATTGCCACCAGCAAGAGCGGCAGGGTGATATAGCGAAAGCGGTCTACGTCCGAAGCGCCGTCGATGAGCGCGGCGTCATATACATCCGCGGGGATGCTCTGCAGCGCGCCCAGGCAAACCAGCATCATGTACGAGAAACCCAGGTACATGTTGATGAACAAAATCGCTATCTTGGCCAGCGTGGGGTCGGTGAACCACTGCGGCGAGACGCCGGTGATGCTCTGGATGAATAAATTCACCGGCCCGTAGAGCGGGTTGAGCAGCCCGCGCCAGGTTTGAGCGGTGATCCAGAAGGGGATGGCGTAGGGAATAATCAAGATCGAGCGCCACAGCCAGCGCAGCGGCAGGTAAGACGAATTGAGCACCATGGCGAACAACAGCCCCAGCCCAAATTGGGTGAACACGGTGAGAAACGCAAATTCCATCGTCCAGGCAAACACCCGCCAGAACGGCTCACGCACATTCGGGTCGTTGATGACGCGCAGAACATTTTCCAGGCCGATGTAATCCGAAAAGCCAGGGTTGAGTTTTTCCAGGCTGGCACCCTCGCCGGTCACGAAATAGCCGCTTTCATCGCGGTAAATCTTGCCAGTTTGCAGGTCGGTGAGCTGGTTGGTTGCTTCGTTGAACGAATAGCGCGGCTGCATGCGCTGGGCTGCAAAGGACTGGCTGAGAAGCTGCAGCTTGGTCAGGCGAACCTGGTCCGGCGGGTCGGCCAGGCTGAAATTTTGCAGGCGCTGGCTGAAGCGCTGCGGGGGGATACGCGTATACTCGCCCAGCGTATTGGGGATGCCCTTGGCATCCCGGTCGGCGTACAGCGGGTCAGCCGGGTCAACCGGCTGCAAAGCGCTGAACTCCAGGCTGCCGATAAACGTTTTCCCTGCCGGGTCCACCAGCCAGAAGCGGAAATCGGTTGGCTGCGGATCGGTGGCGCTGCGAGAATAGACATAGGCGGTGTAGGTCACCGGGTTGGCGGCAGTGTAATACTCGTTGCCCAGGCTTTTCAACGCCTGCTCCCTGGTCAGCAAGTGGCCTTCGCCAAAGTTGGTAAAGGCCAGGTTGACGCTGTAACCCATCGGGTAAATCACCAACAGGAACATGCCTGCCAGGGCGGGCATGATCCAGCGCCAGGGGTATAACTTTCGGAAAAGGAAAACGGCATTGACGACCGCCACGAAAACGCCGATGCCAATGCCAAGGAAAATACTGATACGCGAACCCAGGGCGACGCCGAGCTGAAAGGCGATCACGTCCAGCGCAACCAGGAAGGCAATGCGCAGCGCCAGCGAGCCGGCAGAAGCGAAGATTGTGGTTTTGTCCTCGGGCGGCCGGGCGGATGGCGGGGCGGGTGATCGATTCAGGCGCATAGGCTGTCCTCGCTGTTGAGATTCTGCCAGGGAAGAAGATGAAGCCAGGGCTGCGCAGTGACTGCACAGCCCTGGTAAGTAAATTATATATTATTTAATCTGGCTGCGGATGGCCTCAGCCGCGTCCTTCATAATCTTTTCGGGGGTGTCCTTCTGCTGGTAAAGCAGGCTGAAAGCGTTGTTGGCCGCCGACCAGACGGCGCCCATGGCTGGGATGGCCGGCATGGGGTCGCCCTGGGCTACAGCAGCGGCGAAGGTCGCAATGTCGGGGTCGTTGGCCTGCTGGGCAGTGTTGTTCCAGGCAGGGATGCCAAACTGCGCCTTATACAGGTTCATCATCACCTCATCGGAAGCCACGAACTCGGTCAGGAAGGATTGGGCCAGGAGCAGGTTCTTGCTGAATTTGTTGATCATAAAGCCCTGCACGCCGACAAACGGTCGAGCGGCTTGCTCCATGTTCGGGATGACGGCGATGCCATAATGCAGGCCAGACTTGCGGATGTTGTCCATTTCCCACGGGCCGTTGATCCACATCGCCAGGCGGCCTTTGAGGAACAGGTCTTTCGCCACATCGTAGGTGACGCCGTCATGCAGTAGACCGGCCTTGATCATGCTGTCCAGTTCGGTCATGGCTTTAATCGAACCCGGGCTGTCAAACCCGACCTGCTTGGGATCGTACGAGCCGTTGGCATCCAGGCCAAAGGCGTAGCCGCCGAAGCCGGTCATTACGGCATAATGACCGTAGAAGTCGCCGCCGACGAAAGCGATGCCCTGGTCAACCTTGCCCGCGTCGAGCAGGCTCTTGATCGTATCCTTGGTAGCTTTCCAGGTGGTGGGCGGAGTAGGGACCAAATCCTTGTTATAGTAGAGAGCGACCGATTCAACCTGGTACGGCATGCCCACGAGGTGCCCATCGTAGGTGAAGGCCTTGATGCCGGTGGGGTTGAAGCTGGAGACCTTATCGCCCAGGTCGATATCCGCCAGCAGGCCGCTGGCATACAGGCTGCCGATCCAATCGTGAGCGCCGGCGATGATGTCGGGCCCGTTGCCGGCAGGAGCGGCAATCTCGAAGTTGCTGCGCACGTCATTGAAGCCCATGGTCTGGATGCGCACCGGGACATTGTATTTCGCCTGGAACTCTTTACCGGCGGCTTCCATAATGGGGGCGCGTTCCGCATTCACCCAGATGGTGATCGAGCCTTCTTCGGAAGACAGCACGCTGGGCGTGGCTGTAGCCTCAGCGGTGGGCTCGGTTGTCGGCTCTGCCGTCGGTGCGGTGGTGGGCGTGTTGGTGGGCGGCACAGCGGTGGGGACGGCGGTTGGCGCCTCGGTGGGCTTCTCGGTCGGCAGTGCAGTGGGAGGGGCCGCCTGGGTGGTGGGCTGCGGTGCACAGCCAGCCAGGGCAACGCCGAGCAGCACGCTGATCAGGAGCAACGACTGAATGATTTTGACAATAGACTTCATGCTTTCTTCTCCTTACTATGCGGTTGGTAGGGGTGGGTGGAATAGTGAACGTTCACAATTAAAATAGCATAAATATCCCATACTGTCAAGCAAGATCATCCACCAGGCGGTCCGCAACCGGTTTTTTGGCCGAAAATCCCTGTTTCGAGCACGATAATCACCTTTTTTTACGCTTCACGTGTTGATTATCGACAATTCCTGTGTTATAGTAATAGTGAATGTTCACAAGAAACAAGTAGTCCTAACAGCTTTCGTAGAAGGAATGCCTGTATGCCATCCAAACCTGCCAGTAAGGTCACCATGCTTGACGTGGCTGAACAATGCGGGGTTTCTTACCAAACCGTCTCGCGCGTCATCAATAACAGCCCCGGCGTCTCTGCCAAGACCAGGCGCCAGGTGCTAAAAGTCATTGACACTCTGGGTTACCACCCCAATCACTTTGCACGCGGCTTGAAAACACGCCGCTCATCCATCCTGGAAGTGATCACCTTCGGCGTCGAGACATATATCCCCCGCGAGTTGATGGTGGCAATGGGCCGCGCGGCCCAATCCACGGGTTACAGCCTGATGTTCACCGATGTCAAGAGCGAAGACCGCGAGGAGGAAAGCCGGGTGCTGGCGAACGTCAACAGCGGCCTGTGCGACGGCGCAATCCTGACCAGCCCGGTGGAAAGCCGCCTGTACCAGGAACTGCTCGACAACCCGCCCGATATTCCCCTGGTGCACATCCGCAATCAGCCGGGCTCCAGTTTTCCCTCGGTGATCATCGACCAGGTCGCCGGTGAGCGACTGGCCGTCACCCACCTGCTGGAGATGGGACACCGCCAGATCGCCGAGATCAGCGGCCCTCTGCGCTTTCACGAGGCCTTCACCCGCCACGAGACTTTTGTAGCCACCCTGGCGGCGGCCGGCCTCAGCCCGCTGGCCAGCCAGGAATCCAACGAGTGGATGGCTGGCGACGGCTACCAGGCCGCCTGCGCCCTGCTCAGCCGCCAGCAGCACTTCACCGCCCTGGTGGTCTCCAACGATTACCTGGCGCTGGGGGCCATCCTGGCGCTTAAAGAGTATGGACTGCGCGTGCCGGAGGATGTGTCGGTTGTCGGCTTCGACGACGCACCCGAGTCCGCCTATTTCATCCCGCCGCTGACCACCGTGCACCAGGATTACGAGGCCCTGGGCCAACAGAGCATTCAATATTTGGTAGATCTGATCAACAACTCTGATATCCCCTCGCACCAGCGCGTCCTGGCGCCGCGCCTGATCAAACGCCAGAGCGTCAGGAATATCGTATGACTTCCTTCCGCCCCGAGATGCTCGCTGTGGGGCTGGCCGTTCTCCTCGTTTACCTCCTGGCCGGCTGCGCCCAGGCGACCCCGCTTCCAGCGACCGTGACCCCAGCGGCAACCAGTACGCAGGTCAATACGCCGACCGAGCCGCCGACCAGCACACCGCTGGCATCCCCTACCGCCACGCCTGTGCCCTCGCCCACGCCGCCGCCGTTCATTTTCGGTGTGGATGCTTCTTACATGCAGCAAATTGAAGACGCTGGCGGGCTGTACTACCAGAATGGCGCCGCCACGGACGGCTTGCAAATTTTCAAAGATCACGGCATCAATTACATCCGCCTGCGACTGTGGGTGGCGCCGATTATCGGTTACAACGACTTGAACCACACGCTCAAAATGGCCAAGAGGGTCAAAGACCTGGGCATGAACCTGATGATCGATTTCCATTACTCCGACACCTGGGCCGATCCCGGCAAGCAGTACAAACCTTCCGCCTGGGCCGGCTTGAAAGGGGAAGCGCTGCAAAAAGCGGTGCATGATTACACCCACCAGGTGATCGCCGGGTTGAAAAAGCAGGGCACGCTGCCCGACTCGGTGCAGATTGGCAACGAAATCACCCCCGGCATGCTGTGGGATGACGGCCGGGTGGGCGGGGCTTTTGACAGCAACTGGCCGCAGTTTGCCGCCCTGCTCAAAGCGGGGGTCAGCGGCGTGCAGGATGCCTTGAGCCCGGGCGAAAAAGTCGGCATCGTGCTGCATGTGGATGCCGGCGGAAACAACGCTACCTGCCGCTGGTTTTTCGACCACATCGTGCAACAGCAGGTGCCTTTCGATTATATTGGGCTGTCTTATTATCCCTGGTGGCACGGTACACTGGCTGATTTGCAAAACAACCTGAATGACCTGGCCGTGCGCTACCACAAGCCGCTCCTGGTGGTTGAGACTGCTTATCCCTGGTCGCTGGAAAACAACGACAACATGGGCAACCTGGTCGGCCCGCAGACGCAGCTCCTGCCTGAGTTCGAGGCCAGCGTGGACGGCCAGAGGCGCTTCCTGCTGGCAGAGATGGATATCTTGAAGAAAGTGCCGCAGGGGTTGGGCAAAGGCCTATTCTATTGGGCGGCGGATGACATCACCTCGCCGCGTTTTGGCTCGGTGTTTGAAAATGCAGCCACCTTTGATTTCAAGGGCAATGTCCTGGAATCCTTGAAGGTGTTCCTCTCGCCCTGAAATAACCGCCGGCGCCAGGGTTTCAAATGCCTGCGGCGAGCGCCATGCCGCACAACGCATCAAACCCGGAGAAATTTCCCCATTCCGCCAGCCGGCTGGCGCTTTCCCACGGGGAAAGATTGCCAGACATCAGCCCATCCAGAGCGGCCAGCAGGCGCTCGTCTGCCTGGCCGTGGCCGGCGCAGGCCAGCAGATTCGCCGCAAGCGTGGTGGTTTTCTGGTTGGCGCGCGCCAGCACAGCCTGGTTGAGCTCCAGATAGTCCATGCCAGGGGCCAGCACATCACCCCACCGATGGAGTGATAGCAAAAATCCCAGCACGATATCGTCACCGGAAGGCGTCAGCCCTTTCCCTAAGCCCAATACAGCGGACAAGGCGGATGGGTCGTGGCGCTCAGCTGGCGTGGCCCTCCAGGTCTGGATGGCGAGCAGAGGCGGGTACAAATAATATGCTTCACCCTCCAAAACGGGCTGGGCGTCCTCCGCCAGGGCGCGCAGGGCAGCCAGGCTGGCGGCGGGTCTCATCCCCTCAGCCGCCCGAACCATCTCCCACAGCGCCTGGCGGCGCTGATGAGGCGCCATCATTACCGCTGGGCGGTGCGGCGCCTGCCAAACCAGGGCTGGCTCAATCTCCAATACCGGTCCGGCCTCGAAGGAAATCAATCCGCTGGAAACCGAGACCCTCTGCCTGGCGTAGATTTTCCCATCCAGGTGGGCGGCGCGGCTCAAGTTGATGGTCAGCGGACCATGCCAGCCGGATGCCGTCAGAAAGACCATCCAGCCGCAGTCCAGGCGCAGAAAGATGCCGCGGCGGCTGATGCCATACACTTCTGCGGAGCGGGCGCGGCGCAGTGCATCCAGGGCCGCGCCGCCGATGGCCTGGATGTTCATCCCTCTCGCAGCAGGTAGCCTGCCATCTGGTCCAGCGGAACCCCAGCGCCCTTGCCTGGCTCGAAAACAATCTCGTCTTCCAGGCAGCAGTAGAGTTTCATCCACAGGGCAATGCCTTTTTTGACTCGCTCGTCATCACCCTGGCGCGCCGCCAGTTCTTCTGCATAGCGGGCTACCAGGCGCTTGCGCAGCCAAAAATAAACGCCATAAAAGACAAGCAGCAGTGCCAGCGCTGGAAGAAAGAAACCGTTTTGGCTGGTATAAATGCCGTAGAAAAAGACCGGCATGATGGCGCTGAAAGCCAGCATAGCCAGGTCGGGGTGAATAGGCCTGGTCATCCCCTGGCGCTTTCCGGAAGGCGGGGCCAGCTGGCGGCTTAGGGCAGGAGAGGCCTGAATGCGCGGCGGAGCGGCAGGCTTATCTGCCTCGGCCCCAACGTTTTTTTCACGCAGGCCAATCCCTGTCAGGTACAGCGTGCTGACTTTTTCAACCTTCTCTGTGCGGCCGCAGGCCGGGCATAGAATGGATGCCGTCATGGCGCTGCCCTCACAGCTTGAACGCCCAGCTGAAGGCGACCAAGCCCAGGGATATCGGCAGCCACCAATACGGCTGCAGGGAATCCAGATGGAGCAGGCCGGCATTTAAGAGCATGCCAAACAGCATGGCCAGCGCCCCAACCCCGGCAATGCTGAGGTCGACCCGGTTCTTGCTCAGGATAGAATAGTTGGAGGTCACGGCAGGTTGCGCTCTGCTTTTCTTCTTTTTGGTTTTCTGAGCGGCTTGTTCCAGATTTAGCTTCACTCGTTTCACCCGTTCCCGCTGCAAGATAATCAGGCGCAAGTAAAAAAAGAGCGCCGCGGCCAACACCACCACGAATCCTGGGTCGATTTGCATATTGATCTCAATGATTGATCATTCAGGGTTTGGATTTAGACGCCACACACTGGCGCCTGGTCGAGACTTTTCAATCATAACCATAATCCGGCAATTTGGCAACAGCCTTCAGAACCCAAGATCTCTTGGTTTGCATGTGAAATTCCTCAGGCCGCCGCATCGAACAAAAATCATCCGCTAAAAATGATGAATCTAGTTGCCGTGAATAAAAATCTTATCTATAATAATAAAACAAAGTCCTTAATGTAAGTCACAATTCAATATCAACATTATCAGTGGGTTCTAACGCTTTATTCAGTAGCGATCGTCTGAGCGAACAAGCCGTTATGCATTGAGGATCGATCCTATGGTTTATGGATGCTTCAAAACGAACCTATCTACTGTGTCTCTATTGGCCCCACCGCCGGTTGTTTCTTTTCGATTCACATTAAACCAAAATTCAACATCTTCCTCTTTCGTGTGGTTCCGAAGATTTTCTGGGTATCCTCACATCTTCGAAATTATCAACCTGCAGTTCATGGAGGTGGATTATTCGACGCAGATAATGTTCGCTTCGCCCCATTAATCATCTAAACAATTATCAAAAGGAGAATGAAAGTTATGAGCTCAGCCACGAATGCAAAACTGGTAGGATACCTACCTGCAGATATGCCAGACTGGGGCGCTCTGATCAGCCTGGGCTTCCAACAGGTGCTGACCATGTTCCCGGCTACGGTCCTGGTCGCCATCCTGACCAAATTCGATGTGGGAGTCACGCTGACCGCCAGCGGCATTGGCACGATTGTCGCCTTGCTCGTCTCAGGCCGGCGCATCCCATTGTATTACGGATCAAGTTTCAGCTACATCTCGGTTGTGATCACAGCCATGAACCTGTATGCCAAGGACTGCTTCTCTAACCCGGCTACCGTTTACTGCCCGGAGGGCGTAAAGCTGATCCAGGTTGGCATCATCGGCACAGCCGTGGTTGAAATCCTGGTCGGCTTGTTGATCATGCGGATCGGCAAAGAAGCCCTGGACAAAGTGCTGCCGCCGATCATCACCGGCAGCGTGGCCATGGTCATCGGTATCGCCCTGGCTGGGGCAGCCTTGAACAGCGCCAGCACCAACTGGACGGTGGCCTTAATTACGCTGGTGGTGACCATCGTCTTCTCTGTCTATCTGCAAAACAGAGGCTTGCTGGGCATGCTGCCGATCCTGTTGGGCGCTGTGGCAGGCTGGTTAGTCTCGATCCCGTTTGGCCTGATCAAGTGGGATTTGATTGCCAGTGAATATTGGTTCCGCATGCCGGCCTTCACCTTCCCAGCTTTCACCGACCCCAATGCCTGGGCTGCCGTGACTGGCATCGCGCTGATCGCCATTGCCACCATCCCCGAAAGCACGGCGCACCTGTACCAGATGAGTCTCTACATCGACCAACTGGCCAAGGAAATGGGCCGCGCACCGCTGGAAATCAAGAAGCTGATCGGGCTCAACCTGGTGTCGGATGGATCCGACGATCTTGTTGTTGGTTTCCTGGGTGGCTGCGCCGGGACGAATTACGGCGAGAACAACAGCCTGATGGCGATCACCCGCTGCTATTCTGTGCCCGTCCTGTTCGCCGCTGGTGTCATCGCCATTTTGCTCGGCTTCATCGGCAAGCTGGCCGGCATCGTCAACACACTGCCCACTGCCGTCACCGGTGGACTCTCGATCTATTTGTTCGGTGTGATTGGCATGCAAGGCGTGGCTCTGATCCAATCCGAAAAAGTGAACCTGTTCGAACCGCGCCAGCTTGCTATCGGCGCAATTATTTTGGTAACCGGCATCGGCGGGAACCTGGGCCTGAAAGACGGCCTTTTCCCCTTCCCTATCCCGGTGCTTTTCCCGAGCGGCATCCCGGCAATTGTTTTCTCGGCCATTCTCGGCATCCTGGTGAACTTACTCTTCCTGGTCTTGCCGCCAAAGCTCTTTGGCATTGAAGACCGGCAAAACATCAACGATTAATCTGTTCTCCTTTCCGATTGGGATGTTGGACGCCAGCAGGCTCAGACTGCTCGTCCAACATCCCAATAAGATCCATCCTAAGAGAGGTGCGCTCAATGAGTATCAACGCCCACCCAGAACTACCTGAATTCGAATATTTACAGCCCGCTTCGCTGAGCGAAGCCAGCCAGTTCTTAGCGCAGCACCCTCAAAACGCACGGCCGCTGTCGGGCGGCACGGATATTTTCGTGAGGATGCGAGACGGCTTTTGGCGCGACCAGTACCTGATCGATATCAAGCATCTCGGCGGCGCCGATGAGCTGAATTTCGATGCCCGCAGCGGTTTGCGTGTTGGAGCGGGTGTCAACATGAACCGGGTGATTGCTTTTCCTGCCGTCCAGGAACATTATCCCCTGTTAGCCCAGGCCTGCCGGTCGGTCGCTTCGTATCAACTGCGCAGCCGGGCCACGATCGTCGGCAACATTTGCAACGCCTCGCCGGCAGGCGACACAATCGGCGCTTGCATGCTGCTGGACGGCGTGCTGCACATCCATGGGGTTAGCGGCGAACGGCAGGTTGAGTTGAAATCGTTTTTCCTCGGCCCGGGGAAAACTGTTCTAAAGCCTGGCGACATTGTCACCTCCATCGCCTTCCCAACCCCGCCGCCAGGCGCAGCCGGAGTGTATATCAAATTGGGCCGTAACACCTGGAGCGATCTTTCGATCGTTGGTGTTGCGGCGTACGCACACCCAGACCATACGCTGCCTTCCGGGCATCATTTCCGGGTGGCATTAGCTTCTGTGGCTCCCACCCCCTTGTTGGTAACAGCCGTGGAAGAATACCTGGCGGCTAACCAGGCTTCAACAGAGACTTTTCAACAGGCTGCCCGGCTGGCGGAAGCCGCCTGCAGCCCCATTGACGATGTGCGGGGCAGCGCTCGCTACCGCAAGGCAATGGTGCGGAAATTGACCGAGAAAGCCATCCAACAAACCTGGGCGCAAATTGGGCAGCAAGCTTTTGAGCGCTGATGAGGAACACGATGTCAATTCACCCCATACATCTCACAGTAAATGGCGAAACCCACCAGGTTGATGTGCCTGCCAACATGACCTTGCTGCAAATGCTGCGCGAAAAGCTGGCCCTGACCGGCACGAAAAACGGCTGCGCCGCCGGCGAATGCGGGGCGTGCACGGTGCTGCTGGACGGCGAGCCGGTGAACAGCTGCATGGTCCTGGCAATCGAATGCCAGGGCAGGCAGGTTACCACCGTCGAAGGCCTGGCTGAGGATAGAATACTTGACCCGCTCCAACAGGCGATCATGGATCACGGCGGAGTGCAGTGCGGTTTCTGTACCCCCGGCATGCTGATCTCGGCACGCGCCTTGCTTAACCGCAACCCTGATCCGACCAGCGATGATATCCGGGAAGCGTTGGTCGGGAATTTATGCCGCTGCACCGGTTATCTGCGGATCATCGAGGCGGTCCAGCAAGCCGCGCAACAACAGCGTTTGCTGGCTTCTGGAGGAAGAACATTATGAATGGCAAAACAGCGAAAACCAATCCCCACCCGGTTGGCGACAGCGTGCAGCGCGTGGACGCCCGCGAAAAAGTGATCGGCTCAGCACTCTTTGCCGACGATCTTCAATTTGGCGCAGGTCTGCTGCACGCGCGCATTAAGCGCAGCTCGCTGCCCCACGCTCTGATCAAGCGCATCGATACCAGCAAAGCGCTGGCCCTGCCCGGCGTCAAAGCCGTGGTGACAGGGGCAGATTACCCTGGTTTAATCGGTTTATATCTGCAAGACCGGCATATCTTCTGCCGGGAGCGAGTGCGGTACGTTGGCGACCCGGTGGCCGGCGTGGCGGCGACCAGCGAGCAAATTGCCGAGCAGGCGCTTGACCTGATTGAAGTGGAGTATGAACCGTTGCCCGGCGTCTTTGATCCGGAATACGGCGCCAGCCAGGCAGCCCCACGTCTGCACCCAGATTTAGGGAAATATGAAGTCGCCAATTTTATCTTTCCCGAAGCCAACAGCAACATCTCCAACCATTTCAAGATTCGCAAAGGCGATGTCGACAGCGCCTGGGGGAAATGCGCTGCCATCGTGGAACATTCCTACCGCATTCCACACATCCAGCATGTGCCGATCGAACCCCATATCGCTACGGCGCGCGTCGAAGCCGATGGCAAGGTAAAACTGTGGGGGAGTTCCCAATCTCCATTCGCTCAGCGCAACCTGATCGCCAAAGCTCTGGGCATCTCCCAATCGGATGTCCAGGTCATCGCTCCATACGTGGGCGGCGGCTTTGGCAGCAAAGCGGGCGTGAGCATGGAGGCGTTGGCTGTAGCAATCGCCATGAAAGTGAAAGGCCACCCTGTCAAGCTTCGCCTGACGCGGGAAGAGGAGTTCTACACCGCCTTCGTGCGCCAGGGGCTGGTTGCTCATTTCAAGATGGGCTGTGACAGCGAAGGCCATTTATTAGCGATGGAGAATCGATTTTATTGGGATGGGGGCGCTTACACCGAGTATGGAGTGAACATCACCCGCGCCTCGGGATATTCAAGCTCTGGCCCTTATGAAGTCCCCAATGTCAAAACGGACAGCTACTGTGTGTACACCAACCATCCGGTTGGCGGCCCAATGCGGGGCTTTGGCATGCCCGAAATGCATTCGGGATTGGAGCAGTGCATCGATGAGCTGGCGCGCGCCATCGCCGTAGACCCCGTCGCCTTCCGCAAGCGCAACTGTGTGCGAGAAGGCAGCATCCTGGTGACGGGCATGGTCATGCATCCCACCGGTCTTTCCGAATGCCTGGACAAAGCTGCCGAAGCCATCAACTGGGGCAGGAAAGATCCTCCCAGCGCGCCCAATAAGCGCCGCGGCAAAGGCATTGCATTGATGTGGAAAGCCCCGGCCATGCCGCCCAACGCCGGATCCAGTGCCAGGGTCGCGCTGAACGAGGATGGCACCGTGACCGTCAGCGTGGGAGGACAGGAGATCGGCCAGGGCTCGTTCACCATTGCCGCCCAGATGGCGGCAGCCTCGCTGGGCGTGCCGATCGATTGGGTGCGGGTGAACACCCCAGTCAACACCGATTACAGCCCATACGAATGGCAAACAGTCGCCAGCCGCCTGACCTGGAGCATGGGCAATGCGGTATCGGCTGCCGGGCGAGATGCCCGTAAGCAAATCCTGGAAATGGTCGCCAAAGCCTGGAACGAAAACAGCGATGACCTGGATATTATCGACGGCAAGGTGATCTCGTATAAAACCGAAGAGGCGATCTCGCTGAAGAACATCGCCATTTACGGCGTCCCGCTGCCCAATGATCAGGGCTGGGTTGGCGGGCCGGTTTTGGGGCGCGGCAATTTCATGCCGACATATGTCACCGGGCTGGACCCGGAGACCGGGCAAGGCCCGCGCGCCGTGGTGCACTACACCACCGGCGCCCAGGCGGTTGAAATCGAGATCGACATGGACACCGGTAAGATTGAAGTCCTGCGGGGTGTGGCGGCCTTCGATGTCGGCAAGGCGATCAACCCGGACATGGTCAAAGCTCAGATGGAAGGCGGCTTTGTCCAGGGGCTCAGCACAGCCTTATTTGAAGGCCTGCAGCTCAAAGACGGCATTCCACTCAACGCCAGCTTTGTCGATTACCGCATCGCCACCAGCACGGATGTGCCCCGCGATATCCAGGCGATCATCGTGGAAGTGCCGCAGGATGACGGTCCGTGGGGGGCGCGGGGCATCGGCGAACACGCCATGGTGCCCACCATCCCTGCCATTGCCAACGCCATCTATGACGCCATCGGCATCCGCCCGGGCTCGCCGCCCTACACTGCCGAGAAGATTTACCTGGCAATGCAAGAAGCCGGGTTGGTCAGTTAATTCGCTCGCTTTTACAAGGAGGCCCGTTTGCCAGTCAAAAACCTGATCAAAGCAGGTGAATATCATGATTCAGTTTCGCTTATGCTGGCGGCCCAAGAAGTTGCGCGCCTGCCCGGGGTGGAAGACGCCGCCATCGTCATGGCGACCGAAGCCAATAAAGGCATCCTCAAGGAGGCCGGCCTGCTCATGCCGCAAACGCTCAACGCCACAGCCAATGACCTGGTGATCGCCATTCGGACGGCACAGGACAACCCGGATGAGCTGTTAGCACAGGCTGACAAATTCTTGCACAGGAAAGAAACTGCAGAAAAAGCAGGGGATTTCCGCCCCAGGACCCTGCACAGCGCGCTGAGATCCAATCCAGCCGCCAATGTAGCCGTGATTTCTGTCTCCGGGCGGTACGCCGCCCAGGAAGCCTGGAATGCGCTGAAGAGCGGCCTGCATGTGCTGCTCTTCAGCGATAACGTCAGCCTGGAGGATGAAATTGCGCTGAAACGCTTTGCCAACCAGCAGGGTCTTCTGATGATGGGCCCAGGCGCAGGCACAGCGATCATCAACGGCGTCGCCCTGGGCTTTGCCAACCAGCTCGCCGCCGGACCAGCCGGCATCGTCTCGGCAGCCGGCACCGGCTTGCAGGAAGTCAGCACACAGTTGGCGCGCTATGGCGTCGGCATCACCCAGGGCATCGGCACCGGCGGGCGGGATTTGAAAGAAGATGTCGGGGGAATGATGATGCTGGCGGGCTTGGGAGCTTTGCAGGCCGACCCTGCCACCCGGGTGATCGTCCTGGTGAGCAAGCCGCCCGCCCCTTCCGTCATGCACAGTGTGCTGGAGCAGGTGTATGCGCATCCCAAGCCGGCAGTGGTCTGCCTGCTGGGCGGAGAGTTTATCTCGCAGTCCGCCAATGTTTTGCCTGCTCACACGCTCGAAGAGGCTGCCTGGCTGGCAGCCAGCCTGGTGAAGGGAGAAAAGCTTGCAGACCCCGCGGCCCAGCCTGACCCGCGCATAGCCGCGCTGCGCCAGCGCCTGAAGCCGCCACAGCGCTATCTGCGCGGCCTGTTCAGCGGTGGCACGCTTTGCTATGAGGCCCAGGTCATCTGGGAAGATTTTCGCCAGCGCGGCCGTTTAACGCCTGCGGTGTTCTCCAACGCCCCGCTGCACCAACAACGCCAGATGAGCGATTCGACCCTCAGCCAGGGGCACTGTGCGGTGGATCTCGGCGAAGAAGAGTTCACGGTTGGGCGCCTGCATCCAATGATCGACAACAGCCTGCGCATCCGCCGTTTCCTGCAGGAGAGCCGCGATCCGGAGACCGCGGTGATCATGCTAGATGTTGTTTTGGGTTTTGGAGCGCATCCTGACCCCGCCGCTGAGCTGGGCCCGGTTGTTTTGAGAGCGCGCGCCCAGGCTGCGGAAGAAGGCCGCGAACTGCTGGTGGTTGCTTCGATCACCGGCACAGAGCAAGACCCGCAGGGCCTCAGCCGCCAGGCACAGGCGCTGGAAGGGGCTGGGGTGATCCTGTGCGCCAGCAATGCGGCGGCGGCCCGCCTGGCGGCCGAACTGGTGAGCGATGAACACGAATAAAATCAACACTCTTTTTGGACAACCAATCTCGGTCATTAACATCGGTCTGAACAGCATGGCCGCTTCCGTCGAGGCGCAGGGTGTGCCGGTGGTGGACCTGGACTGGCGCCCGCCGGTCGAAGGCGTGCCGTCTTTGCAGCGCACCCGCCAGGGTGTGGACATCGAATCTGCCAATCAAGAAGTGTGCAGCCGGATCAAGCAGGGCCGGCCCACCCTGGTCGGCATGGGCATTGCCAGGGACGTGATACCTGGCATGCACAAACAGATGATCCTGCACGCCGGCCCGCCCATCACCTGGGAACGCATGTGCGGACCGCAGCGCGGCGCAGTGATGGGGGCTTTGATTTATGAAGGCCTGGCGGCCGACGAGGCCCAGGCGGAGCGCCTCGCCGCCTCCGGCGCGGTGGAGTTTTCACCCTGCCATCATCACCACGCGGTTGGCCCAATGGCTGGCGTGGTTTCGGCTTCGATGCCGGTTTTTATCATCGAGAACAAAACCTTCGGCAACCACGCTTACTGCACGCAAAACGAAGGCCTGGGAAAAGTCTTACGCTACGGCGGGCTCGGACCCGAAGTGTACCAGCGGCTCAAATGGATGGAAACTGATCTCTATCCCACCCTGGATCGCGCCTTGCAGACATTGGCAGAGGGCATTGATCTGCGCAGCCTGATTGCCCAGGCGCTGCACATGGGCGACGAGTGCCATAACCGCAACCGGGCCGGCACATCCCTGTTCTTGCGCGCCATCAGCCCGGCCCTGGCGCGCACCAATCAAGATAACGAGACGCTCGCCAGGGTGATCGAGTTCATCGACCGCAACGATCATTTCTTCTTGAACCTGAGCATGCCAGCCGGCAAGGCGCTGCTCGAGCCGGCTGAAGGGATCGCCGGGAGCAGCATCGTCACGGTGATGGCGCGCAACGGCACCGATTTCGGCATTCGCCTTGCCAGCCAGCCAGAGCGCTGGTTCACCGCCCCCGCCGGGCAGGTGAAGGGCTTGTATTTTCCTCAATTCAGCGAACAGGATGCAAACCCTGACATCGGCGACAGCACGGTGACCGAAACCGCCGGATACGGCGGCATGGCGATGGCTGCCGCGCCGGCTATCACCAAGTTCGTGGGTGGCACGCCCCAAATGGCCCTGCAAAATACGCTGGAAATGTACGAAATCACGTTCGATGAACACGAACACTTCACCATCCCGGCGTTGAATTTCCGCGGCACGCCGTGCGGCATCGACGTGCGCAAAGTGCTCGAAACCGGCATTTTGCCGCGAATCAACACCGGCATTGCCCACAAAAAACCGGGCATCGGCATGGTGGGCGCGGGCATTTTGCGCGCCCCACACCAATGTTTTCAGGATGCATTTGACAGCCTGGCAGCGCTGTAATTCTCTTTTCACTACATTCGTTCGAACACAAAAGGAGACGATACGATGAAATTCATTGATCTCACTATTCCCTTGGGGGTTGCCACGCCCCCCTGGCCAACCTACGAGCCGCTGCAAGTGAAGTATTTCAAACGCCTAGCGCCGAACGGCGCCAACGGGCAGTTAGTCACCCATTCCAATCACCTGGGCACGCACTTGGATGGCGAAATCCACTTCCACACCCCCGGTAAAGACATCGCTTCCCTGGATATGGATTATCTCGTGCACGAAGCTGCCATCGTTGACCTGAGCGACATTTGCGGCGATTATGATGTCTACACCAGCAGGATGGTGGAAGAGCGTGTGGACGTTAAAGAGGGCGACATTCTGATCATCCACACCGGGTACCACCATTTTGGCTGGGATATGCCTTCCGCCAACGAAGTGCGCTATATGGTGATGCACCCCGGACCAGACCGTGAATTTGCCGATTGGGCCAAAGCAAAGAAACTGCGCTGGATTGGGGTGGACTGCGGCAGCGCAGATCACCCGATGAATACGATCATCAGAGACTGGATGCCTCGCCAGGCTCGCCAGGCCGAAAAGGTCTTCAAGAAAAAATACGGCATGCCCCTGGCCGAGTTCTTCGATGACACCAAATATCAACTGATGCACCTGGAGATGTTCCCCTATGGCATCGTGCATGCTGAATGCATCGGCGGCGAGATCGACCTGCTGCTGAACCGGCGCGCCACCATCGGCTTCTTCCCCTGGCGCTTCGTGGACGGCGAGTCGTGCATCGGACGCTGCGTGGCGATGGTTGATGACGATGAATACAACGCCCTGGCTGCGAAAAAGGCGGCCCTGCCCAGGACCCGCTTCGGAGACGCCTTTAACCCGGCTCATCTGGAACAAATCAATACCCTCAGCAAGGCCAACCTGGCTTAGGCTGATCACAAAATTGTTTGCATTGTTAATTCGGAGGTTCTGATATGCCCATGGATATGGAGTTAGAAAGCGTTCTCCGGCCGACGCAGTACCCGATGGCGCCGTACCCACCCAAGGTGATCACCCTGGCAAACGGCAAGCACATGGTCGTGCGGCAGGCGGAACGGGAAGATGTGCCTGAAATCCTCAAATCAGTGCACCCCTGTCTCTTTATCGAGCGTGATTACTATGATATCGTCAGCGCCCGCCTGTACGGCGAACTGCTGGCCTGGTACCGGTATCGCGTCAAAAGCGAATACTGCCTGATGGGCCAGGTAGATGGATACCTGGTGGGCGTGGTCAACGGCCGCCTGGAAAACGAAAAGGTCGGGATGAGCTACCACACCCTGGCGATCGATCGCGGCCTGCGCATCGGCTCGCATTTATTCGCCGCGAAAATGGAATACCACATGGACTACCTGGGACAGGAAGAAGTCCTGATCGTTGCCGAAAGCCCGATCGGTTTCCGCCGCTGGATGGTCGAGTATCCGCTCGAAAAAACCACCATCCCGCACGAGCTGGGCGGCGGCGACTCCTACCGCCTGACGCGGGAGATCTACCTGGCAGCCAAGCACCGTCTGGTCGTCGGTGAACGCCCCGTGCCGGCCGACCTGTGGGAAACTGCTACCAAGGATATTCTGTTTGCCGATGATGACACCATCCGCGAACGAATTGCCGGGTTGAAAGGACGATGAGATTATGAGAGACGTTGCGATCATTGGCGCCGGCATGATTCCTTTTGGCCGACGGGATGAAGACACCTTACTCGATATGCTGTCGTACGCGGCGCTCAAAGCCCTGGACGACGCCGGGCTGGGAGACCAAAGCGTGGACGCAGTCTATGTCGGCAACATGGGCGCTGGTATTATTCAGCACCAGACCTCGATTGCCAGCTCCCTGGTCGATCGGTTGAACCTGCTGCCGGCCGCGGCGGATGCCGTGGAAAACGGGCCCGCCTCGGGCGGCTCGGCGGTCAAAAACGCCCTGCTGGCTGTAGCCTCCGGCTACTATGACTCGGCCCTCGTGGTGGGCGGTGAAAAGATGCGCGAGGTTACCGGCTGGCGCGCCACAGATTTTGTCGCTACCATGACTCACCCCCAGGCTGAATACCCGTATGGCATCACCCTGCCAGGCATGGCGGGCATGTTCACCCGCTTGTACATGCAAAAATACGGCGTCACGCGCGAGATGTTGGTGGCGGTGGCCCTGAAAAACCAGGAAATGGGCACGCTGAACCCCCTGGCGCACGTTGAAATGGCAATTTCCAAGGACGGCATCTACGACAACCAGGCGGCGATTGTAAACAACCCCGTGGTGGCTGATCCCCTGCACCTGTACGACGCCTGCCCGGTCAGCGATGGAGCGGCTGCCCTGGTGATCTGCGCCCTGGAGAAAATCAAGAAACCCGCCAAAGCGCCGGTTCTGATTGCCGGGTTTGGCCAGGCCACCGATACTCACACCCTGCAGGAGCGCGCCGACCCGACCGATCTAAAAGCCGTCACCCTGGCCGCGCAGCAGGCCTTCGAGCGCGCCAAACTCAAACCGGCCGATATCCACGTGGCTGAGCTGCACGATGCGTTCACCATCCTCGAGATTGCCGAGAGCGAGCATGTTGGCTTCTTCAAAAAAGGCGAAGGCGGCAAAGCTGCCTTGGCCGGCAAGACGCGCCTGGGAGGGCAAATTCCGATCAACGTATCAGGCGGCCTCAAAGCGCGCGGCCACCCGGTGGGCGCCACCGGTGTGGCGCAAATTGTGGATATCGTCTTCCAACTGCGCCACGAACTGCCCAAAGACCGCCAGGTTGCCAATGCGGCCAACGGATTGACGGTCAATTTTGGCGGGTTTGGCAATAATGTGCTGGCGTTCGTGCTGCGGAGGGTAGATTTATGAAACGGGAAATTGCGATCACAGCCTACAAATGTAAAAAATGCGGCAAACTGCATTACCCCTTCCACGAACGCTGCCTGGGCTGCCGCGGACGTGAGTTTGAGGCGGTAAAACCGCAGGGTCAGGTAAAAATCTTGACCTTCACCCGTATTTACAACCTGCCCTGGGGTTTCGATCAACGCTACCTGACGATTGGCATCGTCGAATTTGAGAACGGCGTGCGCGCCATGGGCCAGATCAACGTGGATGAAACATTCGATTTGAAAGTCGGCATGACCATGAAGCCCACCTGGGCGCCGATTCGCGTCCAGTACGGCGAAAATGTGTATGGACTGGTTTTAGAGCCCGCTGCATGAGGGAAATATAAGTAAAGAGGCAGCTGGATCGCGCTGTGCGATTCAGCCGCCTCTTTCATAAATAAAAACTGCGGCTCATATGACCATCACTTTCCGTCACTACGATCACGACAAAGACTACCACGCTGTCGGTGAATTCCTCATTGCTCACCACCAGGCAGGCAACCTCGACGGCAATTGGCTCCAGCCTGCCTGGGAATACATGCACTTCCACCCTGCCTTGCAGGCTGGTGATCTGGGAAAAATTGGGATTTGGGAAGAAGCCGGAGAAATGATCGCTGTCTGTCATTATGAATGGCGTCTCGGCGAGGCTTTTTTTCAATTTCATCCTGACCACCGCCGTCTGCGCCAGGAGATGCTCAACTACGCCGAAGCGGAATTGACCAGCGCCCGGCGGCAAGAGGAAAACCGATACCTGTGCGCCTACGTCAATGATAATGATCCGGATTTCCTGGAGGTGGTGCGGGCACGCGGCTATCACAAAGACCCGACAGGGGCGCGCCGGATGCTGGGTTTCTCAATCCCCAATCCGTTCCCCCCTATCCACCTGCCCGCAGGTTTCCGCCTGACCAGCCTGGCGGAAGATTGCGACTGGGCTAAGGTTCACCAGGTGCTGTGGCGCGGCTTCGACCATGGGGATGACGTGCCGATGAACCAGGAGGAATTCGAATCTCGCCAGAGAATGTTCGACACACCCACTGCTCGCCGCGATCTCAAAATCGCCGTCGCCTCTCCTGAGGGCGATTTTGTCTCCTTTGCAGGCATATTTTTCGAACCGCGCAGCAAATTCGCCTACATCGAACCGGTGGCCACCGACCCGAAATACCGCCGCTTGGGCCTGGGCAAAGCCGCCGTGCTGGAAGGCATTCGCCGCAGCGCCGGGTCCGGCGCCAAGTTGGCTTACGTAGGCAATGATCTGCCGATTTATCGCGCGGTTGGTTTTGAAAGGGTGTACACCAGCGAGTGCTGGGTGAAGGTTTTTTGAATAGAGATTAAATAGAAAAAGCCTCTTGGCAATGACTGTTCACAATCTCCCATGTTGCCAATGAATAGGGTTAAGTCCCTGGAGGCGGAAAATTGGGCCTTGCGCAATCTTTTCCGCTTTCAGGAATACGCGTTCGCTTATTTTTCCAGCCACTCCTTGAAATCTAAACGGTTAAAGAAATCCTGGTAAATTGTACTGCGTCGCTTGTCAACTGCCCGCCGAAATGCTAAAATGCGTTTTGGGTCGCTCCAATTATAAACATCGCGTTGGTTTGTGGCCAATTCCCACTCACTTAAATCTTCCTGGCTGATTACACTTCCTTTGCGCACATCCTCCACGCAGGTCAAACCATAGCGTGCCAGGTTGGGATTGCCATCGGCTGGGCCATCTGCTGGCCCTAATATGTGTTTCGCTTGCAGCGTATTTTTCCCATCCGCACGGTTGAGGCTTTTGGGCCAAAAACGCATATTTCCAGGGCTTTGCTGAACAGCCGAGCGATAATCCCAAAAAACCTGTGGCCAATTGTACCGTCTCCCACGCATGTCAAGATGTGCTGTGGGAATAATATGGTCAATATCATAGGGTAAATCCTGCCCGGCAAAAACGGTCGGATCATAGTAGGGGAACCAGCGCTGTAGCCAGACCCGCTGCGCCCACATTACCAGCTCGGTTTCATTTTGAATTTTCCCCCATTGAGGCAAGGGGGATTCGCAAACAGAAGTACGGAAATCATCTGGAAGAATCAATTGGGGAGAAAGTAAATCATTTGCAACAAATAATTGGTATATCTCTTTACCCGGAAATCTCTTCGCTTCTCTTGAAAAAGCCTTCTCAAAAGGACCTTTTCTGTGAAGCGCAGCGTTCGTCTTAGTAAAAAAGTGATCCAGGCAGGCGTAGCGCAGCATTTCGAGCCGGCTTGGTGTATCAATGATTTCATGATGTATGGCCCATGCAGCCAGCGTATGCCATACATGTGGCCGTAAGCGAGCTACCAGTGGAAAGGGCAGCCCCGGATCATCAATTCCATTGGTGGGATTAAAAAGCAGAGCCTGGCGGACAAGGCGCAACCCCCGGTGAATTCTTCCTGATGAGAAACCATTCTCGGGTTCCAGCAAAGAACGAATGATGTCGAGGTTGGCTTTACCCGGCTGGTCTTGGCGCCTGACAAAGCGTTTGAATGTGGCGGCGCTAAGGGAGAGCTCATCTGAGTTATCTTCAGCCGCTGCCAGGCGCACTGCCAGGTGGACAATCTTGGTTGGTGACAATGCGCGTCCGGTTTCGGGGTCCGAATGAATTTCCCAGACAAGATCATGGGCCTGTGGCCAGATCATTTTGAGCGCCGAGAAAAAGCGATCCTCCTCACTCATTGGCACGCCTTGCTTATTCAACCGCTCAAAAATGACCCCCAGATCATCCATACCCGGATTCTCCATTAAGTAGACTGGAATCCGGTACTCCAGCGTTTTCCTAAGCTGAACCAGAAGATTGCCGATGTTTTCAGCCACAAGCGACTGTTGCTTGCTGGCTGGAACCAGAGATAGCCAATCCGATGAGCCAGAGACAAGGTTTTGGAGGATCTCAGCCAACGGGACAGGCAACGTTGCTCGCATGGGCCATGTCTTGCCTAGTGTTTCATCGTTTATCGCTAGTTCAGTGATTTGTAAAGCTTTTAGCCCCTCGCGCTGCATGGCATCTGTGGTGCGCGTCCCCCAGGGCTTGCGTAATGAGCAAATGTAAAAACGATTTGCCTGCTTGTCCGTTCCATCTGCTTTCCCCAAGTCAACCCAAAGGCGCGCCCGATCTCCTATTTGCCAGGGTTTTAAGCCAAGCGCCACGGCGCGAGAACGCTGCTGCCCATCGATAAGAATAAACTGGGTTTGTCCCGATTGGTTTGTTTGCCGGGCAATCCCAGAACTTTCTAGCCTTTTATAAGTCTGATCAGTTTGCGGGTCAGCTTGAGCAAACAATAATGAGCTGATTGGAAATCCGCGAAAAATGGAATCCCACAGCAATTCGCTATGATCTTCGTCCCACGCTGCATCTCGCTGGAATGCCGGCAGTTGAATCTCCTGCTGGCCGTTATTAAATGCCTCAGCAAGAGCTTGAACAGAAATACTGTCAGGGTTACGCTCCATGGAGAATAGAGGCATACTTAACTCCCAAATACATCTTAGTACTGCTTGATCTGTGCAACCAAATCCTGATCGTAGCGAATAACAATAACCCGATACCTTAGATCACGTAGTTCCGCACGCACCTGCCGATCTTGGCGCGCTTGCTCTAGCTCATCATGCACGTTGCCATCGCAAAACACGCACACATTCGGTAGAAATCAGCCAGCGGCAGGCGCGCAATTTGGTGAAAAGCGCGGAGCGTCGCAGGCGTCAATGTTTCCCAATGCGGATGGCTCATGGGTTCCATAGCTCACCTTTGCCAAATGGCGCAGGCTGCCACTGACGAATGCGCAGCAATTTTCGCCAGTAATTGAATGTCACCGGTTTCAGCCAGCGCTCGCTATGTTCGCGCCGAAAACACTGGATGCGCTGGCGAGAATATGCCTGGAACAACCAAGGCACCTCGTCCCATGTGCCATATTCCAGAGTGCGCTGAATGATGAGATTAGCATCTCTGCGCAAGCGCAAATCTGCCAGGGCATATTTCTGAAAATAGGGCTGCAAGGAATATGGGATCGGGAGAGGTTGCATGATCATAAATCAATTGTAACATCAGGGGGTTAAAAGACAAAACCCCCTCCCTCTGCCTAAAGGCTACGAGCTCGGGGGTTTTAAAAATAGCCTCTTGGCAATGACTGTTCACAATCTCCCATAGCAAGTTAGAATCACTTGAAAACTAATTCGATATCATTTGCCCCGCACACGATCACCTTTTCCAAAAGCATGTGGAGCATATGATTCACTTGCGTTGGATCAGCTTCAGCCAGATAAGCAGGAATACTCTCAACCTCTCCAGCCAGATCATGTAGCGCAGATAGACGAGTAATCTGATCCTGTCGGGCTGATGCATGCAACGACGCCTTACGTTGCGCTTTGTTTAACTGCTCATCAATCGCAGCAGTGCGCTCAACAAAACTGGGTAAACCGAGCGCCCCAGCCTGGTAAGCATCCTCAAGGCGCTTACGCTGCGCCCGCAATTCTTCAATCTCAACATGATCGACATCAGGCGGAACTTCAGAAGGCGGGGCATCCGCCAATTTACGGATCGCTTCAACCAGGCGCTCTGCGACCAGAGTGACCAACTTGGAATGAGACACAACGATATGGCTCTCCCGGCTTGAGCAACGCCAAACGCGCACTGGTTCCCCAACGCCATAATTGCTGTGATAAAAAGTCCACAAGCGCTTACCGCACTGGCCACAATCCAATAGACCAGTGAATTGATTGTTTTTCCTGCCGCGATAATTCTTACCCCGCCGGGCAATCTCGGTCACTATCGCCTGGTAGGTTGCTGTATCCCACAAAGGCTCATGTTTTCCTAAACCAGTGATTGTTTGGCTTTCAGGGATATGTTTTTCGCGGAAGCGGCGCCCGGTGCGTGGATCAAGCTTTGATTTTGTCACGCCAAAACGAACGATCCCGGCATAAAAAGGGTTTGAAAGGATGTTCTTGATGGTGGAAGCGTACCAACACTGCCCCCCACCAGGCGGTGCAAATCCAGAGGCTTCAAAAAGAGGAACGATCTGGCTTAGAGAATACCCATTGAGGAGAGCGTCTTTAGCCTTGAGCAATAAATCGCATCGTTCCGGGTCCTGCACAGGAACTACAGAACGATCCGTTTCGCGACCCGGGGGCTTGCGATAACCAAAAGGTATTTGAACAGGCAAACCACGTTGACTGACGCGCAACGGCATGGCTATGGAGTACTTTCTCCGCAAATCCGATATTTGCGCCTGGCTAATGATTTGAGCCAGGCCCTGCATCATGGTTGATGCATCACTCGCGTATGGAGAGAAATTCTGAGGCAGCAAAGGCTCAACTGGCTGCGACAGGCTGAAAATCTGCACGCCGTAATGAGAAAGTGTTTTAGAGACTGGGCCTAGCAGGTCTCGCAAGCGATTGTAGTCATACATGACAAGAAGATCGTACAGGTTACCCTGAGCTGCATCAAGCATTAATCGCAATTCTGGAATTTCGTTCTCAGCGTCACGCAAGTTGACCCAACGAGTACGCGACTCGCCAGGCAAAATAAAAGGACCAGCCGTTTCCCGCCAGCCGCGAGATTCTGCCAACGACCGGCATTTCCGTTCCTGATCTGGAAGAGAAATTTTATCGGCCGTTGCCTGAGTTTCTGTGGACACTGCGGCCCAAATCGCGTAACGGAATGTCATAGCTGTTTTGGCCTGATCGCCAGGCGCAGATGGCGATAGATATAAAAGGTCATTATTATTAAGAACGCATATCCGAATAAGGCAATCAACGGTTCTTTACTCACAAACATCAGCAATACGATCAAGCAAGTAGCAAGAACTACTTTCCTCAAGTTGTTCAAGCTGATTCGCTTCCAGGCGCTTGTGAAAGCGGCGCGGTCTGCCAACACCAGGATCCGAAACAATATTACCACATACAAAATCAGAGACAGGCCAGCCACGATCCAGGCAGCAGAGATGGCTACGGATGGAATAGCACGAATCCAGTTTAAAAATGAGCCCACCATGATGGATGCCGGAATCTCATGCAAGGCCAGTATCCCCAGCAAAAGAGCCGCGAGTAAGCCCAGAACCAATACTCCCCACCACAAAGCCTGCCCATGCCTGATTGCCCGGCCGCGCGTTTGATACAGCTCGTCAAGTTGTTCCCCCATCATTTGCTTGGGCTTTGGATTCAGTAATGGTATTTCTTCCAATACCTGCGAAGTTCCTCGTCCATAAACGCTGGCAATAATTTCTTGGGTTAGCCTGGCAAATCTGCCGGTCGTTTATGACGCCGTTCCTTTTCTTCGCGCTCCTTGAGTTCTTGTTCCCGCTGATACTCAACCTCAGCATCAATCTGCCTCAAGAAGCGGGCGCGCTCTTCCGGTTTCAACGCCATAATCTTGGCTTTCCAAATCTCAAATTCTTCTTCGTCAGCATTGATGCTCGGAAGCAATCCGGCTTTACGGTAGACGGTTTCTGGGGGTAAGCCCAAAGCTCGCGCAATAGCTTCGCAAGCCTCCCATTTGGGCAAAGTCCCTTGACGCGCCTTGCTGATCACGGAATGAGATATGCCAGCTTGTTTTGCAAGCTGGTAATCCGTCCATCCCTTGTTGATCAACTCTTTATTAAGCCAATCAATAAATGTATCCGGGTTTGTAGCCATAGAGACTGTATCCTGTTCCAGTAAAGACAGTATCTCGTAAAAATAAGTCTCTACAAAGTCGGATATACGTTCCTATTGACACGAATATCGGTCTGTGCTATTATGTCTCCGTAGAGACGTACTCACAACTCTCCAAAGACCGGCGCGAGCGACTTTCGTTTTCGCCAGCCCTTGGAGAAGTAGGCGTCAAACCTATCACCTATTTTACATCAGAGCTATCAAAGCAATGCCGGACACAATCAGTTTAGACAGGGCCACAATCTTTCTACAAGCCGTGCGGGATTGGCGCACAAAAAAACCAATCACGCCTACCCAGCCAGAATCTATTCACCAAGATACCCTGACCGCAGGTTTTGTAGAGTGGGCAAAAGCCCAAGGAATATCCAAACACGAGATCGCCGAAGCGTTTGGTGTTTCTGAAGATACAGCCTGGCAAATGATGAATGGAGCAATCATGTTCGATGACCTGGCTTTGGGGCGATTAACAAGAAAGTATGGTCCTACCGCTGCTCAATATGTTATGGCTGCTGCAACACAAGGATATCCACCATGAGAGTCTTTTTAGGTGCAGTAATCATCATCTTGTCGGCCACATTGATTGCGATGGGCATGTTATCCGCCCAGGCTGCCAACACATCGGCGCAGGCCAACCTGGCGCAGGGCATCGCAAACACAGCCGCCAACGGCGCGGTGCTCCAGGCGCAATGCCTGGCTGGCCTGGTCGGCGTTCTGGGCCTGGCAGCAGGCATCCCGCTGGGGATTCTCATACACAGCCGTTACCAGCATCGCCAACAAGAGAAACTCGCCCTGGCGCAAATGCGCTTGCGTGCCCAGCGGCAACCCCGACGTTCAAACGGTCAGTTTTTGAATGGCAAAGGGCAACCCGGTGTTAATGCTCCGGCTGATTACCTGCCGCAAGGCGCTCAGCCATATGTTCTCCTGCTGCCGAACCAACCGATTCAGCTTCCCAAAACACCTGTTCAGAGAAAGTCGGGCGAGATGATCGTGATCGAGGATGATCCGGCCGACTATCTCGATCTGTGGGGATTTTAGGAGGCAGGCATGAAACTCGTTCGAGTGTTGCTCTTGATCCTGCTGGTAAGCGCTGTCTTTGGATTGGCGGCCTGCACGTCGTTGATCCAGAACTCAGACCCATACAGCGCCACCCACACCCCAACCCTGATCCCAGCCTACCAGCGCACCCAGCAGGCAGTCGTCCTGGCCGCCCAGTCCACCCAAGTGTACGGCCAGGCTGAACAGGCCAACCTGTCTACAACCGGCACTGCAGTGGCCATTGAGCTAAACATGCGCTCAACCCTGGTGGCTGCTGAGATGACCGCCGCGGTCGCCACACAGGAATATTTCGTCCAGCAAACACGATCAGCCATCGAAAGCACAGAAAACGCTCGTTACGCCCAATTGACCGGAACAGCCATTGCAGCTACCGGCACCCAACAGGCCTTTGAGTCCATGGTGCAAGGCACCGCCACTCAATCGTATTTGAATATCGTCCAGGCCAATGCTGCGGCCACGCAAACCGCGGTGGCCAAGTACGCTGAGGCCGAAGCGGATCGCGTGGACAACCTGCGTCGCTCTGAGGCCATGACCCTTCTATTCAACACCTGGGCCTGGCGGGTCGTTGGCTTTCTGACCGTGGTGGTTGCTGTAATCATCCTCGTCTACCTGGTGCTGTGGTCCTGGCCGTGGCTCATGGCGCGCCTGGCGATCCACCGCGAAAATGGCAAGGTGATCTTCCTGATGCCGCAAAAAGACGGCTGGGCAGCCTTCGTGCCCAATCTCAATGGGCAGCCTGGCGCTATGATCCCAAACCAGGCCAAAGATCACCAGTTAATCACGGCTGGCGGATTTAAGAATGACGAGCTGCAGAGCCAGGTGGCTGCCCGTGCTCAGGCAGCCGACCTGGTGCGCGCTGCCAACAGCGGCCACAGCCTGCCGGTCAACCGCCAAGCGTTTCTGCGTCGAGCGCTGCAAGCCGGCGTTCCACAAGCGCAGCCCCAAATCGACGCTGGCCAGCCGCAAGGATTGCGCATTTTGCGTAATGCTCGTGAACTGCCCACCCATCTGCTGCCTGATACCGACACTCTGCAGGCGATTGATGCCGAGTGGCGGGATGTCGAAGTGGAGTAAGCCGAGATGCTTATCAATCCAGCCAATGCCAACCCGCCGGTTGTGCGACCCGTGACCGCCGGTATGAATGAAGCGGACATCGCGGCAGCTAACACCATTACCCAGCAAGCCATAAGCCTGCTGCTGCGCTATATCGGGCGGCTGCCGGAAGGTGCAGCGCTGATCTACGTCATCCTGTACAACCGGCGCATGATGCTGATCTTCGACCTTACACAGTTGAAGATGTTCAACTTGCCCAACGAATACCTCAAACACCTGCGGGCGGCGCTGGGGGAGCGCAAGATCGTCTATCGCCCAAATAAGAGCGGCACCTGCGTGGTGATGGTGGTGAGCTACCAGCCGGTGAAAGCCAACCCTGATCTCTCCCGGCTGCCGGTGTTAGCCGGCTTTGCCGATAAGCAGGTGGTTGTCTATGGGCCAACCGGCTCAGGCAAGACTAGCGTCTTGCAGCACATGCTCTGCCAGTGCCAGGGCTTGAAGATCATTTTCGACCCGCACTATGAACCGGGCAAATGGCACCCGGACGATATTGTCATTGGCGCCGGGCGCAACTGGGCCGCGATTGAAACAGGGCTGGATCAGTTGGTGCTGGAAATGAATCGCCGCTACCAGAAGATGCAGGATGGAGAAAGCGATTTCTCCCCGATCCACATTGCTGTAGATGAGCTTTCTTCCTTCGCTCGCAACATTCCCAATGGCAGCGAGCGGCTGATCACCCTGGCTCAGGAAGGCCGCAAGGCCAAGATGCACACCATCCTGACCCCACACTCCACCGAAGTGGCCCAAATGGGCTTCGAAGGCAGCGGGGATGCGCGGGAGAATTTTGTTTTCATCGGCATGCCGCCCGTCTTGCCTGGCCAAGAAAATCAACCTCGCATTGCCACCGTGCACGCCGGCAATCCCCGACGCAAAGGGAATGACCCGCTGGGACGTTTCCTGGTTCCCGCGCCGAAGGTTTACCAGGGCAAAGCCCGGCTGCTGGCTGACCTGGCCTCTGTTTTGGGCGCGGCTGCGCCTGTGGCTCAGGCTGTGGCTGGCCCTGTGGCCGGAACGGGCCACGCCCCAGCCGCAGGCGAAAGGCATCAAATGCCTTTCGAGCAGCGTTATGCCGCCGGTTCGCCCGAAGCGGACAACCTGGCGTTGTTCGTAGCCCAACACGGCTATGGCGTGCGCAAGATCGGTGAGCTGCTGCCGTATTCCGATCACCTGGCGCGCCAGGCGGCTGCCCAGGCCATTTCCAGGCTGAATGGTAACCGGGCTGCCCGCCCAACGCCTGGCAGCTCTCAAGAATTTGAATTTGTGAAAACCCTGTACGCCCACTGGGGCGTGCCGGTTAACCGCCTGGCGCGCTTGTTGGATGGCAGCGACCATCACAACCTGGCGCGTATCCAGGCCATGATTGAAAGGAGTGCATGATGAACCATCCATCGAAACCGGATCTGGACGCTCTGCTAACCGTTGAAAGCGTCGCTCACTTGTTTATGGTCTCCCCCATGACCATCCGCAGTTGGGCCCAAAACGGACGGCTTCCGGCCATCAAAATTGGCCGCCTGTGGCGGTTTCGCCGCGCAGACATCGAAGCCTGGGTCGTGACGCCGCCAACGGCTGAGCGCCAGGCCGCAGTATCCAGCCCCCAATCTGAGTGAGAAGCCCATGAAACAGAAACGAGGCAAGCGGACCGTCATTTTGACGATTGCCAATCAAAAGGGCGGGGTCGGCAAGACAACCACCACCGTCACCCTGGGCAGCGGATTGGCAAGGGAAGGGCAAAAGGTTTTGATTGTGGATCTGGATTCCCAAGGTCACATTTCTCGCATGCTCGCCCAACCCAAGCAGCCCGGTGTGCGCCTCTGGTATTACGATGAAGAACCGTTGGAGCGGGCAATCGTCCAGGCGCGCGAAAACCTGTGGATTTTGCCGGGTGACAAAAGCACCGACAAGGTCATGGCGCGCATTCGCGACGAAAGCTATGGCGAAGAGCAATTTGCCAACCAACTTAAAGAGCACGCCGCTGCCCTGGGCTTCGATGTCGCCATCGTTGACCTGGCCCCCAGCCTGAACAACCTGCAGGTGGCTGCCTTGATCGCCGCCGATTACGTACTCATACCAACCCGCCTGCGCTTCACCGATATGGACGGTGTGCAGGAAGTTCTGAAGACCCTGCAGCAAATCGGGCGCCACGGACACCAGGTGAGCGGGTATTTTCTCCTGCCTACCTTGTTTGACCGGGGAGCCAACGAAACCATCGAACGGCTCAAGGAGCTGGTCGCCAGCCAGGGGGCGCGGGTGTGGCCGCCCATCGTTCAGGATGTCCGGGTGGGCGAAGCGCCGGGGCGCGGGCTGACGATCTGGGAATATGCGCCGACCTGCAACGCAGTGCTGGGCTATGTCAACGGCGGCAAGCGGGTGGGCGGCTATGCCGACACTTTGCAGCGGGTGCTGGCCTTGTTGGAAGGAGTGTAGCCCATGCCGAACCCCAACAAACGCCCGGCGACCCTGCCAGCGCTTACGGACCTGCCCGCCGATGAAGTGGTGGCCGACATTCTGAGCGACAGCGAGCGCCGCCAGGACGAGATGAAGCTCAGCCTCAAGGAGCGCCAGGCGCTGCTGGCAGCGCGGCGCAAGGAAATTGAGCGCCACGAGAAGGCCAGCCGGAAAGCTAAAAACCAGGAAGCCCACCGCATCTTCCTGTTGCTGCCAACCGACCTGAAAGAGAGCCTGGTCGGCATCGCCGGCTGGAATGGCACATCGGTTTCGCAGGTGGTCACCTTTCTGCTCTACGAGGCCGTGGCGCAGTATGAATCCGGGCAGATCGATTTCAGCCGCCACAAATCCCCATCCTACAGCCCGCGCTATGTGTCCGAATTGATCCATCCCAAAGACGCCGAACGCCAACAACGGCGCAGCGACCAAAAGCGCAAAAAGGGCTGGGGATGACGAGGATAGGTAAGCACCTATGACAGCGCAGGTAATCACCAAAGATACTTACCTGGATGCAGTCAGGTATGCCCCTGGTGGGCTTACCTCATTCTTCACAGGTAAGTACTTTGCCTCGCCAGGAAGCCCTGGCAGGCGTTTCCCAGGCCGTAAGGCTATAAAGCTCTTGATAATCCCAAGAGCGTCTTTAGGAGTTTTTTTTGATCCGACTACACAGCACCAATATAACCTGGCGCAGAGCTCCCGGAGATTGAACAATGTCGTCTTTCAGTAAGCTGTTGATCTCCGAATATCCCCTTTTGATCTTGCCTACTTTGGCAATCATCATCGGACTTAACGAAGCCATCATTTTGCAGCAAATCCATTATTGGTTGGAAAATGTGGCCAGGAACCAGGCGCAATATCCTGAACGAGAACGCCAAAACTACCAGGACGGCCGATGGTGGACGTACCAAAGTATCCCTGATTGGCAAAGAACAGCCTTTCCATTCTGGTCACAGTCCACAATCAAGCGTGCAATTTTGCATCTTGAGGCCCTGGGCGTTTTGATATCTCGCCAACTTGCCAGGGATAAGCGCGATCGCACGAACTGGTATTCGATCAACTACGATCGCTTGAATCAACTCTATACCGAACACCTTTTAGCGCAAGCGAATGAACCATGCATCGGGTCAAATTGCACCGATGGAACAAGTCAACTTGAACCGATCTCATCGGGTCAAAATGACCCGATGTTTAATGAGACTCAAATGATGATTAAGGATGAGAGGGGAGAAGACCCCACACTGCTTTCAGATCAGCGGATGATAGAAGACTTGGTGCAGGCGTTGGGCGAAGTCACTGGCATGGATCCACACCTCAACCGCGCGCGGTTGGTCAGGAATGCCCAGAACCTGCTTCAAAACGGATATAACGCTTCGGTTATCAGGGCAAGCTTTGGGTCAGGCGGAGCCTGGTACACCCAAGATTGGCGGGGTAAGAAGGGTGAAACACCAACCCTGCGAAACATTACCGAGCAAATTGCCATTTTCAGCCGCCAATCCTCTCCACATCCATCCGACATGGATTTGGATCAGAAACGCGACCTGGTTCGCAAAGAAATACAAGCCGCGCGCAAAAAGCGCGGCGCCCCTAATAACCCATCTTCAAATTCAGGAGGCGCTGAGTGAAACCCATTGCTGACGCGATCAGCCAGGCGGCTAAAAAACCTGCCGGTCTAGCCATCCAAATCTCGGCTGCTACGGGGCCTTGTGAGCCTGATTGTTCAATTTGCGGCGGTAGCGGTTGGCTGCGACCCAACTTGCCGGTGGGGCATCCCGAATTTGGCAAACTGCTCATGTGCCCCAACGGCACCCTGTTACGACTGCCGAACGCCGAGCGGTATGGTTTGACCCCGGATGAAGCACACACATTGGACTGGTCTGATGTGCTTGACCGAGGAAATATCCTGAAAGCCGTCCAGGCCATTCAACTTGCTTTGGCGCGGCAATATGGCTGGGTTTACCTGTGGGGAGATTTTGGACAAGGTAAGACGCTGGCATTGAAGATTGCCGTCGCTTACACGCTCCGCAATCGGCGATTTGCTGCGTACGTTCGCATGGCATCCGTTGTCGAAAACCTGCGCGCTGCTTTTGACGCCCAAGACCCATCCATTGAGGCCGAGCGCCGCTTGGAGTGGTGGACTGACCTGCCGGTATTGGCGATAGACGAAGTGGACCGCCTGCGGCAGACCGCTTACGCTGCCGAGCAACAATTCCTACTGCTTGACCGGCGCTACGAACAGGCCTTGCGCCAACGCGCGGTCACTTTGTTGGCGGCCAACATCCCCCCGGATCAGCTTCCCGGTTACCTGGCAGACCGCGTCTTGGATGGCCGATTTGCCATTGTGCGCCTGGCAGGGGCCAGCGCCCGGCTGGGTATGGATTGGGATGTGAAAGGTTGAGAACACCATGAACAATCCCATCCAGGGCGCTGCGCAAGATTTTTGTGTGCGCATATTGCCCGTGCACATCCACCCTCTTAATATGCGCAGTGAATTTGCGCACGCACAAAAGGAGCAATGTTATTTCGCATGAGTGACTCTTTACCCGAACTCTACAGCCGGCTAAGTGAAGAAGCCCTGGTTGGGGCTGTACTGATCAACCCCAGCGCTTATTACACGGTTTCTAACCTGCTGAGGCCGGATGACTTCTTCATCCATCGTCTGCGCTTTGTGTGGGAGGCAATCAGCGACCTGGTAGAAAATCAAAGCCCAGTGGACTTTCTTACGGTCACCGAAGCGCTTGACCGCCAGGGGCGCCTGGCCGAGATTGGCGGCCCGGCTTATCTGACAGGCCTGATCAACGCCACGCCATCTTCGCTAAACGCTGAGGCGTATGCCCGCCTGATCGCCGATCATTCTGGTCGCCGCCGGTTGTTGGAAGCTGCCAACCAAATCGCCAGGCTATCCTATCAGACCGACCTGGCTTTCGATACAGCGCTGGCGGAAGCTGAAAAAGTGATTTTCACCATCAGCCAACAGCGGTCAGGCAGCAACTTGCGTCCCCTGGCTGAGGCCATCAGCGCAGTGTATGACCAGGCTGCCGAAATGGCCGAGCGCCAGGAAGAAATGTTGGGCATTCCGACCGGCTTTATTGACCTGGATAAATTGCTCAATGGGCTGCAATCATCCGACCTGGTGCTGATTGCAGGCCGCCCGGGTATGGGCAAGACCAGCCTGCTGCTCTCGCTGCTGCACACGGCAGCGCAAAAGTATCAAAAGCACGTGGCCGTATTCACGTTGGAAATGTCAGGCGACCAGCTTGCCCAACGCCTGCTCTCCCAGACCAGCGGCATTGACAGCCAGCGCTTGCGCTCGGGTCGCATGAGCGCGGATGAATGGAGCCTGTTTACAGAAACCGCCGAGGCTTTGAGCCGGCTGCCTGTTTTCTTGGACGATACTCCGGCGCTCACCCCCTTTCAACTGCGCAGCGCCTGCCGGCGTTTAGCCATGGAAACCAGCCTGGACATGGTGATTGTGGATTATTTGCAGTTGATGTCAGGAGGCAGTCGCTTTGAAAACCGGGTGCAAGAAGTCGGTATGATTTCCCGGCAGCTCAAAGTGTTGGCCAAAGAGTTGAACGTCCCGGTGATTGCTGCTGCCCAACTTTCGCGGGCAGTCGAACAGCGCGCCGACAAAAAGCCCACCCTGGCCGACCTGCGCGAAAGCGGCAATTTGGAGATGGATGCAGATATCGTCATCCTCCTCCACCGTCCCCAGCCCGGCTTGAACCTGGTCACTTTGGAAGTCGCCAAGCACCGCAAAGGGCCGGTGGGCAGCGTTGACCTGGTCTATCGTCCAGAACTGACCCGCTTTGAAAATGCCGTCACGATTGATCTCAACCAGGTGTGTATCGAATGAGTTGGTTTTCTCGTCCCCCTGATCCTGATGAAATCCGCCGCCAGGCTGCCATCAGCTTCTTGCGCAGCCTGGAAGCCCGCTTATCTGGCGATTTTTCGGCTTATGTCTCGGCCATCGAGAGCGGCCAATCGCCTGAAAGCGTCTTTTCTGAGTTTGGCATCGCACTGGCCAACCTGTTGCGTCAGCAGCAGACCCGCATTGCAGATTTGCAGAATTCCCTGCGGTTTTCCGAGATTCGCATCGAAGGGCTGTTGCAGGAAAATGAGCGTTTGCGCAACGAGCCGGTGCGCCAAAAACTGGGCCAGGCCCAGCAGCAAGCTCTCGATCTTACCGTGCGAGCCGAAAAAGCTGAGCACAGCCTGGCCGCCACTCGGCGCGCCCTGGAAGCTGAGCAAACTGCTCGCCAGCGTGAGATACGAGAGATGCAGCGGGCCTTCGTTACCCAGAACAGCATTATCGCCAAGCAGCGTATCCAGCTCGATAACCTGGGCTGCAACACGCTGCCCGGCGAACCCTCAGACGCAGAAACGGCTGAGGTCCAATCCTGATGTGCGCGGTCGCCGTGGGATGCCTTGCATCCACTCTGCCATCCGCAGAGTTCACGCATAAACCGTGCGCATATTAAGAGGGTGGCTGTGCGCGACCAATGTGCGCAGCGAACAATATGCGTACGAGGCGCACAGCCCCCTCACCCCTGTAAGGAGATTTCATGAACCTACTGACCCCTGAAAGAGTCCTGGAATTGCAGGAAGCCCTGGACAGCCAGACGCGCAGCAACATCTGGCGCAAAATCCTGCATGCCATGTCCGTGGTCCGCGTGGCCGATAACAAACAAATCACCCAGGCCAGCGGACTGAACCGCGACCGGCTGCGCCGCACGCTGGACAAGATGGAAGCAGCCAGCGCCGGGTTTCCGCCGCTTTTCTCAGCCTACAACAGCAAACTCAAGCGCGGCGGGCAGACCGGCCCGGCGCCACGCGTTTACCGCCTGGGTGAAAGCGGCGCAGCCCTGTGCAAGCTGGATGGGCTTACGAATGCCCACGCCTGCCAGCTTGATGAGCCGCGGGCAATCCGGCATGCCCTGGGTGTGCTGGATGTTCACCTAGCAGCGCTGGCGGCCGGCTTGAATGTGACCACCGATCGCAACCTGGATTACGGCGACGATGACCATCTCCGCCCAGATAACCTGGTCACGCTGCCGGATATGACCAAAGCCATTTTTGAATCCGAGCAAGACGCCCGCTCGGATTTTCTGGAGCGGATCCTGCGCAGCCTGGATCATAAGGTTGCCTTCTACACCAGCCAGCAGGCTCAGGGGTTCTCGCCGGTTGTGCGCATGCTGATTGACTTACCGCGCGGTAAAGAATGGCAGCGCACCCTGAACACCTGGCGCCAGGCAGTGGAAATCACGCGTGAGAAGCATGACCAGCTGCCGTTTCGCCTGCTGGCTCTGCCGCTGAGCGAATTCCTGGCCAATCCGGAGTGGGAGATGGAGCCGACGCCGGGCCGTTGGGTGGATTTGACGGCCACCGGAGCACTGGCAACTGCTTCGGGCGATGCGAAATCACTGGCCCAGGTGGCCCAGGAACTGCCGCAGTTCACCAACCCGGAACGGCGCATGATCCTGGCTGCGCTTTACCAGGAACTGCAGCAAACCGGGCGATATGCTGACCAGCCACAGGCAGATAGCGAGTTCCTGTACGTCATGCGCACCATTTACCTGGCTTCGCACGATCCCTTTGCCACGTCTTTGGCGCGCAGCGGCGTGCCGCGCGAGTCGCTGTACCTGCTGTATCACTATCTCCGAATGAACCCTGGGCTGTTGCAGTTGGTGGAGCAGACCATCCAGATGGATGCCCGGCGCATCCACTGGAACCAAAGCACGGCCCTGCACCGCATGCAGGTGGTGATTGACGCCTTCCTGGAATACCACGGTTGGCAGAGCGACGGCCCGCTGCGGGCGTATTCGTACACGCCCGACTACCAGACGCGTGGCCCGCGCCGTTTGAGCGTCGCAGTTGAAATCACCGATCCAGAAATCCTGATGCCTGCAGAAACCGAAGTTGTGCCAGGCAAGCAGGAAATCCAAATCCTGGAAGAATCCCTGGGATGGGTGCTGAGTGCACTCTTCGCCCAAACCCATCACTTGGGACTGAAAAAACCGCCTTTTTGGTAAATCGAAACGGAGAAAACAATGAACCCCATTGAAATCACGGACCAACAGATGCAAGAATTTGGCGCCGCCCTGGTCGCCAAAGAGCGATCGCCAATCACAATCCGTGGCTATGTGAGTGATGTGCGCCTGTTTTGCACCTGGCATCTACGTAAATATCGAGAACCGTTGACCTTTGAGAACCTGACGGCTGCCGCCTTACGCGCCTATAAGCAGCATTTGCTCGAAGAGCAGGCCAAGCCCAAAACAGTAAACCGGCGACTGGCTTCATTGGCCGCTTTTGCCGATTGGGCGCGGCAGGCCGGTTACCTGAACGATCGTAACCCGGCGCAAGGCATCACCAAAGTGCCGCAGGCGCCGCTGTCGCCCCGTTGGCTGGATCATAAACAGCAGGCGGCTTTGCTGCGCACGGTAGAAAAAGAAGTGCAGGCTGCCATCCGGCGATACCCACGGCTGCAGGTGGCGTACTTGCGGGATGCCGCGATTGTGTGCCTGATGCTCAATACCGGCCTGCGCGTCAAAGAGGTGGTTGGTTTACGGCTCAAGGATGTGCTGCTCAACGAACGGAAGGGTACCGTGATCGTCCGGCAGGGGAAAGGTGGAAAACGCCGCGAAATCCCGCTCAACGCCCAGGCGCGTAAGGCTTTGCAGGATTACCTGGATGTGCGCCCGGAAGTAACGGCAGATGGCTTCTTCGTCGGGCAGAGCAACCAGAATGTGCAAGAAAAAACTGTGCAGCGGGCCGTCAAACGTTTTGCAGAAGCGGCCGGCATGGGGGATATTTCTGCCCATGTTTTACGCCACACCTTCGCCAAGTCGCTGATTGATAAGGGCGTCACGCTGGAGAAAGTGGCAGCCCTGTTAGGTCACACCAGCCTGGAAACCACCCAAATCTACATTACCCCAGGCGAGCGCGACCTGGAAGAAGCCGTAACGAAGCTGGAGGCTTAGGCATGGGAGGCAGAGTTTACCCGGATGCTTTTGGGGAAATCGTGATCTCTTTTTCCAGGAACGAGGCGCTCAGAAACGCCGTGCGGCGTATCCCGAGCGCACATTTCGACTTTCACGAGCAGCGCGGCTGGCTGGCCTGGCCTTCAACCAGCGTCATCCGGGCCGTGTTGTCGCTGGCCGATCAATATCGCCTGGCGGTGCACCCTGCTTTCAAGCTGCCGGCAGAAGAACTGGTGGCACGTTTCGAAAGCAGCCGTTACTATGCCAGCCACGCCCTGGAACCCGAAGCGCACTTCAAGTCACCGCTGCCGGGCCTGACGCCTTTTCAAGTTGCCGGCGTGCAGTATGCCCTCAAGACCATGCGCTGTTTTATCGCCGATGAAGATGAGAAAGATCGGATGGCCATCGCCCTGGGGACTGTGCAAGCCGCCAATGCTTTTCCAGCCTGGATCGTCTGCCCGGCGAACCGCAGCCAGGCCTGGCATCATGCCATCGAACGATACCTGCCCGGTAAAAAGTTGCCCACCTGCAAAGACGCCGCCGTGGATGCCTCGGCCGACATGGTGCTGATCAACTATGAAACGCTGGATGCTGCTGACGCCGTGATCCAGCATTTGAACCGCCGCCCTTATGGCCTGATCCTGGATGAGGCGCATTACGTGAAGAGTTGGGATGCCCAGCGTACCAGGCGCTCCCTTGCCCTGGCGCAAGGCATCCACTACCGGCTGCTGCTCACGCCCACCCCGATCCTCAATGGCCCGGCGGAGCTGATCAGCCAATTGAATGTTATGGGGCGGTTAGATGAGTTCGGCGGTCGCAGCGGCTTTTTCCAGCGCTACTGCCTGGGGCAAGAAAATGGCGCCGCCCGCCTGGACGAGCTTGGCCGGCTGTTGCGCACCCGCTGCCTGCTGCGCCGGCCCAAGCCGGACCTGGAGACGATGCCCCGCCAATACCATCGAGTGCGCATTGACAACCGGGATGATTACAATGCGATAGAGGTGGCTGCTTCGCAGGATGACGACTGGGTGGGCTGGCACACCGCGCCACGCCTAGAATTGGCCTGGGGCAAGTTCGATGCGGCGGTCGCCTGGATCCGGGCGTTGCTGAAAAACAACCAGGAAAAACTGGTGGTTTTCGCCTACCACCGCGAGATCGTGGGCGACATTGCCGGCGCCTTCCAGGCCCCCTGGATCACCAGCGAGATCACGAAGCACAAACGGGCGAAAGCCATTGAGCGCTTTACCAGCGACCCAGCGTGCCGCCTCATCGTCATCAGCATCCGGGCCGACAGCCGCGGCTGGAATCTTGCACCGGCTTGCCAGGCGCTGTTTGCAGAGCTGAGTTTCACGCCCGCCGACCAGCAGCGCGCTGAGGGCTTGCTGGCGCAGCCGGCGCAGGCCCATTACCTGATCGCCACGAACACGCTTGAGGAGTGCTTCTTTGACCGGATTGGGGATAAGCAGTATGTGATCAGAACGGTGCTGGATGTCATTTACACAGAGCAGAAATAACCTTTGACAATTTGCCAAATATAGAAACGCCATTCTGCCCATCGCAAGATGGGTTATTTTTACGTTGATTTCCCAGGTCACCTACCTGAGTTAGGATCAGTTTATCAACTCCCTGCATGCTATAATAATTGCGACATACTTTTCCTATGACCGACATTCCGTATTGAGGAGCAAGCTGTTATGGCCGAATTGCTTTGTCAACCTGATGGTGAAATTCGCTTGGGAGATTTTCTGAAGTCTCACCTAAATCAAACTGAATGGACATCCTTTCGAGCAGCTATTGCTTTTATCAAAAATACAGGCACTAGACACATAGCCGCTGATTTGGCTAACTTCTCCAATAGAGCAACGGTCAAAATTTCAGTAGGGGTTGATCAAAACGGCACTTCCTATGATGGTTTAAAAAGTCTTCTGGAAGCAGTTGGAGAAAGGGGCAAAATTTGGGTTTTTCACAATGAAAACCAATCTACTTTTCATCCTAAAGTGTACGTTTTCTCGAATGAAGAATGGGCTGATGTAGCAATAGGATCAGGAAATCTCACAGAGGGAGGACTATACACGAACTATGAAGTGTCTTTAGCCGTTAGACTTCATCTTTCGGTTAATGAAGACAGAGAACTGTTTAATCAACTTCAATCAATGTTTGACTCTTGGGCGGATCCGACAAGCCAACTGGCACATTTGTTGACCAATGAATTTTTAGGGGAGCTATTGCTAAATGGCTATGTGATAACCGAGAGCCAAATGCAAGCCATACGTACCAACAAGATTGCTGAGGGGAAAGAAACAACCACAGAAGCCGGCAGTGAACCTACAAAACCTCCTCTGTTTTATCGAAGAGCAGTGCGTCGCGCTCCTCGCCTTCCTAGAACACCTGCCGAACCAGATTTGCCTGAAGAAATTGTCGATGAAGAATTTGTAATAGAGCCTCCCGTACCAGTTGAGCCACAAGCAGGGGGTAACTATGGTTTTGTGATGACATTACAAAGAACAGATGTTGGAGTTGGGCAGACTACTGCAGGCACAAGCAGGCGCTCTCCTGAAATTTTTATTCCTCTATCGGCACGAAACTATGACCCTCAATTTTGGGGGTGGCCTGATCTTTTTACCGAAGATCCGCAACGTGATGGAAAATTTGACCGTTCCGGCGTTCCTATGCGCGTTGGAACAGAAATTGTAATTGTTAATATGATGACTTGGCCAGTAAAACACGATTTTAGGCTAAGAAGTGAAGCCCTGCGAAGTGCTGGCAACGTGAATGATATTCTCAGGATTGAAAGATCGGATGGCTCGCAGGGATATTCTTACTACGTAGAAGTGGTCCCGTATGGTACCTCCGAATATCAACATTATTGGGATCTATGCGTAAACGAGACGCAAAACTCACATAAACTTTGGGGGTATTACTAATATAGTCGGAGAAGAAAAGACCTTCACGGTGCCATGTGAAGGTCTTTTTCCTGGGAAAGATATCATTTGGGTTTCTTGAGAACAATAATGATTTCTGAAGCAACAGCGTTTTTCTTAAAAATATCGCGTGAGACCAACATTTCCATTGGAATATTCTTTTCAGGTAAGAAGCCGATACTCATAGCGATTTCGGCTAATAAGTTTGCAGTTTCAATTTCAACTCGCTGTCCACCCGCAATGGTGTGATTGTTACCAACAACGACAAAAGCATTAGCTCCTGGTTTAAGAACTGCAAGCATTTCCACAAAAACTTGCCGCATATCCAAAAAATATTTGGCCAAAAGAGCAGGCAAATTGCGTCTCCGAAAGCCAACATTAGTATTTGCATTTAAAGTGTCAATCTGTTCAATAAGATGGTGAACTGATAGTGGTAGTAGATTTTTCTTACCAAGATAATCGTGCCAAAGGGTGGAGCGAATTTTGTCAGTTACTTCTCGGTTGCCAATCATTTCCAAATTGCGTTTTTGATGATCGTGTCTTGGCAATAGGCCAAGATAACACAAGCTCAATCGATCTGTATCAAGGTAGGGTAAAGCCGTTGCATAAGGCGGGGATGTGACAACAACATCTACTTTACCCAAATAATCCTTCCAGATATTCCCTGCATTTAAGGCACTACCTTGAAAAACCTTGAAACTCCCATTATCAATACCCTGATTTTGGTAAAGGAATGCTAATACTATACGTACTGAACGTCCAACCTCTTCGAGAAATTCTTTGTAGGGGTCAAGGTCAATATCATTTTTGACCTGTTTTCGGACACGGAGATCATCTTCCTTCTGCCATGAAACCGAACGCAAAATATTGCTTAACGCCAAAGTGAACATGTTTCGAATGCTAACGTTTGTGATCGCATCAATTTCACTTTTTATTTGATCTAGATCACATAAAACGGGTTCAGAGAACCATAATGAAAGATATTTCTGATCAGATTCGGAAAGAGATGTGAAATATGGTAATTGATCTTTGCTGACTCGTTGTTTGGGCTGAATACGCAATAGGTTTTCGCGCAGATGCAGATATACTTCGCTTAGCTCGGTAGGGTCAATTGTCAAAAGTTCAGCCTTGGTTTTACTCATCAAAACAGAAAGTGGATTGGCGTCAAGCCCTAATCCAAAACATCCCGCAAGCACCGATTCAACCAAGGTCGTGCCGCTCCCACACATGGGGTCGGCCACAATGCCTCCTGTTGGTACACAACCAATATTGATTAGCGAACGTACTAGCTGTGGAAAGAACTTCCCGCGATATTCATGCAAGCCATGCGTCCCATACCGAAGTATACGGCGGTTAGGTAAAGGAACTGTTTTGTCAAAAGGTAAAAGATGAGCAATTTGATCTGATGTCAGACCATTCCGAACGATATTTGTGGTCGCTTCGCGTAAAACCTGTACGGTGGGTTGCCCATTGACACTTTCCCAGTATGCTAGTTGCCTCACTAAATCAAATTCGGGAACGCTGGTCTCAATACGAAACTCTTCAGATTCATCATCTGCTAGCGATGAACCTGCAACGGATCTTAATTCGGAAAACGCTAATACGCGTTCAAATGGTTGGATATACGGCTTGATTTTACATTCAACGATAGTTTTCATTGGTTACCCTTTGCGCTGCAAAATCAAGATTTTTTCTTCCTTGATCTTTCCAATCGCTGGATTGAAAGCTTTTTTTGTTGCTTGCATTTGTCTTGTGATTCGAGCTGCTTCAACAAATCCTCTGTCGGCTGCCAGGTTTGACAATAACTCGGCATTATCAATTTTTTCCCCTTTTATGGTTGAGTCGCCGATTATGAAGCATGCATAACGATTTGGCCTTAAGTGTTCATACAACCACTCAAAAATCAGAGCCATCTCCTGCCGAAAGGTTTCTATTGAAGCTCCTACCTTGCTATATTTCCGGTGGCTGCCAATCTCTTGTTTTTTAAATTCCGCATAATCCATGTCTAGCCAAATCATGCGTGACATATGATACAAGTGATAGCTGTAAGCGTTTGGGTAGGGCGGTGAACATACCATCAAGTCAAACTTTCCAACATCCGGCGCTGTCAAAATATTTGCATAAAGCACTTTGCTAAAACATCCATTATTTGCAACTTGAGTAAATTCTGTTACAGATGGGATGGCCTTACTTAAAGCTATCCCAAAACGACGGAAAGTATCCCCTGGAACTATCTTTTTCTCTCGACGTACGTATCTTGTGTCAGAGTCCTGCTTAGAGACAACCACAATGATAGATGAAAACGCTGTCTGAGCAATTTTGCGGCTCGTAGGAGTTGGTAAACTTTGGAACCAGCTTTTTATTTCAGCCAATTCTTCAACTACAAATGGTTCAAACCAGAAACTAATAGCATTATCCTGAGGACGGTCAGCAGAAGAAATGTACGGAGATGATTTAAAGAGAGGGGTATTCATCAATAAATCAGCAGCGGCTCTTTGCGACTTTGAAACTAATTCAGCTAATATTTGTTCATCGCCATTTTGAAAGTGGGTGGTTTTAGCCTCACTGATTAAACAGGCAAGTGGATTGGCATCTATACCAATGGCGTTGCGTTTCAAAACATTAGCTTCAACCAATGTTGTGCCACTTCCGCAAAAAATATCCGCAACGGTTTCTCCAGTTTTTGATAATTCGCTAATGATTGCGTTAGGAATTTGAGGAATATACTTTGCTGGGTAAGGGTGGAGACCATGGGTCAGATGCCTTGTTTTGGCATCTGCAAAATTCCAATCCAAATTCAAGAGGTTAAGAGGATTCATAAATAAATTATACCAGGTTCGTAGAACTTATATTCTAGTATTGGCTTAGAAGTTTTCATATCATATCAATTTACCATCAATGGTTGCA
This sequence comes from Chloroflexota bacterium, assembly GCA_029782365.1. Classification (GTDB taxonomy): domain Bacteria; phylum Chloroflexota; class Anaerolineae; order Anaerolineales; family UBA4823; genus CAWBUW01. The sequence continues at coordinate 50,417 of JAKOUW010000015.1, forward strand.
CTTGACCAACTTATTGAGTAGTTCAAGAAACACTGGATCATAGACTTCTGTAACGTGATTGACGTTCCATAATCCAGAATGGCGGATCGATTCTCGGTCTGCCTGCAACCTCAACCAGGAAGGGCTGGGCGGGTCCAGTGGCTCATCCTGTGTATTGTAATTGCTCAACAAAGCGATGGCATTGCGCTCGATCACCCCGCGCAGGCTGGCGGGGCCGGGGTTGTCATCCACGGCCAGCCACAAGAACGGCATCTGGCAGATGTACTGGCTGACGGCCTGTTCCAGCGGCTGCTCAGCCAGGCGCACCGCCGCGCCGGCGCTGGAGCCATGCCCCCATGTGCCCGCGACTGCCGGCGGCCATTTATCCCGCTTGATCAAAGCCGTGCCCACATGCAAGCGGAAGATCGAGCCGCGATGGTTGCCGCCGCCGCTCTTGCGCACACCCTGGTGCTGGCTGAGGCGCTTCCACAGCTTCGTCCGGCTGCCGCCGGCCAGGGCGTGCGTGCCCACCCGCACCACGCGCGGGCCTTGCCCGGAATGGGTGCGGATTTCTCCTGGTTCGAAGAAAAAGTAAACGCCGCGTGGCGGCCAATCCATGCGCCCATCACAGTCTGCAAGCAAGCGCTTGCCGCCCAGCTTGCGCTCCAGCGCGGCCAGGAGATCATAAAATCGGCGCAGATCGTTTAAGCGATCCACATCAGCCGCCCTTCAAATGCTGGTTGAGCCACTGCATTTGCTCGCCAATGCGCAGCCCTTCCATCGGGATTTCAACTTTGCACCCCAGGCGAGCCACCTGAGCCAACAAAAATTCCCGGTAAGCCTGCCCGGCCAGGAAAATCACCGTATCGCCTGGCGACAGGCGCGGCTTGAGCGAGGCAAAAATCCGCTCAGCCCAGGCCTGGCGGGCGCTCTTCCCCATCGTCTTCAACGTTGCGTTATACGGCTCCAGCACCTGGTCGGGATGCACCAATCCGTATTTCGCTGAAAGAATGTACCACTCATCCGTGATCTGGCTGGCATAACGGGCAGCCTTGACGAACCAATCGGAAGTGTACAGGTATCGCGCAGGGGAGGGGGCAGCGCGTTTTTCGCTGACACAGGAAACAAGAGCAAATATCCGAGACATATTCTACGCTCCCCCTTTCAAAAGTGACTGAAGCAGATGGATTGCCTGCCCATCCGAATAAAATAATCCTTCTTTCTGCGCGAACTCGGCCGCATCCTCTGTGAACCCGGCGCGGGAGATGAACCAGCCCTGCGCTGACTCAGCCTGGGCATGAGCCAACAGCCTTCCCATCTCCTTTCTACCTACCCGCTTGGTGCGCCACTTGACCTCAACGATCCATTTCATGCCACTGGCAGCGGCAGTAGAGAACACTACTTGCGCAATGGCATCGAGCTGCACCTGTCCATCCGGCGATAGATACTCGTTCACCTGGTCAAACTTGGGTAAGGTCAACTGGCCAGGAATGCCGAAAATAGAACCCTCCACCACCTGGTTGTCGAAGCGGCGCATCAACTCACGGATGCGGCTCTCCTGAGCAGTCCCCAACTCCTCAGAAACGCGCTGCAGTTGGGCGTCCAGCCTTGCCATCAGGTTCACCAGGTCAAGCGGTTCCGCCGTCAGGCTGATCTCCACACCGCGGATGGTGTTGGCCACCCAGAAGCGCAGCACTGGATCACGGAAGTAATAGGCATGGTCGCGGTCGGTTACCAGATCTACTTCCCGCAGCCAGCGCAGGTAGTCGCTGGCCGTGCCACTGGTGACGCGCAGCTTGCGAGCGATCTGGCTGGCAGTCAGGCCCTCCTCGGTAGCCAGGATTTGCAAGACAGCTTTCAATGCCCCATAACCAGCGGCTTTCTGCAAAGACAGATCGTACACATAGCGGCAAAAATCGTAAATCCGGCCGTGAGGGGCGAGCGTTTCAGTCAAGAAGGCTTGTTTGGTAGTGTCGGCATCCAGCGGGCGCTGCGCCACATCCACCAGGTTCATCAATCGCCGGCAGATGGCGGTAATATAAAACGGGTGACCATTGGTCAGGCTGTGGATCAGGGGCAGCAAGTCGGCGGGAGCCTGGTCGTTGGTCAGCTTGCGCACCAGAACCGAAGTGGATTCGCGATTGAAAGCTTCCACCGGCAGGCGGGTGAACTGAGCGAAAAGTGGGCTATCTGGATTAGAGAGTAAATCGGTCAGCACGCTGACGGCTGAACCAGCCAGAAGATACAATATACCGCTTTGCGACTGCATCTCGGCGCGCAGCAGGGCTAGTACATTCTGGCTGTTTGGGTAGTGGGTGAGGGTGCGAATTTCCTGAAATTCATCGAGGATCAGCGCCAGCGAACACTGTCGAACCCCAGCAGCTTCATGGGGAAAATGGAAAGCCTGGCGCAGCAGCGCCTGGCGGTCTGGGCGGGCTTTTTCTAACTCATGCAGCAGCGGTTCAACCAGCGGATAGAGATCAGCCCCATTATTCTGAAACAGCGCCCCCGCCAGCGACCCGGCGCTCAAGAAGGGGCCGGCATCCCCTTCGCCGCGCAGTAACAGCCAGTAACATAACTGTCCAACATACCCCACCGCGAAGTTCTCCGGTGAACTGGCCAGCGTGGCAAAATCCATATAGACGGGCGCTACGCCTGGAGATTCATCCAAAGTGCGGCGCATGAACTCCTTGAGCAGCAGCGTTTTGCCAATGCGGCGTAGGCCAAATAGGGCCACATGCTCCATTGGGCCAACATCCAGTGCCTGGCGATAATGCGCCAACTGAGCCAGTTCATATTCCCGGTTGGTGAAAAGCGTTTGTTGGTCGAGTGGGTAAAAAGTTTGCATAGGTCGAATACCCTTTAGGTTAATTAACCTAGACTGTGTTTATGGTATTATCGGCTTTTCCCCTTTTCTTGTCAAGCCAAATTGGCCCATAAAATGCCCCCCAACAGGTTGTAGGTCATTCTTTTTTACCGTTTATTGGTACGGTTTAGCCGCTATGAGATAGCATTTCCTGAAAAACTTCACTGACAACGCCTATTGTGAGCAGGGGGATTGTGGGACAGGGAGTATGCCATCTGTTTGGAAGTCGCCTTCAAACAAGGGCAAATCAAGTTTTGCTCAGGGCAGCTGTACTGACAGATGATCATCAAAAACACTTCTCGGCAGAGGTTGTGTGTGTTGCAGCTTTTGGTTGTGAAAAACGACAAGTCGTTCCTTCCAGGTAACGCTCCACCCAGGGCGCGCTTCAAAGTAGGCGCGGGCAATGTCCTCGCTTTGTTGTGATTGGGTATCTTTCTTATTGGAAGGCATCATCGTTTGCCGGATAATCGAGCGCATCTGTCCAGGTTTCTAGAAATTTCTTCATGGTTTTTATTGCGCTACGCGCCTGTTGCTCAGAAAGAGCGCCTCTGGTGTGAAGTTTATTCAACATCTGGTAAGTATCCAGAATATGAGTAATATTCGCAACGATTGTATCGGCTCTTGCTTTGTCGCGAATGTGGGTGTATGCTGCATAGGTCATGCGCTCCCTGCGAGTTATCTGATCTGGATCCGCTCCCTTTTTAGCACACCAATAAGGGGAATTCCGAACAGCATCGTCGGGAGCAAGTCTAGCAAAAAAATGGTCGAATACTTGACGCATTAGAGCAATCGCCGCTCGCGCTGGATCAGCTGTCGTGCCATGATAAGCTTGGCCAATCTCACGGTAAGTACCTGCAAGAGACGGGTCAATTGCAGCAAGTTTTCTCTCAACATCCGTTTCAGTTGGAACAAAGAAAGGCGGCGGTTCGTACGACTGTATCTCTAGGTTGCCTGGAAATATGACAGAGGCAACGCTTCCAGAAGTACTCATAAAAGTATCGCTTGATGACGATATGCTATAAAGTCCGCGAGTCAGTGAAGCCGCATGAATTGTACTTTGCTCAAGTTCCTGATCGAGTGATTTCACAAATTGAATGCCACTGGCAACAATAGGCTGAAGTTGTGGACTATCCTGTGCAAGTTGAGCAAGTTGGATGTAAAAAGGAGCCGCAACACGAATCACTTCGCGGGTATGACCAGCATACTGCGCGGCCTGATTGGCTAAGTCTTGAGCTTCTGCTGCCTTCTTTTCGACCGAGTCAAAAGCCATACGCACTTTTTCTGGGTCAATCGTTTCACCAGGTTCTAGGTCATTCGGTTCTTTTGGGTTGGGTTCCATCATCGTTACCTAAAATTTGCAATTTGGTGAGTAGCGCATGCACGAGTTCAAAAGCGTCTCTCTGGAGTAGTTCTCGTTCTTCAGGGTTCGACAAATCTTCAAAGTCAGCCACGTGCTTTGGGCCAACATGTTCAGGCGAGGCGAACTTCTCGGCGATCTTGGCTAAAGCTTCCTGCACCAGGCGGTTTTCCAGGTGTGGTTGGAATTCATTTACCAGATTGTCGATCCCGCCCGGGTAATACCGGATACAGTAGTAAATGTCCCAGGCGTCTTTTTCCATCAGACGCCCGGCCAGCGCCATGGCCTTCATCACCAGGAAAGGTACGATCGAGGCTACTCGCACCGTGGTCGTATCTTTGCCCCCGCCAGGCAGCGTGCCGCTCAGGGTTACTTCGGTGGCCAGGCTGACGGCCAGGTCACAGCCACGCGCTTTGCGCGGGCGCATATCCTGCACTTTCTGGGTGCGGTGGCCGCGAGTCGTACCGGAATATTCGCCGGCCAGGAAGTCAACTTCAACGTCGAATGTCCGCTCGCCCAGTTGCACCGTGCGAAAGAAAATGAACGGCTGTTCGCTTGGCTGGTAGCCGCGCACCAGCAGAAGCTGTAAGATGGTTTTGTAACCAACTTCCTTGAGCTTGCGATGATCCAGCGCAATATCCACATCAATACTGCCGACATGCTGGTGCGGCGACTGGCTGATCAGCAGCTCGGGCACCCAACCGCCCACCACCACCACCGAATCTTGATATTCGCCTAACAGTCGAGAAAGCTCCAGCAACACGCTGCGCGCCGCTTCCACGGCCTCCACTGAATAATCGCTCCTTCTTGCTACCATGTTGCCTCCAGTTTTCGGCGAATTGCCTCGGCCGCCTCTTCGCCGCGGGCGCGCGAACTGATCACATCCAGGTAAACCTGCACCGGCGAGGCAATCACGGTGCCCTCAATTGGAGATGCGGCATAAAACACGCCTTCATCGTAAGGTGTTAATAGGAGAATATTGGGGCCGCTGTCCACGGGTTTTAATTGTGCAGCAGCAGCTACCGCATCAAGATTGCCTTCGACATAGGCCACAGCCCGGTTGTAGCGCACCATCGGCGCGATGCGGATGGCGCCTGAAAAGCTGGTCAGTGCATACCTTACCCCCAACTGCTCGCAGGCCTCGGCCAGGTTGGCCTCAGCATTCCCCACTCCCGCAAGACAATAATATTCGTGGATCTGGTTGCGGCGGTAGTTATAGGCTTTGACCCAATCATCCAACAGGTCCCCCGGTTTGCTCAGAAGCATGCCGGCATCGCTCAGCGCCAGCCATTCACGGTCGGCCAGCAGCTTCTTGACGTTTGCTACCTGGCCCAGGCTGACATCCACGGCTTGGGCTAACTCGGCAATCTTCCAGGCGCGTCGCGGTTCTGTAAGCATGGCGCGCAGAATACGCTCGGCTTTCGGAGAGTACAGCGAACGCAAGTCCCGCTTTTGCACTTTGGGATTGGGGGCGCCGGTTTGGCGAATGTAAATCGTCTCGAAAGACAGCAGGCAATTCCCGGCCAGGTCCAGGTAGCCCATCCCGGCGTCTTCGCAGATTTTCCCCGCATCCGGCGAAATATAGGGGGCGATGAAGATGCCATAGGCATCTGATTTTCCTGCCAGGCGGTCTTTCAGCTCATAAACCGCCAGGCGCGCCAGGCGGGGTTGGCCGTTGTTTTTGACCTGCGCCATCAGCAAGCGTGGTTGTTCCCGGATGCGCACCCAGGCCTGGATATCGCCCCCGTTATTCGCCTGGGGGCTTTCGATCCGGTCAATTTGCAGGAAAGGGATTTTCTCCAGGCATTCCTGCAGGGCAGTGATCGCGGTTTGCTCTATCGGCTCTATTTTCATCCAGAATAACCTTTTCAGCGTTTGCTGAAAGTTATTATATCAGTGAGACGACAGCCTGGCAAGCACCGACCAGTTAAAAGACAAAACTCCCTTTCCTTGCGGATTGGGAGTTTCTGAAAAGTCTCTTGGCAATGACCTACTCTCCCAGGGGGTCGCCCCCCAAGTACCATCAGCGCTAGCAGGCTTAACTTCCGGGTTCGGAATGTTACCGGGTGTACCCCTGCTGCTCCAATCACCAAGAGACTTATTTCACAATGTTAAAAACCAAATAGTGATGATCTTTTCGAATCTGCGCAATTATTGTGACAAGTTCCGAGTTCCCCGTAACACATGAGTAAGCCCTCGACCATTAGTACAGCTTAGCTGAACACATTGCTGTGCTTACACTCGCTGCCTATCAAGCAGGTGGTCTACCTGCGGTCTTACTCCCTTACGGGATGAGGAACCTAATCTTGAGGCGAGTTTCCCACTTAGATGCTTTCAGCGGTTATCTCTGCCAGACGTTGGCTACCCAGCAATGCCGTTGGCACGACAACTGGCACACCAGAGGTCTGTCCACCCCGGTCCTCTCGTACTAGGGGCAGATCCTCGCAAGTTCCTTGCGCCCACAGTGGATAGAGACCGACCTGTCTCACGACGGTCTGAACCCAGCTCGCGTATCGCTTTAATGGGCGAACAGCCCAACCCTTGGGACCTTATCCAGCCCCAGGATGCGATGAGCCGACATCGAGGTGCCGAGCGAAGCCGTCGATATGAACTCTTGGGCTTCACCAGCCTGTTATCCCCGGGGTAGCTTTTGTCCGGTAAGCCACGGCCCTTCCACTCGGTACCGTGGGATCACTAAGCCCGACTTTCGTCTCTGCTCGACGCGTTGGTCTTGCAGTCAAGCTCCCTTGTGCCTTTACACTCTTTGGCTGGTTTCCATTCAGCCTGAGGGAACCTTTGGGCGCCTCCGTTACTCTTTAGGAGGCGACCGCCCCAGTCAAACTGCCCACCTGGCACGGTCCCTCACCCGGTTTACGGTGTGAGGTTAGGGTCTAGACATAATCAGGGTGGTATTTCACCGATGGCTCCACCGACGCTGACGCGCCAGCTTCCCAGCCTCCCACCTATCCTACACAGACCATATCCAAACTCAATGCCAGGATGCAGTAAAGCTCCACGGGGTCTTTTTGTCCTACTGCGGGTAACGTGCATCTTCACACGTATTTCAATTTCACCGGGTCTATCGTTGAGACACTGTTCTAGTTGTTACACCGTTCGTGCGGGTCGGAACTTACCCGACAAGGAATTTCGCTACCTTAGGACCGTTATAGTTACGGCCGCCGTTCACTGGGGCTTCAGTTCAGAGCTTCGCTTGCGCTAACCCCTCCCTTTAACCTTCCAGCACTGGGCAGGTGTCAGCCCCTATACATCGCTTTACAGCTTTGCAGAGACCTGTGGTTTTGTTAACCAGTCACTAGAACCATTTCACTGCGACCCACCACCGCTTGCGCGGTAGCAGGCACCCCTTATCCCTAAGTTACGGGGCCAAATTGCCTAGTTCCTTAACGATAGTTCTCCCGTTCGCCTTGGTATATTCTACCCATCTACCAGTGTCGGATTGCGGTACGGACACCTGAACATCATCGCTTAGAGGCTTTTCTCGGCAGCCGGGCTTAACCACTTCAGCCTTACGGCACGTATTCGCGTATCAGCTCAACCTGCGGATTTACCTACAGGTCTCAACGCTTACCCGCTTACACCTCCACAACCAATCGGAGGCTGGTCTACCCTACTGCGTCCCCTCATCGCTCAATCCAGGTGGTTCCGGAATATTAACCGGATGTCCATCACTTACGCTTTTCAGCCTCAGCTAAGGACCGACTAACCCGACGCGGACTGACCTGGCGTCGGAAACCTTAGATTTACGGCGAACATGGTTTTCACATGTTTTACGCTACTCATGCCTGCATTCTCACTTCTGTCCGCTCCAGCCGTCTTTCCAGTCGACCTTCACCGCTGACAGAACGCTCCCCTACCGCTCCAGCTTACGCTGAAGCCCATGGCTTCGGTGCCAAGCTTAGCCCCGTTAAATTTTCCGCGCAGGACCACTTGACCAGTGAGCTATTACGCACTCTTTAAAGGATGGCTGCTTCTAAGCAAACCTCCTGGTTGTCAAAGTAGTCCCACATCGTTTCCCACTTAGCTTGGACTTTAGGACCTTAGCGGATGGTCTGGGCTCTTTCCCTTTTGACCCCGAAACTCAGCTCCCGGAGTCCGACTGCTATGCTATTGAGTAATGGCATTCGGAGTTTGGTTGAGTTCGGTAAGCAGTAAGCCCCCTAGCTCATCCAGTGCTCTACCTCCATTACTAAACACATAACGCTAGCCCTAAAGCTATTTCGGGGAGAACAAGCTATCTCCTAGTTCGTTTGGCATATCACCCCTACCCACAGCTCATCTTCTAATTTTGTAATATTAGTAAGTTCGGGCTTCCACGGGTGGTTAGACCCGCTTCACCCTGGCCATGGGTAGCTCACCAGGTTTCGTGTCTAATCCCAGCGACTATACGCCCTATTCAGACTCGCTTTCGCTACGGCTTCGGGTGTTACTCCCTTAACCTTGCCACTGAGATTAACTCGCAGGCTCATTCTCCAAGAGGCACGCCGTCAGGCGTAGCGGCGCGCATCCGGCTTTCACCGGCGCACAGCCCGCCATTAGCCCTTCGACTGCTTGTAAGCTTACGGTTTCAGATTCTATTTCACTCCCCTCATCGGGGTACTTTTCACCTTTCCCTCGCGGTACTTGTTCACTATCGGTCGTCATTTGTATTTAGCCTTGGAGAGTGGACTCCCCAGATTCCGGCCGGATTAGCGTGCCCGGCAGTACTCAGGTACCAGACGGAAGTCAATCTGTTTTCGCATACGGGACTATCACCCTCTTTGGTAGGCTTTCCCACACCATTCTGCTAACAGACTGATTTGTAACTTCCATGTGCCTGGCCCTACAACCCCTGAGAAGCAAGCCTCTCAGGTTTAGGCTGATCCCCGTTCGCTCGCCACTACTAGGGGAATGATTTCTTTTCCTCAGGATACTTAGATGTTTCAGTTCTCCTGGTTCCCTCCAACCAACCTATATATTCAGCTGGTGGTACTGCTGGATCGCAGCAGTGGGTTTCCCCATTCGGAAATTCCCGGATCAAAGCTTGTACACAGCTCCCCGAGACTTATCGCAGTGTCCCACGTCCTTCATCGGCATATGACGCCAAGGCATTCACCGTAAGCCCTTACTAGCTTACTCATGTGATACGGAGAAGTCGAAACTTCTCACGTTACTTGCGCATTAAGATTCTATTATCATTTCATCACTATTCAGTTGGTAAAGTGCGTCCGGCTTACCGCCGGTGAGCTTTCGCTCATTCAGCGTTATCCGCTGACAGGCGCTTCCAAACTGGTTGGGAGCACTCATCACCGGATAACTATTCTGCTTTCAAGGTATTTCGACAATTCGGCCCGGCTCATCGCCGGGCCGAAGCTCGCTTGATGAACCTTTCTCTCTTACAATTGTCAGTCAACCAACGCTTGTTTCAAAATCACTTACCTTACAATATTCCCTGGTGGAGATGACGGGACTCGAACCCGTGGCATCCGCCTTGCAAAGGCGGCGCTCTCCCAACTGAGCTACATCCCCTGGCATAACATTCAGGGTTGTGGGCTTGACAGGACTCGAACCTGTGACCCCTGCGTTATCAGCACAGTGCTCTAACCAGCTGAGCTACAAGCCCTTTTCAGGGGGCGCCTCAACAACTGAATAGCGACAGGAAATCTGCTCTGTCTATCGAGAGACCCACTTCCGCTCGTGGGATTTCTAACAAAACTCTGGAGTAGAGCGGCGGCGCCGTAGCGCTGCGCTCAAAGCTCCTAGAAAGGAGGTGATCCAGGCGCACCTTCCGGTACTCCTACCTTGTTACGACTTCGTCCCAGTCACCAGTCCCACCTTCGACAGCTCCCTCCCTTGCGGGTTAGGATACCGGCTTCAGGTGTTACCAGCTCCCATGACGTGACGGGCAGTGTGTACAAGGCCCGGGAACGTATTCAACGCAGTATAGCTGTCCTGCGTTTACTAGCAACTCCGACTTCATGCAGGCGAGTTGCAGCCTGCAATCTGAACTGAGGCCAGTTTTATGGATTGGCTCCACCTCGCGGTCTTGCAACCTATTGTACTGGCCATTGTAGCGTGTGTGTAGCCCCGGACATAAAGGCCATGCTGACTTGACGTCATCCCCACCTTCCTCCGGCTTAATACCGGCGGTCCCATATGACACGTATAACATATGGCGAGGGTTGCGCTCGTTACCGGACTTAACCGGACACCTCACGGCACGAGCTGACGACAGCCATGCAGCACCTGTAAGGGCTCCCCGAAGGGTCGGTCGCATCTCTGCTCCCTACCACCCATATGTCAAATCCGGGTAAGGTTCTTCGCGTAGCAACGAATTAAACCACACGCTCCGCTGCTTGTGCGGGCCCCCGTCAATTCCTTTGAGTTTTAACCTTGCGGCCGTAGTCCCCAGGCGGTAGACTTATCGCGTTAGCTTCGGCACCGATGGCTTTTACCCCACCGACGCCCAGTCTACATCGTTTACGGCTAGGACTACTGGGGTTTCTAATCCCATTCGCTACCCTAGCTTTCGCGTCTTAGCGTCAGAAATGGTCCAGAAGGCCGCCTTCGCCACTGGTATTCCTCCCGATATCTACGCATTTCACTACTACACCGGGAATTCTACCTTCCTCTACCATCCTCAAGTCTGGCAGTTTTGAACGGCCTCTCCCAGTTGAGCCGGGAGCTTTCACATCCAACTTACCAAACCGCCTGCACGCGCTTTACGCCCAGTAAATTCGGATAACGCTCGATTCCTACGTGTTACCGCGGCTGCTGGCACGTAGTTAGCCGAATCTTATTCCGGGGGTACCGTCCTTCCTCGTCTCCCCGAAAAGAGTTTTACAACCCGAAGGCCTTCATCACTCACGCGGCGTTGCTGCATCAGGCTTTCGCCCATTGTGCAATATTCCCTACTGCTGCCACCCGTAGGTGTCTGGCCCGTGTTTCAGTGCCAGTGTGGGGGGCCACCCTCTCAGGCCCCCTACCCGTCGCCGTCTTGGTAGGCCGTTACCCTACCAACTAACTGATGGGACGCAGGCCCCTCCCGAAGCGGATTTCTCCTTTAGATGTAAGGCCTCTAACCCTTACAACCACATGGGGTATTAGCAATCCTTTCGAACTGTTATCCCTCTCTTCGGGGCAGGTCACCAACGCGTTACTCACCCATTCGCCACTAAAGGTCCGTATTGCTACAAACCTTCCGTTCGACTTGCATGTATTAGGCACGCCGCCAGCGTTTATCCTGAGCCAGGATCAAACTCTCCGCAAAAAAATTCTACACATCTTTCGATGTGGTTGCGTCAAGCGATCCATTAAAACTCTCAATATGACTGTGCATGACTTCCTATCGCTATTCAGTTGTTAAGGTCCGTTCACTGAGCGGGCTGGATTTTATCACTCGCCCTTAAGCCTGTCAAGGCTTTCGAGAGACTATTTTGCCGATGTCTTCTGACATCGGCACTGTTGTGAGAAGCTGGTTATGCCTCCGACGCAAGGGCGTCTCTCTTGTTCAGTTTTCAGCGATCTGCCCGTCTGTCGGGCTAGATCTTCTTTGTTTCAAAATGCTTAGCGATTATACACCTCACACTCTATGTGTCAAGGGTTAAATTGAGCAATTTTCAAAATTCGTCAGACAACTTGGCCTGGTTTTGTCCGCAGGTTGCCTTCCTTAGCCAGCCATGTCTTGCCGGCCGAGCAAAGCCCGCAGCAAGGTGCCCTGGTCGGCATACTCCAGGTCGCCTCCCACCGGCAGCCCGCGCGCCAGCCGTGTAACCCGCACACCGCTCTGCGCCAGTTGGCGCTGCAAGTACATCGCCGTGGCATCGCCTTCCATGCTGGGATTGGTGGCGATGATCAGCTCGCCGATCCCCCCGACCTGCACCCGGCCCAGCAGCTCACGGATCGTCAAATCTTCGGGGCCGATGCCCTCGATGGGCGAGAGCGCCCCGCGCAGCACGTGGTACTTTCCCTGGTACGCGCCCACCCTTTCGATGGCGATCACATCCAGCGGCTCTTCCACCACACACACTACCCGCCCATCGCGTTCCGCGCTGGCGCAGATTTCGCATTCGCTTCGCCCGGCGGCGGTGATGTTAAAACAAGTCTGGCAGTATCCAATCCCGCTCCGCAGCTCGCCCAACGCCGCCAACAGGTCATCCGCCAATTCGTCCGGAGCGTTGAGCAAAAAAAAGGTCAGGCGCGAGGCTGTTTTGGGGCCAATCCCTGGCAAACGCGCCAGCGCGTTGATCATATTTTGAATCGGAGCGGGTAACAGCATTGCGAACTAGAAAGGCAGGCCGCCGGAGAGCGGACCCAGGCGCTCAGCCGCCAGGCTGCGCGACGCATCCAGCGCGCCGTTGAAAGCCGCCATGATCAGATCCTGCAGCATTTCCACATCGCCGTCTTTCAACACTTCAGGATCAATCGTCAACGATTGGACGCGCTGGTCGCCGGTCACCACCACTTTAACCGCGCCGCCGCCGGCCGAATAGCTGACCGTTTCCGTGGCCAGTTGATCTTGCGCCTGCTGGAGCTGTTCTTGCAATTTTTGTAATTGCCCCATCATCCCCATCTGATTTTGATTCTTAGGTCGAAAGCCTTTTGCCATGACTACCTCCAAATATAATTTCGCTCAGGTCAGGTCAGTGAATATCAACGATCTCGCCTCCCAGGTCGCGCAGCGCAGATGCAACCATGCCATCACTATCCACACCGGGCGGTGGAGCCGAACGTTTGCCAGAAACCGTCGTGGAACGCACCTGGATTGGCCGGCCAAATATCTCTTTCAATACCTCTTGCACCAGCTTCAGGGTGTCGGGCACTTCGAGTTTATGTTTAAGCACATCCGTAGCAAAAGCCAAGGTCAGGGTATCTTCGTGTAATTGGCGCGTTTTGGCCGAATTCAAAAGCCCGTAAACCTGCGCATTGCGCTGGCGGGTTGATTCTAATATACGGCGCCAGTTTTGCTCCAACAAGCGGTTATCCCCACCGTCAGGCGGAGTGGGAGTCTCTGGCTCGATTGCCGCAGCGCTTACTGGAGGGACTGGCTGCCTGGCGGGTGTATTCGGCCGCGCGGATGCCGGCTGGACCGGCGTCCGCTGGGGTGATGCCTGCGGGCGAGCGGGCTGGGCTGGCGTCTCAGGCGCGGGTGGCTCCAAGACTTCCAAGAAGGCCATCTCCAGCGGCAAGCCGGGCATCCAACTGGTGCGCGCTTCGCTGGCCGCCTGGCTGAAAACCTTGATCAGGCGCAGCAAGTCAGGCACGCTGAACACTCTGACATGTTCCGCCATCTGCTGACGCGCGTCCGGCGAAACATCCAGCAAATCGCTGTTGCGCACATGCACCAGCATCAACGAGCGAGCGTAATCCACCACCTGACGAGCGAGCTGGCGAGCGTCGGTGCCGGCATCCAATGCCTTGGCGATGACATCCAATCCGGCTGCCTGGTCGCGCTTCACCAACGCATTATACAGGTCTACTACGGCAAGGCTGGTGGCCGTCCCGAGCATGGCGTGTGCCATCTCCAGGGTGATGCGTTGGCCGGTAGAGGCAAGCTGGTCGAGCAGCGAGATGGCGTCGCGCATTCCTCCGGCCGCCTGGCGGGCGACCAAATCCAACGCAGCCGGGTCAACCTCGATCCCTTCGTCTTTGACAATGCGGTTCAGGTAGCCCACGATTTCGCGCATTGGAATACGGCGGAATTCATACCGCTGGCAGCGCGACAGCACCGTAGCCGGGATTTTATGCGCCTCAGTTGTCGCCAATATAAACACAGCGTGCGGAGGCGGCTCTTCCAGGGTTTTCAGCAGTGCGTTGAATGCCGCCGTCGAGAGCATGTGTACTTCGTCGATGATATACACTTTATAGCGTCCCTGGTTGGGAGAAAAATTGATTTTGTCGCGCAGTTCGCGTACATCTTCGACGCTGGTATTCGATGCCGCGTCGATTTCAATCAGATCCAAAAAGCGTCCCTGGTTCACCGCACTGCAGTTGTCACATTGATCACAAGGCCGGCCTGCCTGATCGGCTTCCAGGCAGTTCAAGGCCTTGGCCAGCAGGCGGGCAGTGGTTGTTTTGCCAGTGCCGCGTGAACCAGCGAACAGATAGGCGTGCGCCAGCCGGCCGGCAGCAACCGAGTTGCGCAGTGTTTGCACAACGTGTTCCTGCCCGACGACATCTTCCCAACGGTGCGGCCGCCACTTCCGGTATAAAGCCTGGGACATAACTAGATTATACCAGGAAGGCGTTGACAGTTCGCTGGCAGGTCGATTATAGTCAAGGAATGTCTTTTCCGGAAAGCCCTGTCCTGGCGACCGCCCGCCTGCTGGTGGCGCGCATGGAGCGCCTCAGCGCCGACTCGCACTGGGCCCACCGCGCCAGCGGCCTGCGCGGCTCACTGCTGCGGGCGATTGAGCTGGTCGACCAGGCCGCTCCCGCTGACCAGGAAATTTTGCTCTCTGCCCTCGAACAGCTCAACCAGCACGGATTTGCCCTGCTCACCCGGGCGGCCCACGAAATTCGCCCACCAGACGCCGCTCCCAATTAAGAAGCTCTCCGATTATGAGGTGATGATCATGACTATTTCGCTAGAAGAATCATTCATAAATACCAACGGCATCCAACTGCACACCGTCCAGGCTGGCCCGCAAAATGGTCCGCTGGTGATCTTACTGCATGGCTTTCCCGAATTTTGGCGCAGTTGGCAGGCGCAGATCGAACCGCTGGCTCAGGCTGGATTTCGCGTCGTTGTGCCCGACCAGCGCGGTTACAACCTGAGCGACGTGCCCAAAGAGGTCAGGGCTTACCGCCTGGATGAGCTGGGAAAGGACATTATCGGTTTATTGGACGCCCTGGGTCAAAAGGATTGCTGCCTGGCGGGTCACGATTGGGGCGCGGTGGTCGCCTGGTGGATCGGAATGAACTATCCCGGGCGTGTGCGCAAACTGGCGATTCTCAACGTACCGCATCCGGCGGTGATGGCGAGAAATCTCAGCAGGAATCCGCGCCAGATGGTGAAAAGCTGGTATATCGCTTTCTTCCAGATTCCAGGCCTGGCCGATTGGATGGTGCGACGCAACAACTATGCCCAGGCTGCCGCTTCCCTGCAGTCCACCAGCCGGCGGGGTACTTTCAGCGATGCCGATATTGCCGCCTACAAGCAGGCCTGGCAAAATTCCGGCGGTCTGACGGGCATGATCAACTGGTACCGCGCCCTGGCGCGCTTCCGCCCACCTGCCATTTCGGATATTCACCTGCACATGCCGGTGCGCATCCTGTGGGGCAAGCGTGATGCGTTTTTGAGCTTCGAAATGGCTGAGGCCAGCGCCAAATTATGCGACCGGGCGGAGGTGACGCTCTTCGAGAAAGCCACTCACTGGGTGCAGCACGAAGAAGCCGCCGCCGTCAGCCAGGCCTTGATCGATTTTTTTGCAGCCGCCCCGCCAGCCTCCGGAAGTTAAGCTGAGCTTGGCGAGCTCAGCTCAGTCAGCGCAAGCGACCAGCGCGCCGCCAGGATCCCTATCCACCCGACCAGTATTAACCTCCCCTGCAGACAGGGGAGGTTTTTTTCTCAGAAGAGTATCATATTGTTATCCTCACTCGCAGCCGCATCGGTTCGCAGGCTAAACAGCCGCAGGAAAATCGATACCCGGAGTCAACCACCCCATGACCGTGACCCTGTCCCCCAATTCATTTGAAGCCGTGCAGTCTCGTTTCAGCGCTGGACGCATCCCGCATTTTGGTCCTCTGGCGGCGCTGGTCGCTCGTTCTGCGTTCATTTTGCTTGCCCAGGGCTTAACCTATCTTTTGCTCTTACAGTTTAAGACACCCAATGCGGGTGTTGTCATCCGCAACTGGTGGCCCGTGTATGGCACATTGGTTGATCTCGGCTGCCTGGGGGTGTTGTTCTGGCTGACCCGCCGTGAAGGCATCCGCCTGCTTGACCTGGTCAGCGTGGTAAAGACCAGGCTGAAGGCAGAGATTCCTCTGGGCATAGGTCTCTTTCTCATCATATTTCCCTTGGCCGTCTTTGGGGGCGGCGCGCTGGCGCAGTTGGCTGCCTACGGCAAGCTTAGCCCGGAATTCCCTCAATATACTTACATGGATCATGTTCTTCCCTGGTTGGCGCTGCTTTATGCTCGCTTACTCTGGTGGCCCATCTGGTCCGCCACCGAGGAAATGACCTACAATGGCTACGCCCTGCCGCGCCTGATTGCGCTCACCCGCTCGCGCTGGCTGTCGGTAGCCATCGTTGCCTTCTTTTTTGCCCTCCAGCACAGTTTCCTGATGCTGGCCGGATGGCAATTTTTCCTGTACATCTTCCTCACCTTTGTGCCGCTCTCAGTCGCCATGCTCGTCGCCTACCTGCGCCTGCGCCGCTTGCCGCCGCTGATCGTAGCCCACTATTTGATGGATTTGTCGAATGTTTTGTTTCTCTACCAGGTCGGATAATATTCGATCCTGGCGCGCTGGAGCTTTCATGAACCATACACGGATACATTTGTTTTTGCTGCTGGCTTTGCTGCTGACCGCCTGCCAGGGAATAAATTCACCATCTCAACCCAGGATAAAATTGACCGATTGCACGGTTTACGGCGTTTCCGCACAATGCGGGAAATACAGCGTCTATGAAAACCGCACTGCTCAAACGGGTCGCCAGATCGAGCTGAATATTGTCCTGCTGCCAGCCAGCGGGAATCAGCGCCAGGCAGATCCTTTCTTTTATTTTGCCGGCGGCCCCGGCGGGGTGGCAGCCGCTTATGCACCTCCGTTCCTGAAAGAATTAAGTGAACTGAACCAGGAGCGCGACATCGTTCTCGTTGACCAGCGCGGCGCGGGCGGGTCGTACCCATTGCCTTGCCCGCCCCTGGAGGGCGCAGCTTCCAACGCTGCGAACAAGTTGACAGCTTATTACAATGCCTGTGTCGAGGGGCTGGATGCTGACATTCGCTGGTACACAACCAAAACTTATGTTGACGATGTATATGATGTGCGCCAGGCTCTCGGCTACGACAAGATTAACATCGCCGGCGAATCATACGGCGGAACGGTGGTGCAGGTTTATCTCAACGAACATCCCGAGACGGTTCGCACGGCGACGATGCTGCGCAGCACCCTGCTCGCCTACCCAATCCTCGAACACTTTGCCGACAGCAGCCAACGGGCGCTAGACCTGGTGTTCCAGCGCTGCGCGCAGGATCTGGCCTGCCACAAAGCATTTCCCGCGCTGAAAGACGAGTTTTCTGCACTCCAGGCGCAGGTGGAGAAGGGACCAGTTCTCACCTCCCTTTGGGATGCTGCCACTGCAAGCCGCATCGTCGTCACAGCCGATATGTTTTCCTCCGTCATTCACTATATGTTGATGGGCGCAGATACCGCCGCGGGTATCCCGCGCCTGATCCATCGTGCAGTTGTCGCCAACGGTTGGGAAGCCATCGGCAAGTTCTACATCCAACAGATCAAACCCTTGCAGTCTATCGCCCTGCAGCAAGGCATGTCGATCAATATTCTGTGTACAGAACCGTGGGCGCGCTACCAGCCGGAGCAGGTTGCCCAAAACAGCAAAGGGAGTTATTTCAGCGCGGCGCAGGTTGCCCAGGCGCAGTTGTTCGCTCAATTCTGCACCACACTGCCGGCGCCTGGGCCAGAAGCTATGTATGCTGCCCCGCGCCCGGAAGACGCGCCAGTGTTGGTGCTGAATACTAATGAAGATCCGCAAAACCCTCCGGCGAATGTCGCAGATATTGCGCATCTCTATCCCAACAGTCTGGTTTTGATTGAGCCGTATCGAGGACACTATATCACCGATTGGAGCTGCACTCGCGACCTGCTCACTGACTTTATCCAGGCAAGCGATGTCAAAGCAGTAAAGCCGGATTGTCTTCAAGAGATTACACCCATCCCGTTCGATGTGAACCCATGACCGATTGGTGAAAACCCTGCACACCAGCCAGGAGCGGCTGGACAGCCAGCCAGTGGAGATGTAAGATATCTGAAAAGAACCTCTATGGCGTCCGCCTGAGGTTCAATAAACCTTTCCCACCTTTTAATTCACCCAAGGAAATTGTGATGCAGCCTAAAATTGTGGTCATTGGCAGCGCCAACACTGATATGGTTGTACGGACGGAGCGCATCCCCTCCCCGGGTGAGACCGTTTTGGGCGGTGAATACCAGATGGGTCAGGGTGGCAAAGGCGCTAACCAGGCTGTGGCAGCGGCGCGCCTGGGCGGCGAAGTGACTTTCGTCGCCCGCCTGGGCCGAGATGCCCTGGGCAGGGAATCATATGCCGCCTACCAGGCGGAGGGCATCAACCTGGATTTCCTGATATGGGATGAAACCGGACCTTCTGGGGTTGCCCTTATTATCGTCAACCAGGCAGGAGAGAACATCATCGCCGTGGCGCCCGGCGCCAATGCGCATCTCTCGCCAGCCGATATCCAGGCGGCTGAGCCAGCTATCCGCAATGCCGACTGCTTGCTGCTGCAGCTAGAAATACCTCTGCAGACGGTTCAAGCAGCGGTTGACCTGGCTGCCAGGCATCAGGTACGAGTTATTTTGAACCCGGCCCCGGCGGCTGCGCTGCCATCAGCCCTTTTGTCGAAGGTGGATCTTCTTACCCCAAATGAGACCGAGGCAGCTTTGCTGGCTGAGGTTTCCACTGAGCAGGATCCGGCCCAGTTGGGCCGCCTGCTGCGCCAGAAATATGGCGTGCGGCAGGTGGTGATCACTCTGGGAAAAGCCGGCGCGCTGATTTGTGGAGATCGCGCCGAGCGCTTGCCGGCCTTTGCAGTGCGTCCGGTCGATACGGTGGGGGCAGGCGACGCCTTCAACGGCAGCCTGGCGGTGGCCCTGGGGCGCGGCGCAGATTTGCGCGCCGCGGTGCGCTTTGCTAACGCCGCGGCCGCGCTGAGCACCACCCGCCCGGGCGCCCAATCTGCCATGGCAACAGCCGCCGAAGTGGACGGCATGTTAACCGGGCTGCATCCGCTCGATTAAGCGTGGTCGTCCGCGCCGTTTTCCCCAGAGCAGAATTTACATCCTCGCCGCTCGGCTTCAACGATGGCCTCATCCGAGCTCCAGAAGAAGTTCTCCGAACCAATTTCTTCCATCAGGCCGCTGCGGCCCAGCATGGCGCATACGTTATCATGAATGCCCGAAAACATCAACGTGCCTCCGCGTGCTTTCAATCGTTCATACAACGCACGGATGGCCTGCACGCCGGCAGTGTCCAACAGGGGGACGCCGCGCATCGAAAGGATCAGAGCGTGGGTATTGCCCAGGCTGGTGAATGATTCGTTGAAAAAACCCGTGGCGGCGAAAAACAGTGGGCCTGTCAGGAAAGCCACCCGCACATGTTTGCAGTTGCCCGCCGCCTGGATACCCCTGGTGCGCAGCTTAGCGGGCTCCACTTCGGTGATATCGACTTCCAGGCCGGCAATGCGGTTCAAAAAGATTGCGCCTGCCACGCCTGAGCCGATCAAAATCGCCTGTGTCAGGTCGAGGGAAATCGTAGCCAGCATGGTGATGCTGAAGGCCAGGATATCGCTCTTAAAACGTTTGCCGAAGATGAAATGGATACCTTCCCACTCGTTCATGCGGTAAGCTGTGACCATCAACACCCCCGCCAGTGCAGCCAGGGGGATTTGCGCCATCACCGGCGCCAGCAAGAACATCGAAATCAATAAACCCAGGGCGTGAATGACGCTGACCAGGCGAGTGTGTCCGCCAGATTTAATGCCCACGCTGGTGCGCGCAATCGCCGCAGTAGCTGGCACCCCCCCAAACAACGGGATGAGCATATTTCCAATTCCCTGCCCGATTAATTCCTGGTTAGCCTGCAGGCGGATGCCGGTCATATTCGAGGCTACCGCGCCGCACAACAACGACTCGATTGCTCCCAGCGCGGTGATGGTGAGAATTGGGGCGAGCAAGTTTGGCAAGCTCGACCAATCGAAGGCCAGGGGGTTGAAGCGGTCGGCCAACAGCAGTGTCTGCGGGATGGCGCCGATCACCGGCACCGGCCACTTGAACACCATATTCACGCCGGTTGCCAGGATAATGCCCAACAGCGAAGCCGGAAACCGCGCATTCCACTTCTTGGGCCATAACAACATACAGCCGATCACCAATGCCCCAAGCACGATTGCCTGCCAGTTGGGCAGGAAGCCGCCTTTGAAGTAGCCCAGGAATTTGAACAGCGCCGATTCAGCGCCGGGCGTTTTGACTCCCAGGAAGTTATCGATCTGCCCGATGAAGATGATCAGGGCAATCCCCGAGGTAAAACCGGTGATCACAGCCGATGGGATGAAAGCAATAAATCGTCCCAGCCTCAGCAGGCCAATCACCAGCAGCAGCAATCCAGAGACAAAACCTGCCACCCAAATACCCTGCAGTCCATATTTCTGCACCAACAGGATGAGGACGGCGCTCATTGCGCCGGTTGGGCCGGAAATCTGGTAAGGCGCGCCAGAAAGGGCACCGATCACAAAACCGGCAAGGATGGCTGTCACCAATCCAGCGGCGGCGGTTGCCCCCGAAGCCACGCCAAACGCCAACGCCAGCGGCAGCGCCACCGCCGCCACGGTCAGGCCGGCCAATAAATCTTGTTGAAATTTCGTCGAATTATAACCGCCAAACTCGTCACGATAGAGCCTGGCTAAACTACGTCTAGGCATACTTTCATTCTCCTCGGCCGAATTATATTCCCCTTTTTCAAGAATTCACAAAATTCAGTCGTCATTTTCAAGACTCGGACAGGTTTTCGGCCCAACTCTCAAAGCGAGGTGGATGAGGAGCAGTGCGCCGTCACCATCCCTGGAAAATTGCACCCGGCAGCCTCCTGTTGGCATCGCCAGCGTCCCAACCGCTCAAAACTGCCGTATAATTCCAAGAGTCCGATTATTTGCTCAACTCTCACATGAAAGAAAGGTGTTCTCAGCGTGTCATCTCCCCTGATCGGTATTGTCACCTCCCGCATCCACCGCCGCGGCAATACAGCCATGTACCTCAATGAAGCCTATGTACAGGCTGTGCTGCGCGGCGGCGGCGCGCCTGTCTTGATCCCGCTCGGTCTGCCGGAAGAAACCCTGCGCGGTATTTTGCCGCGGCTGGACGGAGTTGTTTTCAGCGGCGGCGGCGATATGCACCCCAAAACTTACCACAGTCATATGCATCCCAAGGTATCGGATGTGGATCGCGACCGCGACCGGGTCGAACTGTCTTTATTCCCGGAAATTCTACAGTCCAACAAGCCCTTTTTGGGAATCTGCCGCGGCTTTCAGGTTTTGAATGTTGCCCTGGGCGGCACCCTGTATGAAGATATCCTCGACCAGCATACAGGCGCCATGCGGCACAGCTATTATCCTGAATTCCCACGCGATTATCCGGCGCACCCGGTGCAGGTCTCCGAAGAATCTCGCCTGGCGCGCATCCTGGGCAAGCCGCTGCTGGAGGTGAACAGCCTTCACCACCAGGGTATTCGCGACCTGGCCCCGGGTCTCAAACCAACTGCGTACGCGCCGGATGGCATTGTCGAAGGTGTGGAGCTGCCCGGGCATCCGTTCTGCCTGGCTGTCCAGTGGCATCCTGAAGCGATGCCAGATGTGGCAGAAATGCGCCAGATTTTCCAGGCCTTTGTCCAGGCTGCCCGGGAAAAACAGCTTGCCTGATCTCAACCGCCAGTCAAAGCGAAAGGCGTTTAGCCCCGCCAGCCCGATTGGTGTGTTCGACTCAGGGGTAGGCGGGCTGTCGGTGCTGCGCGCCATCCGCCGCGAACTACCTTCCGAGAACATCATATTCTTTGCCGACCAAAGCCACGTGCCCTACGGGCCCCGGCCGTTAGAAGAAGTGCGCCAGTTTTCCTTTGCAATCACCCGTTTCTTGCTGCAGCGCGGCGCCAAAGCGATCGTAGTGGCGTGCAACGCCGCTTCGGCCGCCGCATTGCACGCCCTGCGCCAGGAGTTCCCTGAAACGCCATTCATCGGCATGGAGCCTGCCGTCAAACCGGCAGCCGAGCACACCCGCAGCGGCGTGGTCGGCGTACTGGCAACCCCCGCCACTTTCCAGGGTGCGCTCTATGCCTCCGTACTGGAACGTTTTGCCAAAGGGGTTATTGTGCTGCAAGACACCTGCCCGGGCCTGGTCTCCCAGATCGAAGCAGGGGAGATGGATTCTCTTTCCACGCGCCGCATCCTCGAGAAAGCCCTTCAGCCAATGCTGGCCCAGGGCATCGACACAGTGGTGTTGGGCTGCACCCATTACCCGTTTATCATCCCGCTGGTGCAGGAGATCACTGGACCCGATGTTCGGGTGATCGATCCGGCGCCTGCCGTTGCACGCCAGGTGGGCAGAGTGTTAGAAGCCGCCGGCCTTCGCCAGCCGATTGGATCAGCGCCGGCCTGGCAGCAGTTTTTTACCAGCGGCAGCCCACAACATCTCGACGGGTTGCTGCCGCGTTTGTTGGGCGAGACAGGCGCGGCTGCGCCAGCCGTGTGGCGCGGCCTGAAGTTAACTGCTTAGGCGTTCGTTCTGGCGGTACGGCAAGATATCCATAATCTCGCCAGCCCGGTGGCGTTTCTGTAAGCCGCGCCAGTAAGCGGCTTCGAAGAGCTCGCTGTGATGTTCTAAAAACACATCGCGCAGTCTGCCGGTCAGCCCCAGAAATGTGCGAAATTCTTCTGGGAAGATGTCGTTCGGTCCCACGTAAAACCAGGGGTCAGCTTCCATTTCATCGCCGTCGGAGCGCGCTTGTGGCAGCTTGCGAAAATGGCAGTCAGTCACCAGGCAGAGTTCATCATAATCATAAAAGACCACCCGGCCATGGCGGGTCACGCCGAAATTTTTCAACAACACATCCCCCGGGAAGATATTGGTCGCTGCCAGGTCTTTGATTGTTTGACCGTAATCAATAATGGCTTCCACGGCCCGCTCTTCATCGACTTCGCGGATGTATAAATCCAGCGGCGTCAAACGCCGTTCCAGGTACAAGTGTTTAATCACCACATGATCTCCCACCACCGAAACGGTGGAAGGCGCCAGCTCCAACAGTTCGCACAGCAAGGCCTCATCGAAGCGCCAGCGCGCAAAGCTCAAGTGCTCGAACTCCTGTGCATCCACCAGGCGCCCAGCCCGGTCATGCAAAAAGACCAGGTCATAATGTTCCATCACCTCACTGCGGCTCGTGCGTTTGGGCTCGCCGAACTGATCTTTGATCACCTTGAAAACCAGATCGTATGATGCCAGGGTGAACACTACCATTACCATGCCGCGCTGGCCGGGCGCAATCACAAATTCATCGTCCGAATTAGCCAGATGTTCGGTCAGGTCGCGGAAGAATTCGGTCTTGCCGTGTTTGTTAAATCCAATCGAAATATACAGCTCTGCCAGCCGTTTCCAGGGCATCAGAGTTTTGAGGAACTGCACCAACATGTGCGGCCGGTCAACATTCACATGGAAGTAAGAACGCGTGAAACTAAACAAAATGCTGAGCTGGTCATCGGTGGTCAGCAGAGCATCAACTCGGATGCCTTCATTAGGGTGGTGGAGCACGATGGCTAAAGGCAGGCATTGATCGCTGGAAACTGCACGCCCGATGATATACGCTCCCTGGCCCCGATAAAACACCGGCTCGATCAGTTCCAGGCGTTCAATCTGCGTATGTCCCCAGCGTTCGGCTGCGCCCGCCGCCAGTTTTTCAGCCAGGCTCGCGGCGTCTGCAGCCAGGTCAGCATATGGGATTTCACAGGCGTAGTCTCGCAAAATGGAGCGCATCAGTTTATCCGTCTCAATCGTGCATGGGTAAATCCTGAATTCCAACTCACCGTCTTCGCGGGGCAAAGCGTCGAAGTCGGGCGCAGTGAACTCAACCGCCGGGTCGATACCAATCGTGTTTAAGATGCGGCGCGTAATCGAGTTAAAAAAAGTCTGGGCAAGCTCGAAATCGCAGTGGCAGCCGCTCCAGGTAGTGAAGGCGTTTTTCATGCTGGCCCACAGGCTTTTATCCTGTGATTGGCTCGCCAGCGTCACCCATACTTCCTGGGTGACGCGATCGACCACCGCTTTGTACAGATTCAAGCGCTCGACGGCGTCATCGTGCGCGCCGTGCCAGTTGCGTTGGACAAAGCGGCTGTGCGCGCGGCGGGTGATCTCCAGAAACCGCTGGCGGTAATCCAGGTACCCTTGCTGGATTAATTCTGCCCCAAGCCGAGCCAGTGAATCCATCTCCCCTCTTACACGGCCAGCGTCACACCCAAATCTACAGCCTGGATGGGCATACCGGCAAAATTCTCAAAACTCAAGTCTCGGAACTCAAAACCCAGCCGTCTGCGCAGGTTTTCAAACAGCATCAAATAGCTGTCCAGGCAGCGATAAGACCAATTGAGCGACAGCATTTGTGCGACAGCCAGCAGACTTTTTCCATCCGGGCCTTCTAACTCAACAAAGTTGCCATACGGCATCTCATCGAATGTGACTTCCACGTTGAACAATTGATAGGTGGTGCGGTACTTTTCATACATCACGCTGACCTGAAATCCCAGCGCTTCCAAGAAGGCTTTGGCCATCTCGAAATTGTTGACACTGAATTCCAATTCCTCCCGCAGACGAGCGCCGCCTTCCAAGAGCGGCGGTCCTTTGTACGTCAGGCGGATATCCTGATCTTGCCGCAGGCGCAAGGCGCGCATACCCCGGCTGAGCTGCATATCGGGTGTATCGAAACGCAGGTTCATTTCGTGCTGGCGCGGTTTGATTAACTGCGCGCCTAATTCCGCCAGTTTTTTTTGTACCTGACTGCCATCCCCTACATAGAACTTGACTTCGATTTCCTGTCCTTTTTCGGCCATCGATTTATATTACGCTGAGTAATGTATCCTTCTTTTCAACTCGATCACCCGGGTTTACCCGAATGCGCGCCACCGTGCCTGCACGTGGTGATTTTAACTCATTTTGCATTTTCATCGATTCCAAAATGACCAGGACATCGCCTTTCTGCACGCTGTGGCCGATTTCCACTGGCACCGCCACAATCAAGCCGGGCATGGGGGCTTTGAGGTGAAATTCTTCGTTGCCTTCCGCCGCCCCACCCAGGGCAGCACGCAGGCGTTTCTCGCGTTCATCTTCCACTGTAGCCGAATATACCCGGCCCTGGAAAGAGACCTGCCAGCCGGCGTCTTCCTGGTAAACATGAGCGTCAATCGAAACGCCATCCATCAACAGCGAATATACCGGCTGGGAGCCGACCTTCGTAAAGTCAATCTCGTACAACTTGCCATCTACCATGGCGTGCCGCTCATCCAACAATTCGACCAAAAAATCATGGCCCTCAATCGTGGTCACATATCGCATCCTGGCCTCCTAACGCTGCAGACGTTCCCAACGGCTTAGCCACTTCCAATTGCTGGCATCGCGTTCGTTGCGTTGAATGACATGGGCGGCGCGCTCAGTTTGTTCATGCGCTACCAGTGTCGCCAGCATGGCGGCAATCTCTGGATGAGAAGAGCTTTCATCCGCGGAGGAATCGATCGAAAAGCGTTCTTCGACGAAGCGTGTGTCGTACTGCCCGCCCATGAAGCGGTGCGAATTCATCAGAGCCTGATGAAATGGTATATTGGTGCGCACACCAATGATCGTATATTCCTCCAGAGCGCGGCGCATGCGTAAAATCGCTTCGGCGCGTGTTTCACCCCACACAATCAGCTTGGAAATCAGTGAGTCGTAATACGGCGAAATCTCGAAACCGATATACACGCCGGTATCGACACGAATGCCCGGTCCGGTAGGCAGCAAAGTGTGGGTAATTCTCCCCGTCGAGGGGATAAAGTTGTTGAATGGATCCTCTGCATTGACCCGGCACTCAATCGCCCAGCCATGTTGATGGATATCACTTTGTTCGTAGCGCAGAGTTCGCCCGCGGGCGATGCGGATTTGCTCTTTCACGATATCAATTCCAGTGACCAATTCGGTGACCGGGTGTTCCACCTGCAAGCGAGTGTTCATTTCGAGGAAATAAAAGTGCTTATCTTTATCCACCAGGAATTCAATTGTGCCGGCATTGATGTAATTGACCGACTGAGCGGCGCGTACAGCGACGGCGCCGATCTTCTGGCGAAATTCCTCGTCATCCGCAATAAACGGCGAGGGCGACTCTTCCAGCAGTTTTTGATGTCGGCGCTGGATAGAGCATTCGCGCTCACCCAGGTGAAGCACGTTGCCGTGCCCATCGGCTAAAATCTGGATTTCAATATGCCGGGCGCCCTCCACCAGCTTCTCCAGGTACACGTTGCCATCGCCAAAAGCCGCTTCCGCTTCGCGGCGCGCCGAGGCCAGCAGACCGCGCATCTCGGTCAGGTTGTGCACTTCACGCATACCCTTCCCGCCTCCGCCAGCGGTAGCTTTGATCAACAACGGGAAGCCGATTTGAGGGGCAATCGCCAACAGCTCATCATTGGTCATATCACCGGTGCCTTCCGTGCCAGGCACGACAGGCACACCTGCCTTCGAGACCGTGTTGCGAGCAACTGCCTTGTCGCCCATGGCCGCAATCGAAGACGGTTGAGGGCCAATAAAGGTGATGCCAGCATCCAGGCAGGCCTGGGCAAAATCCTCCCTCTCAGCCAGAAAACCGTAACCCGGGTGGATGGCGGTCGCGCCGCTCTTGCGGGCGATATCAATAATTTTATCGCCGCGCAGGTACGATTCGCGCGACGGGGCCGGGCCTAGCCTGTAGGCTTCGTCAGCATACCTGACGTGCAGCGACTGGCGGTCAGCATCAGAATACACCGCCACCGTCGGGATGCCGGTCTCGCGGCAGGCGCGAATCACGCGCACCGCGATTTCACCCCGGTTGGCGACCAAAACTTTGTTAAACATCGGACCTCCTTTCCAGAAATGCCTTACACAGGCATACAGCCGTGCTTCTTTGGCGGGTTGGCGTCGCGCTTATTGCTCAACATTTCCAACGCATTGATCAGGCGCGAACGAGTTTCACGCGGCTCGATCACATCGTCGATATAGCCACGCTCGGCTGCCGCATACGGATTGGAAAATTTCTCCTTATATTCAGCGATCAACGCCTGGCGGCGTTTTTCTGGATCTTCCGCCTGGGCAATTTCCCGGCGGAAGATGATGTTGACTGCTCCATCCGGCCCCATCACAGCGATCTCAGCAGTTGGCCAGGCCAGGTTCAGGTCGCCGCGGATGTGCTTCGAGCTCATCACGCAGTATGCGCCTCCATACGCTTTCCGCGTGACGACCGTCAGTTTGGGCACAGTGGCCTCGCAGTAAGCGAATAACAACTTGGCCCCCGACCGAATGATCCCGCCGTGTTCCTGGTCCACACCCGGCAAAAAGCCGGGGACATCTTCGAACGTGATAATCGGCACGTTAAACGCGTCACAAAAGCGCACGAAACGAGCGCCTTTCTCAGACGCTTTAATATCCAGAACCCCCGCCAGCACTGCCGGCTGGTTGGCGACAATGCCCACACTGTGACCCCCCAGGTGGGCAAAACCGATCACGATATTGGGAGCATATGCTTCTTGAATTTCAAAGAACTCACCATTATCCACCACGCGCCCGATGACATCCTTGATATCGTAAGGCTTGCCTGGATCATCTGGCACAATCGAATCCAGGCTCTCATCCATCCTCAGCGAGTCATCATCGGTAGCGATGAAAGGCGGGTCTTCCATGTTGTTCTGCGGCAGGTAAGAAAGCAGTTTTTGCACCAGGTACAAAGAGTCAGGCTCGCTGTCCGAGGCCAGGTGGCATACTCCGGAGATTTCCGAATGAACATCCGCCCCACCCAGTTCCTCAGCAGAGACCTCCTGGTGCGTGACGGCCTTGACCACTTCGGGGCCGGTGATGAACATATAGGATGATTTGCGCACCATGACGATAAAATCGGTCAGCGCAGGTGAATAAACAGCGCCGCCCGCGCACGGTCCCATGATGACGCTGATTTGCGGGATGACCCCCGAAGCCAGCGTGTTGCGCAGGAATATATCGGCATAACCACCCAGCGAAACGACGCCTTCCTGGATGCGGGCGCCGCCCGAATCGTTCAGGCCGATCAACGGCGCTCCATTTTTCATCGCCATATCCATCACTTTGCAGATTTTTTCGGCGTGCACTTCGCCCAGGCTGCCTCCGATGACGGTGAAATCTTGTGAAAAGACATATACCAGCCGCCCAGCAATCGTTCCCCAACCTGTCACCACGGAATCGCCAGGAAATTTCTTGTCGTCCAATCCGAAGTTTGTTGTGCGGTGTACAACAAATGAATCTAATTCACGAAAAGAGCCTTTATCGAGCAAGAGATCAATGCGCTCTCGCGCAGTCAGCCGGCCGCGTTTGTGTTGATCTTCAATGCCTTTCAGACCGCCGCCCAACCGGCTTTGCGTTTTTCGTTTCCGTAATTGTTGAATTTGAGGATTTTCGCTCATCAGTCACTCCAAAGAATCGAGTTGCTTTTGGACTGGTAGTGCTCCAATACACAAACACCATCAGCGCTACACTCACAAAAAGGATAAAGAAACCATTCTCAGGCCACGCCAGGGACAGGTTTTCAAACGAAATCAGGCGCTCCAGCCAGAAAAAAACCGCAAAACAAATCGCAAATATCCTGGCAAGCCTGGCAGCCCACCGCGCTCCATTCCATATTCCCCAGGCCAACGGCCAGCCTGTCAAAGTCCAAATTATGCCGCTGGCGGCCAGGTAAAACGGAGATACACCAGGTAAACCGCCTAAAAACGACCACTGCGCCAATGCCAACGCCAGGCGGGCCATACTCAGGCTTGCAATGCTTAACACCCCCAATGCCAGCAGCGTTACGCGGTTCGGTCGCGGCTGTCGCTCGATGGATCCTGTTTTTGTCATGGGCAGGTGCTAGGGAATCGCCAGTGTAATTTTGCCCAGTTGGGCTCCCTGCTCCAGGCGCTCCTGGGCCGCCGCCGCTTCAGACAGGGGGAAAGTTCGGTCAAGGACCGGCTTTAGCTTCCCGGCAAAAACCAGGTCCATTACTGTCGCAAAATCGGCTTTTGTGCCCATGGTCGAGCCAACGATGCTCAGGTGTTTTCCAAAGATCAAACGGTTGTCGATCTCAATTTTTGGCCCACCTGAATTACCCACTGTCAAGATGCGCCCGCCCCTGGCTGCTGCCCGAAAGGACTGGGCATAAGTGGAGCCAACGTTATCGACGATGATATCTACGCCTCGCCGGTTGGTCAGCGCAAAGATAGCTTTCGACCAGTTTTCGTCTTTCGAGCGGTCGATAAGCACATCCGCACCCAAAGCCTCAGCCACAGCTAACTTCTCGGAATTCGCGCCAACCACGTAGACCGTGGCGCCGGCCAGGCGGGCAATTTGGATACTGGCAGTATTCACGCCCCCAGATGCGCCAACCACCAGGACACTCTCGCCTGCCTGCAGCCTGGCCCGAGTGATCAGCGAGTGCCAGGCGGTCAAATACACCAGCGCGGCCGCCGCCGCGGTGTGTTGATCAAAGCCAGCTGGCAGGCGGTACAGGCTGGCGGCTGGCACCGCCGCATACTGGGCGTACGTGCCGCGCACACTTTCTCCTAACAGGTGCCACTCCTGGCAGCGGTTATCCCAGCCTGCCTGGCAGGCCGGGCAGTGCCCGCAGCCCAGGTTTGGGTTAATCACCACCCGCTCGCCGATCGCCCAGCCGGTTACCCCTTCTGCAATTTCGGCGATCTCTCCGGCGCCGTCCGCGCCAGGGATGTGCGGATATTCCAGCTTAATGCCCGGCCAGCCGTTGCGCACCCAGATATCCAGGCGGTTCAGCGCAGCCGCTTTCAGGCGCACCAATACCTGCCCGGCAACCAGTTGAGGCTCGGCAAAATCGCTGTATTCTAGCACTTCGGGTCCACCGTGGCGGTGGAACAAAATAGCCTTCATGTGGCCTCCTATTTGAAACCAATTTCCCATAAATGGACATGGCCAGGCTCGCCCTGGCTCAGGTCTTTTTCTTCGATCCGCACATGTTTTGTTGTGATGGCTTGGCCAAAATCAAGATCGCAGCGCGGATCGGCGATTGTGCCCTGCTTTTGGATTTGAAACTCGGCAGGAGGCTGATCGGAAGTATAAAGTTTGGCGTTTATCTGGACATTCGTCCCGCCAATATAGAATTTCAAGCCATTGAGGGTAACTGAATCATTGAATTGAATGTCGATCACGAAAGGATTGGCTTCCAGCGTCCGCGCCAGGGTTGCCTCGTTGCCATCAAACAGGTTCTCGATCGCGCCAATGTCAAGCAGCGAATGGCCAACATCCGCGCTCTGCCCTGCGATCGTCACGGCCGCATGCTGCAATTGCATACGCTGCTCATGCTCAGCTTCCAGGATCTGGTCAATATCATCGACATAAGACAGGCGCAGGAAATAAAATCCTGGTTCCCCATTGGGGTAACTCAAGATTTGCTCCACCTGCACCGTCTTGAACTTCCCGCTGGAGACCACCTGTTGGAATTCCTCAGGCACCACCACAAACACCAGGCTGTCATCCAGCGGCTGGCGCTGAAACATATAACCGGTCACGCTGCCCAGCTCCACCGGCAAATTATCTGGCACAAAAAAGCGCTTGACTACATCCGTGCCGTTTGTCCACACAGGCGAGACCAATAGACGACGGTCCGGATGCAGATGAGCATAATCGACGACGGCGCCAAATAGCTGTCGCCCGCCGTACTGCATGCCCGACAGGGTGTAATCCTGGTACCACAGCGGGCCGTTGTGCAAAGCATCCGCCAACATATAGAAATTCACCGCCGCCAGGGCACAAAAGACAATCCCCGCCAGGAGCGGCTGGCTGTCTCGCGCTTTCCACCGCTGCAGGCGCCCGGCTGCCCATTCCAGGCACCACGCCAGACCCAGCGCCGAGATTAAGACAATCGGCGCCAGCATTACCAGCGAGCGGGTGATGTTGATCTGCACCAGGGCACTGCCTGACGGCGCGGCCAACAATGCCACCAAACTAACTCGGTACGCCGGCTGGCGCAGGCGGCGAACCACCAACGCCAGGCCGACGATGAACAACGGCAGCACCAGGATCGATATGTGTCCGTAGCCTTTCATCAGGTGGCGCACCAGGTCATAATCGTTCGGCCAGAACCAATAATAAGGATTAAATGCCCGGCTGTACTCCTGAAAGTAGCGCAGAAGTTTTTCCCACAGCGGGATCTGCTCCAGCCAGTATGGAGCGCGCTGGGCCAGGTGCTCCTGCAGTGAGTTGGGGTGGGCCATGAAATACCGCAGATAAGGCAAGGCCAGGAGGATCAACAATACAGCCCCGCGCCCGATCGTCTTGAATTGGCGGAGGTGGTACGGTAAATCCAGGATGAACAACAACAATCCGCTGACCGCCATCACTAGCTGGCCCGGGTTGTAAGTATAGAATACCAGCGCACCGAAAAAGATTGCCAGGTACAAATAGCGCGGCTGATCGCTGCGGTAGCGGAGATAGGCATATAAAAACCCAATGTAGAAGGCGGTCATTTCCACGGCCTCAAAAGCCGTGCGCGAATGCAAAAACCAGGCCGGAGTTATCGAGAGCAGCAGCACCCCCAGCCAGGCGTTGCGCAATTTGAAACCATCCCGCAAGATTAAGGCCAACAGCCACGCCCCCAACGCCGAAATCAGGACCGACACAGCCCGCGTGACGAACACCGATTTGCCAAACAGCAGGTAAGGCAGCACCTGGACATACACCGTCACACTGCTCAGGTTGAAACTCGGGCCGTTTGAGAAATACGTAGGCAGCAGCTCTTTATCATAATTGCGCAGACCCTGCTGGACAAAATCGGAGGCCATCACCGTTTGGACGGCTTCATCAGTAAAGAAGTAGATCGGCCAGTCCGTCAGCCCGATTAGACGCACAAAAAGATAGATCGCCAATGCGGTGCCCATGAGCGTTGCCTCGAGCGAGCGCGGCATGAACAACGCTTTCAACAAATTACCAGAGACCCTCCGCCAGCGCCGCCATTCCGCCTCCAGGCCTTCGGGCAGTGTATCCACCGCAAAGTGCAGGCGCTGACCTTCGGGAAAATCCAGTCTCTGTTCCGGAGCCAGTTTCCCATCCACAAAAATCGCCTGCCCTGCGGCATGCATGTGCACCGGCAGTGGATTTTTGCGGCGCAGCCAATCCCCCGGCCGCCAGGCCAGGATAGCTTGCTTCCAGTCTTTTAACCGCTGACGCAGAGCGGCCCTATCGAAAGCCACCCCGCTGAGCAATAATAAGGTGATAACCGCCAGAGCCAGCAGGCTGAGTGCCAGGCCGGCAAAAAAAGTCCCTGGCTGGAACACAAAGGTGTATTTGTGCATCCCTGGCCGCATCTGCGCCCCCAGGTAACCGTCAACGATCTGCAGTTCGGCCGCCTGGCCATCCACCTGCAGTTTCCAGCCCGGATAGCTGGTGTACAGCACCACCAGCAGGTCGCCAGGGCCGCCCTCAGCGATCGTCTCGATGCTGTTCACATCCTGCGCCACCCAATTTTGCGCTGTGACCAGCGAGCGAGTAAGC
Source organism: Chloroflexota bacterium (assembly GCA_029782365.1). Lineage (GTDB taxonomy): Bacteria > Chloroflexota > Anaerolineae > Anaerolineales > UBA4823 > CAWBUW01. Next base: position 83,146 of record JAKOUW010000015.1, read on the forward strand.
GGCCCGGCCTGCTCGCCGGCTTGCAGGACATCTGGTTGCACAGAAAACACCAGCGGCAGGCTTTGCGTCAGGCGGTAAGCATTCAAACCCGAAACCTGCCCGAGTAAATCGGCATCCGGGTAATAATCCACGCTTTCCTGGGGACTCTGCAGCAAATAGACCGGCCGGGCTTTCACCAGGCGGATCGCCGGATCGCTGTGCGGTGGATGGATATCCGCGAAATGATACCAGCCTTCCACCGAGCGAAGACGGTTTTCGATCAATGCGTCGTGCCCCATATTATTTGGATTCAGGCGCACATAATCATCCGCGCTATTCTGGCCGCGCAGCCAGCCGGCGATATCATAGACTGCCTGCGAGATATTTTCCGAGCGCAAATACACCCTGTTGGTCTGAAATACATCCCACACACCCAGGAGCATAAACATCGCTAGGCCTGCCTGGGCTGCGCCGATCACCCAGCGCCGGGATATCTTTGCCTCGCCGAGCTGCTGCCAGATACTGTTCAGGCACAGGCCTGCCAGCAGTATTAAGGCCAGGCCGCCAAAGATCAAGATGCGCAGCAAAGCGCGAAATTGCTGCAAGAAGCGAATATCATTGAAGAACTGCTGCCAGGGCATCTGGCTCAGATCCGCCCACAGCACCACTATCACGCACACCAGGCACAAAAAAACAATCCAACTGCGCAGCCGTTTGAGCCGCCTCCACAGGCTTGCTGCTGGAAATAATGCCAATCCTAGGAAAGGCCACATGCCAATATAGGCGTAATACTCTTCACGCGCCGGTAACACCTGGTAGGCATCGGGACGGTAAGGATCGCGCGAGGTAAAATCCAGGAAGACCTGCAGCGGCGTGTGCGAACCAACGATATCCAGGGGCTTGCTGATCCACGGCCAAAACTCGACGGTGGGGATCAACTGCACGGCCGCCAGCGCCAGCGCCAGGATGCCGGTACCGAAAAGCAGCCACCAGCCGCGGCTTTCAACCTTTACAAACGGCGCCTGGCGCTGGAAGCGGACGGTCTGGGTGATGACATACAAGGGCACAAACAGCAGCATGTAAAATGCGTAATAAGCATTGCCGGATAAGAACAGCAAAGCCAGTCCCACGGCGGCCAGGCTGGCATAAACACGCCCGCTGTGGCGGATCGAGAGCACCGGCGCAGCGGCAGGCGGGGTGGACTCGGCGGGATTCAAGAGTTGGAGCAAAGCCCAAAAAATCCAGGGCAGCCATGCGAAGCCAAAGATAAACAAATATTCCCCTTGAAAAAAACGAGCGGCTGGCTGGCCGCCAAATGTATAAAATGCCGCCGCCCACAGCCGCCAGATGGTTTCTAGTCCCAGCGCTTTGCCAAGCTGCCGCATGCCCAAAGCAGCCGCCAGGAAACTTAGAAAGACAGCCAGTTTAAAACCGGCCCGCACGCCCAACAGCAGCACCGGCAGGCTGACCAATGGGTTGAAAACGTGCTGCATCGGGTTGGCGGCAAACGGCGTGCCGGTCTGTAAATAGGGATTCCAGAGCGGGAATGCTCCGTCCGAATGAACGGAATGGTAGAGCACCCAATCCAACACCTGGAACACTTCCGACTCATTGCCCGGCAGGCGCGTCGCAGCGTCAAGGTCGAGAAAACCCAGGCAAAAAGCCAGCACCCCAAAAAAGATGGTCACCAGTTCCAGCCACAGGCTGTACCGGCTGGCCAGGCGCTGCAGCCTCGCCATATACGAATCGCCAGGCGAACTGGTCATCACCTGATCTACCGCTGGCTCAGCTCCTGGCGGGAAATGACCAGGCGCTGAATTTCACTGGTGCCTTCGTATATTTCGGTGATCTTGGCGTCTCGGAAATAGCGCTCAATGGGCAGCTCTTTGCTGTAACCCATCCCGCCGTGGATTTGCAAAGCTGCATGGGTGACAAACATGGCCGTTTCGGAAGCAAACAACTTGGCCATCGAAGCCTCCAGGCTGAAGCGGCCGCCGCTTTTTTTGGTTCGCTCTTTAGCCATCGCCGCGTTGTAAACCAACAGCCGGGCAGCTTCGATGCGCGTTTTCATGTCTGCCAGTTTGAAAGAGATGCCCTGGAATTCGCCGATCTTCTGGCCGAAGGCCTCGCGCTCACGTGCGTACTGCAGGGCTGCTTCGTAAGCCGCTTCAGCAATACCCAGCGCCTGAGCGGCGATACCGATCCGGCCAGCATCCAAAACCGTCATGGCAATCTTAAAGCCCTCCCCCTCCTCGCCCAGCCGGTTTTCGACCGAGCAGGCATAATTCTCGAAAACAATCTCACTGGTGGCCGAGGCGCGGATGCCCAGCTTGGGTTCTTTCTTGCCGCGCACGAATCCCGGCAGTTTAGTATCGATCAAAAAAGCGGTGATCCCCTTGTGCATTCTTTCGGGAGCTGTCATCATGAAAACCACCACAAAATCGGCCACCGGGCCGCTGGTCACCCAGGATTTCCGCCCGTTTAAGAGATAATGGTCGCCTTCGCGCAGCGCCCGGCTGCGCATGGTGCCGGCGTCTGAGCCTGACATCGGCTCGGTGAGCGAATAGGCGCCGATTTTCTGGCCGCTGGCCACCGGCCGGGCAAATTTCTTCTTCTGATCTTCTGTGCCAAAACGCATGATGCCGTTGCAGTACAGCGAGTTGTTGACTGACATGATCGTGCCGTGGGCTGCATCGACTTTGCAAATCTCCTCCAGCGCCAGGGCATACGCCAGCGTGTCCATTCCCGCCCCACCGTATGCTTCGGGCACTTCGATGCCCATAAAGCCCATTTCACCCATCTTCTTTATGGTGTTCACCGGAAAATCCCCGGTTTCATCGAATTCAGCCGCCACCGGGGCGATTTCTTTTTGGGCGAATTCCCGGGCTGCCTGGCGGATCATCTCATGTTCCTCGGTCAAAAGAAACAAACCAGTTTCAGACATGCATCTCTCCTTGTAAAACGGCTTATTTGATTATAGCATCAGCCGCCTGCCTGGGGCAGGCCATCAACATCCTGCGAGTTGGCCTGCTGAACTGCCCCCTGCCTGCCGGCGCGGCTGTTAAGGTAGATCAATACGATCGCCACCACATACAAAACTCCATTCAGGGCGAACGGCAGGATGCGCTCCACCGTCGAAAGCTGGCCGGCAATCCAACCGAACGGGGAGGTGAGAATCAAAGCGATCATATAAATCAAGGCTGTAATGCGCGCCCGGTCGCGCGGATCTACCGTTAATACCATCATTGAATCCAATAATGGCTGGACGACAGCCCCGCCGATGGCATCAAATATCACGCTCAGGCATAAGAGGCCAATCAGCGCGAAAAAAGGCAGGCTGGCAGGCACGCTGACCAGGATGATCACCGCTGCGATAAAGCTGCCAAAACCCAGCGCCATCGGCAGGTGAAACCGCTGCACCGAGACCAGCGGGATCACAAAGAACAGCATCGCCAGGATCACCAGCGAACGCGCCACCGGAAAAACCGCAATCCACTCAGATGGCACTCCCAACTTTTTGGTGACCAGGATACCCCAGAAGGCGTTGTTAACGGTCACGGTGATGCTGATGATAAGTAAGATCGCCAGGGTGGTCAGCGTACGTCGGTTGCCGAGCAGTTCGCGCCACGCTTCTCGATACCCTCCGAACAGCGACCAGATCGGCTGGCCGCGCGTCTCTGTGATGCGCTGCACGCCGCGCTCCGTTTCATGAGAAGTAATAAACAACACCACGAATTTGATCGTCATCATGATAAAAGCCAGCAGGTACAACCCGCGCACCGTAGGCACTAAGTCGAAACGCCCAATCAGCAGGCCCGCCAGCGGAGCAAAGAAAGCCGCCACCAGCCCGGCAATATAAATCCACGACCAGATCGATACCAGCTTGCTCTGATCGGCGTCCTCCACGAGCAGGCAGGTCCGCGAGACGCGCCACAGGCTGTTGAAGAAGACAGCCACCACGAAATACCAGAAATTCTGCGCCAACGCCCAGATCAGGATGGGGATGGTCCAGCTCAGCAAATCCGAGATAAAAGTGGTCAGACGGCGACCGAACTTATCGGTGACCGGCCCTCCCAGCAGAGAGGTCAAAACCTGCAGACCCAGGCTCAGGCTGGCCAGGGCGCCGATCTGCGGGTCGGTCAGCCCCAGGGCCGCCATGTACACCGACACGTAAGGCGCATACAGGTTATACGGGATTCCCCACAATGGCTCGGTGTACACGCAGGCGCGTGGGTTGCCTCGCAACGAAAGGAGGGTTTTCAGCATAATCCACCTGCCTCACTGCACAAGGATAATGGTGTCATTTTAACACACCCGCCAGTTGGTCGGCTTTTTCCCGCCGGAGGAAGTGCCCATTCAACCTTTCCGAACCAGTTTGCGGTAAAATTCACATACACAAAAGGAAACCGTATGGACGACTCAACCTTCATCCGCCAGCTGGACGAACACCTGATCCTGCGCCATGCCGCGCCTGCCGATGCCGCCGCCCTGTCTGACTTTAACAGCCTCATTCACAGCGACGAGCCAGGCGAACGTGACTTGGGTGTAGGCGCCTGGACACACGATCTGCTCAGCCGGCCGCATCCGACTCTCCGGCCGGGCGATTTTACCATCGTCGAAGACACTGCTTCCCGCCAGATCGTCTCCTCCCTGTGCCTGATCCCGCAAACCTGGACATTTGCCGGCATTCCTTTCAAAGTCGGCCGGCCAGAGCTGGTTGGCACCCTGGCCGAATACCGCGGCCGCGGGCTGGTGCGCGCCCAAATGGAGACCGTACACGCCTGGTCTGCCAGCCGCGGCGATCTGGTGCAGGCCATCACCGGCATCCCTTATTATTACCGTCTGTTTGGTTATGAAATGGCGTTGAATCTGGATGGAGGCCGGGCTGGCTTCATCCCCCATGTGCCTGAACTGGAAGCCGGCAAGGATGAGCCCTACCGCCTGCGGCCGGCTCTGCCTGCCGATGTGCCTTTCTTGATGCAGGTTTACACCGCAGGCTGCCGGCGATCGCTGGTGAGCTGCCAGCGTGATGAAGCGCTGTGGTTGTATGAGCTCACCAGCCGTAGTTCCGAAAGCGTCATGAATCTGGCCTTTCACATCATCGAAAGCATAGCCGGCGAAGCGCTCGGCTTCATCGCCCACCAGCGAAAACGCTGGGGCGCCATGCTGACTTGCAACCTGTACGAGCTTAAACCTGGAATTTCTTGGGCAGCCGTCACACCCTGCGTACTGCGCTACTTGGACAAAGCCGGCCGGGCCGCGCCTGCCTGGCACGGCAGTAAACCTTACGGCGCCTTCGGATTCTGGTTGGGAGAATCTCACCCGGTGTACGAGGTGATCCCTAACCGTTTGCCTCGCAAGCGCGAGCCGTATGCCTGGTACATCCGCGTGCCCGACCTGCCGGCCTTCGTGCGCCATATCATGCCGGCGTTGGAACAGCGCCTGACCACTTCACTCATCCCCAATTACAGCGGCGAGCTGCGCCTGACATTTTACCGTGACGGGCTACGCCTGGGTTTCGAGCAGGGCAAGCTGGTCAAAGCTGAAAAATACCGCCCCGCGCCCACTGGCGGCAGCGGCGAAGCCGGTTTCCCCAACCTGACTTTTCTGCACCTGCTGTTTGGCCACCGCAGCCTGGACGAACTGCAATACGCCTTCGATGACTGCTGGGTGGATACAGATGAGGCGGCGCTGGTGCTCAATACGCTGTTCCCACGCCAGCCGTCCGAAGTCTGGCCGGTTAGCTGATCGGCGCGGCGATCAGACGTAAACCGGCGTGTTCCAGCAGCGGTACTGCGGCAAATTGCCGCGCACGGCCTCATCGAAAAGAATGCGCAAGCGGCTGACCACCGGGCCCATCGCTCCGCTGCCAACCGTGCGGTAATCGATGCGCGTGGCGGCCGAGATTTGCGCCGCAGTGCCGGTCAGGAACATCTCATCGGCCAGGTAAACCTCGGTGCGGTCCAAAGGCCGCTCTTCCACCTTCATGCCCATTTCCTGCCGCGCCAGCTCAATGACCGTGCGGCGGGTGATGCCCTCCAGAATATTGTCGGTGGAGGGCGGAGTGATCAGGACGCCGTCTTTGACGATGAAGAAATTCATGGCGCTGCCCTCCGAAATATGCCCATCCTGGTTCAGTACGATCGCCTCGTCGAAGCCAGCGCGCACAGCATCGCTCTTGGCCGCCGCTGAATTGGCATAGGCGCCGGAAATTTTGCCGCGCGCCGGGATCATATTATCGTCGACGCGCCGCCAGGAAGAGATGGTGATATGCCCGTTGGTGTCATTGGCAATCATGCGGGTGTAAGGGAAAGAAACAATGGAGAGCGCGTCGCGCAAGCCGTGCAGCTTGACGCCAATGCCTTCATCGGCCTTGTACGCCAGCGGGCGGATATAGACATCGCAATGATAGTTCTCGGTGCGCAGCAGTTCGATGGTCGTCTCCGTCAGGCTCTCTACACTGTGCCCCAGCTCCATCAATAACAGTTTGGTGGAATTCAAGAACCTGCGGTAATGATCCGCGGTTCGAAAGATGAACAACTGCTTTTCGGATTCGTTCCAATATGCGCGGATACCGCCAAACGCTGCCGTGCCATAATTCAAAGCATGGGTTAAAACGCTGACCTTTGCTTCGCTGTAGGGCACAATTTTGCCCTCGAAAAATGCATAATTCGGCAGGTCTGCCATAACGCCTCCTGGCATAAAGAAGAATCTTGCACGCCGATTATAACCTGATTACAGCCCGCACCCTTTTACAATTTCGCGGGTTGTGATTATACTGGAAGCATCCCCCGGATGCCATTTTGATCAGGAGCAGTTCCATGAAACGTGCAGTCAGTATCAGTATCGGTACCTCCAAGCGCAACAAAGCCGTCGAAATTGAACTCCTGGGAGAAAAGGTGCAGATCGAGCGCATTGGCACGGATGGGGACATGGAAAAAGCAGCTTTGCTGTACCAATCCATGGACGGTAAAGTCGATGCTTTTGGCGTAGGTGGCGCTGACCTGGGCGTGATGGTCGATAACACCTGGTACCCTTTGTATTCTGTCCAATCGATGGTTCGTTTTATCAAAACCACTCCCGTGGTGGATGGGGCCGGCCTGAAAAACACACTCGAAAACCGGCTGGCCGCTTATATCGAAAAACAAATTGGCGATTTCATCAACCATAACGGCCGCAAAGTTTTGATTGCCAGCGGCGCCGACCGCTGGGGTATGACCCGCTCTTTTGTTGACGCCGGATACGACTGCATCTTTGGCGACCTGATGTTCGGCCTCGGCCTGCCGATCCCCCTGCGCTCTGTAACGCAGATCAAGCTGCTGGCCGGTTTGCTGATGCCCATTGCCGGCCGCCTGCCCTTCGATTGGATTTACCCGACAGGTGAAAAGCAGGAAAAGCGTATCCCCAAGTATCACAAGTACTATGAATGGGCTACCGTCATCGCCGGCGACTGCCATTATATCCGCAGGCACATCCCCGATCAGCTCCCTGGCAGGGTGATCGCTACCAACACCACCACCACCGAGGACGTGGCGTTGTTCAAGCAAATCGGGATCAAGTACCTGGTCACCTCCACGCCGGTGATCGACGGCCGGTCGTTTGGTACCAACATGATGGAGGCAGCGCTGGTCGCTGTAGCCGGCAAAGGGCGCAAGCTGTCCAACGCTGAGTTAAATGCCATGCTGGACCAACTGGGGTTTGAGCCTCAATTGCAGGAGCTGAATTGATGTACGCTATTATCACCGCCGGCGGTATCCCCAGGCCAGAAGAGCCTTTATACCCATATACCCAGGGCCGCTCCAAAGCGCTGCTGGATGTGGCCGGCAAGCCGATGGTGCAGTGGGTCTTGGATGCCGTCGGCAAATCCAGCAGAGTTGATGGGGTGGTGTTGATCGGCCTGGATGCAGACTGCGGAGTGACCTGTGCGCGGCCGTTGACCTTTATAGCGAACCGCGGCGGTATGCTGGCCAACATCCTGGCCGGAGTAGCTGAAGTCCAAAAAATTCACCCCGGGCCGCAGCACATCCTGTTGGTTTCATCCGATATCCCCGGCATCACCTCGGAAATGGTGGACTGGGTGGCCAACGTGGTTGAGCAGTCGGACGACGACGTGTATTACAACGTGGTGCCGCGCGAGATCATGGAAAAGCGCTACCCCAACTCTCGCCGTACCTATACGCATCTCAAGGACATGGTGGTGTGCGGCGGCGATTTAAATGCCATGCACACCCGCGCGGTGGATTCAGATCTGAATATGTGGAATTCGCTGATCGAAGCGCGCAAAAACCCGCTCAAGCAGGCTTCGATGTTCGGTTGGGATGTGCTCTTCTTACTGCTCATCCGCCAGATCGGCCTGCAAGAGGCCGTTCAGCGCGTGGCGCGCCGCTTCAAGCTCAAAGGGCGCGCCCTGGTCAGCCCGTACGCCGAAATTGGCATGGATGTGGATAAGCCCAACCAGCTCGAACTGGTGCGAGCCGACCTCGCCAGGCCGAACAGCAAGCAATCCTGAGGCATGCGGCGTCTGGATCAGCTTCTGCGCCTGGACGCAGGCCTTTCGAAACGCCTGCGCGTGGCCGAAAAGCCAGGCCCTCTGCACAACCTGGGCAGCCTGCTGGCGCATTCGGGTGATTCCTGGTTCTGGTTGGCTGGTCTGGTACTGGTGCTGCTGGCCGGCTCATCTGATTGGAAAAGCCGCGCCATCTTCTGGCTGCTCAGCATCCTGGTCACAGCCGCCCTGACCATGGCGGTCAAGTTCACCATCCGCCGCCAGCGCCCGGCCGGTGAATGGGGCGAAATGTACCGCAGCGTTGACCCGCATTCCTTCCCCTCCGGGCATGCGGCGCGCGCCATGATGCTGGCGGTGGTCACCCTGGGAATCGGGCCAGGCTGGTTGGGGTTGGTTTTACTGGCCTGGGCGCCGTTGGTCGCCCTGGCGCGAGTGGCGATGGGCGTGCACTATCTATCGGACGTGCTGGCGGGGGGCCTGCTGGGCGCCATCACCGGGCTGGCGCTGCTGCGCATCCTGGCACCGTTATTTTTCTGACATTTGCAGGATAATCTGGTACACCGCCCGCCGGTTCCAACCGCAGTCTGCTGCCAGGCTCGCTGCCAGGCGGGAGGGCGCCTGCCCGTCCGCCAGCCCGCGGCGCGCCGCTTCCTTTACATCCATTTCCGTCCAGGCAGTAGCCTGGGCGTGGTAACCGCCCACGACCAGGGTGATCTCGCCGCGCGGCGGGTTGGCCTGGAAATGCTGCTGCGCGGCGCTCAACGAGCCGCGGAAGATCTCTTCGTGCAGCTTGGTCAGTTCGCGCGCCACCGCAGCAGGCCGGTCGGCCAACCCCGCCAACAGGTCAGCCAGGGCTTCCACCAGGCGGTGCGGCGTTTCCAAGAAGATCAGCGTATAAGGTAGTTGGGCTGCCTCGCTGATAAACGCTCGCCGTTCGGCAGCCCGGCGCGGCAGATAGCCCAGGTAAACGAAAGCATCCGTGGGCAGCCCTGAGGCCACTAACGCTGCCACCGGTGCCGAGGGGCCAGGCACCGGGCTGACCGGGTAGCCCGCCTGCAGTGCTGCTTTCACCAGCTCATACCCAGGGTCGTTCAGAGCCGGTGTGCCGGCGTCTGAGACCAGGGCTACATCGCCCTGCGCCAGTTCACTGAGCACGCTGTCCAGGCGGGTGATTTTGTTGTGTTCGTGATAGCTCAACAGGCGGGTGCGAATATTGAAGTGGCTGAGCAAATTTTGCGTGTGGCGCGTATCTTCAGCCGCTACCAGGCGCGCCTCGGCCAGCACCCGCAGCGCTCGGGCGCTGATATCTTCCAGGTTGCCGATCGGTGTCGCCACCAGGTATAACGTGCCCATGCGGCCCTACGGCAGCGCCCAGGTGCGAAAATCCAGGCTCGTATATTCGCTGGCGGCGTCAAAGCTGTTGAAGCGCAGCCAGCCGTAGCGCCCGGCGTCTGTGCGGTAGCACAGGTAAATGCCAGGCGAGAAGCTCTCCAGGGCCAGAGGAGCTTCGCTCATCGTGGCTGCCTGGCATGCGCTGATCCCTGGCTCGGAGCTGCCCGACAGGCCAAACACCGCGCTGTTTTGCCCTGCCAGGGTATGAAAGCCTGCCTGGTCTTTGCGGTACGCCAGGTCAGCTCCGCTGGCGGGGTTGGCCGCGCCGCTGTCCAGGTCAACCTCGGCGTTCAACTGTAAATACAGCGCTCCGTTGGCCTGCACCGCGGGCATGGGAGTGGGTGTGGCAGAAGGGGTGGCGCTGGGGCTGTTGGTCACTGTGGGCGTATTGGTGGGCGTCAGAGTGGCGGTTTGCACCTGCAGCACCACGATGCGCACCCAAAACGGCGAATCCCCGCCTGGGCCAATGCCGAATAACTTGCCCTCGGCGTTGCGCAGCTTCCAATTGCCCTGGTAGGTGCCCGGCGTTTGTGGAGCGGTCATATCGACCATGATCTCGGCAGTTTCCCCGCCGGCTACCGGCCGTGTCAGAGGCACCACGGACGGCGCATCCATCTGGTTGCCGTAGAAAAAGCTGGCGGCGTAGGCTGTTGTCCAGGGGCAAGAACCGACATTTACCAGCCGCCAGATCTTGGTGAAGGGCTGACCCGGGCGCATCTGGCTGTCGTCGGGGATGCTGACATCGATGGGGCTGCCAGCCGCCGCCTGATCACACACGGGCGTCACGCTGGGCGAGGGAGTGGCGGGGGGAATGGTAGCCGTGGGAGGCAGGGGTGTCGGCGGCGGCGTGCGCTCCGGCACCAGGGTGACCAGGATTGCCTGCGTTGTCGGTGTACCCAGGCTGGCCATGGTTTGCGTAACCAGGGCGCTCAACGTCTCATTCGCTTCCAGGGTATTTGGCGGCAGGCTGGGCAGAGGTGAGCCAACCAGGCTGCAGCTCGTCAAACCGACCAACAAAACGAGGCTCAGCCAGGCGCTTCCGGCTGAGGGCACACACTTCATGCCCGTACACCCACCTGCTCCGCCAGGATTTGCGCAATCTGGCGCGCAGCCTGCGGTTTGGCCAGGCGGCGGCAGACTGCCGCCGCGTCGGCGCGCTTATCCGGGTCATCGATCCACGCTTTCAGAGCGCTGACAATCTCAGCCGGGGTTGGCGCCCAGATTCCGGCGCCGGCATCGGTGATGAAAGAGACGTTGCCATCTTCCTGCCCGGGCAGGCGGTTGTACAGGATCATCGGCAGGCCCGCGTTCAACGCCTCGGTGACCGTGCCGGGGCCTGCTTTGGTCAGCAAGACATCCGCCGCGCTCATAAAATCGGGCATGTTGCGCACGAAGCCGTAGATAAACATGGGGATCGGCCAGTGGCGCGCTTCCAGGCGCTCCTTCAGCTTTTGATTGCGCCCGGCTACCACCGCCAGGCCCATTTTCAGACCTGAGTTGGCCACTGCCTGTGCGATCTCTTCCAACGGGCCCATGCCTTCGCCGCCGCCCACCAGGACGCCCATCGGTATTTCTACCGGCCAGCCAAGCTGGCGGCGCACTTCGGCGCAGTCGCCGGGCGGCTGGCAAAAGCGGTTCGCCACCGGCAGGCCAATCACTTTCACTTTTTCGGGCGGCAGCTTGTTCTTCAATGCACGCCGGTAGGCCTCTTCCGTGGGCACAATGCACAGGTCTGTGCCCGTGTTATACCAGAAGGCATGTGTGGTGGCCAGATCGGTGACGACGGTGATAAAAAGCGGTCGATTTTGATTGCCGAGTGCGCGCGACAGCGGGTCCAGGATCAAGGGGTGCACCGAGACAATCAGGTCGCTGGGGTGTTCAGCGATCATTTTTCGAATCTCATCGCGCACTACCGGCCAGACAGAGCCGCTCATCATGCGCGTGCGCCGCCGCCCGTTGCTCAGGCGATAACCGAGCGCCCAAAACTGCGGCAGGCGCATCAGGTAAGGATACAGGCTGGGCAGCCGCTTAAACGGGCCGGGCGCATACCCTTTAAAGAAATCGATCATTTCGGTTTCGACGCCTTCGCCGTACTCAAGGTGCAGCGCCTCGATGATCGCTTCGGCGGCGCTGCGATGCCCGCCGCCAGTGTCTGAAAATAGAAAAAGAATTTTTGGGCGTTTGAGGAATTGGGATTGCATCTATTGTCCGTTGGTTCTCAGGATATCAGGCGCTGTCCGGCGCCTGCGGTGCAGACTGTTTTCCATGCTGGACGATGGTCTTCAGGCGTTGTGCAAGCTGGCGTCGAGGCAACATCACCCGCCGTGCACAACCCAGGCACTCCAGGCCAATATCAGCACCCAGCCGGACCACTTTCCATTCATAGCTCCCACAAGGATGCACTTTTCGCAAACGAACGATGTCATCCAACTGCAGATCGGGCAGCATGAAAACATTATAACACGGGGTGGTATAATCTTTTCCAAGGAGAGGTAGCCGCATGACTCTGAACCCACTGGATTTAATTTCTCGCCTGTTGATCCTGATGATTGCTTTCCCCATCCACGAGTTTTCGCATGCCTGGGTGGCCGACCGCTTCGGGGACCCGCTGCCGCGCCGCGATGGACGGCTCACCCTCAGCCCGGCGGCGCACCTGGACGTGATGGGCTCGATCATCCTGCTGCTTTCTGGCTTTGGCTGGGCGCGCCCGGTGATGATCTCGCCGTCCGCCCTGCGCCGCTCTTCTCCCTGGGCTCCCATGCTGGTCGCCCTGGCTGGCCCGCTTTCCAACCTGCTTTTGGCGATCATCTTCGCTCTGCCGCTGCGCATGGGCTGGCTGCCGGTCGTCACCCTGCCCAATGATCCCAGTATAAATATTATCCAGCGCATCTTCGATGATTTCGTGTGGATCAACCTGGTGCTGCTGTTCTTCAATCTCATCCCCCTGGCCCCGCTGGATGGTGAAAAGATCCTGGAACATTTTTTGCCCGGCCCGCTGGCCGAAAAATATGAGGAAATCCGGCCGTACGGACCGCTGATTTTGATGGCTTTGTTGTTCATCGGGCCGATGACGGTGGATATCCTGGGATGGACGCTGGGACCCCTGGTCAACATGGTATACGGCATCCTGGTCGGCTGAGCCCCGGCCGCGCCGTGTACCGCCTGCGGCAAACCTGGCTGGCGCTCGGCAGCCGCCCGGCGCCGGCAGATTTGCAGTTGGCCGCCGCACTGCTCGGTCCCCACCTGTTTGAATTATTTTCACAAATGCAGCCTTCCGAGCAGGCGCACAGCCTGCAGGTGCTGCAGCGTTTGCCTGCCGGCTGCACCCTGGAGCGAGAACTGGTGCTCGCGGCCCTGCTGCACGACTGCGGCAAGATTCGCCAGCCGCTGCGGCTGTGGGAGCGCGCCTGGATCGTGCTGCTGAAAACCTGGCAGCCGGCGCGCGCCCGCGCCTGGGGCGCCCAGCCGTTGGCCCGCGCCCGCTCTATGCCCTTCTGGCAGCGGCCGCTGCTGACCGCCGAACAGCACGCCGCCTGGGGGGCTGAGCTGGCCGAGCACCAAGGCGCACCGGCGTTGACCTGCGCCCTCATCCGCTATCACCAGGATCGGCAGCCGCCCGGCCTGGATGAGCGCGCCCGCCAGCTCCTGGTGGCGCTGCAGGCGGCCGATGATATGAGCTAACGAGAGGAATAGCAGCATGCCCGTACAAATGACCATCATCGGCCTGGGCCAAATTGGCGCCTCCATCGGCCTTGGGCTGGCCCCGCACAGCGCAGAGATGCGCCGCGTCGGCCACGATAAAAGCCTGGAATCGTCCCGGCAGGCCGAAAAACTGGGCGCCGTGGACGAGGTGCGCATCAACCTGCCTTCCGCTGTCGAAACCGCCGATATCGTCGTCCTGGCCGTGCCATTCGACCAGGTCGAAGAGAACCTGAAACTCATCGCCCCCGATTTGAGAGCGGACTCGGTGGTGCTGGCCACCGCCCCCCTGCAGCGCGCTGCGCTGGCCTGGGCGGCCGCGCTTCTGCCTTCCTACAGCCACTATGTGGGCTTTGTGCCGGCGCTCAGCCCGCGCTACCTGCTGTCCTCCGATGCCGGCATTGGCGGCGCGCGCGCCGACCTGTTCAAGAAAGGGTTGTTTGCCATTGCAAACAACCCCGGCGCCCCCGCCGGCGCTGTCCAGCTCGCCACCGACCTGGCGGGCATGCTGGGCGCGGAATACCTGTTCATGGACGCCCTGGAAATTGACAGCCAGATGGGCGCGCTGCACCTGCTGCCGCAGCTCCTGGCGGCCGCCCTGGCCAGCCAGACCATCCAACAGCCCGGCTGGCAGGAAGGCCGCAAGCTGGCGAGCCGTCCGTACGCCTGGAGTGTGCAGAACACCGCCACGATGGAAAGCGCCCAGGCGCTGGCTGCCGCCGGGGTTCAAAACCGGGAGAATATGCTGCGCAGCCTGGATATGCTCGCTTCCCAACTCAGTCAAATCCGCGCCTGGATCGAAACCACCGACCAGCCCCGCCTGGCGGCTTATCTGCAGGCCGCCGCCGGCAGCCAGGCCGCCTGGTGGAAAGAGCGCACGGCAGGCGATTGGTCGTTTGATGAGCTGGGCAGTCAGGCGCCCCTGCCAAAGTCGTCCGATTGGCTCACCAGCCTGTTTGGCCTGCGGCCGCGCTCGAAAAAACAATGACTTCAATCAACCCAATTCACAAGAGGTGTACATGACCAACAAACTGCAATGGATCCAAGATGAGCTGCAAAACCTGAAACAAGGCGGGCTGTACAACAACATCCGCACGCTTGGCTCGCCGCAGGGCGCCTGGCTGATCGTGGATGGCAGGCGAGCCTTGAACTTCTGCTCCAACAACTACCTGGGGCTGGCCAACCATCCGCGGGTGACCGCCGCCGCCCAGCAGGCCATCGATCGCTACGGGGTCGGGCCGGCCGCCGTGCGCAGCATCGCTGGCACCATGGAGCTGCATGTCGAGCTGGAGCGCCGCCTGGCGCAGTTCAAAGGCGTCGAAGCGGCGATCACCTTCCAATCGGGCTTCACTGCCAACCTGGCGACCGTGCCCGCTGTGGTCGGCAAGGATGATGCTGTCTTTTCGGATGAACTCAACCATGCCAGCATTATCGATGGCTGCCGCCTGTCGGGCGCCAGGATCATCCGCTATGCCCACTGCGACCCGCAGGACCTGGAGCGCGTGCTGAAAGAGAACCGCTCCCAATTCCCGCGCGCCATCGTCATCACCGACGGCGTGTTCAGCATGGATGGCGATGTGGCCCCGCTGGATCAAATCTATGCCGTCAGCCAGAACTACGAGGCCATTTTGATGGTGGATGACGCCCACGGCGAGGGTGTGCTGGGCCACGGCGGGCGCGGCATCGTGGACCATTTCAGCCTGCACGGCAAAGTGGATATCGAGATCGGCACCCTGTCCAAAGCCTTTGGCGTGGTCGGCGGCGTGGTGGCTGGCAGCCCGGTGATCGTGGAATGGCTGCGCCAGCGCGGCCGGCCTTTCCTGTTCTCCTCCGCTATGACCGTCCCCGATGTAGCCGCCTGCCTGGCGGCGGTCGACCTGCTCGAAGAATCCACCTCACTGGTGGATAAACTGTGGGACAATGCCCGCTACTTCAAAGCTGAGATGAAACGCCTGGGTTTCGACACCGGCGTCAGCACCACCCCCATTACCCCTGTCATGCTTGGCGAGGCGCCGCTGGCGCAGCAGTTCAGCCGTGAGTTGTTCGAATATGGCGTCTTTGCCATGGCGCTCGGCTTCCCCACCGTGCCGCGCGGCAAAGCGCGCATCCGCGTCATGATTTCCGCCGCCCACGAGCGCGCCGACCTGGACCAGGGCCTGGAGGCCTTCGCCAGGGTGGGACGCAAGCTGGGCGTGATTCGCTGAACAATCCCGGCTGAAATGGCCAGGCCCCAAGCCCGTCATTTCAGCCGGGAAAAACCCAATTAATTTTCCTTGAACGGATCGTAGGCCGGGTTGGAGCCTGCCCACACGCAGGCGCCGCGGTTATCCAGGTTGCAGGCTGAGGCGTACGAACAGCGGTGGCTCACCACGCGCGCTTCCAGGTCTGGCAGCCACTCGGGCGGCAGAATCACTTCTGCATCCAAAGACACTTCGCGCCCTACCCGCTCACAGCGCCTGACTTTGATCGATTCCCATTTCTTCACCGCCATAAAATTCTCCTTATTAAAGAAACAATCAATAAGACTCCGATTAGATTGGAGATTACATAAACTCTCTTCGCCAAGTATAGTATAGGCCCGCTTGTGTCACAGGTATAGTGTCAGGTGTCATATTTTAAAGCGGACAAATTTCGCCTTTTATCACCACGAAACCGGTTAAACAGGTGATGTACTGCCGAAACCGACAAAATATTGCGTTTTCAAGATGAAAAGATTGCTGTAAAATTTGACAATCCTGGCTATTGCGACTAGAATCCAGCATTAGCCCCACCAATTGCAACCTTTTGGTAGAACTGTGGGTATATGTATATAGTTTACGAAAGGAGGCTCCTTCGGACAACTTCTCAGTTTCCTCTCATCCTATTCACTTCAATCCTATATCTCTATAAGGAGGAGATACGCATGAAAAGCAAAGTACTATATTATGTGGTGGCAGCCGTGCTGGTGTTCAGCATGGTGCTGACTGCCTGTGCCCCTTCCACCACTGCGACGGAAGTCGTAGCCACCCAGGTCGCTCCCGCCGATACTCAGGCGCCGGCCCCCACGACTGCCCCCACCACCGCCCCCACCGCCACCACCGCGCCTAAGCCAAA
The DNA here is from genome assembly GCA_029782365.1 of Chloroflexota bacterium. Taxonomy (GTDB): domain Bacteria; phylum Chloroflexota; class Anaerolineae; order Anaerolineales; family UBA4823; genus CAWBUW01. Next base: position 99,815 of record JAKOUW010000015.1, read on the forward strand.
AATCGTGACCATCGCCTATTCTCAGGAACCCGATGTGGTCCAGGGCTTGTTCAGCTCGATGTCCTACGCCGCCTGGGTCAGCCAGATGACTGTTATCGGCCTGGCCGGCTGGAACGACAAGAATGAACTCTTCCCCATGCTGGCGACGGAAGTCCCCAGCGCGGCCAACGGCGGCGTCTCTGCCGACGGCCTGACCATCACCTGGCACCTCAAACCGGACCTCAAGTGGTCGGATGGCCAGCCCCTCACCTCGGCAGATGTCGTGTTCACCTGGAAAGCGCTGATCGACCCGGGCAACGCCCCCTACACTCGCTCTGGCTACGATCAAATCGACTCGATTGACACGCCTGACGCGACCACCGCCGTCATCAAGTTCAAAACCCTGTATCCCGACTGGCAAATCCTGTTCACCTCCGGCCCCAACAACCAGGGCCAGCTCCTGCCCGAGCATATCCTCAAGGGCAAGACCGCTTTGGAAAAAGATCCCGAAATCCACCAGCCGACCGTTGCTTCCGGCCCCTGGGTGATCAAGGAATGGGTCGCCGGCGATCACATGACCTTCGTCCCCAACCCTTACTACTATGCCGGCAAGCCCAAGCTTGATCAGATTAATATCAAGTTCGTGCCTGATCCCGAAACCGCCCTGGCAGCCCTCAAGACCGGCGACGTGGATTTCGTCCCCGATTTCGCCGAATCCGATATCGCTACCCTGGCCGCCCTCGAGCCGAACATCCACCTGCGCGTGGACGCCGGCCCTGAGTTCGAGCACATGCTCTTCAACCTGGGCATCACCAATTCCACTGTTAAGGATGCCAAGGGCAACGTAATCGGCAACAGCGACCAGCCCGGCCCCTGCCCCCTGCAAGACCTGAAGGTGCGCAAGGCGATCATGCTCGGCATCGACCGCCAGACCATCGTCAACACCCTGCTCGAAGGCAAGACCACCGTGCCCGCCTCCCTGTGGCCCAACTCCTACTGGACCAACACCAGCCTTACCCCCTACCCTTACGATCCCACCCAGGCCAACAGTTTGTTGGATGAGGCTGGTTACAAAGCCGGCGCCGACGGCATCCGCTCCGGCAAGTGCAACGGTGTGGAAACCCGCTTGAAATTCAACTTCGAGACCACCACCAAGCAGCTCCGCAAGGACATTGGCGCCGCTATCCAAGACATGCTCAAGAAAATCGGCGTCGAAATGACCACCACCTACACCCCGGCCGGCACCTTCTTCGGCACGTATGATGCAGGCGCCAACATGGCCACCGGCAAGTACGATTTCGCCCTGTACACCACCGGTTTCTACCCCGCCCCCTACACCGACGGTTTCCTGTGCTCCACCGTCACCAGCGCTCAGAATAAGGGCGGCAGCAACAACTACCACATCTGCGATCCCAAGCTGGATGAGTTGTTCGCCAAAGCCAATGCCAGCGCTGACCCCGCTGTGCGCAAACCGATCTTCGACGAAATCCAGAAGTACCAGTACGACAACGTGCTCTTCGTCCCGATTTACGTGCGCGCCAACATCATGGGCTACACCGATCGCCTGCTTCTCACACCCACCAGCGTTATCGCCGGTATGATGTGGGATACAGCCAATTGGGATGTCAAATAAACCGTTTTAGACCAAGTTGATATTTGGCGGGGCCGCCTGGCCCCGCCAAATATCGTTAAAACCCGGGCTAGAACAGCCCCTTTTTCAACCGAAATCTGGTTCAAGATTTGAACCGGAGGTGAATTATGTGGACGTACATCGCTCGCCGCGCCGTGCAGGCGCTCGTGATCTTAGTCTTTATTACCTTTATCTGTTTTATCCTGACGCGCCTGTCGTCAGACCCCATGCAGATGTACGCCACCAAGTCCAACGTGTCGGCGGAAGAACGGCTGGCTATCCGCGCCAAGCTGGGCCTCGACCAGCCGATGCCCATTCAGTATGTTAAATGGCTGGGCCTGGCGCTGCAGGGCAACCTGGGTGATTCGTTCTTCTCGCACCAGCCGGTCCTGACGCTCATCTCGCAGCGCCTGCCGATGACCGTGGTGCTCATGTTTACCTCCGAAGTCTTCATCATCGCCATCTCACTGCTGCTCGGCATCATCTCCGCCGTCCGGCAGTATTCCGCCATGGACAACCTGATCACTTCGTTCTCCTTCATCGGCTTTTCTATGCCGATCTTCTTCATCGCTTTCGGACTGATGCAGATCTTTGCCGTGCAGTTCAAAGCCTGGGGCCTGCCCTACCTGCCGACCGGCGGCGACATCTGGAAATTCACCGATCCCATTGCCCTGGCCTGGCACCTGGTGCTGCCGGTCACCTGCCTGGTGATTATCCAGGTCGCCGGTTACTCGCGCTACATCCGCTCCAGCATCCTGGAGGTGTTGGGTCTGGATTATATCCGCACCGCCCGCGCCAAGGGTCTGGGCAGCCGCACCGTGCTGTACAAGCACGCCCTGCGCAACGCCGCTCTGCCTTTCATCACCATCGTCGGCCTGGACATCCCCTTCCTGCTGGGCGGCGCGCTGGTCACCGAGTCAATCTTCGCCTGGCCGGGCATGGGCCGCCTGTTCTGGGAATACGCCCAGCGCGGCGACTTCCCGGTGGTCACCGGCGTGCTGCTGATCGTCAGCTCGGCGGTGGTGGTGTTCACCATCATCGTCGATGTGCTTTACACCTTCATCGACCCGCGCATTCGCCTGCATTGAGGCTGGAGACAGGACATGGCAACCGAGACAACTTCCAAAATCATCGAGCTCAAAAGCGAAACCTCCTTCAAGCCGCTCTCTCCGGCTCAATTGATCTGGCGCCGCTTCCGCCGCCACCGCATGGCGCTGGGCGGCGGCATCGGCCTTTTGATCCTGCTGGTGTTCATCATCGGCGGGTCGTTTTACGTGCCCGAAAGCGGCGCCAATAACGGCGACCTCTACGCGCGCCTGAAGCCGCCCAACGCCCAGCACTGGTTCGGCACCGACAGCACCGGACGGGATGTCTTCAACCGCATCATCTACGGCGGTCAGATCTCGCTGGTGATCGGTGTGCTGGCCGTATTGCTCGAAATTTCCATCGGCACCCTGATGGGCGGGCTGGCGGCCTATTACGGCGGCTGGCTGGATGCGATCATCATGCGTTTCACCGAAGCCATGCTGTCTATCCCATCGCTCTTCCTGTTGATCGTTTTAGCGAAATTCCTGGGAAAAGACATCCCCACCCTCAACATTCTCGGCCGCTCCTTCAGCGGCAGCGTGGGCATCGTCATCCTGGTGATCGGCCTGACCTCCTGGATGTACCTGGCGCGCATCGTGCGCGCCAACATGCTCTCGCTGCGTGAGATGGACTACATTTCAGCCGCCAAGGCGCTGGGCGCCTCGGATGGGCGCGTCCTGTTCACCCACCTGGTGCCCAACACCATCGCCATCATGATCGTCTCCGCCACCCTGGGATTGGCCAGCGCCGTGCTGACCGAAGCCTACGTCTCCTTCCTGGGCCTGGGTGTTCAGCCGCCCACCGCCACCTGGGGCAACATGATGGACCAGGCGCAGTCTTTCATCCTGCGCGGCGTGTGGTGGATGTGGGTCTTCCCCAGCGCCTTCATCATCTTCACCATCCTGACCATCAACCTGCTGGGCGACGGCCTGCGCGACGCCATGGACCCCAGGCTGGCGAACAAGAAAGGTTAGCCCAGAGCGCGGTCTGCAGCCCGCCCGCGCCGCGTTTACCTGCCTTTCAGTGCGGGGGTGGAACTGCGCCTGGAGGGTTTGAGCGTGCAAAACCGGCGCACAGATGCACTCGGCTAGAGGTGCGGCGGGAATTAACTGCCCCGGGAGGCCAGCAGGGCAGGGATAAAGGTGAAGAAAAAAGGCCCCAGCGAGCCGCCGAAGCGCGGGTTGATCTCCAAAAGAAGGATCTGCCGTGCATCGACTTTGTAGTTGACGCAGCACAGCCCCGAGAAGCCGATGGCGTTGAGCATGGCGGTGAACAGAGGAATGTGCGGGCAGGGCTCCACGGTGGTGTAGTAAGCCAGGTCCTGCCCTTTGATCGGCGCCTGCCGGGTGAAGACATACTGCACGTTGAGGGAGGCGCGCACCTGCCCATCGACGAGCAGCAGGTGGGCGGCAAACTCCCGCCGCCCGGGGATGAACGCCTGGCAGAAATACGCCGGGTCGTCCAGCAGCGCGGCACAGGCGGCTTCATCCTGCGGGCTGGCGACCAGGTGGCAGTCCAGCCCGCCGGCCGCCTGGCGTTTCTTGATGATGTAGGGGTACTCGCCGACGCGCGACGCGCCGGGCAGGTGGGCGGCAAAACCGGAGGCGGCCAGCGCTGCGTTGAGGCGCGGTTTATCGTCGCACAGGCGCACCGCATCTGCGCTGGGGATGGGCAGCGGGCTGCGGCTCAGGCGAGGGCGGACTCCGTCCAGGTAGAGCAGGTCCGGCACAGTCAGCGGGACGACCAGGTCGAAGGTTTCGAGAGGCGCCTGGGCCAGGTCGGAAAAGGCAACGGCGTGCGGTGAGCCGCGGAAACCCTGCTCGATGAAAGGCTGCCAGCCGGGCAGGTCGGAGAAGAGGATGCGCAGCCGGCGCCGGGTGCGCAGGCGGCAGTGCGCCTGCCGGGCCAGCAGGTAGAGGCGGCGCTGCAGGCGGGCCTGCAGGCGCTGGATTTGCTCCAGGGGCGTCGGGCGAAGGCTCATGTGGTTAGCGTCCGGAATAAATGGTGACGTTTGTCCTGAATAAATTGTAGCATAGGAAGGAAAAAAAGACGGGCTGTACCAACAAGGCGCAGCCCGTATGCAAACAGGATCATCCCTGTTCGAGGTCAGCAAGGGCCTTGCGGATGGCAGACTCTTCAAGGATTTGTTTTTTCTCCAAGGCACCAACGATGAGCGCCATGTTGCACAGGCGGTTAATCAGGCGGGGAATGCCTTTGGTAGACTCATAAATTCTGGAAAGGGCATCATCGGTGAAAATAGGGCCAGCTTTGTAGCCCGAGAGTTGGATATGGTGGCGAACATAGGCAATGGTTTGGGCAAGATCGAGAGGCGGGAGATGGTATTGGGTGGAAATGCGCTGGTAAAAAGCCTCGTAAGGCACCAAACGAAGGGTTTGTCGCAGTTCAGGCTGGCCCACTAACAGCAAGACACCCAGGGATTGGGAGTCCATTTCGGATGAAAAGAGCAAACGGAGCGGTTCAAACACGGTTGGGGGTAAGAGATGGGCTTCGTCCAGGATGACGACGGGCAGGCGGTGTTTGTTGTTCCGTTGCTCCAGGAAAGCGGAGCGAATGCGTGCCACAGCTTTCGGTTTACCAAAAGGTGGCTCATGACCGAGGGCAACGAGTAGATCGCGATATATGCCAGACAAACCGAGAATGGGGTTGGCAAGATAGACCACGGAGTGGCGAGCGGAATCGAGAGAAGAGACGAAACGGCGGATGGCGGTGGATTTGCCAGAGCCGGTTTCACCGGTGACGAGGCCAAGACCGCGCTGTTTGAGCAGGAACTCCAGGCGGGCGCAGAGTTCACTCTGTCCAGCGGCTTCGAACAGGAGGTCGGCGGGGATATCTTTGGTGAAGGGCAAGCGGGAAAAGCCGTAATGAAGGTCAATCATGTCATTTCTCCACAAGTAGGGATTCAGCGGGTGGGTTATTACTGCGCAATAAGCGGGCGAACTGGAGCTGCCCGGCTTCTTTGCGCAATTTTTCCTGGTACTC
>JAKOUW010000054.1 GCA_029782365.1 Chloroflexota bacterium
CTGCAGTGTGATATCGACCACCCGACCCAAACCATGGCAGACCTCTTGCATGTCATTCACTATTTTGGCGGCATTGAGAATCTGAAAGGCAAGAAACTGGCAATGACCTGGGCGTATTCACCTTCTTACGGTAAACCTCTTTCCGTTCCGCAAGGTGTCATAGGTTTAATGACCAGGATGGGCATGGAAGTGGTGTTAGCTCACCCCGAAGGCTACGAGGTCATGGGCGAAGTCGAAGAAGTTGCAATCAAGAATGCTGAAGAATCCGGCGGGAAATTCATAAAGACCAACAGTATGGCGGAGGCATTTAGGAATGCCGATGTTGTCTATCCAAAGAGCTGGGCACCGTTCCTGGCGATGAAAAAGCGAACCGAGCTCTATGAGCAGAATGACTTTGATGGCATAGATGCACTTGAAAAAGAGCTCTTGGCCCAAAACGCCAATTATAAGGATTGGGAATGCACAGAAGAATTGATGAAGATTACAAACGAAGGTAAGGCGCTTTACCTGCACTGTCTGCCTGCGGATATTTCCGGTGTCAGCTGTGAAGAAGGTGAAGTGGAAGCGTCTGTGTTCGATCGATACAGAGTTCCCCTGTATAAACAAGCAAGCTACAAACCCTACATCATTGCAGCAATAATCTTCCTGGCAAAAGTGAAGAATCCTCAAGAGATGCTGACAAGACTTGAAAAGAGAGGCCGGTTCAGACTCGAAGCATAATCGGACAAGACAAACAATATGCAAGACAAATAATATGGCGGAGAGAGGGGGATTCGAACCCCCGCGCGGCTTGTTAAACCGCCTAAAGGTTTAGCAAACCTTCCCCTTCAGCCAGCTTGGGTATCTCTCCGCTTATTCTATCTTGTTTACTTTTGTCGGGCCGAAAGGCCCTTTCGCAGATTCTAACCTGCACTTAAATATATAGCATATATAATGCCAGAGGGCAAGATCCTTCCTGTTTTTTTCAGGGCCTTTTTCAAAGGTCCTTGTTAGCACTCTCTTTTAGCACTGCTTATCAAGAGCCTTCTTGTCCCGTTTATAGGTGTTTTCCTGAAAGCATCTCTTTTTTCTTTTTCTGCATTATTGTCCTTCAACAAACACACACAACGATTCCCATGGCGCCGGCTCTCTACCTATTCGTGTCTTCAAGAACAACATCGCCGAACAAGTATTAGCTCGCAAAAACTGATTAGAGTCGCAGGAAGTCTAGTTATCACCAACTGCAGAATCCTGGGCACCTGCTGTCTGCGCGTTCTCGGCGTTGCGATCATTAGCTCAGGACCCTGACGAAGGCGGTTTTAACAGATCGAGCTTGAGTACAAACATAACGAAGACTGCTGCTGCGCCTGCCAGGACCGCAGGAGGAACAAAAACAACAAACCGTCCATGTTCCATCAACCAGCCAAAAGCCGGAGGGCCCAGTGCAACCCCGAAAAACCTCACAGCGCCGAAGACCGATGTTACCATTCCCCTGGCCTGTCCACTGGAGGCGCTGGTTACCATCGTATCCACAGAAGGCAGCACAAACCCGCTGCCCAGCCCGACAAATGCCATAGTTGCCCCGAGCCATAACGGTTTAGTTATGAATGAGGATACCAGAAGTGCAGCTGCAATCACCAGCAAGCCCACCCAAGTCGCGGTTTTCAGCCAGTTCCTGTGCGTCTGCATGAATAGCCCTACTAAATATGAGGTCACCGACATAACCAGGATCGGGATAGCTATTATGATTCCTTTCAGCAGCCCTGCCACGTTAAACCGGGATTCAAGGAGATCGGAGAAATAGAACAAGACCCCGAAAAGGATCATCAACACTACTCCGCCTGCAATGTAACAGGAACCCAAGGACCAACCCTTGGCTTTCAAGATGTTGCCGAGATCTTGAAAGTAACGCCCCATAGGGGTTTTCTCTTGCTTTTTTTTCGGTTCAGGGATAAGAGTCCAAACAGCAATAGATGCCGGAATGGAGATAGCCGCGTAAAGTGCAAAAGGCGCCCACCAACTAAGAAGTCCGCTTCCTGCTCCCAGCACCGGACTCAAGACCTTCCCCAACCCATTGGATGATTCCAGCAAGCCCTGGGCTTTGCTTCGCTCCTCTGACTGAAATATGTCTCCTGTCAATACAATCGCAATAGGAGCTGTTCCTGCAGCCCCTATGCCTTGAACTACTCTGGCAGCTATAATAACCGGGTATGGATTTTCAAGGAATGCTCCTGCAAGAGCCGCTCCTGCCCCTCCCAACCCATATATCAGAAGAGCCGGTGAGATCACCTCCTTCCTCCCGATTCTGTCAGAAAGAATACCTACAAACAGAATAACCAGGCCTGCAGGGACGGAAAATGCGGTTATGATAAGGCCTGTCTGAATCTGGCTCAGATGAAGGGCGGCTTTGATTTTCGGAAGCACCGGGATAAGCATTGAATTACCGAGGACCATAACAAAAGGAACACTACACAGCACAGCAAAGGGCAAGACGTTTTCGGACTTCACTCTATCCTTACACCTCTTGTTCCAGCGCGAACCACTTCTATAGCCTAGTCTTTCCTACAGGGTGCCCTGTAAAACGCCAACTTAGGTTAAGAGTACATTGGATCTCATGGTGCATTTCATAGTGGATTTAGTGCATTTCATCGTGGACTTCTCAGGATTAAGCGGCAAAGCGTGGGGCGCAACCCGGCTCCTTCATGCGGCGCTGACTCTAGGTTTGATGTGCCCGCTGCTGTCCCCTCGCCTGTTTACACAAAGTAAACAGGCAGTCTGTTTCTCATATCAGATAAATAAGTATGTCATGTAGAGACAAAACCGGTAACCCTTGTATGCTTCATGATCCGTGAGAGGAGTCGGTACGAGGTGAGCGGCAACCTGCCTCTTTTGATCGTCTTAGTCCTTGGCCTTGCGTCCGGCAATTCGCTTATAACAGGAGCATCTGCAGTATTGCTCTTTATGGAGTCAGCCGGTTTCATAAGTGCCATTGTATTCCTGGAAGAGCGGGCGCTCCAATTAGGGCTTGTCTTCCTCACTATCGCAGTCCTGGCACCTCTCGCCCGCGGAAAGATATCTTCTGAAGAAATCCTCGATGCATTCTTCACATTACCCGGTATCCTAGCGATCATAGGAGGTGCAGCTGCAGCCTACATAAGTGCACAAGGCATCTCCCTTCTTACAGGACATCCTCACATCGTCACCGGTATTATCCTGGGGACGATTATCGGAGTGATTGTCCTCCGAGGAATCCCGGTAGGACCGCTGGCTGCAGCTGGGATTACCGCTCTTCTCATCAAAATCTTCGGGGGCCGCTGACCCCGTTTCCCTACGGTCATCCTCGTCACTAATGCCACCTCTTTCAGTTATTTCTCGAGACGCATTCCGATACCGCGATCTTTCCAGAAATGATCCTGCACAAGAACATGTTCACTCTCATACTTAATGATAGTGTAGTTTCCATTTCATAGGCAGACTGCCATGTCTCAAACAGTATTGCCACAACTTTCATCAGGAGGAGTTCGTCTATGAGAAGGTTTGTCGCAGTTTTGATGTGTGTCTTATTGCTTGCCGGGAGCCTCAGCGTCCCCTGTTTAGGCCCGATCCACGCCGCACCCGCCAATGAGATCCGCATCGCAGGACAGTTCGGCCTTGTGTACGCCCCGCTTATGATTGCCCAGAAACACAAGATTTTCGAGAAGTACGGCCTTAAGCCTGTCTGGAAAGAGTACGGATCAGGGGCTGCAGTACGCGAAGGGCTGATATCCGGCGAGGTTGATGTAGGGTTCATGGGTATACCGCCATTCCTCATCGGCTGGGATAAAGGTTGTCCTTGGAAAGCTGCCATAGGCTTTGTGGTGATTCCGGTAGGACTCGTAACTTACGATCCGTCGATCAAGAGTCTCAAAGATTTCAAACCTCAAGACAAGATCGCATTGCCGTCGCCGGGGAGCGTTCAACACATACTCCTTGCAATGGCTGCGGAAAAAGAACTTGGCTCTCCGACAGCTCTCGATGAAAACCTTGTTGCCATGGCGCACCCGGACGGTGCGGCAGCTCTAATCTCAAAACGAGGAATCACAGCGCATTTCACTACTCCGCCATACTTATTCGAGGAGCTCAGCCAACCTGACTTTCATTTGGTAACTGACGATATTGAAGCCTTCGGTCAGCCTTTCAGCTTTAATGTAGGAGTGGCAACTGAGAAGTTCCACGATGAAAACCCTGTAGCCTATGCTTGCTTCGTCAACGCAATCAGTGAAGCCATGGCCTGGATCAACACACATAAAAAGGAAGCTGCAGAACTCCTGGCTCCTGAATTCGGACTTACACCTGAGAAAACGTATGAGCATATGACCTGGCCGGGTATGGATTATACAACCGCCCCGTACGGACTCTTAGGTTTCGCAGACTTCATGAAAGAAGCAGGTTACATCAGCCGCACCCCCAACGACCTCAGCGAAATCGCTTGGGAGAATTTACTTGCATTCGTCGGAAGCAGGGCAGGTTCACCGTCACCTATCGAGGCGCTCCAGTATCGCCAATAGAAAGAAGGATTCTCTCGAACCGATGCAAATCTCAGCAGACTGTTACAGATTACAGCAGATTAAAAGGATTTGTAGCAGAAGGGTGGCCGA
>JAKOUW010000060.1 GCA_029782365.1 Chloroflexota bacterium
CACAGCCATCCCATAGGATGAAAATTTTCGATGGTAAAAAAGTAAAAATGCGAACTCATGCTACCTTATTGTAATTGTGATTGTAGTTGTTAAAAAGCCAAAAAACAAAGGAGGCAGCATGAATCCGCTACGAAGTACCATAACCGTTCTCAAGCAGTTTTTCCAGTTCATTCCGCGAAATTTGATTCCAAAGCTTGCAAAAAAGCATGGAGTTGACAAAAAGTCCCGGACATTCAGCCCCACCAGCCATGTGGTTTCGCTCATGTATTCCCAGCTGGCCCATTCGATCAGCCTGAATGACATCTGCGACGCCCTCCGGAACCACCGCGGCGTTTTGACCACCCTGCGCGCAAGCACCCCTCCGAGCCGCAACGGCCTTTCCCATGCTAACAAAGTCCGCAACGCCGACATGGCGGAGGAACTCTTCTGGGAAGTCAAGGCGCAGCTTGAGAAGAAGCATCCACGATTTGGATACCGCAGCCGTCCTGGCGGGAAAGGCTACGTCGGCATTCCCAGGCGTTTCAAGAGGACCATAAATGCCGTTGACTCCTCAACCATCCAATTGGTTGCCAATTGCATGGACTGGGCGAAGCACCGTCGTCAGAAAGCCGCCGCGAAAATGCATCTGCGCCTTGACCTGGGCACCTTCCTGCCGCGCTTCATCCTTGTCAAGTCGGCGAGGAACAATGACGCGCATGAAGCCGCCGCCGTCTGCATCGACGTTGCGGCCGGCGAGATTGTCGTGTTTGACAAGGCCTATGTGGATTTTGTCCACCTGCATGCCCTGACCATGCGCGGGGTGTTCTGGGTCAGCCGGGGCAAGGAGAACATGCAGTACGAAGTGGTCCGCGACCTCTCGGAGCCGAAAGGCGACATCATCCGTGACGTGGAAATCAGGCTGACGGGTGCGAAGACTAATGAAAACTATGGCGGGCTGACCCTGAGGCTGGTGGAGGCCTGGGTGGAGGTCAAGGGTAAAAAGAAGAGGATGACCTTCATCACCAACAACTTCACGTGGGCCGCGTCGTCAATCTGCGAACTGTACAAGGCCAGGTGGGGCATCGAGGTTTTCTTCAAGGAGAACAAGCAGACCCTGCAACTGGCTGATTTCATGGGCTATTCCGAAAACGCCATCCGCTGGCAGGTCTGGACGGCCATGCTGGTCTACCTGCTGCTCCGCTGCATTTCCCATTTGAGCGGGTGGAGGGGGACGTTCAACCGCCTCTTCACCGCCATAAGAGCCGTGCTGTGGAGCACGATCGACATGATGGACATGCTCAAATGCTGCCAGGGGGAGGGCGCCAGGATGCGGGCGGCGCCGGATCAAAGCTACCTGCCCGGATTCGAAGTTTTTTTTGCGTAGCCCTATGGGACAGCATATGGCCTGAACAGCAGCGGAGGAATGGCAATGAAGAATCGGAACAAGCGGAAAAGCTGTGGGACAGCAGACGGAACAGCCTGAAACGGAAAAGGGATGCCGGATCCCGTTTGTGTGGAAAAATCAAGAAATC
>JAKOUW010000066.1 GCA_029782365.1 Chloroflexota bacterium
CGACCTGACCAAGCTGGCTTACTGGATGGCTACGGGTAGCGGCAAGACGCTGATTCTGCATCTTAACTACTATCAATTCCTGCACTACAACAAGGAGCTGCTTGATAACATCCTGCTGGTAACGCCCAACGAGGGCCTGAGTGAGCAGCACCTGGCCGAAATGGAAGCTTCGGGCATCCCGGCCCAGCGCTTCGACCTCAATCACAGCGGCCTGTGGAGCGGCAGTAAACACACCGTGCAGGTCATCGAAATCACTAAACTGGTAGAAGAAAAGCGCGGGGGTGGGGTTAGCGTGCCGGTAGAGGCTTTCGAGGGTCGCAATCTGATCTTTGTGGACGAAGGGCACAAAGGTTCTGGCGGCGAAGCCTGGCGCAAGTACCGCGATGCGCTTGGCAAAACAGGTTTCACCTTTGAATACAGTGCTACCTTTGGGCAGGCTCTCTCGGCGGCGCGCAACGATCCGCTCACCGCTGAATACGGCAAGGCCATCGTCTTTGACTACTCCTACCGCTACTTTTATGAGGATGGCTACGGCAAGGACTTTCGTATCCTCAACCTGCAGGATGAGACCGACGAGGCCAAAACCGATCTGCTCCTTCTGGGCAACCTGCTCTCCTTCTATGAGCAGCTGCGCCTGTTCGACGAACAAGCCGATGTCCTGCGCTCATACAATTTGGAAAAGGCGCTCTGGGTGTTTGTCTGCAGCACGGTCATCTATAGCAAGAACAAACAGAAGCGCAGCGACGTGCTAACTGTGGCGCGTTTTCTCCATCGTGCACTTGCAAACCGCGACTGGACGGTCAAAGGCATCGAAAAACTGCTGGCGGGGCAAAGCGGTCTGAGTACGCCAGATGGGATAGACCTGTTCGCCGGGCGCTTCCCGTACGTGCGTGAAACTGGCCTCACCGCCGAAGCCTTGTACGACGACATCCTGTGGCGGGTCTTTCACGCTCCGGCCAGTGGCGGTCTGCACCTGTGCGACATTAAAAGTGCCGCTGGCGAGCTGGGGTTAAGGGCATCCGGTGCAAAGAAATATTTTGGTCTCATCTACATTGGCGACACCAACGATTTCAAAAAACTGGTGGAAACCGATGACACCGGTATCACGCTGGAGGAAGACGCTATCGATTCCTCGCTCTTTGCGGATATCAACCACCACGATACGCCGCTAAATATTCTTATTGGTGCCAGGAAATTTATGGAAGGCTGGAATTCCTGGCGCGTCTCCAACATGGGACTTCTGAACATTGGGCGACGGGAAGGTTCACAAATCATCCAACTCTTCGGGCGCGGCGTACGCTTGCGCGGGAAAAACCATTCTCTAAAACGCAGTGCTGCCCTTCCGGGCAATCATCCACCGCATATAAAACTGCTGGAGACACTCAACATCTTTGCTGTGCGCGCCAATTACATGGCCCAATTCCGTGAGTACCTCGACCGAGAAGGAGTAGAGACCGAACCGCTACTTGAGCTACCGCTCCCTGTATGGACCAACGAACAGGTGCTTCAACGCGGGCTGGTGCTGCCGCGCCCTGAGAGCGGCCGTGGCTTCACTGCCGAGATGGTACTCTTGCTCACCCCTGATGAAAGCATC
>JAKOUW010000096.1 GCA_029782365.1 Chloroflexota bacterium
TCGAAACCGTCAACCACCAGCTTTCGGAGATATTCCAAATTGAGATCAATCACGCTCATACTTTTTGGGGCCTGTGTACCAGGCTGTATTCCAAATTGACCGCACATACCTTGTGTATTTACATCAACCGCTTGTTGGGTAAGCCAGATTTCCTGCAGATCAAATCACTGGCTTTTCCCAATTAGCATAAGACCCTAATAATAAGCACGCCCAGGCGGCAGTGATCCAATCAGGTTTTGAGAAGGTTATCCACATACCACCGGCCAACACGATCAATCCACCAAAAGTAGTAAACTGTCCAATTTTCGCGTTGCGGTTTATTTTTTTATCGTCTCGATATATCTTCATGATTGTTCCTGTTTAGTTTTGAAATTTCTTGAGAACAAGGCAGGCGTTTTGTCCACCTAATCCAAAAGAATTGGATAATGTAACGTTGATATCTACTGAACGTGGATTGTTTGGCGTGTAATCAAGATCACATTCCGGATCAGGATTTTCGTAATTGATCGTCGGATGGATCCGTTGTTTGTGAATCGACAACGCACAAACAATTGCTTCGATCGCTCCGGATGCACCCATTGCATGACCTGTCATCGACTTGGTGGAATTGATTGCTACTTTGAGAGCGTGGTCTCCAAATAAGGTTTTTATTGCCTTTGTTTCTGTAGAATCATTGAGTGGTGTAGAAGTGCCGTGAGCGTTGATATAATCCACATCCTTCGGTTCGAAACCTGCGTTTTGTAGAGCCCACCGCATACAACGAATAGCCCCACGGCCCTCGGGTTCAGGTGCAGCCATATCATATCCATCGCAAGAAGATGCATGGCCAGCGACTTCGGCATAAATTCTTGCGCCACGAGCAACTGCATGTTCAAGGCTCTCTAAAACCAGACATGCAGCCCCTTCACTGAAGATAAAGCCTTCTCTTTTAGAATCAAATGGTCGAGAAGCTCTTTCCGGATTGTCATTGTAACTAACTGGCAAGGCTCGCATTGCACAGAAACCGCCGATAGCGAAATCTCGAATAAGCGCTTCAACGCCACCAGCCAAAACTATCTCAGCCGCGCCTCGCCGAATATATTCTGCAGCTTCTCCAACAGCCTGGGTTCCAGTGGCGCAGGCGGTCGTAATCGTGCTAGATGGACCTAAACACTGTATTTCACGTGCGATTAAAAATGCTGGCAAATTAGGGATGCCAGAAGGCACCGAGAATGGATTTAAACGATCTACTCCTTTGGCACGCAGTGACAGTAAGGCTTCATCTAGTTTTTCCAAACCCCCAATTGCTGTACCAAAAACAACCCCAGCCCTTTCAGGATCAGGCATTATAAGCGGAAGACCCGCATCATTCATGGCATTTCGAGCGGCAGCCAGGGCAATTTGGGCAGCGCGTGAAACACGGCGCGCATCTCTACGATCCATAAAATCCTCAGGTTTAAATTCTGGAATTTCACCCGCGATTTGACAGGGCATTTGACTGGCGTCAAACTGTGTTATTCGTCGAATACCTGATTTACCTGAGATAAGGTTCTCCCAAAAAGCACTGAGGGTAGATCCGAGAACGGAGATTAAACCCATTCCAGTGATAACAACACGCTTCTGAACAATCATTGAGGTCCCTTTCTAGTTGGAAACGTCTGACAAAATAGCCATTTGAGCAATATGGTCCTGAATTGAAGCACGCATAGCATTAAGCAAATTGCTTTGGACAGCCTGCCTGGCCACACGAATCGCACTGAGTAAGGCTTTTGCGTCTGACCTGCCATGGCCTACGAATACAAGGCCATCAATTCCTAATAAGGGAGCAGCGCCGGTCTCTGAAGGATCGAGCATAACTTTAAGTTTGTTGAAAGCAGGCATGGCGAGCGCTGCACCAATTGTTGTAAAAAAATTTGATTTTAGTTCTTGCTTAAGGATATCCGTTAATAACTTCGCAACAGCTTCGCTAGACTTAAGCAAAACATTACCAGTGAAACCGTCTGTGACAGCCACATCTGCCTGGCCGCCAAACAATTCTTTTCCTTCAATGTTGCCGATGAAATTTAAGCCAGATTTTTCTAGCAATGGATAAGTAGATTTCACCAAATCGTTGCCTTTTCCAGGTTCTTCTCCGTTTGAGATTAACCCTACTCGAGGCCTTGCAATGCCCAATACTTTTTGGGCGTACAGAGAGCCCATGACAGCGAACTGCAACAAGTAATCTGGTTTACATTCCGCATTGGCGCCAATATCTGTAACGATACAGTGTCCATTTTTCACAGGGAAAATGCCAGCCAATGCAGGTCGTTTTACACCACGAATACGGCCAAGGGTAAATAGAGCGTTTGCCATAGCCCCACCTGTATTGCCTGCAGTGACAAACGCGTCGGCCTCGCCTTTCTTAACCAATTCCATTCCAATAGCCATAGAATTCTGGGCTTTGCGTCGGGCAGTGGTAGCTGCTTTATCTCCCATTTCCAGCACTTCTGGAGCATGGATTATTTGGAGGGAGTTGAACGATTGCCCGAGAGCTTCGAATCTGGGTTTCAAGATATCAAGGTTGCCAACCAGGACGATCTCTTCACCAAATGTTTCTTTTGATTTTATTGCTGCTTCTATCTCTGGATCAGGGTATTTATCGCTTCCCATCGCATCGAGGACAATGCGCATAATTTCTCCTTAATATGGTTTCAAAATATATCCCGCAAGGCAAAACATGATATGCTTGACAAAGACTAGTACATGATTATAATACATACGCTCCAGCGCTGGTGCTGGAATTGGCAGACAGGCACGTTTGAGGGGCGTGTGCCGCAAGGCATGAGGGTTCAAGTCCCTCCCAGCGCATGTAAAATCCTCTGTCGTTTAACGTGGCAGGGGATTTTTGTTTCTTTGGGGGGAGCATGTGAATTTCTTGTGTTTTTACAAAAAATGCGTATACTATATCTATTCATGTGAATAGGCTGTTTGAAAGCAACTGGATACAACAAATCGCTCATCGTATTTCCCGATGTGATCAAAATTCAATAAATTGAAGGAGAAGCTAGGTAATGAAACGTCTGTTAGGTCAGTTAATTTTCGTCATGTTAATTGGAGCCTTGTTTGTATCAGCGTGCAGTGGCGCCCCAGCGAAAAAAGTTGTCGTAGTCATGGATGCAACCTGGCCACCATTCGAATCAATTGATGAAAAGACGAAAGAAATTGTCGGCTTCGATGCTGATCTCATAAAGGCAATCGCTGCCAAAGAAAACCTGGATATCGAATTGAAGAATGTTCAATGGGATCCACTATTGGCGGGTATGGCGCAGTGTCAATATGACGCTGCTATTTCAGCCATGACTATTACAGAAGAACGCAAACAACAGTTCAATTTTTCCAATCCATACTTTGCCGCAGGCCAAATTGTAACCGTACGCAAAGATAATACCGACATTACCAGCAAGGACAACTTATCTGGAAAGACTGTAGGCGTCCAATTAGGAACCACTGGTGATATCGAATCCAAGAAGATTAGCAATGCAAATGTAAAAACATATGATGATATAGCCCTGGCATTCCAAGACTTGATGAATGGCCAGGTGGATGCTGTCGTCGCTGATAATCCTTTAGCTCTTGGCTACGTTGGGAAGAACCCTGATAAATTGAAAACTGCCGGGCAAGTATTTACCGATGAATATTATGGTATTGCCGTCTGCAAAACAAATTCGGACCTATTGTCAAAATTGAACGACGGTTTAGCCAAAGTGAAGGCTGAAGGCACGATCGATACTTTAACCTCGAAATGGATTTCTGGCGGTAAATAACATCTACCCGGGCTGTGGGATTGTTCAATCCCACAGCCTTTTTTGTTTTCTGGAGGCGGAATGAATGATGCTGAGCGGCCTTCGAGCAGCGCGGCTGGAAAGTTATTAGAGAAAATCCCTGGAGCAGAACCAGAAGCCCGGATCGATGCCTGGTGGGGTCTGGTTGCCTTGACGGTAATTGTCACGGTCGCCCTGGCCGTCATCAGTCCCAATCCATATTGGAATATCATCGTTTTCGTCAGTGATGGTATTTTAGTCACTATCCTTGTTTCGTTGGTCACATTTCTACTCACATTAGTGGTAGGTTTAATCGGCGGTTTGGGTAGGCTTTCGAGTAATAAGATAATTTTTGGAATATCCACACTATATGTTGAATTAATCCGCGGCATACCATTACTCGTTCAATTATTGTGGTGGTATTTTGCTTTTCCAGTGATCGTTCAATCGATTGGCCGCACCTTCAATATTGAAGCTTTGATCAGCTACCAGGCTAATCCAATTGCAATGGCGATCATCGGTTTTGTGTTCTGTTATGGCGCATACATGTCTGAAATTTACCGCGCAGGAATACAGAGCATATCCCGAGGCCAAATGGAAGCAGCCCGAAGCCTCGGAATGAATTATTTTCAGGCGATGCGGTATGTAATATTGCCGCAGGCAATCAGGGTGATCCTTCCTCCGGTGGGGAATGAGTTCATTGCACTTCTAAAAGATTCATCCCTGATCAGCGTGGTAGCTGTCACAGACCTAACCAGACGGGGTCGAGAATTTATGTCTGCGCATTTTAATCCAATTGAAACCTGGATGATGATTGCTTTGTTGTATCTGATTATGACTTTGTTCTCAGCGCGCATTGTGCAATATATTGAAAAAAGATTCCGGATTGAGAGGTAATGAATATGGATTCTGAACCGATCATCCAAATCCAAAATGTGCACAAACGATTCCGAGGAGGAATCCACGCTTTAAGGGGCGTCTCGTTAGAGATCAAACATGGAGAGGTTATCGTAATTGTCGGTCCTTCTGGGTCGGGAAAATCTACTCTTTTGCGCTGTATTAACCGTTTAGAGGAATATGATGAAGGCGCTATCGTCGTGGATGGCACTCGCTTAGACACAGCCGCTAACATTAATCTTGTGCGGCGTGAAGTAGGTATGGTATTTCAATCATTCAATCTTTTTCCACATATGTCGGTGTTGAGCAATATAACCTTAGCTCAGAAGATCATTCGACAGCGCGATAAAGCTGAAGCTGAGGAAATTGCCCGAAAATTGCTTGAAAAAGTGGGGATTCCGGAAAAGGCAGATGCATTTCCAAGCCAGCTCTCTGGTGGACAACAGCAAAGAGTAGCGATCGCACGCGCCCTGGCAATGAATCCTAAAATAATGCTTTTCGATGAGCCAACCAGTGCGTTAGACCCGGAAATGATCAAAGAAGTACTGGATGTGATGCTAGGCTTAGCCAAGGAAGGAATGACAATGGTGGTGGTTTCTCACGAAATGGGATTTGCACGAGCGGCGGCACATCGTGCTATTCTCATGGACGCAGGTCAAATTGTCGAAGAAGCTGCCCCAGAAATTCTTTTTTCGAATCCGACGCAAGAACGGACACGTCAATTCCTTAGTAAAGTTTTAAGACATTAGGAGATTAACTTCATGGCATTATTTCCTTCAGACAATTGGTTCCAGGCACTTAAAGAAAAATTGAATTCTGATGAGCGGTATGCACAGATAGCGGCAAAATGGGAAGGGGATATGCGCTTCATCATCGAGCCGAATGGGCCTTTAAAAGATCCAATGGTTGCTTATTTGGATTTATGGCATGGTAAATGCCGGGATGCTTTTCTAGAAGTTAACCCTGAAGCTCGCAAACCCGCCTTCATTCTCAAGGCCCCGTATGATAATTTTGCGAAGGTGGTCAAGGGCGAGTTGGATCCGATGCAGGCGTTGATGACGCGAAAATTAAGTCTTTCTGGAAATATGGCCGTTTTGATGCGTTCTGTGCCCACTGTTTTGGATTTTGTGCGCTGTTGTCGCGAGGTGACAACAGAAATTTTGTGAAAAATTTCAATAATCAAGGTAAACAAAACAGGGGCTGGTTAAAACCAGACCCTGTTATTTTGTGAAAATGTTCGTAGGTTATATTCTGAATGTTGCGTTGATCCCGCTTGAACTATCCGGTGCAATCCACACCTCGAATTTACCAGGCTCTACGGAGAAGGATCCATCGAGGTGGGTAAATGCCAAATCTTCTTCGGTGATTATAAACGAGACCCGGCGAGATTCTCCTGGCTTTAGGAAGATTTTTTGATAATTCTTTAACTCTCGAATTGGCCGGGTTACGGAGCCAACCAAATCGCGAACATATAACTGAACAACTTCAACACCTGCTGTTTGCCCTGTATTTGTAATGTCTGCACTCACTCGCAATTGATTTCGTAAAGATTCAGAGCTCAAGGCAATTTTCGCATAGTCAAAATTGGTGTAGGTCAAACCAAACCCAAATGGAAATAGTGGCGATGCAGGTAGATCAACATATCGAGTCCTAAAAGGGCCATCCGGAGAAACTGGACGACCTGAATTCTTGTGATTGTAATAGATCGGTACCTGACCAGTGGCGCGAGGAAAAGTGATTGGAAGGCGTGCAGAAGGGGATACTCTGCCAAAGATAATATCTGCAATGGCTGCAGCCCCTTCGATTCCTGGATGCCAGGCGTATAAAACAGCGTCAGCTTGAGAAACTTGCCGACCGATTGCCAGCGGCCGGCCTGCAAAGATTACCATTATGACTGGTTTTCCAAGGGCTATCATCTGGTCAACAAATTCAGCCTGGCCTGGAGGCAGGCTTAAATCTGAGACATTTGAGTTCTCACCTGAGCGGCGAGGATTTTCACCCAAAGTCAAAATTACGAGGTCCGATTCTTGCGCAATCGCTAAAGCCAGATCGGTATTATCTGCAAAATGCAATTCAAAATCTCTGGGAGCATTTTCTGAAAATGCAGTTGAAAAAGGTTGCACATCAGCCGGATTTCCATCAGGAGTCCATGTTCCGAAAAGCTCAGCAGTTGCATGAATGAAATACCCCCCGACCAGAACCTTACAATGGTTCTTCAAGGGTAAAATATTATCCTTGTTTTTCAGCAGGACAATGGTATCTTGAGCAAACTTACGAGCAAGGGCACGTGAATTCGGAGTTAAAATATCGCGCGACGATCTTGCGAGGTCGGTAAATGGATTTGCAAATAACCCAGCGCGATGTTTGATGCGTAAAATCCTGCGGACTCCTTCATCGATTTCTTCCAATGATATTTTTCCATTCTGAAGGTTGAATGCCAGGGTATTTGGATAAGTTCTGCTGACCATTTCCATATCCACGCCGGCATGAAATGCCAACTCTGCAGCCTCTGATTCATTTTCGGCTACGCCATGATTAATTAATTCGACTACGGAATCCCAATCTGATACAACAAAGCCATCGAAACCCCATTCCCCGCGCAAAACGTCGGTCAGCAGTTTCCGATTAGCTGTGGCAGGAACTCCATTTAAATCAAGGAAAGCTGACATCAATGTTCCAACACCTGCTTTTACAGCAGAATGAAAAGGAGGTAAGTAAATGTCTCTTAGTGTAAGCTCTGAAATTTCACCGTTGTCATAATCCCTGCCGCCTTCAGCAGAACCATAACCAACATAATGCTTGGCGCAGGCCACAATTCTGTCTGCGGCAGAGTAATCGGTTCCCTGGAATCCTTTTATTACAGCTGCCGCCAATTGAGATCCAAGATAAGGATCTTCTCCATTGCCTTCGGCAACTCTACCCCAGCGTGGATCACGGGCGATGTCAAGCATAGGGGCAAATGTCCATTTAACTCCATCGGCGCTGGCTTCCTTTGCGGCAATTGAAGCAGCCTGTTCGGCTAAGGAGATATCAAACGCTGCTGATTGGGCGAGAGGAATTGGAAAAATTGTCCTGTAGCCATGAATCACATCCCGTCCTAAAATCTGAGGAATCTTGAGCCGAGATTCCATCGCTAATTGTTGAATATGATTGCTTATCTGGGCACTTCCAGATCCAGAAAATCCTTGTCCACTGAGGGCTCCCGAAGCATTGATAACTGATCCGGCTTTACCTTTGCGAACCACTTCAGGATCAAAATTTCCCCAGGAAAAATATTGGTGAAGCTGGCCGATTTTTTCATCTAGCGTCATTTGTGAAAGCAAATTGTTTGCGAAAGAAGTGGATTCGTCACTCATTGAATTTCTCCAAAAAAAGGTAAGGCTCGAGCGGGATAGATTATATCTCAAAGTGAAATGAATTCGTTTTAATTATTACGTTCATAAGAAAAAGGCTCTTAAATCCTGATTAGAGTTATTTCGAGTATAATGAATACTTGAATAAATGTTCAATTGTTTGGAGAAATTATGGTTTTCGAAGATTTAGATGAGCACACGGCAGCCCATGTGGCCGAATTATTTCGAGCTTTCAGCGATACCAGTCGAGTGAGAATTCTTTATGCTTTAATCCAAGGGGAAAAGAATGTCAGTTTGATTTCTAACGTAGTTGGAGTGAGCGAATCGGCAGTTTCGCATCATTTGCGCAGTTTAAGGCAGATGCGGCTGGTCATTTCCAGGCGGGATGGCAAAGAAATATTTTATAGTGTGGTGGATCCACACATAATTACCCTTTTCACCCAGGGTGTGGATCACATTCGCAATCGCTAAGTATTAAGCTTCGTAGGAAAGCCTTACGATCCAAATTTGACATCTGCTCCAGGTGGAAATGGCCCGTCGGTACGAATAAATTGAAAGCCTGCTGCGCCAGGATGCCCACCGCCGCCGAACTTTTTGGCGATTAGTGAGACATCGACAACTCGAGAGCCGATCATCACTGATGTCAATAAATGACCATTCTGGAAGCTTTCGGCATAACAATAAGCCAGTTCATAACCAAGCTGCATAGCAATTTCGATTAGCTCCCCTTCGCCAGGACGATTGAGAGCCAATGTATGCAAGCCTTCGAAAGTCACGGAATAACCATAACGGCGAGCGGCACGATGCAAACCGTTAATCCGAGCGGTTAAGAGCACCTGCCCCTTCGAAACCAAAGTATTCAGTTTCTCGCGATTATCATCCAATAATGCTTCCCACAACAATAAATTGTCTGTGCGAGTGTTTTCTTGCATCAATCCTTCGGAAAAAGAGCGTGTTTCAGGTTCAGCCATCCTCCAGATATCTTTATCGCCAATCAAGACAACTGCCCGTGGAATCGGAAAACCTGGAAAAAAATATTGCCAGGTCAGGACGCAGGCGGCCTCAGACAAGCTTCGTTTGCCTGGCCAGGTAGCGCTAATCGAAGCACAATCCTGAATCGCAGTAATATGGTGATCAATCCAAATCAATTCTCGGCCCTGGGACAGACGAAACATTTCGTTTGATGGGAGTGAAAAATCTACCATTACCACTCGAGAAGCCCCTAACAATAAATCCCAAGGAATCGAATCTCCATAATTGATTTCATAAAGTTTAATAAACGAACCCAAGGCGCGGCGAACGATCATCGCACTGGCGCGCCCATCAGGGTCGTTGTGATGTAAGCAAACTGTATAAGAAGTGGGTTGATTAGAAACCATTGAGGGGTGCTACTTGTGTAAGTGGAACCGGCATAAACACGAGAATGAAAAGAATAATACCCACTACTGCAAGTATCCGGCGTTTGTCATCGAGAGGAGTAATCTGGTCGAGAGGTTCCATATATGTACGCCCAAGAAAAAAGATTAAGAAAGCCCACAACCACCACCCTTCCCAGACGAACCCCAGGAGAACTAAGGCGCCGAGAATAAAAGGCCACAACCTGATCGCTCGCTTGCCAAGCAATACGTAAACAATATGTCCGCCATCCAACTGACCAGCAGGAATTAAATTGAGTGAGGTGATTAATAAGCCTGCCCAACCAGCCCAGGCGACAGGGCTCATTAATACATCTCGTGCGCCAAAGGGTAAAGGGGTGCTTGTGAGAAGGTATCGCACCCAATAAAAAATTGGGCTAACATCTCCATATGAAATTGGAGCTGGAAGAAGTTGGCCCTTTGTGATGAATTTGAGGAACAAATAAAGTAAAGAATTCCCTTCCAGGCTGAGCCCACTCGAATCAAGAGAAACTGGCAGCGTGCCCATTTTGGAGATCAACAGACCGTATATTAAAACTGGGATTGCGACAACCATTCCGGCAAGTGGACCTGCGATCCCGATATCCAACATCGTTCTTTTATTCCTCGGGGGTTCCTTTGCCTGAATGAAAGCACCCATGGTACCGAATGGACTGAGAGGAAAAGGAATAAAATAAGGTAACGAAACCTGGGTTTTGTGGTGACGTGCAGCGAGGTAATGACCAAATTCATGCGCCAATAAAATACCTAAGAAACTAACGGCAAAA
This sequence comes from Chloroflexota bacterium, assembly GCA_029782365.1. Taxonomy (GTDB): domain Bacteria; phylum Chloroflexota; class Anaerolineae; order Anaerolineales; family UBA4823; genus CAWBUW01. Next base: position 10,212 of record JAKOUW010000096.1, read on the forward strand.
GGTAGTCCAACATCCAAATGTTGGAGCAAGATTCCTAAAGTCTCTACCAACCCCGCGTTTTGAGGCACTGGTCCCTGGTAAGAGTAAATCACACCGGCCAGCAACACGGAGATAGCGCTGAGCAAAAACATGATAATGTTCCAGCGGATATCAGATGGCTTTGGTTGGATAACACCGTTTATGATATGGATGCTGTGTTGGCCATTTTCCAGACGAAATAATGGAGTCACTCCGAAAGGGCGCAGAGAACCATTCAATTCGTCATAGGCATGAGCCGTATCTTCCCGGTAAATTTCACCTCGGTATTTTACGATCGGTTCTTTGGGTGGCTTGCCCCATGTTATATTATCGATGCGCATAATCCTTTGCACAAAAGGAGTGTAAGGATCAGTTTCTGTATTGAACATTAAAGACCTCCAATTTGATCAGGCGGGAGAGGATGGGAGTCGAACCCACCGCGGCCCGCAACGCGACCCGCCACTGGTTTTGAAGACCAGGGAACCCACCGGGACTCAACCACTCCCGGGAGCTATTATACTTTACCCACATTAAATTTTCGTGACGGAAGAAAAGTAGATTAAAATGTCTGACAAATTTAACGTGCCAAAATTTATATTAACGCGTAAAATATATGTAGAGGTGAATCCATGATGAACTATCCGAATCTGTATGCAGAATAGAAATCCCAAAATCGTTGCATTAGCAGGAGGAGTAGGGGGAGCTCGCCTGGCAGACGGCCTGGCGCAAATTTTAAATCCTGGCTGCCTGACTGTGATCGTTAATATCGGAGACGATTTCGAACATTACGGCTTATTCATCAGTCCAGACCTGGACACAGTCTGTTATACATTGGCTGGGATCGGCAACCCAGAGACAGGTTGGGGATTGATTGACGAAAGTTTTCACATGATGGAATCCTTGCGACAACTTGGAGTACCTGATTGGTTTAACCTGGGCGATCGCGACATGGCTACACATTTGGTTCGCACACAACGGTTGAAGAATGGCGAATCACTTTCACAAGTAACATCTGATTTCTGTAAGGCGTGGGGTGTGTCAACACGCGTTCTTCCTGCGAGTGATGACCGCATACCAACGATTGTGCTGACAGATAAGGGAAGCCTGTCATTTCAAGAATATTTTGTTCACCTGCACTGCGAGCCAAAAGTGAGAGGATTTTACTTCAAGAACGCCAACAAGGCGTGGCCAGCGCCGGGCGTTTTAGAAAGTCTGGAAGATGCCGATGGTGTGATTATATGTCCTTCCAATCCATGGGTAAGCATTGATCCGATCCTTTCGGTACCTGGAGTGCGAGACGCGTTGGCGCGACGATTGGCACAAGGAATATTTGTCGTAGCTGTTTCACCGATCATCGGGGGGAAGGCAGTCAAAGGACCGGCAGCAAAAATGTTTGTTGAGCTTGGTTTAAATGCTACCTCATTAGAAGTTGCCCGTCATTATCAGGGACTATTGAGCGGTTTTGTTTTAGATAAAGTTGATGGTCATTTAGCTCAGGATGTGAAGCAAGTTTGTGGAGGAGAAGTTTTGGTTACCGATACGCTGATGCGTGATCGAGGCGCACGGCGTGGAGTTGCTGATAAGATCTTAGATTTCATAACCAAAATTGAAGTAGATCGGGGGTAAAGGTGGGCTTTTGGGCGATTATCCCTGTTAAACCTCTTCGCCGTGGTAAATCCCGATTAAGCAGTGTTTTAAACGAAAACGAACGAACAGCACTTAATGAGTGCTTATTGCAAAATACACTTGCTGTGTTATCTTCAACAACGCAGATCGACCATACCTTGGTCATCAGCCGTGATCCCCAGGCGCTAACTCTGGCGCGTAAATTCCACGCTCAAACCCTTTTAGAACAGGCAAATTCTAATCTGAACCGAGCATTGGAAATAGCCACCGCAATTATAAGGCGTCCAGCTCATCGTGGTTTATTAATTCTACCTGCAGACCTGCCTTTGATAGATCCTGCAGATATCCAGCATTTATTAGCTGCTGCACAGAAACCTCCTGTGGTGGTCATCGCACCAGACCGCCACGACCATGGTACAAATGCTTTACTGGTGAGCCCGCCCGGTTTAATTCGTTACTCATTTGGAATCGGCTCCTTTCAACGGCATTGCGAAGCCATTCACCAGGCTGGCGCCCGTTTGGAAGTAGTGCGCTGTCAAACTTTTGCCTTAGATTTGGATATTCCAGAGGATTTGGATCTTGTAAGGACAGAGTTAAACAGTCAATTAGATGCAGGTCTGATAAATGCAGCTGAGACTTATCTCACAGAGCAAAGTGAACCGCCAATGCTGGAACACAAACAGCGCTGTTTGGATTTAATACCAATTAGAAAAGGAGTATCAAATGTCGGAATCTAGAAATCATCAAAGAATGGCTTTGTATTTGCAGGATTCTCATGACCTGCGCGATGGATTGGGTTTTGTACGCTACGCTGAGCAACGAGGCTTTGAGGCTGTTTGGCAGGCGGAAAGCCGTTTAGTTCGGGATGCGATCGTACCAATGGCTGCCTATGCTGCAGTCACTGAACGATTGAAAGTGGGTTCAGGTGTGATCAACAATTGGACTCGCAACATAGGTTTGCTGGCGGCGACATTTCTGACTCTTGATGATTTGGCGCCAAACCGCGTAATTTGTGGAATCGGAGCGTGGTGGGATCCTCTTGCTAAAAATGTTGGAATCGATCGTAGGAAACCACTCACTGCCATGCGTGAAACGGTTCAAACCTTACGCCGGTTATTAAACATGGAGAGGGTGACATTCCACGGAGAATTTGTACACGTTGATGGCATAGAACTGGATGTCGTTCATGGAAGACGAGAACCACGCAAAGTTCCAATAATGATAGGCGCAACCGGTGATCAAATGATGGAAATGACAGGGGAGATAGCCGATGGTTGTGTGATGAATTACTGTGTGCCACCTGAATACAATGATAAGGCGTTGGAACTGCTTGAGAAAGGGGCCAGGAAAGCCGGGCGTACCCTGGATGACATTGATCGGCCGCAGTTAATCGTCTGCTCAGTAGCGACTACCCACGAGGAAGCAATCGATAATACTCGCGGCTTGCTTTGCCAATACCTGGCACAACAACCACATATCGCCAAGGCGAGCGGGGTTCGTATAGAGGTTGTTTCCGAGATCCAATCCATTTTGGGATGGCCTGCGACAAAGGAGCAAATTAACAAGGCAAAGCATTTGGTGCCCGAAGAGTTAATTCACCAGATCACAGCCTCTGGGACACCGGACGAGGCGCGCCGCAAGGTGCAAGAATATGTCAAACGAGGGTGCACCTGCCCGATTTTATATCCGGTTGGAGGCGATGTCCGTCTCTTGGTTGATACATTCGCACAAAATTAATAACATTCGAGATTTTTGAAGGTATCTCGCGGATTAATCAATAACCCATGAGATACCTTCTTTTGTTAAAGATTCAGGAATCAAGCTTTGATCACGATTTTTTCGATTTCGAACTCCTTGGAGCCATGAGTCTTTTGTTCGAGTGTGATGCAAATTTCGAGGCGTTCCTTTAAAGCGCGTAAGGCCAGCTCCCCTATTGCGCGTTCATGTACCGGAATAGTGTGGAGTGTTTCGCAATCTTCCAATACGAACCCAGCTAACTGGCCGAAACAATCGAAGATAACTTCCCGGACTTTGCCACAGTAAGTATGTATGTGCCCTTGTTCACCGTGTTTTTCTGGGTCAGGAATTGGAGCTCCCCTGGGCGAAGGAGGAATGGAATCCGGATCACCTCCAAGTCCTTTAATCCGATCTATTATATATTCAATATATCGGGTGAGAACCGGATACCAACGGTTATTAGGCGCCGTATGTTGTAACTTCCATTTCATGATTGCCAAAGTATCCAATTCAGGTCGGAGCATCACCTCGCCCGTGGTCACTGGAATTTTCACCTGGAAAGTGCCAACTACATAGCGCCAATTTCGCATAGCCTTTATATCGACGCGGGCTTTGAGACCAGTAAGAGTGTCCTGTTCAGCTTGATTCGTCAATTGGATTGGGGGAGGCGGAGGTGGCGTTGGCTCTTGTTTCATCCGCCTTGTTGATATTCGCCGAACGGTGATATTGAATTCCTGTCCCGTTCTAACTGTTTGTGGGAGGTCAACTGTCAACAAGCTGGCGAGGTTTTCACTCCCTCCAGGTGGTATAGGCACATAAGAGACGCCGTGAGTGACTGTGATATCGATAGTATGCGCATCCGATGCACTGAGCAAATGGGTCGCATATAATCGATTGGCAAGATCAAGCACTTTACTGGCATTGACTTGAGGCCAATAGATATGCGCGACACTACCAGGGGGAGTCTTTCCCCAATCGATCATCAACTCGTCCGGATAATTCAATAGAAAACCAGGTGCTGCAGCCAGTATTGGACTTGGGCGAATGTCAAATGTCTGTGGGATGCGGTGAGTCTCGGCAGGTCCCGGGTTATCAGATAAAGTGACTACCAGGTTGCGTTGAGCTAGTTTGTCTGAGTTTTCGGGATTGGCAGTCAGCCCGTTTGCATTGATAATGGGAGCATCATCATAAGCGATCTCTGCGACAAGGCAGTGATGGGTTCCCGGAAGTAATGCCAATACAGGTTGGCCATTCACCACATTGCTCGTATCATACACATTGAGAAAACAACCAAAATACGCCCAGGCTGTATGTCCTGAATTAATTGTGATAGTTTTATTATTGAATCCATTCGTTCCATATTCAGGGTTATTTGGATCAGATAGATTTGGGCTGTTGCTTGAAGAGAAAAATGGAAAGGTGTGGCTGTCGGGTGCAGGCAAAGGCCATTCAGGCTTACCACCAACCTGGTGAGAAAAGTACGTGGAACTTGGCTGAAAATCGGTATCAGCGGTTTGCGTCGACCACATACGGAAAAATACTTTTACATTGTGGGCGGCACCGGCTGGACCGGTTGATCCTCGCAAACGCACTCTCGCAATAGCGAAGTTATAGTTATTGAAAACGCCAAAAGGTGAGAATGATATTTTTACTGCTGATACGGAAGAATCAGCGTCTAGCGCTGTTGATGGTTGAGGGATGGTGCCATTTGTGAACGGGTCAACCGTGCCGTTGGTGAAATTGTTTGCTGGATTATTCAAAAAACTGAGAACATTTTGCATATATGTATATGCATTTGCAAAATTATCTGCTCCAAAGGCTGGTGCGCCGACTATCGGGGCGTTGTTCAAACCTGGGGTTACAGTAAAAACGCGCAAATCCTGGCTCAGATAAAACACATTATTCTGATTTGGATCAATGTTATTGTAGTAAGGATTTGCTCCTGAAACGAGCTCGAATTCGGTCAGTGCTGCTGCTCCAGGCAACGAAACTCCATTGTGCAGAATCAAAGCTCCTAAGACCTTTTCTACAGGCGGATCGCCTGGATTCGGAAATGCAGCCAGAGTGGTATTTGTGAATTTTATATCAAATGGGAACCGTATCCGCTGCGGTACTCGCGTATCAGTAGGAATTTCGAACTCAATCCCAGCAGAGTTTTGCGGGAAAGAGATGCCTGGCATCGTAAAGAAAGAACCAGATAAAGTTATATTGGTTGTCCCCAGGTTATTGAATCCTTGAATATTGAAGCCTTCCAGAATTAACCAAAAGGCATTCAAATAGGTACCCATGCTTGTCGAGTTGATCAAATCATTTACTTCGTCACGCCCGAAGCTACCTTTATCCACAGTGAACGAGAGCATTCCCAATGGGTATGGATTATCTTTGTTTGGGCCAGGTACTGAAGAAGTAGACTGGGATGGAAATGCCACATCGAGTATTTGTTTGAAAAATGGAAAGGGATCGCTCGAATCACCGGTCAGGTTGGTAAAAACTCCGCCAAGCGTAGAAGCTCCGGCGGCAACAATTGCGGGAATACTGAATCCGAGCTGATCGTGCAGATAATAGATAAATAGCGTTGTACAACCATTGGTTGCATCTGGACTGAAATCATCGGGTGCATTGTTGACGAAGTCTTGACGTGTGCTGTTGAGCCATAAATTGGCTACATCAAAGCCGCTCTGGAGGGAAAAGCCAAGACTATTCGCGATAAGGAATTGGGCTGATAGAAATCGAGATAAACCTTCACCTTTGCTGCCTTCATTGCCGCTCTGGAACCAGCCGATATTTTGAGTCATCATGAAAATTTCGGTAACTTCAGCAATTATTAAGTAGCGCAAAAAATTCGGGTCGGTATTGCTGCCTGGTTTGAGCGTAATTGTGGAAGATGATGAACTGCCGTTCCAGGCTGCGCCTCCACCTTGTGGCGTGACTTGTACAGTCATACCGGTTACATTCACACTGCTGCCAAACCAACTTTTCATCAAATTATAGTCATTCTCACAGGCAGCGATCACTGCATTTGTTCGAGCTGGTTCTGGTCCAGTGGGATTGGATGGGGAATTCCGGAGCGTGTCATCGTATTGGAAACTATAATGAGTCGTACTGCCGCCGTTAGTCAATCCGGTTGTGATAAAAGCCACGTGAAAACTCCTTCTTTACCCTAACAAGCTGAAAATACCAGGGTATATGGATATATATACTCCAAATTATCTATATTCACAATGAGCAATAGTTCTCAGTTAAATTTCGCAGGTTCCCAGTCGAAGACTCATAATCTGCAAAGAAAGGGTGCGTAACTCGAACAGCCATGATGATTGCTGCTCGATAGATAGTGAAAGTTCGTATGACTGCCTTAATGAAAATTCTTGCAATCGGGATCTTTCAAACTACAACGCCGTAGAAAACACTTGAGAATCTGGCAATTTGAAACAGGCTTTTTATTCTCATGAAACGAAAGGCGAGTTTTCGACGCGAACCTTGAAACTGTAGAATTCGCGGTAATGCAGTTTCCTCTTCAACCCCTTAGGAACTAGCAACCTTATAATGCGCCTTGGGAAGACTGCGTAGGCGAGCAGCCGCTAACTCAGCAGTGATGTCTCGCTGAGGCATAGACAACATTTCGAAGCCTACCATAAACTTTTTTACAGTCGCTGATCGTAACAGCGGAGGATAAAAATGGGCATGCAGCCGCCATTCGGGATGCGATTGCCCATCATACGGCGCCTGATGAAAACCCATTGAGTACGGAAACGAGATTTCAAACAAGTTGTCATAGCAAGTTGTAATTTGTTTAACAATAACAGCCAGGGCAGATAACTGTGCGCTGTTCAGCTCATTTAACCGGCTTGCCTCTTGGTTGGCAATGACTAAGACCTCAAATGGCCAAACGGCCCAAAATGGAACTAAAGCAGTAAAATGATCATTCGAAAACAAAATTCGCTCGTCTGGGTGAGTCTGCTCGACCGCCAGATAATCCCCTAACAATGAGCGACCATATTCGGCAAAGTAACGTGACTGCATTTCTAACTCTTTTGCAGGCTCGTTGGGTATGTGGCTGGTTGCCCAAATTTGGCTGTGTGGATGAGGATTCGAACAGCCCATCACCGATCCTTTATTTTCAAAAACCTGCACGTGTTTTATGAAATCAATTCCTCCCAAGTCAACTGATTGAGAAGTCCAGGTTTCTAATACTGCTTCAATCGCAGGCAAGGGCAGTTCTGGAAGCGTGAGATCATGCCGAGGTGAGAAACAAACAACGCGACAGATTCCTTGTTCTGGCTCGACAGCTAACAATGGATGGCGGTCAATGCCGACATCATCAGAAAATGAATCGGGCAGCAATGCCGCAAAATCATTGTCAAATACGAAGGTTCCTGTGTATGAGGGATTCATAACCCCACCCGCTCGGTTATTTCCAGGACACAGGTAACAGGTCGGATCGTAAGCTGGGAGCTTTTCAGCGGGGATTTTTTCGATCTGGCCCAGCCAGGGACGTCTGGCTCTGTGAGGGGAAACAAGAGTCCATTCACCTGTTAAGGGGTTTTTTCGACGATGTGGATTATCAAGCATAATCACTCTTTTTCCTGTGTAATAATAGCCACAGCATAAGAACCTAACTGAACCTCTGGAGGTATGATTTGATTCGATAGGTGCTCATAAGCTGGCCAGGGTAGAACCATACTCTTAGTTGATTGTGAATGGTTAATTATTATGTGAACTTCCTGACCATTCATTCGCACCCGAGTTCGCCATTCAACACCATCCGGTGTTTCGCGTCCGCGCAAGTTGGCCGATTTCAACACGTGAGAAAAAAATTCATATTGCGCGATTTCATCTAATTGAACTCCCACATAATAGACATGGCCAATTCCTAAAACCTGAACCGTAATTGCAGCTTGACCATCAAGCCAGCCGTTGCTGCGGCCAAAACGGGCGATTACAGCAACCCGATCAGCTAAAATCCGCAGTCGCTCAGCCCATAGCTCAGAATTCCCATTGAACCAGTTACCTGTTACGGGAACTGGTTCTTCCAGCGCGTAGAATTCCTCTACCTCGACACCTGTTAAGGAAGCCAATGGGCCAGGAGGCCGGTATGGTAAGAAAGCGTTATTTCGATCTTTGACTCCTGTGCGTGCGGTGAGCAAGAGGTGGCCCCCACGGCGAACGAATTCCTTGAATTTAGCTACACGATCTTCATCTAAAATGGTTAATGCAGGGGCAATCACCAGGCGGTAATCAAATATAGGAACATCGGCAGAGATAATATCTACTTCAAGATTTTTGGATGCCAGTACCTGGTAATAATTTTCTAACAGATGAATATAATTGAAATCTTTATGGTGCGGCTGTGATTCGATTGACCAGCGGCTATCGAAGTCATATAGTATGGCTACCTGGGCTTTCACATGTGAGTTGGCTAGCAAAGGAGAGAGTCGTTCCATCTCGCGCCCAAGACGGCTGGCCTCAGAAAAGAATGGGCGAGGTTGGCCAGATTGATCGATCAAAGAGCCGTGAAGCTGTTCCTGGCCATTAAGTGCAGGCCGCCACTGCCAGTACATCACCGCATCGGCTCCGCGTGAAATGGCGCTCCAGGCCAGCGCGCGCCCCTCATTTTTGTTGAGTGCAGTATTAATTGTTTGCCAATTCACGTGCCCCGGCTGGGTTTCCATCAACCAAAAATTACGCTGTTTGTATCCACGGACTGCGTCGATGGATGCGCCACCGATATGGTAATCAAAATGACCTTTCCCAACATAATAATCGAGGGAGGCTAAATCAAGATCTGCACTCATTTCGTAATGGTCGAACGCTCCAAACCAAGTCATGAAATTATGAGTGATCCATGCTTCAGAATGCAAGTACGGTCTAAGCGTTTCAATTTGCAAGCGTTGGAAAGATCGATATGACCGGGTTACAAAGCGGTGGTGGGCCAATTTTAAGCCGGGGTTGTGAGATCCGATCGGCAAAGGAATTTGGGACCAATCAGTATAAGTTTGGCTCCAATAAGCGGTTGACCAAGCCTCGTTCAACACATCCAAGGAATGGTAAATTTCGCGTAGATATTCATGAAAGACTTGTTTACACCGCTCACAATAACACACGCGGTTGAATTCATTATCAAGCTGCCAACCGATGACAGAAGGAGATGAACCAAATCGTTCGCCTAACGCACCGATTATCCTTTGAACAGCCTGGTGAAATTCTGGTGAAGTGACGCAGTAATGGCACCGGTTGCCAAACTGAACTCTTCTCCCATATTCGTCAACTGCCATCATCTCGGGATACTGCTCTACCAACCAGGCAGGTGGAGCTGCTGTAGGAGTGCCAAGAACGCTAACAATACCTGCGTCAGCAAGTTTATGAATTGCGCGATCCAACCAATCCAAGGTGAAAATACCGGCCCGTGGCTCCAATTGTGACCAGGCAAATTCTGCCATGCGGACAACACTGACATGCGCTTGCTTCATTAACAGTATATCTTCTTCCAAGCGATCGCTTGGCCAGTGTTCGGGATAGTACGCCGCACCAAAATGAAGACGGTTGATTGCCGGTATTTGAGGTTTAATGGGTTGAGCGATCATCGGCTAATCTTTCACTTGTTCCTGGGACGAAATCGACAAATATCTTGCAGGCTGCACAAATCACAAGGTTCCGTAGAACTCATTTCTTTTCCAATGCCCACAACAAATGAAGCCGATTTGCGCGGACGCATCATAGCCGAAGAAGTGAGTGTAACCCCAGCCGGCTGGCTGCCAAGGAGATGGAACACCTCGAATTGAGCGGTTTCGACTGGCCATTCCGGTGCACCTGGGCTGATTGGAGTGGATGATTTCAGTCCTTTTGATGAAGCTCGCTCAGAGATCTGAGCGCACACCTGGCGAGAAAGCTCGTCCACCGCCGCGTTTGCCAAGCCATCGAGAGCAAATGCCAAAATGATATCACTGCTTTCCAATTGTTTTATTGTGGTTTCAATCTTATCCCCCACCGTGCAAACAACTAAATCCACAAACTTTGCCGCACCTATTTGACGCGCTATGAGCGAACCAGAGAGTCGGCCACCTTCAAGGACCAATTTTTCATGCTTTAGTTCCAATACGGGAAGTTCGACCAGCTCTGCTCGCGGTTCCAGCAAGGCTGCACCCAGCACCAACGCCTGTTCAGCGGCGAGCACCAATTTAGGTCGACGATGGCGGATGATGTTCGGGTCTGCGCCCTGACCGCGCAAGACATCATCTGCGCTGAGGGTTAGTTCAAAATCGGTCAAGGATTCAGAATGCACCATAAGGCTAAATTATACCTGATTGATGTGCTGTTACCTGGAGACAAAAAGCAAGCACTAGAAGTTCGAAATTTAAACTGGCGTCTTTCAGTGTCAAATTGGATCTCTTAAAATCGGGCAAGTCATACAATGACCTCCGCCTCGGCCACGCCCAAGTTCAAAACCAGAAATAGGGATCACTTCAACACCGGCTTTTCGCATTTTATCAATCGTGTAGGTATTGCGTTCATAACTGACAACAACACCTGGTTCAAGAGCTATTGTATTGTTGGCATCATCCCACTGCTCTCGCTGCATTTGATATTGATCGCCTCCAGTTTCGACGACATATAATTTTGGAATCTTCAATGCTGATGCCACAGCAGTGAGCAAATCCTTTTCGTTGGTGACATGGAAGTCCCCAACTTTCTTTCCTGGACGTAAACTGACTGCACGAATCTGGCTGACAACCTTTGGGAAAACTGTGACTTTATCGCGATCCAATAATGTGAATACCGTATCCAGGTGCATGTGAGCGCGATCGCGCGTCATGACACAGGCAATCACCTGCTCGGCTGCTCCAGCACTAAACAGCTTTCTGGCAATTTGCTCGATCATTCCACCCTGCGTCCGTTCCGACATCCCAATTAGGACCGCCCCATTGCCTATCGGTAATACATCTCCCCCTTCCAAGGAAGAACGTGTGAAATCAGAAAGGTTAAATTGGCCTTCATTTGTTTGTGGAGGGTACCAAAATTTAAATCCTGCATTTTGAAACATTGGATGAAAGCGATAAATCGCCAACATATTCAACGATTCACGGCGGCGAGCTGGCCAATACATGGGATTAATAGAAACTCCATTGAAAATCCAACAAGAGGAATCGCGTGTGAAAAGCGTATTTGGCAGCGGCGGGAGCAGAAAGAAATTCTGGTCTGGCATGGTAGCCGCATGTAACGAGATGCGAGCGTATTTCTTCCAGGAAATGTTTGTCTCGCCAGCAGTCAGTCCACCGATTAAGTGCCTGGCGAGAAAATCGGCACTCAGGCCGCTCAGAAATTCTCGCATTTCATCCATCAGCGACCAGCCAACGGTATATTCGTTGGCAACCTGATCGATGATCAAATTTCGAGCTTGTTGACTTGTTAAGAGCGTTTCCTCAAGAAGCTGCTGTACATAGAACACCTCAACACCTCTTTGGCGCATTGCTCCTACGAACTGGTCATGTTCGAATTGAGCTCGTTCGACCCAAAGCACATCGTCAAATAATAAGTCATCATGGTTTGAAGGGGTAAGCCTTTGCAGGCTCAATTCAGGCCGGTGGACGATCACTTTCCGCAATTTGCCAGTTTCAGAAAAAACTCCGAATTGTGACATAACCTAATCTTCCATTTCATAAGTCTCTATCTGCCGTGCTGTTGTTGTAGATTGCCGCATGTCTAAGATGGTGGTATTAACAGCGTGACTGCCGCCCGATGGACGCTGATTTCGATCGGCGTTTGGCCAAAACTGAAACCATCTACCAAAACAGGCATTGCAGGTTGAGCTTCAATATGGATTGAATGAGCATGGTGGTGAATGATTGTTTTTTGATCTGGCAAGGTACCAGAAGTTAATGCGGCATAACTTGCCAAATCCATACGGGTCAGGTCATTAAAGACAACCACATCCAGCTTCCGATCATCAATGGGACTGGCCGAAGGAATTGTAAAATGGGGACCGATCATTGGCATATTTGTGACCAAAACCGCATGCGATTGCGTGTGAATTGCAGTCTCTCCATTAATCAAGATTTTTACCTGGGCTAAAGGAAATGTAACTAAGGTTGCTAAAAGCTCTGCCAGCCGTGGAATATTGCCATGTTGAATGTCGTCAGCAGCAGGGAAAAGGGCTGAGAAGAGGCCGACTGAACAAGCTTCAAGGAAGTATTGATAATGTTCATTTTGGATGACCTTCCCCATATCGACTTGTTTTGGCATACCTGAGCGTAAAAGATTGCAAGCGCCTGGTATGTCAAGGGGAATACCCAGGCTTGTTGCAATATTGTTTTGTGTTCCTGTGGGGATGACCGCGATAGTCGCGTTTTGGTCGATCAATAATGAAGCCACTGAATCAACTGTGCCATCACCCCCGCAAACAACAAATGTGCGAATTCCTTGGGATATAGCTTGCTGAATGGCGACGGGAAGGTTGCTGGCAGAATTGACGATAAACAATTGAAAGGCGAAACCCAGGTCTTGAAGCGAACTGACTAAAGCGAGCAATTGGTCGCCTGAACCAGCCAACCCACCGGAAGAAGGGTTAAAAACGATTTGCAACGTTTCTGTTGTCATTTCCAACCAAGATTAGCCCGGCCTGGGTTTTTCTTGCTTGCATGATGTTCCAGCCTGCTATGGCTGTACCCCACACCATCCAGACGAGCGGCGCAGGACGGACCATGCCCCACATAACAGCATCCATCATGCCCTGTGTCAGCATGGCTGCCTGGCTGGCTAGGATTCCGGCGCCTAATCCAGCCATCCATTGGTCCCCGGACAGGCTAGAAAAGTGGTAAAGCTGCCAGGAGCACACAATCACTGCAATTTCAGCTCCAAGCCAGGCAAGCAGACCAGGGATGCCAAGGTCGACAGCGAGCTGAAGATATAGGTTATGGGCGTGAGGAATATGACCGGTTCCTCCATTAAATAAAGGATATAAATGATCCATTACGGGACCAAACGTACCCATTCCAATGCCTGTAATAGGAAAATCTTGAATCATCAAGAATGCTCTAGTCCAAATTTCCAGGCGATTATCAATCCCCGAAAAGGCTGATGATTCGCTGAAAAAATCAAGGACACTCTTCCAGCCTGAAAAACTTCCGACAACAATTATGAAAACGAGCAAAAAAACGGCAAAAAGCCATGCATTCCTCCAACGTAATAAAGCCAAAACAATAATCGCAACAGCCAGACCTAAGAAAGCGCCTCGGGCCAGTGTGAAAAGCAGAATTGTTCCACTAAACACCAAAACGAATACAAAGCCAGCTATTTCAATCCGTCTCGTGGATTTGAAAGCGAAAATCAAAATACTTATAAGGATTGGCATCAAAAGGATTAAGTACCCCCCCATAACTGTTCTCTGAATGCGGTCACCTGGAAAGGTGGGCAGCATTTGAAAGAGCGAGGCAGGCAATATCGGCAGCTTTTCAGGCACCCAGTCAACATAGAATAAACCAGTAACAGCTAACGCTAACAAAGCAGCTGCTGCACCAAAAACCAACCACTTCAACTTGACAGTAGAATCGCACCAATTGATAATTGCGTAAAACAAAGCTATTCCTGTGAGCAAACGCAATACTTGAGGCTGCGTAATTTCGGGTAGCGGTGTAGCCCATAGTGTAACCGGTAGTAGCAATCCGATAACCAAGATTTGAAAATCTAAGGGAGTTCTTCGGGTAATCCGATTCGATCCCAGCCAGCGTATCGGCCAAAATATTAATACCACAAGAAATGCGATGGGCAGAATTCGCTCACTGGCAATTGAAGCAGCAATTGCTAAGCCGGCCGCCCATATTTCTATTGTTGAGATTTGAGACGCAAAATGTTTAATGGTGATCATCGAACACAATTTTAACTGTATCGCCCCCCAATTGGGGGGCGATTTTTGGAAAAAATTTAATCAGCCTAAAATTTCTCTACAGGCATCTGCCACCGTGTGAATTTGTTCAACAGTCAAAGCCTGGTGCATCGGAAGTGAAAGGCCTGTCTCAGCAGATTCCTCAGAAATTGGGAAGTCGCCCCGTTTGAAACCCATCGTTTCATAGGCTTTTTGTAAGTGGAGCGGGATCGGGTAATGTAAACCTACCCCGATACCGCGCGCACTCAGCTCTTTGCGCAGCATTTCGCGTTTTTCATTTGATTCTGCACGTACAATGTACAAATGATAAATATGGCGTGCATAATCTGGTTCAATTGGCAGAGCCAAAGGTAAACCAGCTAATTCTTCTTGGTAATGAGCTGCCGCTGCGCGCCGCCGATCATTCCATTCGTCCAGTTTTTTGAGTTTTATTCCTAAAACTGCAGCTTGCAATGAGTCAAGCCGGGCGTTCCAACCATTCGAATACGCATGGACATATTTCTCACTAGATCCATGGTCTCGCAGCCAACGCATTTTGGAGGCCAACTCTGGATCATTCGTGGCTGCCGCACCAGCGTCTCCCATGGCGCCAAGGTTTTTACCCGGATAAAATGAAAAGCCCGCGGCCGCACCGAGGGACCCAGCCCTTTTTAACTCGCCCTTCACTTTGTGCATTGCACCGTGCGCCTGGCAGGCATCTTCCACGATCTTAAGCCCAAATTCGTTTGCCAGGGAGAGGAATTTTTCCATATCTACAGGTAAGCCATACAGGTGGACAGGCATTATTGCCTTGACGGTAGTTCGTGACGCAAGGTGGACCAGGCGTCCATTGTCTTCACGGCGGCATTGTTCTACCAGAAATTTTTTCAAGCTCGCAAAGTCAATCAAGGCAGTTTGAAGATCGATCTCAACGAATAATGGAAGCGCACCAGACCTTGTGATGGCTTCAACTGTGGCAATGAAAGTGTTGGGCTGCGTGATAACCGCATCTCCAGGGCCAATTTCAAGGGCGGCCAGTGAGAGCCAAAGTGCATCGGTGCCGTTGCCACACCCAACAACTTCACTCACACCCAAGAATTGAGCAAAATCTTTTTCGAATGTGCTAACGTACGAACCGCCAATAAACGCGGATCGATTGAGAATATCTTGAAAGGCTGCTTCGATTTGCGGCCGCACTTCTTCATGCTGAGCGCGCAGATCGACAAAAGAAACAGGGGTTGTCATGATTGTGTCTCCTTAATTTTTTCCCAAAGCAATATCTGCTTGTTTTTATTTGTTGTACTCAATTCGCAAAGTAACAGCGCCATTTTCAAGGGAGCGTTGGGCCATTTCTAGGACACTGAGAACTTTTGCACCGTCCCTGCCGTCGCTGCGCGGTGTTTGGCCTGTTTGAATGCATTCTACAAAATGGCTGCATTCCGCCTTAAGTGGTTCGATCCATTTCAAGGCGTACACTTTTTCTTCCCCATGACGGTAAGATGCTTTGAACTCTTCTTCGGTTACTGAATAAGGCGGGACTTCCACCCCTTTATCATAAATCATCACTTTATCGTCGGCAATATCATCGTAAACAAGCATCTTCTTGCTGCCGACGATGGTCAAACGGCGTTGTTTTACCGGATCAAGCCAACTCAACCGAGAATTTACCAGTATGTTTTCGGGAAAGGTCAGATTCAAATAAACCACTTCTGCCAAATTTTTTCTGCGGTTTATATAGGTAACTCCTGTGGCGCTCACGTATTCTGGATTGCTGCCCAGGATGTAGCATAATATTGAAATATCATGGGGGGCGAGGTCCCACATCACATTAATATCAGGCTGAAGCAACCCGAGATTCGCGCGGGTCGAATTCATGTAATATATCGTGCCTAATTCACCAGATTGAATCAGGTCACGAACAGCTTCCACGGCTGGGTTAAACTCGAATGTGTGGCCCACCATCAGGGTCAGTTTCGAATGGTCCGCTAATTCGATCAGCTTGTTGGCTTGATCGAGATTTGAGGTAATCGGTTTTTCCACCAACACATGCTTACCGGCTTCGAGGGCTTGCCTTGCCAGGTTGAAATGGGCATTCACAGGTGTGGCGATCACCACGGCGTCAACCTTCTGGAGCATTTCTGCATAACTGTTTGTGACCTCCACCTCGGGGTAGAGTTTCTTGATTTCGGCCAGGCGTTGGCTGTTCAGATCTGCTACTATACTCAATGCGGCAGTTGGCAGATCGTGAAAATTGCGCGCCAGTTTTGGCCCCCAATAACCGACGCCAACGATGCCAACTTTGGTGCGTTGGGTCATAGTCATTCTCCTCTCTTAACTTATTGAATTATTTAGATTTTTGTTGGATCAATTTTGCGCAGTACCCTGGCGGGGTTGCCTGCCACAATTGTGTAGGGTAGAACATCCTTGGTGACAACACTCCCAGCGCCAACGATTGCGCCCTCACCGATTGTTACACCACACAGGATAGTGGCATTGCTTCCAATCGAAGCTCTGCGTTTGACGGTCGTTTTAATCAACTCCCAATCATCCCCAGTCTGGACGGAGCCATCCGGGTTGGTCGACCGGGGATATCTGTCATTGATAAACATCACACCATGCCCGATGAACACTTCATCTTCTACGGTTACACCTTCGCAAATGAATGAATGGCTGGATACTTTGACGCGCTTACCGATTCTGACGCCCGACTGGATTTCAACAAAAGTACCGATTTTCGATTCATCGTCAATCTCGCAGCCATAAAGATTGACGAACGCATAAATCTTGACGTTTTGCCCAAGTTTGACGTTTGGAGCAATCCGCAGTGTAGGGGAATCACTCATGAAATTATTTATTTCCTTTCGAAAAATTTTAACCAGACCCTATATCCGTGAGCAGCGAAAAGGGGGTCTGGAGGATAATCAAGAAATCCATCCAGATATTTTGTTTCTGGATATATTCAATATCCATGCGCACCATTTCGTCGAAACTGACTTTGTTGTGCGCTTTCACTTGCCAGATACCTGTCATACCGGGGATTGTGTTCAGCCTTTCTTTATGCCATTCATTATAGACTTCAAACTCATAAGGTAATGGCGGGCGCGGACCCACAAGACTCATTTCTCCTCGTAGTACATTGAAAATTTGTGGTACCTCATCCAGGCTGGTTTTTCGAATGAATTTGCCAATGCGGGTGATTCGATCATCATTCTTTACTTTAAGGCTGTTTTGACCTGTCAGGTGGGCAACATCCTCTGGAGACAGATTTTCTGTGATAAGCCGTTGAACATATTCCTGGTGACCGGAAGCACTGGCGCCGGCGTGCATCGAGCGGAATTTGAACATCGTAAAGGGTTTACCAAATTCACCAATGCGTTCGGTTTTATAAATCGCAGGACCGGGCGATTCTAACTTTATGAGAATGGCAATAATGAGTAAAACCGGCCAGATCAATAAAAGTAGGAGGCAGACGATTACCGTATCAAAGATCCGCTTAGCCAGGCGGCGCCCACCGTTGAGCCCGGCTGTGCCCAGGGTAACTACCGGAATACCACCAAAACCGTCCAACGTTGAGTTTGGGAAGGAGAGGGCGATTAAATCAGGGATAACATGAGCGCGGACTGATAATTTTTGCAACTTCCGGCAAACATTGACCATGCGTTCATGCGCCCGTAATGGAAGGGCGATAACAACATCTTGAATGTGGTAATTCGAAATAATCGATTCAAGATCATCAATTGAGCCGATCACTCGTAAACCAGCAACTTTGGATGCATGTTTGGTGCTATCATCATCCAGATAGCCAACCAGCTCAAGGTGTTCATAATTTGCATATTGGCCTAATTGATGCGCAATCTGCGCCCCCACCTGGCCTGCGCCGATAATTAATACCTTGCGCCAGGAACTGCTTGGCTCATGCTGGAATATGCGGTTGTATAAGACAAGGAGAAGTCGGCTTGAACACAGGCCTAGCAGCTCGAAAATATAAAAAAGGAGAATAGTAATCCTGGATGTCTCGCGAAAGGAGAAAAAAAGAGCGCCGCTCAGCAGCATTACTGCGAGAGAGACGCTCACAAAAATATGACGAAGTTCCATCATCAGGCTGCTACTTTTTCTGCCATCGTACACGCCCGTGGTGATCATCGTGATCGGTAACAGGATCAGCACTAAGAAATAGGGTTGGATTAAAGCTGAATTGGAGACTTGGCTACCTAACGGCACGCCGATCATACGGAGGTCATTACTTAACCAGCCAGGAAGAAGTCCAAGAACTATGCGAATTTGATTGGCGAGGAAGAATAAAAGCCAAGTCGAAATAAAATCAATGATCACGAAGCCAACGATTCGTCTGGTGCTAAATTGCCTTAGCATATATATCCGCAATTTTTAGTAGAATGAAAATGATTATACACTATATGCAAAATTTTATAAAAATGTCACATGAGATGATTAAAGTGACCTGGCCGAGAGTATTTCTTCAGAGATGGTGGATAAAAGCGTTTCATTTTCAAGCGCAGGCTTTTTTACTGGTAATTCTGTGAAATCCAATTTTGCAAAATCATCTTCGTTTTCCAATTGGATCATTCGCCCAATTTTGATGAGATAATCATCAACTGCTCCCATTTTTCCTTTAAATATAGTGTAAGTTGGCGTACCTAATACGGCTGACTCGCGGTTCATCGTTCCGCCACCGCTGATTGTCAACGCAGCATGATAAAGTAAATTAGGCCCATCATAGATTTTTTCGGCAGAATGGATGGAGGATAAGTGGTTGATGGTCTCTTTTTGAGACTTAATGCGCGGAATAAACAAGAAATGGACGCCATCTATTTCGTTAAGATATTTGAGCAATGAATCGAAAAGATCGTTTTCAAAACGATGATAAGCAGTCCAAGGAGCTGGAGGGCGGATGACCACCAATGGCTTATTTGTTGGTAAATTCTCCCTCTGCAAATAGTTCGGGTCAGGGCTGAAGTGTGCGAGATATATTTGTTCTTTGATCCCTGGATAAAACTTAACTTTCTTCCCTGCACCATACTTCCTCACTTGTGCTAGCGGGAATGGTTCCGGGACGATCACCTTTTTCGCCAGGCGAAAACAGATATGGTTCAGAGGTTGGTGTTCATAATCCATAAGTGTGACGGCTGGAATGCCAAGGATTCTGGCAGCTACAACCTGGGAATAAGAGTTATGGCTGACGGCAAGTTGAAAGTGCTGACCATTTGCCCAACGCATCAATTGTAGGCTGCGCAGAGCGATTTCACGCATCAAGTTTAATAAGTTTCTGCCCCCATGTTGGCCAATCAGGTGGTGTTTGATTCCCAACTTGTTGGCTAATTCGACAGTTTGAGCATAAGCGCGTGTAGTGACATGCACTTCATGGCCTTCCTGGAGAAGCTTTTGGATGATGGGTTTAAAAACCAACACTTGAGGTGAATTAGCAAGGTCAATCCAAATTTTCATAGGATGCCTGCCACTTCCAGTTCGACTAATGCACGCAGCATCCAGGCCTGGCTCCAGCGCATAAAGGGAATCTTGTTGCGATAATAGCGATCTTTTTGATAAATAAAATATCCATGCTTTGTCTGCATATTCGTTATCCCCCATTCAGCAATTTTTATCGCCTGGGTGACTGCTTTATTATCCTGATCTTTAAAAGCTAAAAAAGTAAGGATGGCCTGGGCTACTGCATGGATATCCACCGGCCAAATTTTGTTAGCATAATACTTGGGTGTTCCATCCTCTAAGAAAAAGGTATCCTTCCAATACGTATATCCTTTCTCAATCGCAGTGTGGAACTCGTTGGTGCGCAAACAAAAAGCAATCTTTTGCAAGGCTGTGAGGACATAACCAGTATGAAAATTATCTATCCATTGATCAATTGATTGCTCACCATACCACCATGATCCATCAGGCCTTTGATGGCGGACGGTATAATGGGCAGCCGCCAGGGATTTCTCTTCTAATAATCCTTCCCGAGTCAAAGCTGAAACTTCAGCAAGGACTCTGGCGACGAGCAGGTTAGCATTATGGATGTATCTGAAGTCGAGAGGTGTATAGCTAAAACAAATTTCACCCTTAGTCGAGGATTCGGAATGTAAATCTTCAAGAAAAAAATCGCATGCACTGCGAGCGATTGCCAGAGGTTGTATTTTTTCTAAAGAGGCGGACTTCACTTCATCACGCATGCTGTGAATATCTAGAAAGGCCAAAGCATTAAAAGCCGTGCTCACACTGGAAGGTGTGCCGCGTGGCGCGAAAAATCCTCGGTTAGGCCAATCGAAATTGTATCCCCAGCAGGCGCCATGGTATCCGGTTGACTTGTTGGCTATCAACCAGTCTCCAAAATACCGAACATGTTGCAAAGACGCTTCATCATTTTGAACCATAAATATTCGCAGGTATGATGCAAGGAATAAACCAATACCTTTCGGATTGTAACCTTTCTGAATAAGCAGAATTGGCCGCAAATTAATTGGGCTTTTTTTTAATAGTTGAACCCAGAGCTGCCCAATTCGGCGATTGTGGAAGGTGAGAGCTCTCAAAATGGGGCTGTTCAGTGCATCGAAAGGATCCCAACCTTGAAAGTTTTCCCCTTCAATCCATCGCTCCAGCCGCTGACGAGCCTCGCGGATCATTCCCATTTCATCCAACCTCAACGGGTTCTTGGGAATGCAAGGATTCGATGGCTGCAAAACTGGCCAGGGTGGCAATGACTGATTCGGCAAACGGCACCGGTTCACTTTTACCAGATCGAATCGCATCGACCCACGCTTCCATTTCGTGTTTATGACCTTTATCCTGGGCTCCCTGGCGAGACAGGATCTTCTTTCCATCTTTAAATAAAGTCAAGCTCTGGTAATCATTTAGTACTGCCGCTTTCCCGGCTCCAAACACTTCAAGGTATTCTTTGGGGACAGATTTATCCCCATTTGCAATGTATAAAACGCTGCCAATTGAGCCATTTTTCAGTTGTACATTGATAGAAACATTATCATCGTTGTATTTTCCCTGGTTCGGCAGGCCAGAGGCATAAACGCGGCAAATCGTGGAGCCAGAAATGAATTGGAGCAAGTCAAGAAAATGGCAG
The DNA here is from genome assembly GCA_029782365.1 of Chloroflexota bacterium. Taxonomy (GTDB): domain Bacteria; phylum Chloroflexota; class Anaerolineae; order Anaerolineales; family UBA4823; genus CAWBUW01. The sequence continues at coordinate 31,538 of JAKOUW010000096.1, forward strand.
ACTTCTCCGACGATCCTGCCACCGCCTTGTTCCGGATCTTGTGTCCAATGGTCTAGAGGCAGATAACCAGCATTAATCCTGTAATTGAGGGCAAACGGCTCAGACGATTTCTCGAACCAACGGACCAGATCTAGCACCATGGGAGCAAATCGCCTGTTAAACCCAACCATCAAGAATGGATTTGTCCTTTGTGCCATAGAATAAGTTTTCAATATTTCATTTAACTCTTCCCTGTTCATGGCGAGAGGTTTCTCGACGTGAACTTTCTTGCCCTTATTGATCGCCTGAATTGCCAGATTTGCATGCGAGCCGTGCCGGGTGGCGATAACCACCGCCTGGATATCTTCATCATCCAACAAATCGACAGGCCCTGAGACTGCTTTTTCAAACCCAAAACGGTCAGCTACATCCCGCGACTCAAGCGGTGCGAGTGTTGTGATGCCAACCAGGCTTGCTTGTGGATTGTTTTTGAGGTGAGGTAGTAACATGCTTTGTGCGAAGTTTCCTGCACCAATAAATCCAATGCCAAGTTTGGAGGTGAGCGGGGAGCTGGTTTTAATATTGAGCTGAATTGAATTGTCAGAGATGTTTGTTTCCGGGTTGTATTTGAATAAGACACCCATGTTCGGCTCACCGGTCTTACCTGAGATGAGATCATAGGCTTTCACCGCGTCATCGATAAAGAATTGGTGGGTGATCAACGGAGCAACATTGATTTTCCCACCCGCCGCCAGCTTTAGAAATGTTTCGACGTTGCGCTGTTCTGTAAAACGCACATACCCATAAGGATAATCAAGGCCCTTTTCTTCATAATTCGGATCATAGCGCCCTGGTCCGTAAGAACGCGAAATGGAAAATGAAATTTCTTTGTTGTAATACGGTTCACGAGGCAGAGAAAGGCCCACGGCTCCAACGACAACCACGCGTCCTTTATTACGACATATTTCGCCAGCAAATTCAACTGGGCGGTTACTTGCAGTGCCAGCGGTAATGATCACAACATCGGCGCCTTGAGCGTGGGTTTCTGAAAGAAGCCTGTTTTTGATCATCCCTTCGCTGCTTTCAACAACATCGGCTCCCGCCTGCCTGGCAACTTCGCAGCGAGATGGATTCGGCTCAAACCCAAAGACGACAGCGCCGGCTGCTTTTAATAATTGGACGGTTAATTGGCCTAAAAGACCCAAGCCGACAACAGTAACAACCTCGCCAAGACGCACTTCCGCCAAGCGTATGCCTTGCATGGCTATTGCCCCAACGGTCGCGAAGGCAGCGGTTTCCAAGTTTACGCCCTGGGGAACTTTTACACATAAATTTTTTGGAACCGCCATGACTTCGGCATGCGCAGCGGAGGCACCGCTGCATGATACCCAATCACCTGCTTTCAAATCCTTGACCCCTTCTCCGACAGCCAGTACGATGCCGGAGGCACTGTACCCCATTGGAGATCGAGCCTCCAGGCGTGTTTTCACTTTCTGGTAGGTGGTTGCGAACCCGGCTTGCTTGAATGAGGCTATTACCTGCTTCACCTGATCTGGTCGCGATAAAGCTTTTCCGATCAGGGATTTACGGCCTGTTTCAATTTTGGTGCGCTCTGTGCCTGCGCTGATCAGTGAATAAGCTGTTCTAACAAGCACATAACCAGCCTGAATCCCTGGCATCGGGACTTCATCGACGGATAATTTACCAGAGCGCATATTTTGGGATAATTGTTTCATTTATTCAATCCTTCATCGTCTTTATGATTTGCAGAAAATTTCAGGTAGGGAGAAAAACGCAAACGCCAAATTTGCAATAGATGGTTGAGACGCTTGCGTAAATAACTCATCATCGGCGCTTCAATATAATCGTGAATTAATTTTGAAACTAGCAAAGCCAGGCCTATAACGATTAAAAATGTTGCGATCGCCGGTAAACGGGGGTTAAGCCAGTTGAGGATGATATAACCAATATTTTGGTGAATCAAATACAGCGGATACGTCAGCGCACCAAGTTCAATTAGATAAGGATTCTTGATCTTGAAATCGAATTTCGTCAAAAAATAAAAAATTGCATAGAATATCGTGATCAAGATGCCAATCGCATAAGGGCTGAAAGGCGTGTGGTAATCGGCTGCCAATTCGTAGGAGCGCTGAATTGACAAGTAAATCGAAAGAAAAAGTGTAAGTATAACCATAAGAAACCGTAGAGAATTCCAGCCGTTTTTTTTGGCTAAAAAGAAGAATGCGCCGGAAATAAAATAAGATGAATAGGATGCTGCAGTCAAATAAAGTAAGATTCGATTATTTACAATAATTGCAGCTAATGTGACTACCAACCAACCAATGAGAAGCTTCTCGATATTTTTGATTTGCCCCAAAAAAAGCACTAAAAAGATAAACGCATATAACTTAATTTCTTCGCGCAGTGACCAATAAACATGGTCAATATCTTCGATCTTAAAATAACCGCTCAACATTGTCATATTCAATGTATACTGGGTGATGGTAGGTTTGTAGAATTCTCGGGCAAAAATGAAAGTAACCAAAAAAGTCAAGGTGCAAGCAATCCAATAAGCCGGATACAGCCTAGTTAATCTGGAGATTACGAATTCGCCAGCAGATTTCCCCATGGCGGTCATCAGAATGACAAATCCACTGATCAGGAAAAAGAGATCCACACCAAGATATCCATAGCGAGAGATAAAATCTATAGAAGGAATAGAGAAAGTTGTAAAACCATCGCCGCCGGCTGCCCCACGGAATGAATAATGGTAGATGACAACTGCAAGGGCGGCAATAAAACGCAGTAAATCTAATTCATAAAACCGTTTTTTTTCATCCATCATATCTTCACCTAATTCCGATCGCAAATCCTGTGGTAGATCGCAGCATAATCTTGTGAAACGATCTGAGTGTCATAAAATTTTTCCGCCTGTGCTCTATTGGCCAAACTGATCCGCTGACGGATAATCTCATCTGAGGAAATCTTAATTATCGTTTCAGAGATTTGATCAGGGCGATTTGGTTGCACGAAAAATCCATTCAAATCCTCCTCAACAACATCTGGAATCGATCCAACCCGGCAGGTGATGATCACCATGCCGGCGGCCATCGCTTCAATGATGATATAAGGTAAACCTTCTGGCAGCATGCTTGGAAGTATCATCACCTGGCATGTCGAAAAAAGATGGTTTTTTATTTCTGGGCTGACATGCCCGTACACACTGACTTTCCCAGCATGTGGTGAGGCTTCAATCGCCTTGCGCACGGCTGACAATTCCTCCCCATCGCCTGCAAAATGAAATTCAAGATTGGGATTTCCTTCGAGGGTAGATGGAATGGCGTCGACAATGTCCCAAATACCTTTTCCTTTTATGAATCGCGACATAAATAATATTCGAATGATTCCATTTTCAGGCGCCTGGTTCACTCTGGAAAATGAATTTACATCGATCATAACAGGTATAGACTTAATGTTTAAGCGAGGAAAATATCCGGATAATGCCTCTTGCTTGGCTTTTGAAGGAACGATCACCTGTTCTGTCAGGCTGAGCAGCCCACCAATCAGGTTGATGAGCAGTTTGTTTGAACCAAGGAAGCGGGCAGGAACGCCGCCGTGAAACTGCATGACCACCGGTATAAAGAAGCAGCGCGCGATAACTAATAATTGTGAATCGCGCCAAAAAGATTTGTGGTCAAAGCTTGGGTTCAGATGAACCGCATCAGGCCTATTTCGCAAGACAGCCAAGATAAACCTAAACCACATGGTCAAGATTCGTTGGATGAAACTTATAGGGGATTCTGGATGGTCTACATTTCCATAATTCGGAGAACCGACACCAAAAACGACAGGCTGAAATTCATCCCAAATCGGCGCTGTTAACAAAGTATGAATGTGGGTATACACCCCTCCCCGGCTGTAAATATAATCCAGACCCACTCCGGTCAGGAGTATTTTCTTAATCTTGCTTGCCATTTATAAATTGGGATCGTCAGGACAAAACTTGCTTCGCCAATGCTCCAGATTATCCAAAATGCTTTTCTCGAGAGGAATCTCCGGCGCCCAATTGGTCAGGTTTTTGGTACGCGTGTAATCGCCAATTTGAATCGGCACATCCCAGGCAGAAAATGTCGTATGCAATACCTGGATTTCAATTGGGATTTGGGAATGGGAAACGAGCTTATCCAGGATCTCCTGGATTGATACCGCTGAGCCTGAAGCAACATTGTAAACATCGCCTGATTGACCATGCAGCATCAGAAGCCAATATGCTTTCACAGCATCGCGCACATCGACGAAATCGCGCGCAGTGGTCAAATTACCGGTTTTAAGAATTGGTTCAGCAAAACATTTTTCGATGCGAGCAATTTGTTGTGAAAATGCACTGACCACATGCATTCCCGATTCGTTGGGTCCGATCAGGTTAAAAGTTCGCACACGGACCACATCCAGGATGTTGCGGTAAGCGTACTGGGCGGCAAGGAGGCTTTGAGCGGCCTTGCTGATACCGTATGGACTGAGCGGGCGCAAGGGATTCGATTCACTGATTGGCAGTTCATCAATGTAGGACAGGCCATATTCAGACGATGAGCCAGCAACAAGTATGCGCACTTTTGATTTCAATCTAACGAGCGCATCGAGGAGATTTTGCGTTCCCAGCACATTTACTCTTAAAAGATCATGCAGATTGTCGGATTTCAAAATGGCAGCCAGGTGGAATACAAACTGCGGCTCCACCTTCTCACAAGCGGCAAAAATCTGCTCTGCATCGGTTATTTCCGCGTTCAACCAACGACCTTGCCAATCAGGAGGGCAAGCAATGCCAGGTCTATCCATTCCCCACAATTCTAATCCTTGAGCGGTGAGCAAATTCGCCAGGTGGTGGCTGACAAAACCGCCAGCCCCGGTGATCAACGCTCGCTGGCTCATGAAACGTCTCCGGGTAAAAATTCACTCCGCGAATTACGAAAAATATCGATTGCGGCGGCATAATCTTCTTGTCTGCCGATATCCAACCATTTACCCTTGAATGGGTAACCGAACACTTTTTCACCCCTGGCAATCAAATTGCGCACCAGGTCAGGTAAGTCGAGCCGCTGTTCTCGGGGAATAAATTTAAGAACTTCGGGTTCCATCAAATAAATTCCCATGCTGACCTGGTAATCGAAGGATGGTTTTTCGATATAATCACTAATTCTGCCATCGGTGAACTGCTCTAACACACCCAGGTCAATCTTCACGTGTTTCGTAAATGTGCTGACTGTCACCAATGATCCGCGGGATTTGTGAAATGAATATAATTCAAAGTAATCCATGGTGGTCAACAGATCACCATTCATCACCAGGAAAGTCCGGTCGAGTCCATCGACCAGTGCAATTGGGCCGGCCGTACCTAAGGGAGTGTTTTCTGATGAATAGCGGATATCAACATCCCACTTCTTTCCATCATTGAAATATGCCTGCAAGAGACTGGATAAATAACCAACAGAGAGTGTAATATTGCGGATGCCCACGGCGCGGAGCTGGCGGATGACAATCTCAAGGATGGGCATATCATCTAACGGCATCAGCGGTTTGGGGAATACCGTGGTAAATGGCGCCAGCCGGGTTCCTTTGCCGCCAGCGAGTATAACTGCTGGAAGGTCTAAAATATCACTCGAATGAGTATTATTATTCATATTAAATTGAATATTCTCCAATATTTTGAAAGAACTGGAGGTTATTCGTGATCCAATCCACTGTTTTTTCCAGGCCGGTATGTAAATCCACCTTTGGCCTCCAATTCAAAAGTTCCAAAGCCAACCGGTTTTGCGACAATAGTCGTTGAACTTCGCTGTCCAGCGGCCTGATGCGCACGGATTCAACCTGCACATCCAGGGATTTGCCCATGATCGTAGAAATTTCACTCACCAGGTCTGCAATGCTAATGTCCACGGACGTGCCCAGGTTGATCGTTTTTCCGATAGCCTGGACACTTTCACCTGCGCAAAGGAAGCCATCCACCGTGTCAGAGACGAAGGTGAAATCACGGCGGGGAGCCAGATTCCCCAATTTAAGCTGTTTTCCGGCCAGGAGCTGGGTAATGATCGTAGGAATAACCGCCCTGGTGGATTGGCGGGGGCCATAGGTGTTAAACGGGCGTAAGATCACAACCGGGAGGGAAAAACTGTCAAAATAGCTTTCGGCGATCTTGTCGGCACTGATTTTTGACGCCGAGTAAGGCGATTGTCCTTGGAGTGGGTGAGCCTCATCGATGGGTACATAGCGTGCTGTGCCGTACACTTCACTGGAAGAAGTTTGCACGATTCTGGAAACCCGCGTTTCCCTGGCGGCTGTTAAGACGTTTAAAGAGCCGATTACGTTTGTGTCGATCGTTTCCCAGGGGTGTTCATAAGAATACGGTATACCGATCAAGGCGCCAAGGTGAAAAACAACTTCATTGCCTTCAATGGCTTTCAAAACGGCCTGGTAATCTCTTAAATCACCGCGGATAACCCGCACCGCGTGCCGAATTTCTGGTTCGAAAGTGTCAATGAACCCGGCCTGGGGCCTGGATGTGTAGCGAACGAAAGCGCTGACCTGTGCCCCTTCACTGACCAATTTTTCCACCAGGTGGCTGCCGATAAACCCGCCAGCGCCGGTGACCATCACTTTTTTTGATTTCCAAAATAATTCTTTTCGATCCACAATGCCCTCCCGAAATTTTCGATTCACCAGGGATAATTAGCTTCCAGTTTATACCATAAAAATTACTATTAACTGTTTCGAAAGTATCCGGCTCTGAGTGCTTTAAAAAGCTGTCCCAACAAATGGAACCAACGGGATATGTATGCCAGAGGCAGCAACCAGCCAGAGGATTGGGGATATTTCTTCGTCATATACTGAACTGAAGGGAAAAGCCAGGCGAAAAAATATAACAGCCTAGAAATCCATCCGGCGCCGACAAAATGCCAATAGGCGTTGGAAAAATTGAAATGAGGCAAAGCGCTGCGCAGAAAAATGATGCGGGCGTATTCCGTCTTTGAAAATTTGGCAAAAAGAGTGCTGGCTTGAGCAGGAATTGGAGTGGCGAAGTAATTTTGCAAATTATTTATTGAAACCAGAACCGGCGCGCCGCATTTGAATTTTTCACACACCTGGTACAGGGCTTGCCAATCCAATTCATCACCAAATTTCATGACCAGCAGATGCAAATCATACAGCCAGATGATATTCTCAGGCCGCCCGCCTCCATGTTTCAATAGATGGGTGGAGAGGTAAAGAAAGTTGGCCGATGGACTTAATCCGTAGATTTGGTCAACCGGCAGTTGAGCAGTATTGAGAGTTCTGCGTGTTTTCCAAAACCAATCGATTGGCGGCAGGTAGCGGCGGTAGGCTCCGGAGAGATTCCAATGCACTTCGACGTGCAGACCATTTTTCTGATGGACAAAATTCTCTTCTATATCTATTAGGCGGTTGCTCCCAGGCCAGAATTCATCCTCTTCGTTCGTGTACCCAAGATTCAACAGCTCCGCTTTCACACCCTCCACATCTTGCAGGCGGACTAACAGGTCCAGATCTGCCATTGGCCTTAACCCGGGGCTGTTATAAACGGTCAAGGATAAATCGATGCCTTTCAGCAAAATCACATGAATCTGGCGGTTGGCAAGCGCTTCCAGAATGCGGCGGCATTCCTTGATGCGGATGAGGGCCGCAGCTTCCGCCAGGAAATACTCCTTTTTTAATTCAGCCAGTGCGTCATGAGGAATATGCCTGACCATAGCGGGTGAGGTTATTTTCGAAAACAACAGCGGCGCCAGCCGTGTCTGCTTGGCGGCTTCAGTGATAGATCCCCAATCTAGCTCTGGAGAATGGTTGACTGAACGGTCATTCAGGATTTCTAGAATCAATGAAAGACTCGGGTGTTCCACAGTTCTTTTCATCATAATTTCTCGAGGATCAGGTAACCGATTAGCTTTATTCTTTTTGGGACTCTATCGTATTCGATTGGATTACGCCGAAAATTGCACCTACGGTGGACAGAAAAAACCAATTAAATGCAATATTTCCCGTATAATTCCAAAATAAACCAATGATAAAGATAACAATTAGGAGTAATGTGAAAGTTGCTTCTGTGAGAGACTGACTAAATGAAGCGCCTGTCTTGACAAAGCTTTTCGATCGCATTGTTTGAGTGATATAAAAGATCGTTCCTCCTAAGAATATGAGATAAAAAAACAGTCCCAGAGCTCCGAAATCTGTAAGCAGCCATAAGAATTGATTATGTGGAATAAGTTCAATTCCAAATGATATAAGCGCACCAATATATGAAAAGCCATATCCTGCTCCTGTCAGCCATGCAAACGGTCCCTGTCGATAAAATTCGCCTAACAAGGCAGTCCAAATGCCGATTCGTCCAGAGCCAATCTGGTCCACGCTCAAACCTCCAACCAATTCCTGAGAACGACTTATCAAGCTATCCAACCCGATAACGTTCACACTTAATACACCCGCTAGAACTAAGAAACTGGTTATCCCTAAATAAGCCTTTGGAGATGGTTTTTGCAGGATTATCCAAATGATAAAAATAATGAATGCAGAAATTATTGAAGTGCGCGTAACGGTGACAAATATGCCGGCTATTAATGTCAACCAAACAGAAACCAGCACCAATTGTTGGAAACCAGGTTTGACAGCTTTCCATAAAGCAAGAGCATGCGCCAGGATTACAACCAGAACCGTTGAAGTTACAAAGGGTCCGCCGAAGGATCCGGTGGATCTAAGAACGTTTTCCGATGAGGTGATTGCTGTACCAGATAAGTCAACGCCTATATTCAGAAAGCTTCTACCTGACAAATAAAACAATATAGTGAACAGAGCCATAATAAAACCGAAAACGACATAAATAACTGAAACACGTTTAAGCTGTTTCTCGGTTCTTATCAGTAGAGCAAATCCTATAAACATAGTTGTTTCAGAAAAAAAACGGAATAAGTAAGGAACACTTAAGCTCAAATCACTTAGCAAGCCTTGAAGAAACGTCCAAAAAATAAAAGGCAGATAGAGCAAAATTGGATAAAGCCTGCTCAAGCTCCCGATTTTTCCTTTTATGATTAATGTCAAAATCAAAGCAAAGGTGATTACCAAACCAATTACGCGTGAAGCATTTAAGGTCGTACCAAAGGCGGATATGTCAACTGTGTAGTTTTCTAAGCGGTCTTGGAAAATACCCCATATGCCGATTACAGCTGGAAGCGTCCAATCTGGGTACAGGAAAATAAGGGCAACAAGGATGACCAGTCCAAAAACGCTTAAAAATAAAATGGTGTCATTTAGCCAGCTTATTATTACAGCAAAAGTTACAGATCCAATTACAATTGCACCTAATAATAATAAGGTGTTTACTGGGGATGACAAGCGATTATTATTTATCATATTTTATTGGATTTCTCCACACGTATTTTAACTAGGTATGCTAATGCTCCAAATGTGAGAATCGTCGCAGCGGCTACGCCCATTCCAGACCACAACCTGGAGCCAATCCATGTGAACAATGCATGAAAAGGCAAAATTATCAAAATAGACAGAAAATAATCGCGGGTTTTCTTTTGGCCGAAGAGAATGCTGTAGCCCACAACAAATATTAGTTCGACAGGAGCGACGAATAACTGCACCCACAAGATTGGCAAGGAGGGGATATACTCCTTTAAGCCCACCAATTCCAGCATGTGGCTGGCTAATGGCGTGAACGCCATCACAGGCATGATAAGAACTAGCGGTATGTAAAGTAATAATATCCTATTCATAGGGATTTTTATTGTCGCGTGTGTTCGCGCTGCCCTAGGCACAAGCGCTAATCCAATTCCGGTGAAGGCAAAACGTGGGATATTATATAAAAGCATCGCTGCGTCAAATACTCCGACTAATTTGAAACCTTGCTGTAAAAGCATTGACCTTGAAATATACTGTAACGCCCAAGTCAATGAATTCCCCAGGACGATATATACCGAAAATTGGAACAAAAGGCGAATCGTACTAAGAGTTCCTTTCCAGGTTGCTCGTTTCAGCAGAATCCAGAATAAACTATTTCTTGCAAGAAGAATCAATCCTAAAATTGGAGAGAGAAATGTACCAAGAAGATAAGCCAGGATAGGAATTTGCGGATTTACCAGTCCGAATGAAAGGCCAATACCTAACAAAGCGATTTCTCCGAGATTGTAGCTGCTTATGATCAGACTTGATGAAACTAATTTACCCAATCCTCGGAAATAACCTTCAGAAAAACTCATCAATCCTGTCGAAAGAATGTTTATAAATACGATTGGGATCATCCATTGGGATTGAGAACGTATGTAGCTGTTGCTGAGCACCGCAGGTATCAATATGATTGATAAAGCAAAAATGGACAACAGCCCAGCACCCAACCAATTGCCGCGCGCCGCCTCTGGATCAGCCTCGCCCTGGTCGTTCATCGCCACGGCAAGCGCATTGCCGATGTTGAAACTGGCAAATGGCAAGATGACATTCACCCAACTGATCGCCAGGGCCAATTTTCCATAATCATCTAAAGTTAGAATGCGCAGGGATAAATAACGAAAACCTAAACCAGCCAGTTGCGAGAGGCCGTATCCGAATGAAATGACAGAAGCGTCAAAGAAAATCGAGCGCCTGAATCTGGCGAAGAACCCATTGAGAGGTTGATCCGATTTCTTAATTGTCGAGACAGTGGGCGGCTTCATTTTAAGGGTTCTGGCATTCGGGCATCTGGGTCAGTTTTTGATCTACCCAGGCGGGTGGGTTTTTCAGGGCAGCCTGGTATTTTTTGTAAAAACTCCTGGCCTGGCAGTAGTCCGATTTGGCTTCATTCGCCTGCGCCAGGATTAAGACAGCGGCTGGCAGGTCCGCTGAATACTTTAACGCCAACTGAGCATCCCGCATCGATTGATCAATTTTATTTTGCTGGAGTTCGGCATTTGCCAGGGAGACATAATTGTCTGCTACCGATGGTTTTAGAGCAGTACACTGAGAATACGCCTGCTCGGCTGTCGGCCAATCTTTTTCATATACCGCAATCCGTCCCAATGAACTCCAAAAGGTGTATTGGTCCTGGGGATATTTCTGCACTGCAGTAAGAAGAACATCCCTGGCTTCCGGATAGCGACCCTGCTTGTAGTACGTCTCCGAAAGGTAGAGTGTTGGCAAACTTTGAAATTCCTGGAAATCCTCGCCGGGTAAAACGTTGTAAGTGGATTGAAATATTTTGGCTGCCTCCTGATAATCTCCAGCCAGGTAAGCCGCCCGTCCCTGGGCAACCAGGCGAATAAACTCGGGAACACCGAGCAGATTGTTCAGAATGGAATATTGTTCGGCAGCCAGGGTTGTGTTTCCAGCCATTTCCGCCTGCCTGCCCAGGTTGAAGCGAGCTCGCCAATTGCTGGAGTCCAATTGTAACAACTGCTGCAGTATATCGATGGCTTCATTGGGTTGGTTGTTCGCGGAATATAATTGCGCCAGGGTGGTGTATGAGTCCAGAGAAGCGGCACCAGGATTGATCATTATGGCAATCTTGAGGCAGGTTACTGCCTGGTCCAACTTACCGTCATTGCGGTAATTATTTCCCAGAAAATAAAAATAAAGCGAAATCTCCTGCTCATCGCCCTGCCAGAATTGAACTGCTTTCGATTTCTCCCCGGATAACCACGCTGTCCAACCGAGATTCAGTTTTGCAAAAGGCGAATCGCAGCCAGATTTTTCAAGAACATCTGTGACCAGGGCGGCATTCCTTCCATATGTCAACAGGAGACTCGAGTAATTTTGTAAAATGCTGCAGGCAGAAGAGTCCAATTGGTGATTCGAGAGAATTTGGGAGAAGTTGTCGGCACAAGCATTCTCTGAAGCCAGGTCGAGATAACTCTTTTGAACGAGAATGTGCCGGTTGGCGAATTCACATTTGGAAAGGGCGAGATTAGTGACATTTCTTTGAAAGGCTTGAATGAAAAATTCACGACTCAATGCCAGTATGACAGCAAGAACACCCAGCACCAAAAAAAACATAATTTTGCCGAGTGAATTTTTCTTGCGAGACTCTAACATCACGAACCTGTTCTGTCGAAAATTTATTATTGGCGTGAAGCCAGCATTTAGAGCGATTAAGACTCAGGCGTATTTCCCAGAAGAGAAATTCTGAAGCCTGCGGCCTTCCAATCGGAGGCGTTGAGCATGTTCACTGTGTCCACGATTGTCCTGGCCCTTGTCAATTGTACTGCTAATTGAGGCGTAAAATCTCTGAAGTTCTTGTGGTTGACAAGAAGGACAATCGTATCCGCGTCCTGAATGGCTTCCGCTAAACTGCGAACTGTCTGAAATTTTTCAAACTGCTGGTCAAGTTTATAGGGCTCGAATGCCTTAACAACAGCGCCAGCATTGGACAATAAATTGCACACCTCTACCGCAGGGCTCTCGCGTAGATCATCCACATCTGGCTTGTAAGCCAGGCCGAGAGCGGCAATTCTTCTATCTTTCAGGCCGGCACCTGCTCGAGCGATTAATTCGACCACGTGATGGGGTTGGTGATCATTGCGTTGGCGAGACGCCAGGATCACCTTTGCCAGATCGGGAGCCGCTTCAACGAAAAACCAGGGATCCACACTGATGCAGTGTCCACCGACGCCCGGGCCAGGTTTAAGTATTTTTACTCGAGGATGGCGATTTGCAATCTCAATGGCTTCCCAGACATTGATTTGAAACCGTTCTGCCAGCAGCGCGAATTCGTTGGCAATGGCGATATTTACATCTCGATACGTGTTTTCCATTAATTTGACCATCTCGGCCGTGGTAGCGCTGGTCATCACAATTTCGCCGCGCACAAATGTGGCATACAGATCACGACCTCGTTGGGATGATATTGGGTTGATTCCGCCAATGACGCGCGCATTCTCCACCAATTCATTGAGGATTTGACCCGGAAGAACGCGCTCGGGTGAGTATGCCAAATAATAACTTTCCCCGGCTGTCAGGCCCGATTTGTCCAGGATGGGTTTTACGATATTGGTTGTGGTCAGAGGCGGAGAAGTCGATTCCAGGATAACCAGATTGCCTGTTCTTAAAAAAGGCGTTATGGCTTCGGCCGCGCTGATGACAAAGCGCATGTCGGCTTGTTTGTCACCATAAAAAGGCGTTGGCACAGCGATGATAAATGCATCGGCAGGCTCTGGTTGGTGAGACGCTTGAAAATTACCGCTGGCAATCGCTTGTTTCACCAGATCAAGCAGACCTGGCTCATGGATGTGGATCTCTCCCCGGTTGAGAGTTTCTACAACGTGTGGATTGACATCCACCCCAATCACCTTAATGCCGTGTGTAGCAAACATAGCGGCGGTTGGTAAGCCGATATAGCCTAAGCCCAGTATACAAACCGAATTCATCAAAGCCTCCAAATAAAGCATTCAAACCGGCGATCAAAAGCTTGCCAGCCTTCGTCCTGGTAATTGAATTGAATATTCAACAATCCTAATGGATTTGAAAAACAAACAACTAGAAATCGTTCAGACTTCACCGTTCACATGAAGAAAATGAAAAGCGGCGAATATCATACCATAAATAGGTGATCAAATAATCGACAAATTGGTTAGAAAGCGGAGTAAATTGGGTCCGACTCTCCGGACAAAACTGTGTCTAGAGAAAGCCCAGACTTATCTTTTTCGGACATTAATGGAGGTTTTCCATCAACAAGGGGCCAATTGATGCCCAAATGTTGATCACTCCACAGCAGGGTGCGCTCAAATTCAGGATGCCAGGGCCGGGTTACTTTATACAAAACATCAGCGGATGGACCAGTTACATAAAATCCATGTGCAAAGCCGGGAGGAATCCAAATTTCATGTTTGCTGTCAGCGGATAAATAAACACCAATCCAGCGGGCGAAGGTAGGTGAGGCACGCCGCAAATCAACTGCGACATCAAAAATTTCACCAAAGGCCACGCGTACCAATTTTCCCTGCGGTTGGAAAATTTGAAAGTGCAATCCGCGTAAAACACCGTGATGTGAGTGGGTCTGGTTATCTTGATAAAAGGTGAAGTTGATACCGATCTCAGCATAGTGTTTCGCCTGGTAGGTTTCCCAAAAACTGCCGCGCTGATCCTCGAAAATCTTTGGTTTGATCAAAAGCACATCTGGAATTGAGAGAGGTTCGTAATCCATAGATATTTTGAGGATTTAGAATTGAAAATAGATGAAAGGTGACACTTTAATGGAAGAAAGAAAGAATACAACAAGAGAAGCCAAGAGAATAAATGGAAGGGTGTAAGCTTTCGATGCCGGAAAGGGCTGCCAGGTAAAATTTACCCCGCGCAGAATACATCCTCCAAGGATCACAAACGATAATGTGTACAAAGCTGGGGTAAAAATCCATTGAACACCGTCTCCAGAAGGGGAAACAATTTTTCTGAAGATTTCGAGCGTCGTTTGAGTTGTCGGAGAGCGGAATAGAACCCAGGCAAAGCTCACCAATGTGAACGTCCAGGCAGAGCGAAGCCAGGCAGAGACTCGGTTCCAAGGAATTGTTTGAGGTACTTTCACAAACAAACGCTCGAGCAGGAGGTAACATCCGTGCAGTCCACCCCAGAGTACAAAATTCCAACTGGCTCCATGCCACAATCCACCTAACAACATGGTAATCATCAAATTCAGGTAGGTGCGAAGATTGCCTTTTCGATTACCGCCCAGCGGAATATACAAATAATCGCGCAACCAGGTGGATAAAGAAATATGCCAGCGCTGCCAAAATTCTGTTATGGATTGAGATGTGTACGGCAGGTGAAAATTATCTGGAAGTTCGATACCCAGCATTGCTCCTATGCCTTTTGCCATATCGGTGTAGCCTGAAAAATCACATAGAATTTGGATTGAATAGGCGAAAACTGCCAGTACGACAGTGGGTGAGTTAAACAAACTTGGAGCGTGATAGACCTGGTCAACAAACACCGATAAGTTGTCTGCAATTACCAGCTTCTTGATCAAGCCCATCAGAAAAAATTGGCTCCCTCGAATTATATTGGCCGAGTTGACCTGGATGCCGGTTTCCAATTGGGGCAAGAACTGCCGGGCACGCATAATGGGACCGGCAACCAGGCGAGGAAAAAAAGTGATGAAAATGGCATAATCAATCAAGGATTTTGCAGGGCTGGTTTGCCGGCGATAAATGTCGATTACATAGCTTAGGGTTTCAAAAGTGTAAAAAGAGATGCCGATCGGTAAAATGATTTCGAGCGTGCCCAACCGAAACCCAAACGGGCTGAATACGGTATTGAGGCTGTTGATAAAAAAATCGAAATATTTGAACCATGCCAGGAATCCCAAGTTCGTGATTATGCTGAGCACCAATAATAATCTTCGATAACGAAAATTCTCGCTGGAAGTCATCAAGCGGGAAATGAAATAATCAAGGATTGTCACTGTGCCGAGCAGCCCCAAGAAACGCCAATCCCAATATGCATAAAAAGCACAGCTTGCGGTGAGCAAAATAAATTTACGCAAGGTTTGCTGTTTGAACACCATCACTAAGATTAACGTGGTGCTCAACAAAATAAAGAACTCAAGCGAAACAAAACTCATCGGTTGTGATCCTTGCCAGGGTACATCATTCGAGAAGCTACAGGATCAATCGCATATTGCATCATTTTTAACTCTGAAAAGCCAGCTTTAATGCATCCTGCCAGGGTGGAAGGTGGAATCCGAAAGTATCCTGGAAATGCGAACAGTCAAGGGCTGAGAATTTCGGACGCCTTGCCCGAGACGGAAAATCGTTCGATAAGGCTGGGAGAATCTCAATCGCCTTTTGGCCATCTGGCTTGGAGCCACAAGCCAGGATTGCCTTTCCCCATTCGAAACGGCTGGCGCTGCCAGAGCCAGCCAGGTGGTATACTCCGGCGTGTTCCTTTAGCCAGCCGTAAGTATTTTTACCTGCCGAAGCTAGCGTTAACGCGGTAATTTCAGCCAGCATACGAGCCCAGGTAGGGCTGCTCACCTGATCGGTCACTAAGCGTATTGTGTGTTCCTGGTGAGCCCAATCGAGAACTTTCGTGACAAATGAATCTACCCTCAGGCTGTATAACCAGGCGGTGCGAAGAATCAGGAAAGCGCCCCCGATTTGTTGAACCGCCTGCTCGCCAGCCAGCTTTGTACTGCCATAGACTCCCAAAGGGTTTGGAGTATCACTTTCGGAATAACTGGCCCCTTTCAGTCCATCGAAAACATAATCCGTAGAAAAATGAACAAACGCTGCGCCGAGCTGACGGGCCGCTTCAGCCATTGCGCCGGGAGCGGCTGCGTTCACCTTCCACGCCAATTCCGCTTCATCTTCTGCACGGTCAACAGCGGTGTAAGCGGCGGCGTTAATCACAACTGCCGGGCGAAGCGAGCGCATTAACCGGATCAGGTTGGCTGGTTGGGCAAGGTCCACCTGCGGCTGGTCCACTGCGTGAAGCGATCCAAGTGGAGCTAAGCAGCGTTCCAATTCGTAACCAAGTTGGCCTGTCCGCCCGATCAAAAGAATGGACTGCACTAAAACGCCTCTTCTCGGGCCATGCGCAACAGGTAGTTGCCGTATCTATTTTCGACGAGTTCGTTCGCCAGATTGAGAAGCTGCTGGCGGTCAATATAGCCCTGGCGGAAGGCAATCTCTTCTGGACAGGAGATCATCATCCCCTGGCGGTCTTCCACCGCCTGGACAAAATTGGCTGCCTGGAGCAGGGACTCAGGTGTGCCAGCATCTAACCAGGCAATGCCTCGCCCGAGCTGCTGAACTCTCAATTGGCCGCGGTGCATGTATTCCAGGTTAACATCTGTAATCTCGAGCTCGTTTCGCCAGGATGGCTTGAGCTGTTCGGCAATCTCGATCACCTGGCTGTCATAAAAGTAAATGCCAGGAATAGCGAAATTGGAACGGGGTTTGAGCGGCTTTTCCTCGATCGATAATGCAGCGCCATGCTTGTCGAACTCCACAACGCCATACCGTTCAGGATCGCGCACCGGGTAGGCAAAGATAAGAGCGCCGGAATTAAGCCGGGCAGCGTTGCGCAGCAGGTTGGGCAAACCGTGTCCGAAAAATATATTATCTCCCAGAATCAGGCACACCGGTTCTTCAGCCATAAAACTTTTGCCAACCAGAAACGCATCGGCGAGCCCGCGCGGTTCTGCCTGCGAAGCATAGAGAAAATCCATACCCCATTGGCTGCCATCGTGCAGCAACCCCTGGAAAGATAGTTTTGCATCAGGCGTGGTGATGATCAAAACCTGGCGAATGCCAGCCAGCATCAGTATTGAGAGGGGATAATAGATCATCGGTTTGTCATAAACCGGAAGGATTTGTTTAGAGATGGAACGGGTTAACGGATATAGGCGAGTGCCTTTTCCGCCAGCTAAAATAATGCCCTTCATCCTGTCTTCTCCGGCCTGCTTTGATAATTTTTGGAGATCCAGGCCTGGTAATCGGGTTGATTCTGAATGGCACTAACCCATTGTGGGTGATCCAGGTACCATTCAACGGTCTGGCGCAGGCCGTCGCCCAGGTTATGGCGTGGTTTCCATCCCAGTTCGCGCTGAATTTTGCTAAAATCAACGGCATAGCGCTGGTCATGTCCAGGACGATCAGCCACGAATTGGATGAGCATTTTGTGTGGTGTGTGAGGGCTTTCGGGATACAGTTCATCCAGGATAGCACAAAGCTGGTAAACGATCTCAAGGTTGGTAGGTTGAGATCCACCGCCTATATTGTAGGTCTCTCCGACTTTTCCTTTGGTGATCACGAGATAAATGGCCTCGCAGTGGTCGGCCACGTGCAGCCAGTCGCGGATTTGTTGGCCATCACCGTAGACGGGCAAGACCTTGCCACCCCAGGCGTTCAAGACCATCAGTGGAATCAACTTCTCCGGAAACTGGTATGGGCCATAATTATTCGAACAATTCGTAATGGAGAAAGGCAGGCCATAGGTATGCCCATACGCACGCACGATATGGTCACTAGCTGCTTTTGACGCGGCGTAAGGAGAGTTAGGAGCGTATGGGCAGTTTTCATCCCAGGCAGGCTCACCGGGTTTCAACGAGCCGTACACTTCATCCGATGAAATGTGGTGAAAGCGCAAGACCCTACCATGCAGAGACTGGTCGACAAGCCAATATTGGCGGGCAGCCTCCGCAAGGGTGAATGTGCCGAGCACATTGGTTTGTATAAACTGCTGAGGGTTAAGAACAGAGCGATCAACGTGCGTTTCGGCAGCAAAATGCACAATTGTGTCAATTTCATACCTGCGCAGTAAGTGACCGACCAACACAGCATCGGTGATATCTCCTTGAACCAAAATATGCCGCGACGGATCGGGCAGGTTGATTAAATTTTCCAGGCTGCCCGCGTACGTCATCGCATCCAGGTTGGTGATTCTAACGATTGGGGAAGTCGCAAGAAGATACCGAATGAAATTCGAGCCGATAAACCCAGCCCCTCCGGTGACCAGAACATTCTGCATCTAAAGCCTCAAACCCAAGCGGTTCGCGTTGGTTTGGGCAGTTTGAATCGCGCCTGGGATTTTCACCAGAACATTTTAACATAAAAGTCCTCAAAACAAAAACCACGGCGTTTTCGCCGTGGTTTTTGTTTTGTATTACCGAATTGGTAAGTCGTGAACTTAGTTCGTCGTTACTACGCGTAAGCCAGGCAGGCCAGGTGTGTAGGCAGACGGCACTGGCGGTAAACCAGTAGAGATGGCGCGCACGCGGTACCAGTAGGCAGTATTGGCTGTCAGGCCTGTGTCTGTGAAGGTGGTAACGGGACCGACAACTGTTCCAACAAGGGTCCAACCGGTGGAGCCATTCGGGCTGCGCCAGATTTCGAAGCCACCCACGGGCGGCGGTAAAATTTGGTTGTTAACCCAGGTCAGGGTGATGGTGTTCGCAGTCTGATTGCCGGCAGGTGAAGCCAGGTTGGAAGGGGCTGTGGGCGGCACGCTTGGGATAACCGTCAAAGCAACCGGCGAGGATGGGACATTGTCAGTGATGTTGACAGCAACGAGGCTGTAAACATATTTATTCATGGCGACGACATTCGCATCAACATAGGATGTAGCTGTATTGAGCGTGCACACGCCGGCGGCAAACGAACTGCAGCCTGTGCCAACTGTGAATGCTGGTGAGCGTGTCAATTGGTAGCGAATAGTCTTGCCAGTCATGGTGACTGCACTCCAGCTCAGGCTGGTGCGCAATGGATTGATCCCTGCGGGCTGCAAGATCGTCGCTGCAAAGTTGTCCGGTTGATAGGGTTTGGTACCAGCAATGGTCAGGACGGCTTTTGTGCTCGAAATGCGGCTGCCGGACGCGTTGTAGGAAACGGTGCGGTAGACGTAGTTCTGATTGGAGCCAACGGTGGTGTCCGTGTAGCTGGAGGGGGTGGCGTTTGCCAAAGCCTTGCCAATCGTAACAAAATTGGTGCAGTTGGTGCCACGGCAGCGCTGGATCAAGAAGCCGATTTCGTTCGCCGGATTGCCGAGCGTGGTGGGATCAACAACGGGCGGGCGAGTGGTGTCATTCCAGGAAACAACCACCACCGGAGCGGTCGCTGTAGAACCGGTCGTCACGGCAGAGAAGGTGGAGAAGGCTGCGGGCAACACCGTTGTCACATCGAACTTGACAGGGCGCATCATATCGTTCTCTTCGTGGCCGAGCAAGTGGCAGTGCCAGACATATTCCCAGCCGAAGCTGACAATCTGGTTGATCACGGTGATCGGGTTGCCGCGGAAGTCGATGTTGGTGAAGTTCATTGTGCCGCCGAGAGGCTGAGTCACATCCATGGGGCGCTTGCTGATCGGCAGGCCGAAGGGCAGCTTAGGAGCGACAGGCCGCAGGGCAACGATGGCATCTTCCAACGGGTTCATGCGCACGGTTTCTTTCCAGCCGAGCTCGAAGGGATCGGGTGGACGGATAGCGCCATCCCAACCAACCCGGTTGATGATTTGGACATCATACAGGTGGAAGTGGATCGCATGGGTGTCAACGCCGTTGTGGGTAATCTTCCAGATCTGGGTGCCATCCGCGCCACTGACAACGCCGTTGGTTTGCGAGTCAACGATGTTTTCTGTCGTAGGATCGACGTAGAAGTAGGGGATGGTTGTCTGGTTGAAGTTGTTGGTGTTGGGAACCTCGACGCCCAGGATGGAGTTCATTCGTCCATAATCTGGATCGAAGAGTTCCTGGATGGCCTTGGGCTGCAGATTCATGTTGAGAGTGACACCGTTCACGTTGGTGAAGGTTGTCTTGGTGTATTGGATGCGGATGTATTGGTCGGCAGGGAAAGCCGCGCCGTAAGCCGCATTGTAGGCGTCGGTTGGAATGATGATTGGATCCTGGTCTTTGGCAAAAACGCCTGTAGGACCAGTGAAGGCGGTGTTCAAAGCAGCGAGGTTGTACGCCGGATTCGCAGTTAAGAACGCTTGACCCACCGCGCCGTAGCCAGTTCCAATGGTGTCATCGATGAAGACGTCCGGAGGCGTGGTATAACCAGCTCCGTTCGCTGCCATAACGATCGAATCGATGCTAATTGTGGCAGATGCGGAGGCGCCTGCACCGACGCCAGTGATGGTTACAGAAGGTGCAGACAGATAACCTTTACCGGGGTTGGTAATGCGAATTCCGGTGATGCGACCATATTTTACTGTGGCCACAGCCGTTGCTGTGATTCCAACAGTGCCGCTGATGACTGGTGGAGCGCTTATTGCAATTGTCGGAGCGACAGTGTAACCGGTGCCGGGGTTCAAGAGCGCGATGCGATCGACAGAGCCCAGCGCATAGGCCGCAGCGAGCGTGGTGGCGGCAGGATCGGATGCAAAGGTCACCGAAGGATTGGTGTAGCCAGCGCCATGATTGATCACATTTACATGATCGACACCGCTGTTTGCCAGGGGAGCAACACGGAACTGCATGATGGTGCGGGTGTTGGGGCCGTAGCCAGCCAGGGTGCTGGGAGCGCCGCCGGTGCCATCGCCGGTTGCCCAGGAGAAGTCGGGATCGCCGGTGTAGTAATCGATGCGGGGATCGGCCGCCGGCACAGGAGCGGGAGAGTCGTTGTACAGGATGATGGTCTTACCAGCGAACTGGGAGAAGTCAACCACGACATCGGCGCGCTCGGCGGGGCCGAGGAACAGGCCGTGGGTGGAGACATTCAAGACCACGATATCGCGGCGGTTGTAAACATAGTCAACCGGTTGGGGCGGGATGACGACAGGCGAAGGCAGGAAGCCGCCTTCGGTTCCGATCATCACCCAGCTTGGACCAGCATAGTTGGGATCGGGTACGCCACCCACCCGGTTATCGGTTGGCCACAGGGCTGGCCAATTCGGCACAGCATCTTTGAGCGCCGGGACCATGGGGATTTCACCTGCATTGGCATCCAACAATACGGCGTTGGGATCAGTGGGGCCGGTGGTGCCGTAGGTGCTCCACATTGGAGCATTGGAGGCCGCCTGGAACAGGCTGAGGTTCCAATAGCGGTCATTGGCCGCGTTCAAGATGCGGAAGCGGTAGGCGCGCGGCTGAACATTCATATACGGATATGCCACGCCGTTGACGACCGGGGTATCCATGAATGATTCTGGAGTGGAGGAAGGCAGGGGAGTGCCAGGCATCATGGGCGGCTCGCCCGGGCTGCCGAAGTACGGATTGTTGACCGCGCCGTTTGTGGTGACGAACACAGGCCAGAACCACGGGCCGTAATCCCATCGTCCCATAGCATTGGCGCCAGCCATATCATACGGATTCTGGTTGGTCATATACACATGAGGGAACCAGAGTGAGCCCTGGCCGCCATATTTGGCGGTGTTCCAGGTAGGATCTTCGGCAAGAACTTCAGCCGGGGTGGGTACGAAGGTCTTATCTTGAATCACCAGCGGGATGATATCATTGGGGATCACGCCTCCGCTCACCAGGGCGGCTTCGGTCGGATCTTGCAGTAAGTAACCAGCAGCCGTGCCGGCATAGACGTTGAGGCGGGTGATGCCATATGCGTGATCGTGATAGAACATCAAGCGGGCGCTTTGCTGGTTGGAATAGAAGAATGTCTGCGCGCCGGGGCCTGGATCGGGCATGTCAGGCACGTTAAACAGGCTGACGCCCTGAGGGTAGGATGTCGTTTCACCAGCAGGGGTGATCCACTGGTGCGGTGTGCCATCAGAGATCCAGGGAGTGCGACCACCATGCAGGTGCAGGGTTTCGCGGTTTTGCGTGTAGGTTTCGCCGCCGCCGTTTGGACCTGTGCCAGCTCCCATGATGGTTTGGTCGACCGGGATGAACAAATCTCCAGGGCGATTACCAGTCACGGGGTCTGCTGGGCCGTAAGGCAGCAAGTTGATGAATTTGACACGCACCGGGCGGTCTTTCTGTGCGACGACCGTGGCGCCCAAATACTGGGGAGTATCCACGGCAAAAACAGCCTGACCATTGTACATAATCGGCTGACCAGCCAATGGGCCGGAAAGATAGGTCAGAGGCACATGTGCACCTTTGGTCACTGCAGTTTCCAGTTGAACATAGCCGCGCACACGAGTGGCGGGAATGTCTGAGTGGAATTGGTGCATGAACTCGATGACCGCAATTTCATAGTAATCTGAACCGGTGTACGTGGTCTTGTCAGGCACAGCCACAGAAACATAATTGCCCAGGTTGTTCTTACCGGCAGCGGTCACGCCTTCCAGCGAGTCGACGAATTTACGCACGCCGGTGCCAGGGATAACGTTGCCGTTGGCATCCAATTGGGGCAGTTGGGTATTGGCATAGTTCGGGTAGCATCCGAAATAATCGGGTACTCCGCCCAAAAGAGGGGTTGAACAGGCTGCGCCCGGAGCATGCTGGACGAGCGCTTTGTAGCGCGCGGCTGCCGCTGCCCGGTCAGCGTGAGTCATTTTGCCTTTGAACTGGTGCGTTGTGCCGGAATCCGATGATTGTTGAGGCTGCTGAGCCTGAGCAGGCTGCCCAGCCATCCCAAGCAGGATTGAGGCCGTTACCAGGACAGAGAGCAAGACGTGCAAAAATTTTCGATTAACCATTCTCATTCTCCTATTCAAAAAACTTTCACCCGAAATCATTCGAAAATTGGTTGATATAATTTGCGATTAGGGGTTTGTAAAAAAACTAGATTTCATTGTAGTTTTCTCTGTTTTGTGAATACCTCCTTTATGATTTGTGAAATTGCCATGATTAAATAGCAGCTACTTCGCGGATTGTGCTCAACAAAGTATTGGTGGGCATACTTTTACCCACAAAAGCGGTTGCGCCAGCAAATTTTGCATTCTCACGAGTCCTTTCGTCGTCATGAATGCTCAAAGTGACGATCGAAGTTTCAGGACAGAGATGGTGGATCCGCCTTGTGATATCTATGCCATCCATTACCAGTGTTTCAATATCCAGAAGAATGACATCCGGACAGAGGGAAGTTGCCAAGATAATCGCGCTGTCTGCATCGTATGCTTCGCCAATCACCGCCATATCGGTTTCAGCGGAAATCCGCATCAACAGCCCTTTGCGCATAGATTTTTGGTCGGCAACGATCAAGATTCGAATCATACATTGTTCCGATTGTCCTGCCACAGGCTTGAAGGATATCTTTCGTGTGCTATAATTAGAAAAGTTAAGCATAATATAAAGAGCGCTGGAGCACATTCAAATCACAGTATAGCAACGTCTGAAAACATCGTCGTCAAGGTAAAGAGTGATCTTGTTCTCACGCTTAGGGGGGAGAGACTATCCCCCAAAAGTACTATAATATTGCGGTCGTATCAATGCAGAATGGATGATGATTGAATGCCAATTCGAATATTGATCGCTGATGATCACGCGGTTGTCCGGCAGGGCCTGCGCATGTTCTTAGGAACTGATGCAGAATTGGAAATTATCGGTGAAGCGCGGGATGGGGCCGAGGCAGTTGAAAAAGCGCGCCTGCTAAAACCGGATGTGATTTTGATGGATTTATTGATGCCTGTTATGGATGGGATTAGCGCGATCAGCGCCATCCGGCGAGAAATGCCAGAGACCGAAGTTGTTGCACTAACCAGCGTATTGGAAGATAAATCAATTGTGGAAGCGGTGAGGGCAGGGGCAATTGGTTATTTGTTAAAAGACACTGAGGCCAACGAACTGCGGAAATCCATTAAAGCTGCTGCTGCTGGCCAGGTGCAGCTGTCGCACCAGGTAGCGGCACGGTTAATGCGTGAATTGAATACGCCAGTAAAATCACCTGAAACGTTAACGATGCGAGAGCTGGATGTGCTTAAAATGCTCGCCCAAGGAAAATCGAATAAAGAGATTTCTCAATTCATGAACATTGGCGAACAAACAGTCAAGACGCACGTCAGCCACATCCTTGATAAGTTAGGCGTCCCCAGCCGAACACAAGCAGCTTTGTTGGCTGTGAGGATGGGGCTGATCTCCACCCTGGAATAAAGCTGAGCTTTTTCTTGAGTAATTTTAATTTCGCAACCTTACTTCAGAAAAAAACGCTTCAAAGAGCAGCCGGTTTCGCTTTGGTGGCTGGCGTCTTGTTCATTGTTGACTTGGTGATTGATAATGCGTCAGGCACGCATACTTTGCTGGAATGGCATCACTTTGTTCTTTACTTAATATTCACTTTGTTTTGTTTCTTTTTTTACATCAACGCGGTGATTATGAACCAGCAGACCGAAGTGAATTTACGGAAATCCCGCGATGACCTGGAGGTGATTGTAAGCGATCGAACGGCAGAATTGGAACGCGCCAACCAAAATTTGCAGGCAGAAATAACGGAGCGATTGCAGATTCAGAAGGAACGTGAACAAATTTACGCTCAAGCTGAATTTGCCCGCCAACAAGCACTGTTGCTATCGGAAGAGCTTCAACTCGCGAATAGTACCTTTCGAGCACTCCTGGATACAATGCCTGTCGGGCTGGTGATGACTGATTCGGACGGGATGCTTACGATGGCTAATCAGCTCGCACGCAGTATTTTAGGGGATGATTTGACTGGCGCGACAGAAACA
The DNA here is from genome assembly GCA_029782365.1 of Chloroflexota bacterium. Taxonomy (GTDB): domain Bacteria; phylum Chloroflexota; class Anaerolineae; order Anaerolineales; family UBA4823; genus CAWBUW01. The sequence goes on from JAKOUW010000096.1 coordinate 56,546, forward strand.
TTAAAAGAGAATTGCGTCGTTTGCCGCGTTGATGGAACATGCTTCCCACCAGAAGAGCTTCCATTAAATAGAGCGATTCACCATGGAGAAATCGTCACGAATGTTGAAGCGCTCCTATGGCAAGATGATGGAACGAAGACCTATGTACTGCTCTCAGCCAGTCCAGTGCAAGAAGAGACTGGATTGGTGATCAATGCTGTTGAGATTATCCAGGATATTACTGGCTTGAAGCGCATGGAACAGGCATTGCGAGAAAGTGAAGAACGGTACCGAACCCAATTTGATATATTTCCAGAGCCAAACTCTGTTTGGGATCGAAACGGCGAACTCTTATTGTTGAATAATGTATCGGCACGTTTCCTGGGTGGACTGCGAGAAGATTTTTTAGGTAAAACAGTCACTGATATCTACGGATCAGGCGGGCGAGGATATCGTGAAAGAATCCAAAGAGTAATCGATACCGGCAATACAGAAGTCTTTGAAGATGAATTGACCCTGCCACAAGGGAAGAGAATATTTTGGACAACCATGCAGAGGGTGCAAAATCCGGATGGACAATATGTTGCTCAGGTGATTGCTTACGATATCACCGAACGGAAACAAGCGGAAGAAGCACTGCAAGCATCTGAAAAGAAATTTTCTTCGGTGTTTGAATTTTCTCCTGATGGCATCGCAATATTGAGGCTGCCGGATCTATATTTGTTGGATATTAACCCAGCATTTGTTCGTATGCTTGGTTTCCCACGCGAAGCAATCATGGGAACGAATTGGCAAAAGCTTGAATTGATGCCAATTTTGGCTCAAAGAGAAATGCTTGAAGAGAATTTTCGCGAATTGGGTCGCCTGGTTGATTTTGAGTTGGCTTTGAATAGTTATCCGGAGGGCAAGAATGTTGTTTTGCTTTCGTTGATCCATATGCAGCTCGGAGACGAATCAGGTTTGCTGGCAATTGTTCACGATATAACCAAGCGCAAGCGTTCTGAAGAAGCATTATTAAAAGCTCAAGAAGAATTGGCGCGCTCAGTGGAAGAGAGAATCACGCTTAAGGAGCGCCAGCGTTTGGCGAGAGAGCTGCATGACTCGGTTTCACAAGCATTATACGGGATTTCATTAGGCGCGCACACTGCTTTAGCACAAATTGATGGGGAACGAGGCCGGATTGTGGATGCGATGAATTACGTCATCAGTCTTGCACAAGCAGGCCTGGCAGAAATGAGGGCGTTAATTTTTGAACTGCGCCCAGAATCATTAGAACAAGAAGGCCTGGTGACCGCGCTGACCAAGCAAATTGCCGCCTTGCGGGCCAGGTATTCATTAGAAGTAAATATGCAAGGCTGTGATGAACCGGATTGTTCGCTGGTGGTTAAGGAGACGCTCTACAGAATTGCACAAGAGTCTCTGCACAACGCAGTAAAGCATGCACGGCCAAATCGATTGGATATTATCTTGGACTGCACGAATAAAGAAATCGAGATCACAATTCGAGACGATGGAATTGGTTTTGACCCAAACAAGAATTATCCCGGACATCTGGGATTAAAATCCATGCGCGAACGGGCATTACGCCTTGGAGGACGTTTAGAGATAACGAGTGAACCTGGGAAGGGAACTCAGGTGCACGCGGTCCTTCCCTTTGAAGAGACCGAACAGCAAGGCGAAAATGAAAGGGTAAGCATTTAGCAAATCTTTAGAAAGGCACTTGGCCCAGAGCAAACCTTACCTGTAATCCCCCGTTGATCCATTTCAAGTTGGTGTCGAGAGAAAAACCGATTTGGCCCAATAAACGCAAATCATTGCATAAAACACCAAGCCGCCATCCAGGGCACACCCTACGAAGAACATGGCCGAACTGCGCATAGAGATTGCGCAAATCGTGATTGGATTGAATTCGAAGGCCATAGGGTGGATTGGTGACCACCCAGCCAGTTCCTGTTGGTTCGATGGCGGAGACAGCCTTGCATGAGAATTGAACTATAGATGCTACTCCTGCTCGCTCAGCGTTGGCTTGAGCAAGGCGAATTGCACCTGCATCGCGATCGGATCCCAGGATTATTGGTGCCGGATGACTTGATTGATTATGGTGTTGATCGAGCAGTTTTTGCCAAATATCTGCTTTAAATTCCGGCCATTTCATGAAAGCAAATTGCCGGTTATTGCCTGGGGGGATTTGTGCAGAAAGTAAAGCGGCTTCGATGGGCAAAGTGCCAGAACCACAAAAAGGATCAAGAAATGGGGAAGAACCATCGTAACCACTGGCGAGAAGCATTGCGGCAGCGAGAGTTTCGCGCAAAGGGGCTTTGGCACTGGCAAGGCGATATCCTCGACGGTGAAGCAAAGCTCCAGAAGAGTCAATTGATATTGTGCAATGATCATTAAACAAACGAGCGACAACTAATTGCGTATAGCCATCGTCAGAGCAAGGAACAATACCACTCGGCTTACCAAGTCGATCCTGAATAGCCATCGTTATTTCTCGCGAGACGGCAGTTGAATGGTATAAACGGGATTTTCGGCAGGTAGTGCGAATGCACACGGGCTGACCGGGTAGAATGAACCTTTCCCACGGCAGCAGGGCGGATTTTCGTCGAAGTTCTGAAAAGGCAGCAGCATGGAAATCACCTAAGCGAACCAGAACTCTGCTGGCAGTACGCAGATAAAGATTGGCCTGATATATTTCTGCATGATCTCCTGCGATCTCAATGCCGCCAACAATTTCATCCTCACGCTCAACATAATTCAAATTTGATTGTTCTAAAAGGTGTTCAGGCTGAGCCAACCCAAATTTGATTAATTCCTGAAATGTGACATTCTCTATGCCTGGAGCAGAAACAATAAAAATCTTTTCCATACTAGAATTTATTGACGATTTTCAAAAAATGGCATAGTTGATATGAGGTATTATCATTATTTTCCTACCACGGGCGACCTGGCCGCCACGCTCGTTGGCCAGATTGGGTAGAACTCATTGCCCTGCGCTTGAACGATAAAAATTGGATTCGAAGTGATTTGGCCGTTATTGTCGAATCTCAAATTCTGGGCAGCCAAGACCATTTTTGTTCCGGAAGGAATCGACAGTTTCGATAAAGCTGCGCGCAAGTTAGAAGGGTCAATTGATGCTGAGGATTGCAGAGCTTCGGCAATCACCCAACCAGCCTGGTAGGCATACACTCCAGCACTCGTGATATCGGAATTATAACGAGCTTTAAAGCGGTTATTCAATGCCTCAGTGCCAGGGACAAATTTTGAATATGCTGATGCGGCAAACCATCCTTCAAATGCTGAACCGCCTTGAGAGAGAATAATGGGATCCAGGGGTGATCCAGATGTATCGATAAAGGGAACTTCTGCGAGACCGGAGTCATTTCGAGCTTTGGCGATAAGAGCCAAGTCATTTGTTGTAACATTGGTTAAAATGGCATCCACATTGCTGGATTTGATTTGAGCCAATTCATTAATCAATTCGCCGGGCTTGGCACTGTATTTCAATTCAATTCCTATACCGATGCCATTTTCTTGTAAGAATTTTTGTTGGATCCCAGCGGTTAAGTTCGCCTGGTCAGTATCCGCATGAATTAGGGCCACCTTCTGAATATTAAGCCCAGCCAATTTACCGAGGTCCTTTAAGAATTCTGTAACAGATTTGGCGTAACCGCTGGCATTTGGGCAAATGCGAAACGTGTACTTCAAATCGCTCGAGGTTAAATTATCTGCAACTGCCTGTGTAACGATAAATGGCGTTGACAACCGTTCGGACTCCCTGGAGGCGACGAATATGTTTTCTGAACTATCAGTATCAATAATGGCGACAACACTTTCTTGTTGCACCATCCGGGTTAATTCACTTTGTGCAATTTCAGCTTTACCCTGAGAATCGCCCCAAACTAATTCGATCAAAGCCCCCCCAAGAGAAGAAATACCCCCGGAGGCGTTAATATCGTCGACAGCAAGCTCCAACCCATGCTTCGCAGACAGGCTTAGTCCAGTTGTATCACTCGAGAGTGGGAGGAGTGCGCCTATTTTTAGCGATTTGAATTGTTGGTACGGGTTTTGTGAATCGGTTCCAATCACTTGATGTGGAACCACAGGGCTTGTACAGCCATCCAGTAGGACTGCAATCGTGAGCAGAATCGTTGCGAGCTTGGTGAGAAATTTGCAGTTAGTCAAATGAATCTCCAGGGGAAAAAATTGAATAATAACCAGAGTGCGAATGACACTTTTTAAGATTATGAATCATTCAGGAATGCCAGATCGCTTCATCGTAGGCAGGCAATTCACAACGTAATGGAGTATCTTTGCGATATCCCAAAGCGTAACCGGCTTGCATTAATTGATGAATTTCACTGGTGCCCTCATAGATTACGGCGCCACGTGCATTTCGCATGTATCGTTCAACATCATATTCATCGCTGTATCCATAAGCGCCGTGGATCTGTATCGCCTCATTAGCAGCTTCGAAGGAAGCATCAGTTGCAAACCATTTCAGCAGGGATGTTTCGCGCGTATTCCTCATGCCCATGTTTTTCATCCATCCGACATGTAAAAGCTGCAGGCGACCCATTTCATAATCTCGTACCATGCGAGCGATTTTTTGTTGAATGAGTTGGTGCTTTCCAATCTCTTTTCCAAACGCTTTGCGATCCTGGGCATATTTTACACTGGCGTCCAGGCATGCGCGAATGAGGCCAACTGCTCCTGAGCCGACCGTATATCGACCATTATCCAAGCATGACATTGCGATTTTGAAACCCTCCCCTTCTTCACCCAGGCGATTCTCCGTAGGAACACGCACATCCTGGCAAGAGACCCAACCGGTAGAACCTGCCCGCACGCCCAATTTCCCATGAATATCTCCGCGTGTTACCCCAGGCCAGCCGGTTTCGACAATAAACGCTGATAGCTGGTCGTGAGGATCTGGACGTTCAGGATTTGTGCGCGCGATCCATAAAATCTGGTGAGCCTTGCTGGCTAAAGAAATCCACATCTTCTCACCATTCAAAATGTAGTCTCCACCATCTTTGTGAGCCGTTGAAGCCATATTTGCGACATCGCTGCCAACACCTGGCTCTGTCAACCCGAACATAGCATATTTGTTTCCTATGGCTTGAGGCACTAAATATTTTTGTTTCTGCTCCTCTGAACCCCATTGCAATAGAGCCAGGCTGTTCAACCCCATATGGACAGACATAATTACGCGCAGGTGTGTGTCCATATATTCTAGCTCTTCACATACCAGGCCTAAAGCAATGTAATCGAAACCTTGACCGCCGTATTTTTCTGGAATACATATACCTAATAAACCCAATTCGCCCAGGCGAGGTAAAATATCGGGATGCATTGTTTGATTGCGATCGGCTTCTTTTACTAAAGGAGCCACTTCTTTGCGGCAGTAATCTCTCACCATTTTGATAATTTGTTTATGTTCTTCACTCAGGTAAAAATCCATGAAATCCTCCAAAGGAATAGATACAGGAAAGATAAGCGATTTTTTATGGAGTGCAAATCGAACTTTGACCAGAGGCGCAGAAACGCGCCGCACCCCCCACCATAGTCATCATAACTTTTATTGCGGGTATTTGATCGATCGATATCGCCAACGGATTGGCGGATAATATCACAACATCGGCATACTTGCCCGGAACAAGGCTGCCTAGAATCGAATCCTGGTGATTGGCATAAGCAGCATTAATCGTCATCATTTTCAAAGCTTCGTCAACAGTTACCGCCTGGGCAACTTGCCACTGAGCTGGTTTTATTCCAAGATAATTTTGCCGGGTGACCCCCTGGTAAATTGCCTGGACAACCGATGCTGGATCAGTCGGGCGTTTAAAACCATTTCGCCAATCTGTGCAGCACCATGGATCATCTGTATTGCCAATCAGGAAAATTCCTGAAGTGAGCATATCGCGCCAGCGAGCAGTATGTTCAACTTCATTGAACGGGATAAACTTTTTAAAAGAGGCATCTTCTACCCATAAGCTGGCATTGATAAATTGAACTGATCCAATGATGCCGAGCTTCGCCATCTTTTGAACCTCTGCATCTGTCATTGTACCGGTATGTTCCAAACGCAAGCGCAGGTTAGAATTGGGTTGACCTCCTAACGCTTTTTCATATGCTTCCAGGGCCTCGCCATTGGCTGCCGGGCTAAAGGAATGAATTGCAACCTGCCAACCGTGCGAAGTTGCATCGATTACCATTTGGTTAAGTTGCTCCTGGTTGAAGAAAACCTGCTCACCCCATTCTCTGTCGAGTGTAATTTTGATCCCCGCCGCCTGTAAATAAGGACCGAATTGTTGGAGAGGTTTTATACCCGCAGCTTGATACCAAGGATTGTATGCATAGTCAAATCCTACGGCGAGGTAAGCTGAAACACGCAATGGAAGTTTATTCTGTTGTGCGAGTGATTGGAGCTCAGCCAGCCGTGCATCGGTCACAAATAATTCGTTTATGCCTGTCCAGCCTTCAGCCAAAGTTTTTGATAAGACATCATCAATCGTGGTTGTGCCGCCATATAAGTTTCGGTCACCAATACGGTGTGCATGGGAATCAATAAAGCCTGGGAAAAGTGCCATGCCGGAAAGATCAAACAAGCGGGTCGTAGGGCCTTTTAACGCCAAGATTTGCTCATTCCTTCCAACAGCTAGGATAAATTCTCCTCGGATTGCGATCGCTTGAGCAACTGGCTGGTCCTTTTCCATAGTGACAACCTGGCCGTTATAGTAGATAATGTCGGCTTGCTCTGTTTGAGGAGTGGGCGTTAAAGAGGACCGGGTTTGTGAGGCAAGGGCGGTGGCAGTTTGAGCCTGAGCAGTCAATGCCAACATGAATTTTGTTTCTGGCGTGGGGGCATTGTCAGTTAAAGCAATTCCTGTTTGTGCGATTTGAGTGAGAGCCTGGTTTATTTTGTTCGCAGGTGCAGTAGCGGTGGGATTGAGAATAGATTTGGTTGGAGTTGTGTTCTCTAGAAGGGCTGACGATGTTTGTGCTTGCTCGGTCAGAGCCTGGTTTATTTTCGAGATTGGAGTTTGTGCTGATTGAGGTATAAAATTGCAGGTTAGCCCAAGGCCTGATAAAACCAAAACAATCCACATAAGGGACACTAAAGCTCTTTTCATAAACGCATCCTGATCAAGGAGGATAGACTAATATACACCTGTTTCAGCAATTTTAGATAAATCATTTATGTCTCAGGTGAAAAATTCCATACCGAACTTTTTCCCAGGCTTTGATAATCTGTTGTTTTTCGGTTACGATTGATGGATGGCCACTAAAAAGCAAACCTGTATATAAATCCGCCAAGAACTTCACATTTGTGTGAATTATCGTAAAGGCAGCTTTTTGTTTTTCATTCTTCACGATACGCTCTAAGACAAAAGAAAAAACGGAAATAAATTCATTAATGGTTCGCGATGGGCTGGGTGAAATTCCAAGCTTTTGGCCAAGGTGGAATAAACGTTGGAAAATTGCCGCCAAAACTCGATCCGTGGGTAACAACGACAGCCACCAGCTTTCTAATGGCAATAGAATGATCATCACTAAGATCAAGGAGCTGATGGTGAGAATCCAAATCAGTATATATACCCAGTTGGGAGGCGTTGTGTTTTTTGAAACAATTAGCTGGCCAGGCGCAGGTAAAACGATCTTTGTTGGATTTTCTTCAAATTGGCTTGGGCGAAATGGGAGGGGTTGGATCGGTGTCGGTTCAAAAATCACCCACCCGACATTGGTAAAATAGACTTCGACCCACGCATGCGCATTTGAAGCACGGACTACAAAATATCCTTGTCCCGAGTCGAAGGCGCCTTCGGAGTAACCTAATACCAATCGAGTAGGTAGGCCGGCTGCTCGCGCCAGAACGGCCATCGAGGAGGCAAAGTAATCACAATATCCTTTTTTAAGATCGAATAAGAAAAAGTCAACAGCATCACGATTCTCAGGAGGAGCGGGTACATCCAATGAATATAGGAACTGACGCAGATATGCTTCTATCACCTTCGCTCGATCATATGGCGTTCGTTGATTGGTAGTCAGAAAGATTGCCAGGTCACGAACTCGCGCCGGGAGATTGTCTGGAAGTTGGAGGAATGGAGCATATTCAGGTGGATAATTTTGATTGGAGGCTCGAAGCTGATCGACAGAAACAGATCTTATCAGCGAAGTCGCAGTGTATTTGTTGTTTTCTGTAGTCGCTGCGAAAATATCGCCTGATCTGCTTTCAAAGATTGTTGAGGGCTGATCGATTCGAAGCAGCTCGCCAGCGGCAAAAACGTTTTTTTGGTTCGTGTCCAGCCGAAAAATGTGTTGATTTATTATTAAATTGCCAGGTGGTAGGTTGGTGATTGAAACGTTCAACCGCAATAACTGATTTGGCAGCACGACATTTTTTCGAGCTGTGTCTACTTTCCAACCATTTCCATCATAAATATTGTAATTATAAGCATGCCAATAATAATGAATTGCGGATGGTAAATCATCGACAGAAGAAATGTTAGGGGGCGGCGGCCGATATCCATCCACTAAAGCCAACATCACGATCGTTTGGTCAAGGCTTGGCCCAGGTCCGATAATATGGTTTTCAGAGAGATCCAGGCCTGTGCGGTAAATTGGCGTTATTGCAGGCTGGGCTGAAGAGTCAGGGGTTACTACTGGCGTCTGTTCGAGACCAAGTGACCTTGCCAAAGATTGATTTGTCGTTTGGTGTAATAGCTTTTCGATGCTGTTAGCAATTTTTTGGATTGGTATAGATGGCAGTAAAAAGCCAGCGAGCATCATGCATACAGTCAGTATAACCGCAGAGAAAGCCAAAGAATTTTCGAAGCCACCATGCTCCATGCTGTGCGAATCCCAACGTTGGCACTCTTTCTCGTAATTCTTTGTTGCTTGAATCAATAAAAGGATACCGGCCGCCAGCACCATCCATGTGATTCCAATTTCGGAATGAGTGTAAAAGACATTGAAACCAAAAAGAGCCAACGCGGGAAACGCACCTGCCAAGACAATTGCACGGCCATATACCCACCAAATTGCCCATAACGTGATAATCCACATCACCATCCCCCATAGGAAGGATGTAACCACGGGATCTGTAACCAGCGCGCCGGTGCTTACGCCCTGAAACCAATTCTCGAATCGTGCAATGATTATCGTCAGTGATTCTCCAAGGGATTGCCAGGAGGTGGCGGCTGAAGAAAGGTCAACCTGTTTTTCTTGAAGGAACACAATGATAATTTGAAACAGTCCAGATATCAAGTTGATGACCGCACTGCCAATCTGCCCGACGGAAAGCGCCAACCCCAAAATGCCTAATCCAGAGCCAAGCATGCCAAATTTCCAACTGGAAATATTCCAACGCGAGAGCATCGCGGCGATGATAACACCAGCGGTTGTCAAGCCGATTAAGAAGCCAATTGAGATCGTCGCGACCATGGCAGCCAAGCCCAATGCGGTAGTAACAAGCATTATCCACAATAAAAAAAGCTGAAAAAACTCCAGACCTGTGAATGAGCCTTCATTTTTAATCGACCGGTCTGCATTCATTCCAAACGCCTCCAGGCTGTTTTGACAGGTCGGTGAGTTGGGATTACCCTCCCGGGTGCAACAACCTGCCATTCCCATTTCCCTTGTTTACCAGGATGCGCCTGTGGCTTATCGAATAACTCAGGCGGAATTAATGTATGGGAGATGCCTCGATTGGAAAGAATTTTTTCAACCTCATTTATTGAAGCTTGGCTGCCGAAGGAAGCTGGGTCTAGGAGCAGAACGGAAGGAATCACGCCATTCCTGAACATCTGTAACAATGGTGCGATCCAGCTGGCTTCGGAATTTGAGGTAATCACGATTACACTCGCTCCACGACGTATTGTATGATAAGCCTCGGAAAGCAAATCTGCTAATGAGCGATTTCCTGTTCGGGCGACTGCCAGGGCTCTCAAAATATCCATTAACTGGCTCGGAGAGCACTTAGGTGTCAGCCAGGTCAAATCATCGCCATGAGTAACAAGGCCCACCTTTTTCCCCTGGCGAAGACCTTTCTGCGCTAGAGAGGCAGCCAAAATGATGCCCTGCTCCTCGGTTGATTTGGCTCCGTTTCCGGCCTGGCTGGTCCTATCCAGATCCAAGAAGATCCACCAATCTGCCGAGGGCATGTGGTCGAATTGGCGAACAAAGAGCCCATCTCTGTGGGCGGAAGTAGGCCAATGGATGGCGTGTAATGGATCACCAGGCACATACTCCCGAACAGTCATGACACTGACAGTGCTTTCCAAGGCTGAACGCTGCCGAAAGCGTCCATCTCCAGCCAGTCCGCCAGAGGCTATTTCAATTGTGGGTAAGGGCAGCATGGGAGGCAAGACAAGCAATACCGATGAATCTGGCAGCCGAATTTCTACATTGCACAAGCCTAAAGGATCTCCAGAAAGCAGGCTGGTTGGCCCCAACGTAAATAGACCGCGGCGGCTACATATTCCTTCCGTCTGCCAGCTTAATATCTCTCTGCCAGCGATGCTAATCACCCGACCAGTTTGATAATCTGGAATGGTTGAATGATCGTAAACTTCTAACCAGGAAGCTGGCAACACGCTTTCGTTATATACAGTATAGCGTTCTTGAAGAGCGTCACCCACCTGAGCCCATCCGTAACGCATTTCACGTTTTATCGACAAACTGCGGCCGAGAATCAATGTCCAAAAGAAAGCAACTAACCAGGCCCCACCGAGGGAGGCAAGCAAAGTTGTCCAGGCACGGCTTGGCCAAAACATCTGCAAACCAATAAGTAAGCCAGAAAAAGCCACCCAGGCCCAGGAGTGGACGCGGATTCTTCCGTTTGGGATTATGTTGAAGGTGAGCTTACGCATAAAAATAGCAAATTCTATTTTCTTCACAGATTTGCTAGAATAATCTTACATGAGTGAGGAATTTTCGTCAATTGACGGTGAATTAAATGGGATAAAATCAAGCTTATTAATAACTCCGAAAGGTTCTATGATGACGGAAAATAATTTATCGAAACACTTTGAGATCGGCTTGTATTCGTTCGTTGAGATAACCTCCGACCCTGTTTCTGGAAAACAACTCAACCCTGCCGATCGTATGCGAAACTTGCTTGAAACAATCGAGCTGGCTGATCAGGTCGGGTTGGATGTATTTGGCCTTGGTGAACACCACAGGCCCGATTTTATCAGCTCAGCACCTGAAGTAATATTAGCTGCTGCAGCAGCGCGCACGAAGAACATTCGTTTGACGAGTGCAGTTACGGTTCTCAGTTCTGATGATCCGGTTCGAGTATTTCAAGCATTTGCCACTTTGGACTTGTTATGCAACGGACGGGCAGAGATTATGGCTGGCCGAGGATCGTTTATTGAATCGTTTCCATTATTTGGCTTCGAACTGAAGGATTACAATGATTTGTTTGCGGAAAAATTGGAACTTCTTCTGAAAGTAAGGTCCAACGAAAGAATCACCTGGCATGGCAAACATCGGGCTGCGTTAGACGGGCAAGGGGTTTACCCACGGCCCGTGCAGAATCCGCTGCCGGTTTGGGTGGCTGTGGGAGGTACTCCAGAATCGGTGGTTCGGGCTGCAGTTTTGGGTTTACCTATGGCTTTGGCGATTATTGGTGGAATGCCTGAACGATTCAAGCCTTTGTTAGATTTATATCGCGAAGCTGCAAAGCGTTCTGGTTATGATCCCGCCAACTTGGCAATCAGTATCAATTCGCACGGCTTTCTGGCGGACGAATCTCACCAGGCAGCAGAAGATTACTGGCCATCTTACCAGCAAATGATGGGTAAAATTGGAAAAGAGCGTGGTTGGCCGCCTGTCAATCGTGCGCAATTCGAAGAAGCCCGAAAAAAACATGGTTCAGATTTCATCGGGGATGCGGATCAGGTGATCGAAAAAATCCTATATCAACATGAATTATTCAATCATCAAAGATTCCTAGTACAGTTCGGCGTTGGTGCAATCGATCATAAAAAAATGATGAGAGCTATCGAACTACTTGGGACAAAAGTTGCTCCCGTCGTCCGCCAGGAGATTGCTCGCCGTCTGGCATGAGCCTCAAAGGCGTTTATCATTCTTTGCAACAATCTTCGCACGTTCGGTGAAAAAAGAAAAAATAGTTCTATGTCTTCATTCTCTTCGAAAAATTATCCGCCGTTGATCACTCTTCAAGAATGTGTACTGCGGCCGTTCAGTGGAGATGACGCCGGTTTGCTGCATAAGATTTATCTCGAAGACGGCGTCATGCGATATTTTCCAAATCCGAATCCGCCTACATTTGAGAAAGTACAAAAATTCATCAGTTTACAACAGGAACATTGGGATCAGTACGGGTATGGAAATTGGGCGATTGAAATACAAGGCCAGCCGGGATTAATTGGCTGGGCAGGGCTGCAATTTTTACCTGAATTAAACGCCATCGAAGTCGGCTACCTTATTGGAAAAGCCTTTTGGCGCCACGGATACGCGACCGCGGCTGCACGCGCTTCGACAGCTTTTGGATTTGAGAGGTTGGGATTGGAACATTTAATTGCTCTAATACATCCTGAAAACATTGCTTCTCTGAAGGTAGCACAAAAATGTGGTTTTCAGCCTCAGAAGACGATCTTTTTATGGGGTATTATGTTGATCCAACACGATTTAAATGTTGCTACATGGCGTGTTTTGAAAAGGGAGATGAATGGATCCAGCACTTGAAATTAACGTTTTGGTTGAAACTGGGAACAAGCGTGTTTTCGCCGTGGCAGTGGATTGGCCGGGATTGGCGCGCAGCGGAAGGGATGAAGCAATTGCAATCCAACACCTGACATCTTACGCACAACGTTACCAATCTGCCTTACGCTTGAAACAAGTCGATTTTCCATTATCATTTATTGTAAATATCACGGAACGCAAGCCTGGCACTTCAACCACAGATTATGGCGCTCCAGATGCACAATCGGATCAAGACAACAACCCATTGGTTGGCAAAGAGTTCGAGCGGCAGTTTGCAATTCTCGAAGCCTGTTGGATGTCACTGCTGATTGCCGTTCAGTCAGGGGTCGGCAAAGAATTACACAAAGGTCCACGTGGAGGTGGGCGGGATCTGGAAAAAATTTTTCTCCATGTAGTAGAAGCCCACGCCGCTTACTTGCAACATATTGGGTTCAAAACTACTGTTGACGATAAATTACCGCCCGATCAAATCGTAGAAAAAAATATCGATCTAACGCACCAAGCCCTCCTTGCAGTCACCTCTGGTAAATTACCTCCAACTGGCCCTCGCGGCGGTGTGCGATGGAAAGCTCGTTACTTTATTCGGCGCAGCGCATGGCATATACTTGACCATGCCTGGGAAATAGAAGATCGAATGTTGTAATATGAATTAAAGTAATTTTACTTTTGTGTTTTTACATGAAAGAGTGATTGTATATTTCTCCATTGATTCGTCCGGTTGATTGATTTTGATCGCCAGGTGCCAACGATACCAAATGGAAAGAAAATAACGATGGCTATATAGATTGCGCCATTAACAAAACTGGCAATCTCTCCATAATAACGCTGTAAGCCAAAGTCCAGCAAACGGAAAACGGCTGCTCCGATTAAAGCTCCGTCGAGGGTACCTACACCGCCAATCAAGGTGATAAGAAGAGCTGTGACAGTGAAACCCATATCAGCAATGTTGGGAGTAACAATTGGTTGGTAAAGAGCATGCAATGAGCCTGCCAATGCTGCCGTGAAGGAGGAAATAATGAGCGCAACCAGTTTAAACGAGAAAGTGTTATACCCCAACATTTTTGCTCGACCTTCATTTTCACGAATGGCCAGGCAAACACGCCCCGTTGGAGAGTTTACGAAACGACGGTACAGAAGATACACCACCACCAAAACAGATAAAGCGACAAAGTAAAACCGCAAGCGTTCGTTTGCAGGGCTAAGATAAGAGGGAGGAATCAATCCTTGCAAGCCTACATCGGCACCGGTGAAATCGCCGAGCTCCCGAGACATAATCAAAATGTGAAAGACGGATGCCATTCCCAGCGTTACCAAAGCGAAGGTTATTCCTTTCACTCTTGGTAGAACGATGGCAAACAATAATGCTTGCACGATGGCAGCCAGTCCTATCAGAAATAAAGTTTCAAAAAGGTTCAGGTGAAAGGTCTTCAGTAAAATGCCTGTGCTATAAGCACCGACTGCAAAGAACATGGCGTGGCCAAAGGATAATAAACCTGTCAGCCCAAAAATTAGATCGTAACTCAGCGCGTATAGAGCCAGAATAAAAATCTCAATTGCCAGGCCTTGAATGAACTTTGATTCGCCATTTTGATTTGCCCATACGACCGCTGGCGAAGCTCCAGAAACCAGGCCGATTAAAAATGGAAGCCCCAGTAATAACGAAAAAACCAGAAGATATGGCATGTTCCGCCTGGAGAAGAAATTCAGCACAATCCTACTCCTTTTTTCCCAACAAGCCGTTCGGTAATATTAAAAGAATTATGACCATTAGTAATACTGTAGATGCAGGAACAAGTGGCGGGGTAGGCTTGAAAACCAGCGAAGTAAAAGGAAGGGCGATGCCGATTGACCCATATTTGATGATGAATTGTTGTATAAGGCCCACCAGAAGTGACCCCAAAGCCGCTCCGGGATAACTGGTTAACCCTCCGATCGCCAAAGCGATCAGAGCATTTAATAATAGACTCTCTCCCATACCTGTGGAAAGGCCCATGGAAGGAGCTGCCAGGATGCCTCCCAGGGCTGCCAGTCCCACACCTAGAGCAAATACAAGAGAAAATGTCAGGCGGACATTGATTCCAAGTGCTTCGACCATTTCTCGATCTTGTACACCCGCGCGGATCACCATTCCGAGGCGAGAGCGTTTCAATAACAACCAGACTGCTGTCAAAACGAGCAAGCCAATGATTGGAATCACTAATTCGTTGTAAACTCGAACCCGCCCCCCTAAGAGAAGAAATGTGGAACAATGGTAATTCCACCAATCTGCGACGGAATGGGCCGGGCAACCCTGTCCGCTTCCATTGAACAATGGCGGAGTCGGCATCGTAAATTCTGGGCGACCCCACAAAGTGCGCACCATTTCTACACCAATAAAGCTCATACCGATTGTCAACATCAATTGGTAGATCGGCCTGCTGTAAAGCGGTCGTATCAATCCGGCCTCCATTATCGCCCCTAAACCTGCCCCGCAAAAAAGTGTAGAGAGAATTGCAAGAATGAATAAAATATTGGGATCCAATGATGAAAGGAAAGTTGTCAGTGCATCGTTTGCGAGAAAAACAGCGATACCCAAAACCGATAAAATGCCAGCCAAGGCAAAACTTCTCCACGAAAGGCGAACGTGCGATAGGGAACTTGATTGCAAAAGAGTTATCCCGAAAGCGACTAGACAAGAGGCAATAAGTAAGCCAAAGATTGCCAAAACAGGCGAAATTTGAATGAAGGCTACCGGTGGAGGTGGTAACCGGGTACCCTGGTCGGCCATGAATGAATATGTCGTTGGACTATTCGCATAATCACCGACATCCCAGGACGCAACAGGATACCGCGGAATGATATACAAAAATAAGAGAACCGCAAACAATAAAGATACCCAGGATACCAGATGGAGGATCCGAAGAGGTAAGCGCAATCCCGCGGCAATATTTCTCCAAAGGCTGGTAAGGCTAAAACCGACAGCCAGAATCAAAATCGGAGTTAACAAATCGATAGCCGTGTCGGGGCGAACATAGACGGTCCATCCGACATAAGCGCCGATCATAAAAAGAGTACCATGCGCTAGATTGAGCACATCCAGCAAACCAAAAATTAATGAAAAACCGGAAGCCACCAGGAAGGTGATTGCGCCGGAGGAGAGACCTCTCAAAAGTGTAATCAGAAAATCCTTGGCTGGCATGCCTTTGCCGGCAAGGATTAAGACGAGTGTGAACAGAGATAATGAAATCAACAGGAGAAAATGTTTACGAAGTATTTTTACCATCTTTGGCTCTCAAGCTGCACCAAGAAAGCGCTGGATGGATACTTTGTCGTTTTCCAAGTCAACCATCCTTCCAATTTTTACGCTGCAACCTTCTTCAATAATTGTATAATTGTGTGCTAACAAGCTGGCGACAAGAAAATTTTGTTCCACCAAAATTACCGAGCAGTTAACTGCGACCTGGCGGATTGCATTGATCAATTGTTCAATCACTACAGGTGCCAGTCCTTCACTTGGCTCATCTATTAAGAGCAGGTGGTTCTCAGGCACCAGGGCACGAGCAATCGCCAACATTTGCTGCTGACCTCCTGAAAGACGGCCTCCTGAAAGACCAATCAAACGCTGTAAATCAGGAAAAAGGTTGAATAAGAAATCCTTCCGGCGTGCATAATCGCCTTTCTTGCGTTCAGCGATGCGCAAGTTTTCTTCTACGCTTAAGTTGCGAAAAATCGCACGATGTTCCGGTACATAACCAATACCTCGACTGGCTATTTCAAATGAGGGCAAGCCTTTCAACGAAGCTCCTTCAAAAAAGATTTCGCCTAGTCGAGGTGGAGTTAAACCTAGAATAGATTTTAGTGTTGTTGTTTTGCCGGCTCCATTTCGACCGAGTAAAGCCGTTACCGCGCCGCAAGGTACTTGAAGGCTCACATCTTGCAAAATATGGTATTGACCAATAAATGTCTGAATATTTACCAATTCAAGGATTGCATCCATGTGTCCCTCACACCTGCAGATTGTACAAACCGCCAAGGTAAGCCGATTGCACTTCTTTATTTGAGGTGATTTCTATGGGAGATCCTTCAGCTAACACTTTTCCCTGGTGCATGACTGTTATCTTATCCGAGACGCTCATCACGACATTCATGTTATGCTCGATCAATACAACAGTCTTATTTCCCTCTTTTTGAATCGATCTTATCAAAGCAATTAATTCCGGGACCTGCTCAGCAGCCATTCCGGCTGTTGGCTCATCCAATAATAAAACATCGGGGTCTGGCGCCAGGATCATGCCCAGCTCGAGCTTGCGCTGCCCTCCATGGGGTAACGTCCTCGCAAGGCTTAATGCTCTATCCTTCAGGTCAACTCTATTTAAAATTTCCCAGGTGCGTTCTGTGTAAAGGGAAAAAGATTCCGCAGATCGCCAAAATTTAAAATTATCTTTTCCCATTGCCTGGCATGATAAACGAATATTTTCAAATACGGTCAGGTTTGGAAAAATATTCGTGATTTGGAATGAACGCCCCAGGCCGTCATGGATCATTCGATGTACAGGTTGGTGTGTAATATCGCGTCCTTTAAAAATCACATCGCCGCTTGTCGGATCCAGATTGCGACTAAGTAAATTGAATAATGTCGTCTTGCCAGCTCCATTCGGTCCGATGATCGCATGCAGAGAGCCAAGCTGCACCTGCAAATTCACATCATCAACAGCCACCAGCGCACCGAAGGATTTACGAATCTTCCTGGTTTCTAGAATTGTATTTTGAACCATGAGCCTATGATGAAAGTTGTTCGGGCTTCAGAATTGATTTTCTGAAACCCGAACAATGAAACGTTGTTATTTACCGGTCAGATTTCCGTACGGTAATGATCCGCAACGGGCTTTGAGCGCTTCAGGCAGTAAGCAAGGCGGGATCGGACGAGTCGTGTTGACATAATCATAGAAATTTGCGTTCTTATCGGTTACGTTCGCCAGTTTGAGAATGTACATATCCTGAATGGCAACATGATCTTCCGGACGGACTTCGATTTTTCCCTTTGGGCCATCGAAGCTCATACCTTCCATGGCCTTGACCAACGTATCACCGTTAACATCACCATTGGTTTTCTTGAGAGCTGCGACAACCATAAGAGCAGCATTCATACCATCTGCATCGAACAAGTCTGGCATAACGCCGTAGCGATCTTTGTCGTTTTTGACGAGAAAATCATTGACTGCATTCTTGGGGGCCGAGTAATGGTATAGAATTCCGGCGGTTGAACCAACAGCGTTTGCAAAGAAGGTGGGCATCAAAACGTTATCGATGAAAGTCGCTCCAAGCGCCATCTTATCCAATACGCCCTGATCTTTTGCGGCCTTGATTAGGGCTGGGAAACCAGCTCCTGCCCAGGTGACGATGAACGCTTCAGCATTTGTGTTGGCTATCTGGTCCATATATGTTGTGAACTCTGTTGTAGTGGTAGGGGCAAAGATATCATCAGCAACGAAAGTCGCTCCATCGAGGGTGCATGCGTCTCGGAATGCAGCAGCTGAACCACGGCCAAAGGCATAATCGGGTGCAATTTGCACAAGTTTTTTATATTGTTTGGTCAGCGCTGAGCATTCGTTAATTGCATCTTGATAGTTATTGCGACTGGTGCGGAAAGTAAATTCGTTGAATGATGCGCCAGTGATATCGTTGGCAGCAGCAGGGGCAACGATCAACGGAACTTTGCTTTCTAGAGCAACACCTTGAAGCGTTGCAGTAGCTGCGGAGGAGGCTGTGCCAACCAGGAATTTTACTTTTTGAACATCGATCAGCTCTCGTGCAATGGTTGCTGTGTTTTGAGCATTCGAAGCATCATCGCGAACAAAGACCTGAATTTCACAATTTTCAACTTTGAACGTGTTCTCCTGTGTTGATTTAAAATCAAAAACTGGCCCAACTGAGCCTTCTTTGCCAGCGGCATATTCCATGCCGAGCATGAAAGAGCGCAAAATATGAGCACCATAAATCGCCAAAGCGCCGGACGCGTCGGTAATTAGACCGACTTTAACTGGATCAGTACAAGTCAAACCGGTTGGAGCTGACGTGGCAGTTGGTCCACTAGTGGGAGCGGCAGTGGGGGCTTCGATCGGAGCCTGTGTAGGCGCGATGGTTGGCGCGGTAGTCGCTGCTTCGGTGGGGGGAGTTGAGGTGCTGCATGCCGATAGAACCAGAGACAGGGCTACGAATAGAAATGTCAAAGTGCGGAAAATTTTCATTGGATACTCCTCCTGAGAGTATTTAATATTTGGGGAATATAGTTTTGTTCAGACGAGAAGAATGAAATGGAAAAGTCGACCTCCTTAATTTACGAAGTTCATTATGGCCTGAGAGGCTTCTTCAGGTTTTTCAATTGGGAAAAAGTGTCCAGCCCCCGAAAGCAGCACAACCTTGCTATTGGGTATTTGCGCCTGTAGCAGCCCGGCGTTTGCTGGGGGAACGACTTTATCATGTACTCCGAAAAGGATCAGAGTCGGTGCGCTTATTCGAGATAATTTCGATTCGAACGCTGCAGCATCAGGTAATAAAGCCAGGCCAATCCCCATTTGCGCCCGGTATCCTTCAACATCGATTGGATTTTGTGCACGCCAATTAAGCCAGGCCTGAATTATCTCTGGGTTCGATTCGGTGAATCCTGGTGCCGTACTTATGACAAGCCCATTTTTAAAACGCGTCAAAGGATCTGAAGAAAAATCAGATAATACACGCATTGCCTCTGGCGTGATGGGGATGTGACGAGAGCCACCAAAGTTTGTAGAACATAAAACAAGCTTGGACACGCGCTCAGGATAAGCCAAAGCTAATGCCTGGGCAATAAAACCTCCCATCGAATGTCCTACGACTACAGCCTGGGGGATCGATAAATGATCCAGCAATGCAACGGTATCCTCTGCCAAAATTTCAGCAGTGTAAGGGCCAGCAGGTTTAGATGATTTACCGACGCCTCGGTTATCAAAAGCGATCACTTGGTAACGGGCCGCAAGATAAGGAATCATCCGATGCCATTCCCAGGCCGGATACCCTAACCCGGAAATCAAGATGACTGGGATTCCTGAGCCATAAACCTCATAATATATTTCAATTCCATTGAATGATGCGCTTTGCATGCATTCTCCTTTTCTAAATTGCAGGCCTGGCTAAATAACGAAGGCGCAATTCATCCTTAATCACCTTACCATATGGCGAATAAGGCAGGCTCGAAATAAATTCGACATGCTTTGGAATTTTGTATTTTGCCAACCGAGTCCGGCAAAATTCCAGTAAGTCAGCACGGCCTGGAGGGTCGATGTAATCGGGCTTGAGGGCAACAACAATCAAACCAACCTCTCCCCATTTCGGATCAGGCAAGCCGATCAATGCTGCATCTGCAACTGCGGGGTGTTCACGAAACACAGCTTCTACTTCAGCCGCATAAATATTTTCTCCACCACTTATGATCATATCTTTATAGCGCCCCGAGATGTAGAAGTAGCCTTCAGAGTCCTGATGTGCCATATCACCAGTGTGAAACCAACCGTCAATCAGCGCTTGCGCACTAGCCGGAAGATTTTTCCAGTAACCGCTGCAAACATGCGGCCCTGAAATAATTAATTCACCAGTTTCCCCAAGCGGAACATCTTGACCTTGAAAATTAACCAGTCGCACCGCGGAGTGGAAGATCGGTTTGCCTACCGACCCTGCTTTGGTCAAGGCTTCTTCGTCTGTCATCGAAAAGCAATTGACGCCGACTTCTGTCAATCCATAACCTTGCCGCAAGGTGATATGCTTCGCTTGATGCCAGGCTTTTATCAAAGCAGGCGGGCATGGGGCACCTCCGCTGATAAAAAAATGGACTTTCGAAAAATCGGCATGCGGGAAGGATGGGCTGTTCATCCAAACTTGAAACAAAGTTGGAACACCCAGAATAACTGAGCAGCTTTCATTGCTAATCAAACGCAACGATTCATCGGGATCGAAATTGTGCGCCAGAATAATGCGGCCTCCGACATAGATGAGAGGCACAAGGAAAACAAACAGTCCACCTGAATGAAACATGGGCGTGAGAATTGGGGAAACGTCCCGTTCACTTAAGCCCCATGAAATCACTGTATTAATGGCGTTCCAAACCACCTGGCGATGAGGAAGTACAGCACCCTTCGGTCGCCCGGTCGTGCCCGATGTATAAAGAATGCAAAACGGATCTTCATCATCGAGGGGCGGGCGGAGTGGTTCCAGGTCAGAACACAGGTTGATTTGCTCGTTGTAAGTTTTACCTTCTGCGATTGTATCTTGATCGAGCTTGACAAGATGACCTATTTGAATTGACGGCAGCATTTCGTCTAATTTTTGAGTGAATTTGCTTTCATAAATCAAAACCTTAGGTGAGCAATCATTGACAATGTAAATTAGCTCCCGGCTGGTGAGACGCCAGTTGAGAGGAGCGAAAATTGCTCCGATTTTTCCCAGTCCAAACAAGAGATCGATATAAACAACAGAATTTTCGGCTAATATCGATACGCGATCACCTTTTACCACTCCGCAGGCGGTTTGCAAGAAATTCGCAGCTCGGTTCGCCCTCTTATTTAATTCAGCATAACTAAATCTTCTTCCTAGACCAACATCGTAAACAGCTTCTCGGTCAGGAGTCAGGTTGGCTCGTTTGCTCAACAGGTCGGCTGCGTGCATGTTCGCGACAAGTAAATGAATTTATGTGCCAACGACAATACCGCCGTCGACGCGTAACGTGACACCCGTGATAAACGATGCTTCGTCGGAGGCGAGGAAAGTATAAGCATTCGCAATATCTCGAGGTTCCCCTAATCTGCCAAGAGGAGTTCGGCCACGCATATTCTCTAATATTTTTTCTGGCATCGCAGCCAACATTTCGGTTAAGGTGAATCCAGGTGCTACGGCATTGACGCGGATGCCAAAACGGCCAAGCTCACGCGCCCAGACTTTGGTCATCCCAATTACGCCTGCTTTTGAAGCGACATAATTTGTTTGACCATAATTTCCATCTAATCCTACAATCGATGTAGCATTTAGAATTACTCCACCGCCTTGCTTCGCCATTATTGGAGCTACGGCCTGGGTACAATTGAAAACCCCTTTCAGGTTCACAGAAATTACCTGATCGAAATCAGCCTCTGCCATTTGGCTCAAGAGTTGGCCTTCTTTAAATTTGATGAGCATCCCGTCGCGCAATATCCCGGCGTTGTTCACAAGGATATCAAGGCGCTCATAGCGAGCTACCACAGCATTCACCCATTGTTGGACATCAGACCGATTGGCGACATTGACTCTGTAAAATCCAGCGTTGGCACCGAGCTGTTTTGCTGTTTCATGCCCAGCCGCCTCATTCAAATCGCAAATTACTACTGTTGCACCTTCTTCGGTGAAACGCAGCGCTGTGGCTTTGCCAATCCCGGCTGCTCCACCGGTCACTAAGGCAATTTTATTCGCTAAACGCATGGGAGTATCTCCTATTCTTGGATGCTTTGAAAATACCAGGCCAGGGTTACAAGTGAGTTACACGGCCTTAAAAGCCAATTAAGTTCTCTTCGAATTAGATTCGCCATGTTAATTGAAATCCACCTGCACCGGTGACCCGACACGAATTTCACCAGGGCGGAGTGGGTCGAAACCGGTGATGCGGGCGCTCAAATACGTCGCTTGAGAAGTTCTGCAAGCAAAGAGCCACAATTTGCTGAGGGTCAAAGCTTCTATCAATCGATAGTCGCATTTCCTGAAATGCTTCGACAAACAAATCCCGGCGGTTTTTTCTGGAAACGCGCCGAACTTCGACATGCCCGCACCAACAATTGCCACTTGGCGAGGTAATGATTTCGATTTTCGCATCGAATTATCCTTCCAATGCTTTGTCTTTGCCTACTTTAGCATCCTGCCAAAATGCTGCATGAATTCGTCGGGTTTTTCGATGAATGGACTGTGCCCCGTTTCAGCGATAACGACTTCCATGAAACTGCCACCATGCGCCTGGTATAGTTCTAGGATATGGCGAGTCTGACTGACCATAGGTTGGGGTGGATAAATTTCATCACCAGGCCAACCTGGCACAAAGCCCATTTTTCCCAGTGTGCCAAAATCGAAGAATGATAAATCCGAAACGATCATATCCGAGTCACCCCGCACCCATAACATTGGAGGTTTGGGATTAGCGCTGATAAATTGCTCGACGCTGTCTCCGACGTACTTCGGTGAAAGAGCGTTGATTGGACCAAAAGCACCTGGAGCAACGTTAGGCCAATTGCTCGAAGGGGCAAAATCTCCCGGATACTTGTCGCTGCCCACTTTTTCAGTAAGAAGAGAGCTAAGCAAATCCTCTTCTCGCGCAGGCTTGAAAGGAGGTTTCCAATAGAATGAATTCATAACCACGCGAGGAGAGGCCTGAGGATTGTTCGCTGAACGATCTCCAGCGGCTATGAGCTTTGGAAATTCGGGATTAACAATGCCGCCGCCTGACCCGGCAAAATCTGCATAATTCGGCTGCCCATCCACCCCTTGGCTACCGCCAAAGCCGTATGGGGAACCCGGATCCACTACGGTGCCGCTCAGAATATGCCAGCTTGCCGAAGCGACCAATCCAAAGACAATTGTTCCTCCCATCGAATGACCAATCGCATGCACTTTTTCGAGTTTTAGTGTAGATATCAGTGAAAGAAGATCGTCAACCCAATCCGCCATTCCTCTTGTCGCATCGATTAATTTATCTTCGGTATCACCATAACCGCGTAAATCAGGAGCAACGCCCCGAAATCCTGCAGGCAATTTCAGCATAATCTCTTCCCAATACGTTGAGGATGAAGCATTTCCGTGAATGAACAGAACAGGAATACCTTTTTCCGGTCCGCTAAATAATACATGCATTTTTATTCGAGGCGTGGTGATCATTTTAGAAG
This sequence comes from Chloroflexota bacterium, assembly GCA_029782365.1. Taxonomy (GTDB): domain Bacteria; phylum Chloroflexota; class Anaerolineae; order Anaerolineales; family UBA4823; genus CAWBUW01. Next base: position 80,167 of record JAKOUW010000096.1, read on the forward strand.
TTATTCCGGAAAGAGTGGGAACGGTTGACATATAAACTCCTTTTTATTTTGACTAGGGGTTGGTTAAGAAAACATGGCGCGTAATTCGCGCTTTAATATTTTACCAGCCGGCGAAATTGGCAAGGCTGGAAGGAAAGTGACAGATTTGGGCACCTTATATCGAGCGAGGCGATCTTGTAAAAAAGTTATCAATTCATTTTCGCTGGCGGAAGCGCCAGGTTTTAGAACAACGCAGGCCTTTCCCACCTCACCCCAGCGAGCATCTGGTAAACCGATCACGGCGCACATAAGAACTGCAGGGTGTTGATAAAGGACTTTCTCAATTTCCGCTGGGTGAACATTTTCGCCACCGCTGATAAACATATCTTTTTTTCGATCAACAATATAAAAATATCCCTCCTCATCGTAACGGGCGATATCACCTGTGTGGAAGAATCCCCGGTGGTCAAGGGCAGAGGATGAAGCAGCCGGGTCGGAAAAATAGCCCGAGCAATAGGATGGTCCTTTAAGGACCAGCTCCCCCGCCTGGTCTGGGCCGAGAAATTGATTCTCATCATCCACTATTCGAGCATCGACGAAGAAATTTGGCCGGCCGATCGATCCAGCTTTACGAATGGCATCTTCGGGAGCCAGAGCAAAAATGCCTGGACCGAACTCAGTCATCCCGAAACCTTGTTTAAAACGAATGCCTTTTTCTGCGGTATATTTTTCAATCAATGGAACTGGAAGTGGAGCTCCACCAGATGTGCAAAATCGTAAAGTTGAGAGATCAGCAGTTGCCCAATTACTAGCAGTTGTCAGCATTTGGTACATGGTGGGGACAGCGCCAAAAATTGTCACCTTTTCTCTTTCCAATAATGTGAGCACCTGTTGTGGATCAAATTGGCGGATGAGAATAGTGGTGCCTCCAAAAATAACCTGGGGCAGCGTATAGACAAACATTCCTCCAGTGTGAAACATGGGAAAGACGTTCAGGAAGATGTCGTTGTGGGTGACATCGTGAATAACAGTGTTCAGTGTATTCCAGGCGATCATTCGGTGTGAAACCTGGGCGGCTTTTGGTAAGCCAGTAGTGCCACCAGTAAAAATCAGGGCGGCGGTATCCTCTGCTTCTACTTCATCACACGTTATTGGTTCGCCTGGTGAGGCTTGCACACATGTCTCGAAGTGCGATGAATTTGGCAACCCTGGCCAATCGAGGTGCATGAGTATCAAAGGAAATTGTGAAGAAACACTTTCCACTGTTGATTGAAAATCCGTCGAATAAATTAGAATTTTAGGTTTAACAAATTGGAAAATTTCATGAATCTCACGCCAACTCAGGCGCCAATTAAGCGCAGTATGAACTGCGCCAAGCTTAGCGCAGGCAAAAAAGCAGTCAAGATGTTCATAACCATCACGAGCCAGGATCGCTACACGATCGCCTCGGATGATTCCTACGCTTTTAAACCAATTTGCAAGTCGGTTCGCTCGTAGGTTTGCCTGGTGAAAGTTAAGCCGCCATTCTGGGTTTTTTCCGGCGTCAACAAAAGCCAACTTATCAGGCGTATACAAATCACGACGGCCGAGATAATCACCTATATACATGCAAACCCACTCCTTTCCGAGAAATTGAACCAGTATTCAAGGCTTATTGGACAATGAACTAACAGACCATCTCCAAACTGAGCAAGCCATGCTGATGCCACCGCCTGAGGCACAAAAGAGGATCACCTGTCCAGGATGGGGTCCTTTCCCGTGTGCGATGGCATCATCCAGAGCCATCACTACACATGGAGAGCCTGTATAGCCCCATTTGTCCATGATCCAATGCGTTTTCGAGATCGGTTGGTTGATTTGTGTCATCATCATCTCGATTGTGCGAAGGTTCAATTGAGTGAAGTAATATTGATCCACTTGATCAAAAGTTAAACCCGCTTTATCCAACGCGGTTTGCATCAATCGCGGCCAATATTCTGGATTGAAGGTTTTCGGAAATTTTTTAACAAATTCAACTTTGGGTCTGCCGAATGCAGCCAGGTTTTCTGGAGAAGCCGGGCGGAATGCGCCGCCTGTATAGATGCCTAGAGCGTCGTGATATGAGCCAACGGCTAACAGGCTGCTGCCAAGAAATCCTGGATGATCGCCCCGTCCAAGTATAACTACACCAGCGCCATCGGCAAACAGATTGGCCGTCTTCTTATCTGCGAAGTCTAGGAAGCGGCTCATCCCATAACCACCGGCAACCAGGACATAGTGAATGGATGAGTCTGTCAGCAAATACCGGGCACCCTGGTCCAGCGCGGTTACCCAACCCGCACAGGCCGAATTTACATCATAACATCCGGCGCGATTTGCACCTAGCTTATACTGGACGACTACTGAAGTAGAGGGTGATAAGTAGTCAGGTGTATCAGTTGATACGATTAATAGATCGAGATCCTCGGCCGACAAGCCAGCCCGTTGTAAAGCTCTCTGGGTTGCTTCAACGATTAAATCTGAGGTGGTTTGATTTGGAGACATCCAACGTCTTTCGCGTATACCCACATTGGCAACCAACCAGTCACTGGTAGATTCGCCAATAAGAGCATCTATTTCGGCATTGGTAATTATCCGATCAGGCACGTAGCTGGCAGTGGTTATAATCTGTGGGAAAGATTTCATACAAAGCTCTTTGTTAATTGAACGGAATATGGATTACGCCTTAAATATTTCAAATTATTGGTGTATCTTGCGACGAAACTCTTCTTCAATCTTACTGCATAAAAGTAACACATTGGTTACAGTTGGATATTATATTTATGAATATCCTACTTTTTTAGGATAGGATTAGGTTAGAATAAATATTCCAACATAAGAAAGCATTGTTTGACGAGTGAGTGACGATGGATGTTTCTTGTTCACAAAGTAGATTATTTAACTGGAGATCGAATGTCAAACTCAAGGCGGATTGGATTTATCTCGACTAGATTTTCGGGCACAGATGGCGTTTCTTTGGAGACAGAGAAATGGGCTGAAGTGTTGAGAAGAATGGGACATCACTGTTATTATTTTTGCGGTGAATGCGATCGGCCTTTCGATATTAGCTACCTGGTGCCCGAGGCGTTTTACCGCCATCCAACCATAGAGAAAATCAACCAGGAAGTTTTTACTGCTAGTTGGGGCAGCCTACACGAAGACTGTCTTGAGCATCCTGAATATCAGGAATTACACCAGGATTTCTTTTCTGTTTATATTCGCTCAGGCTGCACTACTCAGAAAATTCAAGAATTAAAGGATTATTTCAAAGGACACCTGTATCGGTTCGTCCAGCAATTTCACCTGGAAACATTAATTGTGGAAAACGCCCTTGCCATCCCAGTAAATATTCCACTTGGATTGGCAATTACTGAAATGATTGCAGAAACAGGTTACCCGACGATTGCACATCATCACGATTTTCATTGGGAAAGACAGCGATTCATGAATAATTCAGTTCATGACTACCTCGCGGCTGCATTCCCAGCCAATATGCCTGCGATTCGGCATGTGGTGATTAATTCTGTCCAGGCTCAGCAGTTAGCGTCAAGGATTGGGGCCGCCGCCATGGTCATCCCAAATGTAATGGATTTTGAAAATCCTCCCGCGCCTTTGGATTCATATGCGAAGTCAGCCAGGTCTGACCTAGGCATAGCAGATAATGAATACTTAATCCTTCAACCGACGCGCATCATCCAACGTAAGGGCATTGAGCATGCCATTGAATTAACCCGTCGTCTGGGTTTACCAGCAAAACTCGTCATTTCTCACGCGGCTGGAGACGAAGGAACTGATTACGAAAAAAGGATACATGAATTTGCGAATTTGCTTGGCGTCGCGGTTAATTTCGAGGCATCGCTGATAAGCGACCGGCGCAGCATTGCTGCAGATGGAAAAAAAATTTATGCATTAGCAGATATTTATCCTCAAGCTGACTTGGTTACTTATCCATCTATGATTGAGGGCTTCGGTAATGCGTTTTTGGAAGCTGTTTATTATAAGCGACCTTTGGTAGTAAACAATTATTCAATTTATGAGGCGGATATAAAACCAAAAGGATTTAAAGTAGTTGAATTCGATGGATTTATCAGCCAAAAAATTATCGATTTGGCCATTCATTTGCTAACCCACCCTGATCTTGTTGAAGAATACGGTGAACATAATTATGAGTTAGCTAAGCGGTATTTCTCTTTTGATATGTTGGAAAGGCGGATAAGAGTGCTTTTAGCAGATTGTTTTGGAGAGAGAGTGTGAAAATCGCTCTTTTGCATTATTCAGCTCCGCCCATTGTAGGTGGTGTTGAGAGTATCATAGCTCACCACGCCCGGCTTATGCAGGCAGGGGGGCATCAGGTGACGATCATCGCTGGTCGAGGAAATGTATTTGATGAGCGAATTCCAATGCAAATTCTTCCAATGATAGATTCCCGGAATTCGATAATTATGGATGTGAAATCCTACCTTGATGCAGGTAAATGCCCGCCAGAGTTTGATTCAGTACGCAATCGCATTCGTACCTCACTGGCAAGCATTTTGACAGGTTGCGATCTATTAATTGCTCATAATGTAGCATCTTTACACAAGAATTTGCCTCTCACTGCAGCTTTGAATGAGCTCAATCTATCGGCGGGTTTTCCTAAAATGATATTGTGGCATCATGACCTGGCATGGACTTCTGCTCGCTACGCTCAGGAGTTGCATGCGGGTTATCCATGGGACTTACTGCGTATACCTTGGGACGGGGTTAAGCAAGTGGTCGTGTCTCGTGCTCGCCGGCAAGAACTGGGAAATTTACAACAAATTCCAGAGGAATCGATTACTGTGATTCCAAATGGCGTCGATATTTCAATGTTTTATAAATTGGACTCACAGACCAATCTACTTCTTAAAAAATTTTCCCTCCTACAGTCTGATTTGTTTTTTTTACTTCCGGTTCGGTTGACTCCTCGCAAGAACATTGAATTGGCGTTGCAAATAATGGTTGAAATTCGGCGCGAATTTCCTGAGGCACATTTATTGGTCACGGGACCAGAAGGAGCGCACAATCCTTTGAATGCGGCTTATAAGGACAAACTTATTCTCATGAGGGATGATTTGGACTTACGCGGCTCTGTCCACTTCTTAGCCGAGGAAATATCAGGCTTTATCCCAGATTCCGTAATTGCCGACTTTTACAGGCTGGCGGACGCACTCTTGTTGCCCAGTCAGGAAGAAGGTTTTGGTTTACCAGTAATTGAAGCGGGTTTCAGTTCGCTGCCAGTCTTTTGTGCAGATATTGAAGTTTTCCATGAGTTATGCGGTCAAGATGCCACTTATTTTCCTCTCGACGAGCAGCCAGCTAAGATTGCAAGATATATCATTGACCGATTAAACCAAGATGCTACCTCGAGATGGGCTCGGCGAGCCAAACGTCAGTTTGCCTGGGAAATCATTTATCGCTCGTACATAGAACCACTGATTCAGGAGGTTACAAGTGACTAAACGATTAAACAATATCAAAACTGCCATGGTTCTGATTGAAACAGGAAACAAAGGCGATGTGTCCCTGTGTCTTGCTCAAAGAATTGCCGATGAAGTGATTATGTTGGGCCTTGAACCTGTGGAAAGCGAGGAAGCCATCAGCGCTGGTGCGAAAACGGCCCGGCAAATACGGAAACGATTGTTGTCCCTCAGCAATTCAACCACTAGGTATAAATCCACTGTAATCGTGTCAGCAAAGCCCTGGCAAGATGTTTTTCATGTGATATCACAAGAAAAACCTGATTTGTTATTGGTGGAATGGCAAAACGGAAAGTATCTAAGTGGAATACCGATCACAGAACTATTGGCAAATTCACCGTGTGATCTTGCAATTGTGCGTAAAGGAAAAACAATTGATTTTAAACGAATTTTGATCGCTATGCGGGGCGGGCCTTATGCAGAGCTGGCTTTTGAGCTGGGATTAAATCTAAGCGCCAATCAAATCGATGTTCTCCACATGGCGCTGACAGGTGCGTTGAACGATGCACCATTCAAGGGGTTAAAGCATATCCTGAAACAGATTCCTGAAGTCAATCTCCGAACGATCCAAACTGAGGATGTATTGAAATCAATAATGGAAGAATCCCAAGCATATGATCTGGTGATTGTAGGAGCCTCTGGCAGTAACAGCCTGGCAGGATCGCCAATCGGCGTAGTTGCAGAGAGGTTGATGGATGCATCGCCAGCTACGGTCGTGGTGGTGAAAACACATCAGCCTATAACAGATATTGCTTTCGATGAAAGTGCTGGTGCCCAGGCTATTTCAATCCTGGTAGACAAATGGTTTGCGGAGAACACCTTTCACGCCGACGAATTTGCCGATTTAAAACAACTTCTTGAACTCAAACAAAAACAGGGTATCACGATCAGTCTCGCACTGCCAGCATTGAACGAAGAGAAAACGGTTGGTAAAGTCATATCGACAATAAAGAACGCGTTGATGGATAAATTCCCATTGCTTGATGAAATTGTTCTAGTGGATTCAAACTCGAGCGATCAAACACGTGCAATTGCTGAAAATTTGGGTATCCCAGTATTTATTCACCAGAATATACTCCCCGAGCTTGGGTCAAGGTCAGGGAAAGGAGAGGCTTTGTGGAAAAGCCTTCTCGTAACTCGTGGTGATCTTATTGCCTGGATCGACACCGATATATTAAATATTCACCCCAGATTCGTTTATGGTGTTATCGGTCCTCTTTTATTGAATCCGAAAATCCAATTGGTTAAAGGGTTTTATCGGCGACCTTTGAAAGTGGGTAATAAAACCCAAGCTGGTGGAGGTGGCCGCGTTACAGAATTGACGGCGAGGCCATTGCTCAATCTCTTCTATCCTGAACTTTCTGGCGTTGTTCAGCCTCTGTCCGGTGAATATGCAGGCCGACGAACAGCTCTTGAGAAAGCAACTTTTTTTTCGGGGTATGGCGTGGAGACTGGATTATTAATCGATGTTCTCGAACAACATGGCCTTAGGGCTATCGCCCAAGTGGATTTATTGGAACGAATTCATCGTAACCAAGAATTGGAAGCCCTCAGCAAGATGTCCTTTGCTATTATTCAAACCGTGCTCCGGAAACTTGAAAGGCGTTATGAGCGTGCGATGATAGAAGACGTCAATAAAACGATGAAGCTAATCCGATATGCCAACGGCGGGTATTTTTTGGATGTTGAAGAAATCGCCGAACGCGAGCGGCAACCCATGGTCACTATTCCAGCCTACCTTGAGCGTGGCAAAGAATGAAACAAACAAGCATAATTGCTCCGAAAACAATCCCTTGGGGCTTGTGGGTTCGTGAAAAACGGAAGCGCTATAGCCTAATTCAAATCCGACTGATTTGTTAACTGATAAAAGAGGGTATCTGTTTCGGGAGATGGGCTCACATCTAATTCGTCCTTAAGTGTTTGTTGGCAGCGAAGATATATTCGTCCGACCTGGCCCAAGTTTCCCGTACGGGCATAAGCAACCATCAGGTACCTGTAGGCGCGCTCCCAACAATTATCCTGGATAAGAATTCGTTGGCACAATTCGATGGCTGGCTGGAAATCATTTTGCTGAAGTAAGTGATTCGCTAGCTTGTCGGCTGTTTCCAAAAAAATTGTCGCCAGATGTGCGCGTTCATCGGCAGCCCAACTCTCGTAACGTGTGTCTGGCAGGTATTCTCCCTGGTACAACTCAACTGCTCGTCTCCACATATCTTGAGGCGTTGTATCGGTAATACCAGCCGCTATTAATCCGCTAGCCGAGGGTGGGATGGCGTAAAAAGGAACAGTTCGCCCTGCCTGAGTGTGTTGCCCACGAGATGCCCGGATAAATTCCTCCGCATCCAGAACGATATCAGCATTCGGACGGAGAGCGTAAGTGGAACCTTCGCGGACAATGTAAGCAGAATCAGTGCCAGGATCACGTTCAGGTTCCAAAACCTGGAAAAGTGTATTCAAGGTTATCTTGAAATTCCTTTGGGCTGTAGCCGGGTCTGAAAGAGGCCAAAGAAATTCGCATATTTGGTCGCGATCGAGAGGCATGTGGCGGAATGTCAATAAAATCTGAAACAGCAGGCGAGCTTTTTCTCGTCGCCAACTGCTGCTAGGCAGTATTTCTTGCCCTCTCCATAACTGAAAAGCCCCCAAAGTTTGAATTCGTAAACAATAACCAGGGTGATATTCGATGTTCTCAAGTCCCATAGCTTCGAGCAGCCTGTCAATGTAAATAGATACATTACCGGGATGACTGCGAGCATATAGAAGCAATGGAATAAACAGACGTTCATCCGTTGGCCCAAGAAGCGAGGGCCTGAGGAAAAGAAAATCGTAACAATTTTCCTGGCAAGCTGCCAGGATTTCTGGCAGTAAGCGTTTTAATTGAGCCGTATCTCTTTGCTTCAAATAACAAAAGGCTAACCATAAATTACCGACTGTTCTTCCAAAGACATCTGAGCATTCATCGAAGCCAGCCAAGGCTCGATTTAGCCAATCGGCTGCTGCTTCATAACGGGCAGCCAATGCCAGACTTGCGCCCATCGTCAGACGGGTAAGGGAAGCGATCCATTCATCTCCAGCTTGAGTCGCAATTTGGATGGCTTTCTGTGCATACCTTTGTGCTGAAGATATATCCCCACTGTAACCGATTAGGCGACATAAACCCCAATTTGCTTCCACTTGCAACCTAGGCACATTCAAACTTTGACCTATTTCAATGCTTTTTTCAAATTCCAACTGCGCCTTGTTAAGGCGCAATTCTTGATTAAGCCCGGCTGATGGCAGCAAAAGAGCATGGCCCTGGCGCATGTGCCCAACTGCTGTGATAAAAGGTGATTTTAATTCTTCACCTCGCAATCCACCCTCTAAGGCAGCGTTATAAGCAAGATCGCCTTGTCCCATGAATGAATATATCAGTGATAGAATCAACATTGTCTCTCTATGGGCGCGAGGGGTTTGCACTGGGCTGAGTTTTTCTGTTTGAGCATGCTTTTCAAGCTCCCAACGAGCTTCGTTTAGCCTGCCTGTTCGCAACAATACCCTGAACCAGAGCTGTTCATTGGTTGGACCTTCCATACGTAAAGCTTTAGCGCGCTGGCGAAGGCTTTCAGCCTCAGCGACACGCCCACTGTTTAGTTTGTTTTCTGCAAGCAGTTCATACAAGCGCACTTGTGCTTCACGATCCGCAAAGCCATCACTCAGATAAATTGCCTCTTCAAGCAGTTTTTCTGCCTGACTTGGATTAACTGTATCCAGGTAAACCCGCGCCTGACCGCGCAATGCTCGGGCGATACCATCTTGCTGCCGGTTGACCCTCCAAATACTCTCAGCTTGTTTGTACCAGCCTAATGCCTCATCGAAACGACTGTGCAGGCGCGCTAATTCGCCAAGAGTAAATACCAATAAAGGGTTAACGCTCAGCGTCTCAGGCGGTAAGGCCATCAAATATGAAGCAGCCGCTTCCAGCCTGCCGGAAGCGACCAGGACAGGCGCATATAAGTTAAGGATATTTGCTGTTTCTTCCCAAGCCTGAGCTTGAATCAAATGATAAATGGCTTCTTCCGGCTCTTTATGGGTATTAAAATAAGTTGCAGCATCGAAGTGCCAGGTTATTCTCTGATTCAAGGGCGACTGTTGACGCAGGAATGTGTGAAAAATATGGTGGTATCGCAGTAATCCACCAGATGTCTCGACAACAAACAATTCCTGTCGTTTCAAATAGGCTAGCATAGCATTCGAATCATTGGCGCGCCTTAAAGCATCACACGATTCGGCATCTAAATTACGCAAGATGGCCGTGATTAATAGGAAGTTACGCACATCAGAAGGCTGCCGAAGAAATACTTCACTTGCGAGTATCTCGAACAAAGCTTGAAGTGATGGTGCTTTGCGTTCCATAGAAAACTCAAGCAATGAGATCGGGTGGGAACGAATGCTTTGCCAGATTAGTTGCAGTGCAACCGCCCAGCCTTCTGTAAAAGCACTGAGGGAAGCAGCTTCCTCCTGGGTTAACTCTACACCGTAATGTACGCTGAATAAGCTTGATATTTCCGAGAGCGTGAAGATCAAATCTGACTGATCTAAGAACAACACTTCTCCTTGAGCCCGCCAGCGCGAAAGCGATGGCAAGCCGATAAAAGGTCGGCCCGACAAAAGGATATGAAGCGAAGCAGGCACCAGGCTGATAAAGCGATCCAGTAATAGAGGAACTTCACCAGATTCGAGCACCAAATGAGCATCATCTACAATAAACAGAGCCGGCTGTTGATTGGTCCTTTCGAAATGACCACATAGAACATTAATTAAGTGGTCAATTACATGACGCCAGAGAATGGGCTCTGCTGATTTTAATCCTCCAGGAGAGGTGCTCCAATTAACTAATTGAAAAAAATCAGGCTGACTTAATTCGCCGAACAGGCCTGGCAGCGCGTTTGCGGCTGCTGAATAAAGGTGAGCCAGGAAGATCAGCGGGTCAGAGTCCTCCTCTGTTGTTTGATACCATAAAAGGGGAGAAATTTCGACAGCCAATTGAGCCAGGGCTGTACTTTTTCCATAACCAGGTCCCGCCTGTAAGATCGTTAGGCGGTAGTCAAGAGCCTTAGCGAGCAAGTGGTTTACCCGCGGTCGCGATAACATCCGCGAACTGGGGTATGGCGGCGTGATTTTGGTTTGAAGAACTCCTGGAACTGGAAATTTCATTTAGAATGATGTTTCTGATACATCTGAACACACAGGTTTCTTAAATAGTTGCCAATCTATGTAACAGAAAGGAATTATCCATTATTCACTGCCTGTCTCGCGATAATATGCAAGGCCGAGTATTAATAGAAATTCAAATAGTACAACCAAAGTGGTGGAAAACTGCTCGAAATAATAAAGGAATATATTAACAACCGTAAGAGCTAAAAGCAATCCAGCAAATCCCAAAGTCACTCCGAGATTGCGCTTGCCAATGATCATTAAAAAAGATGCGCTGAGCAATAGAACAGCCACCAAAACCTCAAAGAAGACTCTCACTAAAAAAAAAGTCCCAGTGGCAACAGGCACTACTTCATTGCCAATGTGAAAATCCAGTATGCGTTGGATTACCGAATTGGTCTGGCCGTGCAGTAACAAATTGAAAGGATTTTTTAACGATAACAGCCCTACCATGAGCATCCCGACAATTAAGAAAGGTGCATAACGGTGCGGAGTGTACCAATCATCTATTTTATCCAGAAATAAATGCCATTTGGCATGCAAGCTGTTAGGAGATGGGCGTTCATCGTCATCAACCATGTCAAGAATTGTGCGAGCCAGATCCGTTTGCATATTGCTTTGGGCAGAGTCCATTACTTTCGACAATTGCCCTTGCAAAGCCTTGCGTTCCCGGTTCGTCAAAGGGCGCTGCACCATATCTTGCATCAATTCGAGGGCACGGACAAGATTCGCATTCGGCGTTAAACGAGGCGGGCGGCGAATGAGGATAAACAACAGCACAATGACCAAGAAGAAAATATAAATTATTGGAGCGGCTGCCGGGAAGAAATAATCATTATTTTGGGTGATAAACTTTCCCACTTCGTCAATGAATAAGCCCATACCAGCCCCGCCCAGAACGGCTCCAAGAGTATAAACACGCCGGTTGGCGAATAGAATGACCAATAAAACGGAAATGAAGAGCAGTAATCCTCCCCAGAGAACATGGGCGATATGAAACGTCCCATTCCCAATTTGAGGGTAACCCGCAGCGCTGAGAAACAAGCGGGTCACACTGATCGAAGCCGAGAAGCTTATCAAAGATAAAAGCATATAACGCTCGGCATGCACGCGGCGGATCATATTGACCCGTTTGGACAGACCTTCGTAATATCTCATGAAGAAGCGTTTCGTTGTTCTTGCAGCCAGGTCATGGCTTCGTCATACGACTGGCTGCCTAATTTGCCTGCGCGGCGGAAACAGCTCTCTGCAGTGCGCCAATCCCGCCGCTGGCCTGATGCAAAACCGAGCCACAGCCAGGCATCCGGATCTTCAGGTTGATTTTCTAAATATGCCCGCAGTGCCTGTATGGCCTCCTCAATCTGTCCGCGTTCGGAGAAACTGATTCCAATTTCCAGGAGAGATTTGGCTGGCCCAGAATTTAAGTCAATGCCGCCCTGGATGGTAGAATTTGCAAGTTGTGATGGAGCTGTCTGTGATGCTGGTGGCTGCTGGCGCGCCTCCGGATGTTTGTAATCCTGATCAGGCAGTGTTTTGTCCTCGGCAGGTAGGAATTTGGAGTTTTCTGTGTTGACGCTTGCCTGCGAGCGCCGCGCCTGGCGCCGTTCCAGGCGGCGCCGTTCTGAACTGCGCAAATCTTCAATAATACCTGGAAGCTTATGAGCTGACTTCATGATTCCGCGATAGGTAAAAGCGCTCGCCAGCAAAAGTAAAACGAGCAGCCAACCTGCGATCAGCCATGCGCTCACTGGCTCTGCTTGAACCGGATTATTCGATGGCGAACCAGCAGGCTGGGACGAATTGCTGACCAATCCTTCCGAGCCTGGCTGCCAGGCGAGGCCGTAGAAAATGCCAGCCTGAATCTCACCTAGCGTTGCACGGTGGCTGCCGTCTGCTTGAATTCTCTCAACCCGGCGCGTTCCTGGCTCTGAAAACGAAAGGAAAATGATCGCTTTTCCATTTTCAGCCCAAGCTGGATAAGCAGCCTGGCGACCATTCGAACCTCCGGTCAAATTGAGTAAGTTGTTCCCATCGGGTTGAATAGAAAGAATATCATTACCGCAAGCAAAAGCCAGGTGGGCGCCATCAGGCGCCCATTGGGGTGAATAGCACTGCAAACCTCCTGGTGGCTGCACAAGTACACGCCGCCCACTTCCATCTGCTTGAACGAAAACAAGTTGATTGGCAGTGCTGAGCCCAATTGTTATCGGATGGGTGGCATAGACCAGGCTCGAACCATCTGGCGACCAATCCAAAACGGTGGCCGAGTGTTCTTCAAATCCCATAGAAGCATCGGAGGCTATCTTGTGCAAACCTGAGCCATCCTGAGCCGCAACCTGGATTTCTGCACCGTTGTTACGATTGGCCATGAGAGCGACACGAGTTGCTCCTGGAGCAAAAAATGCCCATACTGCGTCGAAATTCACCTGTCCCAATAAAACGGTCTGACCACCATTGCGCGACACCTGGAATAATTCGGTGGGTTGGCTGCCGGTGCGGCAGAAACTGGCGAAAGAAAGTGATTCACTGTTCGCCGTCCAGCCCAGCCCGATTTCAGGACAGGCAGGCGTGTTGGTTAATTGACGGATTTTCCCAGACGGCAAATCCAAAACATAGATGTCCGTATTATCCCAGGAGCGAATTAGGATAAAGGCGAAAGATCGTCCATCAGGTGACCAGGCGCCACCCAAAGGATATCCAGGCGCGGGCAAATTTGCTTGAAGTGGAGAGCCAGAGGATTGGGCGGGGTAGAGGCGTAAGATTGCCTGGGCTTTGCTGCCGCCTCCAACCGCGGTCACAGCGACTGCAGCCTGGGCTGGCGAATTGACCTGAGTGCCCTGGGCACAGCTGGTGATTGAAACGGCGAGAATCAGAAATAATATCAGTTTTGTCCGCATCAAAATATTATACTATGACCGGAAATCAAAGCCAGAAAGAGCTTTTATGGGCTGTCAGCCGCCCCGTTCCAATCCAGATAGGGCAAGTAAATGGAATGGCTGGACCCTGCCAGGCTGTAGAAGCCTGGTTAGCAGATTACCGAACGGAATAAATTTATCTGCGGGGATCGAATTGGTGATGCAGAAGCCGGGCAGGTTAAGCTTTCAGGGCGCCATGCTGAGCCATCCCAGCGCAGCAATATTAAGCTGGTTTCATCTACCAACCCCGCATCCCAATCTGAATAATGGATGGTGACAGTAATCGGAAGAGAAAACTTCAATTCTGGCTGGGAAATCTCCCCGTCCAACAGTGTTAACCGGAATGCATGACCTGTTCCGCCATAATTGGGGGGAGCAATGCTCGTAGTAGGAGTGATTACAGCGGTAAATGTTAGGGAAACAGCAGCAGTAGGGAAGTCCAGCGAGATGAATGCTTTTTGTGTGTCTGTGAATATTAATATATTCGAGGCATCGGGATGCAAGGTTGTGGTTTGTGGCTGCGGTAAGATAATAAAGCTTTGGTTTCTCGCCGTTGAAGATGGGATGGATACAATGCTCAAGGGCGGTTGGAAAACAAAACCTGGAAGGCTAGGCGTGATGGTGTAGAATCCTGAAATTAGATTGGAAAAACCAAACCAGCCAGCAGATTGCTGGTTGATGAGGCATCGAGTGTCCTCGATATCAGATGTGGCTGTGATGGATTAGAAATTTCTATTGTGAGAAGATCGCCTAATGAAGAACCATAAAGGTAATTCCGATAGACGGCACCCTCGTAAAGGATGGCACCCTGCCAAAATGAGGTTAATGTTGGGTGCAGCGGATCGGTTATATCGAAAATTATCAATCCATTTCCTCTGCAGGCCAAATAAATGTAATGGCTGTCAATCACCATGCGATAAATAGTCTCGATCACCGCAGGATAAATTGCACAGCCAACACGTTGAGGGCGAGATGGGTCGGAGAGATCGAGTACAGTCAATTCATCACTGGTAGCTACATATACCAGACCGTTATTCACAGCCACTTGGTAACTGGCCCCTCCAATATGTCCATTAAATTGAAAGCTCACAGGGGTAAATGATGAATCTGTCTCAGCTAATTCATCTAAGCGAGATTCCGCTTTTGACTTGATAACCGATACATATAAAATTAGAAGCCCAGCGAGAAAAACAATAAAGGAGGCAATGACTTTTCTTGTTTTCATGCCATTTTCTCCTTTAAATGTAAGTAAGAATTTGTTTATTTTCTATATTTTGATTATAGCACTGGGAATTAAGAGAATTCTATAGCTGAATTTGAGAATTACGCAGTTGTGTTAGGCAGCAACGCCTGCCATCAGCAGACCGATTTGCTCTACGGTTGCTTCTCCCCGCCGGACAATACCCATGATTCGCCCTTCGTAAATGACCGCAATTCTATCTGAGAGCGACAAAATTTCATCCAGGTCTTCAGAAATAAGCAGAATGGCAGTGCCAGCCTGGCGTTGGGCGAGGAGTTGTTGATGAATATATTCGGTTGCACCGATATCCACACCGCGCGTCGGCTGTGCAGCGATCAACACACGTGGTTTCCGTGCAAGCTCCCGCGCCATGATGAGCTTTTGGATATTTCCTCCCGATAAATTTTTAATCGGAGTTTCTAACGTTGGTGTTTTGACTGAGAACTGTTCCACTAACCTCTGAGCAAATGAATTCATAGCGCTGAAATTAAGGAATATACCTCTGGAAAACTTTGGCTGGGAATGGTCATGCAAGAAGATATTTTCTTGAACAGAAAATTCGCGAATTGCGCCATCGCGCATACGCTCTTCAGGGATAAAAGCTAAACCAGATTCAACCCGTTGGCGGACGGAGAAGGTTTGGATTTCTTTACCTTCCATCCTTAAGCTGCCGGATGATGCCTTTCGCAAACCAGCCAGGCATTCAGCTAATTCGCGTTGGCCGTTACCTGAGACGCCTGCCAACCCGACGATTTCACCGGAATGCAGCTCAAGGTCGACCCCACGTAAACTTTCGGTCCCCCGATCTCCGATAGCGCAAAGGCTTTTGATTGCCAGGCGCGCTTCCCCATGCTGAATCGGCTGAGGCGCAAGTTGCTTCACCTCGCGACCAACCATCATCTTGACCAATTCTGTCCGGCTAAATTGTCCGGCAGAGAGAGTCCCAATGATCCGCCCGTCTCTTAGAACAGTTACACGATTTGAGACAGCCATCACTTCGTGCAGCTTATGAGAGATGAATATCAATGCATGACCTTCTGCGACCATGCGTTTCAGCGTTGAAAATAAGTCATTAACCTCTTGAGGAGTAAGAACTGCAGTAGGCTCGTCAAGGATGATCAGCCCAGCCCCTCGATAGAGCGCTTTGATGATTTCAACTCTTTGCTGCTCACCTACCGAAAGGTGCCATACCATAGCAGAAGGATCAACTTTCAACCCGTATATTTTAGATAACTCTTCGATGCGCCTGGCGACTTTCGCTAGGTCTAACAATGGCTCATGATCCCCTGGAAGACCTAAGGCAACATTTTCCACCACACTCAGGCTGGGAACCAGCATAAAATGTTGGTGGATCATGCCAATGCCTGCTTTGATCGCATCGGCGGGGGAGTAGAATGCATGCTCTACGCCATTGATCAGAATCTTGCCTTCATCTGGACGGTACATGCCATACAATTGGCGCATCAGGGTGCTCTTACCTGCGCCGTTTTCACCTAATAAGGCATGCACTTCACCGGCTTTTACATCGAAACAAACGCCATCATTTGCCAAAACGCCAGGAAAGCGTTTGGTAATATCGCACATTTCAACGGTTTCGATGCGTTTGGGCATGCAAGACTCCGGGCGCCTCTGTTCCCCTCAAAAAGAGGCGAACAGAGGCCGAAAACTTAACTGATCATTAAGGATTTACAGTAACCGTGCCAGCTTTGATATCAGCGACTGCCTTATCTGCTGCAGCCTTGACATCAGTCGGTAATGCATATCCGCTGTTAAAGGTGATCTTTAAGCCATCGTTTTTCAACTGGAGGACATACTTGTCGCCACCAAGAACGCCAGCTTTCCGCTTTGAAAGGATATCCTTAAGCATGCCAGTCCAGTCATAAACCTGGCTGGAAACCACCAAAGCGGGTGCGAGGGAAGACTGGTCAGCCTGGGTGCCAAACCACAATACTGCGCCGTTGTCCTTGGCAGCGCCGATGGAGCCGACAACAGATTGGGATGAGCCGGTCAAGACATCAGCGCCCGCTGCGATATGAGTCTTAGCTGCTTCCGTCATCAGAGCTACATCAGAGAAAGACCCAGTCCAGGTCTTGGACACTTTGATGTTGGCATCTACAGAAGCTACACCTTGAACAAAACCGTCAATGTATGTTTTGGCATCGCCAACTTCCACAGGCCCGGTGACGCCGATTGTTTTGCTCTTCGTGAGCATGGCTGCCATAACGCCGTTTACATAGCCGCCTTGTTCAGCAGCAGCAGTATATGCATACACATTCGGCAAACCAAAGGTATTGACATCGGTGCCCCAGGCAAAAGTGACGTTGGGGAAGTCTTTGGCCACTTCTTCGACCGACGCGCCATATTGCGAGCCATGTGCAATCACAATATCGAAGCCCTGGCTGGCGTAATCGCGGATAGCTGCGGCTGCATCCGGCACCTTGAACATATTTTCGGAATATTTCAATTCAAGGGCAGATTCACCACCCATCTCAGCCTGCACAGCCTTTACTGCGCTGTACATAGACTGACTGAAGGCCAGATCTGTGGTTGCGCTGGGCATGATCAGAGCAATGCGCACCGGTTTGACCGGCGCAGCGGTTGGAGCTGCGGTCGTGGCAGGAGCGCCGCAGGCGCTGGCTAAAACAGCCAGCATGAGAACTACAACAAACAAACTTTTCGACTTCATTTTTCTTCTCCTAACAAATTAGTTTTCGCCTCGTTCAAAAGGCTTATTCAAAGCGGCCGGTTGCCGGACGCGATTGACCGTAACAGCGAGAGCGGCTATCGTCAGCAGATAAGGCAGCATAACAGCCACATCCGAAGGGATATTAATGCCTAGCACCTGCACCCATAATTGGAATGCATTGACTGTACTGAACAGTAATGCGCCTGCCATGATGCCCAATGGCTGCCACCCACCAAAGTAAACCAATGCCACAGCGATGAAACCCATGCCAGCAGTCAGATTATCCTGGAAAAGATTAAGCAAGGAAATTGAGAGAGATGCCCCAGCTATCCCAGCCAACATAGAACCGAGACAAACGCTGGCGTATCGAACTTGGTCGACATTGACACCTAAGGAATCCGCGGCGGCAGGATTTTGACTAACGGCCTTAATCTTTAATCCCCAGGTGGTTTTTTCAAGAACCCACCAAGCAATTGGCACTAGCAAAAAAGCGCCATAAACAAGAAGGTTCTGATCAAAGAAAATCTCACCAATTACAGGAATGTCACTTAGAAGAGGAATTTTTACTGGTTGAAATCCAGTAATTGTTTTTACGGTGCCAATCGTCACTTTAAAGAGCAGGCTGGATAAACCCAATCCAAACATGTATAAGCCGATTCCGCTGATTCCTTGTTCTGCTTTTAGTGTAATGCTGATTAAAGACATCAACAAACCCATCATAAGGCCAACAAGAATAGCGGCCAATAAGCCAAACCATAAGTTGCCTGTGTTCAACACCACAAAAAAAGCGGCATACCCGCTAATCAACATGACTCCGTCGACTCCCAGGTTAACAACGCCTGAAGATTGGCTGAACGATTCGCCAATAGCGGCATAAAGGTAAGGGGTTGCCAACCGGATTGCCGAAGTTAGGATCCCAACCATCACACTCAATGTGAAGATTTGGCTCATGCAGGATTCTCCGGCGAATTTACAATAGCTAAAGAGCGGTGGACAGCCAGGCGTTGTTGGCGAGCTGCCAGTCGGCGTGACCAAAGAGCCGAGCCAACTACGAACAAAACAACCAACCCGAGGATAGCGTCAATCAATGAGGAAGGCACCTGGACTGCACGCTGCATTTTATCGCCTCCCACCAATAAACCTCCAAACAGTATAGCTGCCGGAATACTGCCCAAAGGATGCAAACCGCCAAAGAGGGCGGCGACAATGCCAGAAAAACCATACCCGCTGGTGATTCCTTCAAGCAGGCGATGCTGTACTCCGATGACTTCAATTGTCCCGGCAATGCCCGCAAACCCTCCTGCCAATGTCAGGGAAAGGGCCTGGTAAAAAGGCACATTGATTCCGGCAAATCGCGAGGCATCGGGGTTCAACCCTACCGCACGTATACGGTAACCAATGGTTGTCCGCCAAAGGAAGATATAGACTAGAATAGCTAGCCCTACAGCAATCAGAGAACCCGCATGTAGGAGGGTTTGAGGAATTAACCGTGGAAGCCATGATTGAGCGGGCAGGCGCTCGGATTGGGCGAGGTAAGTGCCTGCCGTAATTCCTGCTGGATCGATCAAAACGCTGCGAATTAGAAGGTTCATAAGCTGCACTGCAATGGCATTCATCATCACTGTGCTAAGGATTTCGTTGACCTTCAAGCGGGCTTTCAGTATGCCAGGTAGGAAACCCCACGCCGCGCCAGCCAGGAAACCCATCACCAGGGTCGATGGCACCAGTAACCAGCCAGGCCAGGTGCGAAATGTTAAAGGGAACCATGTACCCATCAGTGCACCAGCAATGATTTGTCCCTCGCCTCCAATATTGATCACGCTGGCGCGAAAAGCAATACATACTCCAAGCCCAACCAACAAAAGTGGAGTTGCCTTAACCAGGGTTTGTGTCAAACCGGAGGAACTTCCAAAGGCGCCGCCAAACAAGGCCGCATAGGCTTCGATTGGGTTCGCTTTCAAAGCCAACAGCATCAATGCGCCAACGAATAAGGCGATAACCACTCCAATAAAGGGGAGAATAATATTAAAAACAGCAGTAGATGGAAGGCTTTTGACTAACCCAGCAAACCATCTTTGGTGAAACGGATCTCTTGCTGGTTGGTCGGTCTTTGGGGCCATTGGCCAACTCCATAAGAAGGGGGATTATCGGCGGAATTTTTGTTCTGAAAGGCACAAAGGTCAGACAAATTATAACCTATTTTTGTCTTTCGATTGTTCCTTGCCAGCAAAGAACAGGTATGTATAAAGTAAGATGCCGCTGGAGATACCCACACACCATTTAAACCAGGTTTGAATGTTTTCCGCCGGAGACAAGAATCCTTCAATTACACCTGCCACGACAAGCAGCGGTGCAGCGCCACACAATAATTTGACTGCTAACTTGCCAGCATTTGCCACCACTGAACTACGTTTGAAAAGTCCAGGCCGCAAGATCGCCCACGCCAAACTCAAGCCTGCGCCTCCAGACATGAATATCACACTCAATTCCAGGACGCCATGACCTACAATAAACGTAGCTAAATCCCAACCCAAACCATAATGACTCGTTAAGCCAAGCAGACCGCCTATGATAAGCCCATTTTGGATAAGCGCCCAGGTGGTTAGAAGCCCTGCAGTTATACCCCCTGCGAAAGCGATAAAGGAAACCTGGATATTATTTGTCATGATAAAGGAGGAGGTAAAGGGCCGTTCCACCGTTGGAATATTCACCCATAACTGTTTTTCCTGGATCATGGGGATCAAATCTTGTGCTGATTGTGGCAGCAGCCAACGAGCTGATGAAGGCGCCAAATCAGTGCAAATACCTGCAATCAGCGCAGGTATAGAGAACATAGCGAAAGAGATCAAAAAAAATGGCAACAGGTGCCTGAATGTTTGGGGAAACCCGGACAACACGAATCTATTAATTCGATTTAAAGCCAGAGGCTCTGACCGATACAGAATAGCATGTCCTCGACCAACTAGTTGATTTAAATAATTCGCCAGTTGACTATTGGGAAAATCACGTTGAGCTAAAGCAAGATCAGCACTTGCCAGACGGTACAAAATGCTGAGCTTTTGGATGGCCTGCGGTGAGAGGGTAGAGGTTCGCCTGTCAGCTTGTTCTAACAGAGCTTCCAGATCCAGCCATTCAGATTTGTGAAGCCGGAATAGATCTTCAGCATTCATGGGTGCAGGTATTATATCTTACCGCGGTTAGGAATTTTCATCTCGATGTGTTTGTCTTGTATAATATTTATGCAAGCGTTATAGATTTTTTTCCTTTAAGGAAGAGCAAATTGCTAGATGAAACTTTTACAATTGATACACCAGAAAATGTCTCTTTTGGATACAATGTGGCAGGGATCGGTTCGCGCTTTCTGGCGGCTATTGTCGATACGACGGTGCTAGGACTGATTTACCTGGGCATTTGGTTGTTTGCTGCATTGGTCTTAACTGCTTTGCCGAAAGATTTACGGAGCGGCACTTGGTTGATCGCGGGAATTGTCTTGATCGCCTTTATTATTTTTTGGGGCTATTATATTTTTTTCGAACTTACCTGGAGTGGACAGTCTCCGGGCAAACGTTGGGTAGGGCTGAGGGTAGTGCGGGTGGATGGCGCCCCCGTGACGTTTGTGGAAATATTGATTCGCAATCTGATCAGAGCAGTGGATTTCTTACCCACCTTTTATGGAGTGGGATTAGTGACGATGTTTCTTAATTCACAGGCACGGCGTTTAGGCGATCTAGCGGCGGGTACTCTGGTGATTTTTGATCGTGGTTCGACAACATTGGACGTTGTTGGAAAAGACATACAGAAAAATGCCCTACCAAGTTTTGTGCGATATGATACTGCACTTGATCTTCACGGTCTGGATACCAGCCGCCTAACACAAAGGACAGTTGATTTGGCAGAATCTTTTATGCGCCGACGGCATATGTTCGCGAATCAATCTACTCTAGCAGCGCAAATTGGATTCTTGATCGAAGCTGAATTAGGTGACTCGCTGACTTCGATCGAGGCTTATCAACCCGAGGATAGAATTGCCGCCGTGCTGAATGCATATCATGGCAATTGAGCCTCATGGATTAACCCCAGGCTTGCTGCCAGGTCATAAAACTGCCTGGCTTCATGTAGATTACCAAGTTGTTCATGAGAAAAGCCTAAATTAACATATATAGACGGTAAAAAATTTTGTATCCGTTTTGGATCGGCTGTCTGTGCAAGTTGAAGACTCACCTGGTTCCAGCGTAGGTTTTCTTTAAAATCAGTTTGTACGCGAGCCATATAATGGGCGGCCACACAAGCCTCGAAATCGTCGGTTGATGCTTGCCAGGCTTGTTGGTAGAGCAGTCGAGCTAAATCGAAACACTTCTCATATTCCGCCTGTGATCCTTGAATGCATAATGCGATTACATGATTGGTCTTGATATGTTTTATTTCATGAATTGAACGCCGGAACATATGTTTTCCATTGATTTATTTCAAAATCATCTGTGTTAGAACTTCAGGTGACCCGGAGGTTATCAAAACATTGTCTTCAATACGAACGCCCAGGTTTTCAGCCCCAATATATAATCCAGGTTCAACTGTGTAAACCATACCCTCCTGTAAAATTTCGTTGGGGTTACGTATATCATGTGTATCCAAGCCAAGGGGATGGCCAATCCCATGATAAAAATACTTGCGGACATCAGCCAGTGTTTCTGCTAAATTGACCTGGTGAAGTTCTTTCAGGAAAAATTCCAATATTTGCTGGTTGAGATTGACCAGAGTTACATCGGGACGCATCATTTCACAGGCATAATGCAAACAAGCCAGGACAATTTGATAAATATCCTTCTGGCGAGGGGAAAAAACGCCGTTTACAGCATAGGTACGAGTGACATCAGCGCAATAATGCTCGAACTGGGCACCAGCATCGAATAAGAGCAGATCAGCTGCATTCATCTGGCGTTGAGCTGTGGTATAGTGCAAAATGGTAGCATTCCAGCCTGAGGCTGAGATCGTATCAAACGAGGGAATAGAAGAATGATGAAGGAGAATTTCCTCAAAATAGGCGCGTGCCTCGTACTCATACATGCCGGGCTGCAGATGGTTGCGAACATTATCAAAGCCTTGGGCTGTCAAATCGATCGCGCGCCTTAAAGCATGAAGTTCTTCTGGCTCTTTAATACTGCGCATAGCCGCCAATATATTATACGAATTTTCTATTGGGATAAATGGAAAATGTCGCTTTATCTTTTTTGCCAACTCTTTTTCCCAATTGAGAGGTTCGTGTGCAGCAGATTGGTGGATGAACAGGTACACTGCCTTGGGTTGATCGATGACGTTTGATAATTTTCCAAATAGATCGTTCTCAAAATCCCTGATGTCGAGGATCATCTCAATACCAGAAACCTGGCGAGCTTCAGCTTCCCGCATCAGCAAACCATGCCATTTTTCTGTATGTTCTTTTACTGGTGGAATATACATGAGAGAGGTTGTTTCACGCCGCATTTTTGCAACAACCAAAATCATATCCTGGCGATCGATTCCCGTCAGGTAAAGGAAGTTCTTGTCAACTTCAAACGGGTAAAACGCATCTGCGGATTTACGAGGCGCCTTGCCAGAATAAAAAATTGCCAGGGATGATTCGGGTAATTTTTCCAAGAGATCTTGACGTTTGCGAGAGTGAAATTCTGAGTTCAATTTATCATCCTTCATTCAGATTCTAAAATTTTCCTGTATGTTATTTTCATCCTGCATGAAAGAAGAGTCAATCCTTTTTAAAACAAAGCTCATTCTCCCACAACACCAAAGGCAGTTACCAATCTCCCGCCACTCATAAAAAAGTGAGTACAAACATAGAAAATGTTCTTTACTAGCCGTAAATTGACAAAACCTAACATTTATTGAGCAATTATCTTTGAATAAAGATCTGGTTCCTGTTTTGAAACAAGAAAAACCCTTAGGTTAAAGCTAAGGGTTTCCGTGTGGCGAGGGTGAGACTTGAACTCACAACCAAGGGCTTATGAGTCCCCTGCTCCGCCATTGAGCTACCTCGCCAGGTTTGGAGCGGATGGTAGTTTACTATTCCTTCTCAAATTTGTCAAATGTTTGTTTTTTCAAGTGAATTTCGATATATAATGAAGTCATTAACAAACGAGCGAGACTATGACGGATAATTTCATTGTTTTGGTAGAAGACAATCCTGATGATGAGCTGCTGGCGTTGCGTGCCCTGAAGCGCGCGAACGCGGCTTGCGAAGTTTTGGTCGCGCGGGATGGTGAACAGGCGGTTCAACTGCTGGTCGACGGATTTGGACTGTTGGCTCAAAAACCGCAGGTGATTCTACTTGATTTGAAGTTGCCAAAGTTAGACGGAATCCAAGTATTGGCCAAATTGAAAGCTGATGAGAGAACTCGCCCACTGCCGGTCGTAATTTTGACTTCTTCCAAAGAATATCAAGATGTTTTACAATGCTATCGATTAGGAGCAAATTCCTACTTGAGAAAACCTGTAGATTACACTGAATTTCTATCATTGATGCAGTCGATCAGCCAATATTGGCTCCATTTTAATGTATCATTAAGTTGATAAAATTCTTACTTATTTCATATACATCATTTATTGACGGTCACTCTGCTCTGATTTATAATGTCATTCTTCCGGGGAAATGCTGGAATTGGCAGACAGGCATGACTTAGGATCATGTGTCGAAAGGCGTGCGGGTTCAAGTCCCGCTTTCCCCATGAAAATAACCCCCTTCAAACTGAAGGGGGTAGATTATGAAGGGAACTTGTTGAATTGAACATCGAAAAAGTTTTTACAGATGATCATCAGGTTAAACTGACTGTGACGTTTGACCAATCGCGTTTGGAAGAATCCAGGCAACGCGCAGCGCGAAAAATCGCTCAAAAGCAAAGAATCCCAGGCTTCCGTCCTGGCAAGGCGCCTTATCAGGTGATTGTGCGCACTGTGGGAGATGCGGCTTTGATGCAAGAAGCGATCGACATCTTGTTGGAAGAGGATTATCCAAAGGCAATCAAAGAAGCTGGAATAAAGGCATACGAGCCAGGTTCCTTAGAAAAAATTTCCAGCACTGATCCTTTGACGATGGAATTTACTGTTCCTCTCGAACCCGAAGTTACCCTAGGGGATTATAAAACTATTCGGATCCCTTACGAACTTCAGCCAGTCACAGACGAACAGGTAAATGAATTCATTGAGAATCTTCGTGACCGTTCTGCAGCACTGCAGCCTGTCGACCGACCAGCACAAGAAAACGATGTTGTATTCCTTCGATTAGGGGCAGACCGGAAAAATGTTGAAGAGGGCCAATCCTTGGTATTAATTAATGATCGCTCGACAACGGTAACGATTAAACCCGAAGAAGGCGATCATTCAAATGAATGGCCTTTTCCTGGCTTTTCTCGCCGTCTGGTAGGCGCAAAACCTGGTGAAGAAGCGACTTTCGAGTACACATATGGCGATGAATCGAGCCTAGAATACTTACGTGGTGCGACAGCTGTTTTTAGATATAAAGTTGAGGAAGTAAAAGAACGCCATTTGCCTGAACTAGATGATGAATTTGCCAAAACGATGGGCGAATTTGAAACAGTGGATCAGATGCGCACAGAAGTGCGCGCAGGATTAGAGGATCAAGCGCGGATGGATTACAATCGCGAATATGATAATAAGATTTTTGATCAACTCCTGCCCCTGTCAACAATAAAATATCCTCCTCAATTACTCGAACGCGAAACAGATTATTTCAGGCATCAGTTAGAGCACAGGCTAGAAGATCAAGGCCTAGATATGGCCACGTATTTAAAATCTCGTGAAATGAACGAAGCGGATTTAATGGCTGAATTAAAACCCTCTGCAGAATCGCGCCTTGTTCGCTCATTGGTGTTGGTCAAGTTCGCCCAAGAAGCAAACGTTAACATCGACGAAAATGAAGTGCAAGCTGAAGCAATGAAAACCTTGAACGAGATTCACCGTGTATATTCTCCTAAAGAAGCCAAAAAAATGGTGAACCAACAATTCATTCAAAATATGATTGGGAATATTTCCAGTGATTTCCTGACTCGCAATTCTCTTCGTAAGTTGGAACAATTTGCCAGAGGCGAGGTCGAACTAGAAAATGTCGAATCCAACACCAATCTTTCTGCGGAAGCAATCACCGAACAAACCGAAACCCCAAAACAATCGAAGGGGGATGAACCTTTAGGTGAAATTGATTCGACAATTGTTGTTGAAGGACAATCTGAACAGGTTGCTGTGGAGCCGGAAGCCAGGGCGAAACGCAGCAAGAAAACCATTAAATAGAAATGGCCTCAAGTTTGATGGCCAAAATTAACAAGGACGGAAACTATGTCTAAGATGTCAGCGAATTCATTAATCCCAATGGTTATTGAATCCAGCCCTCGCGGTGAGCGAGCATACGATATTTATTCTCTATTGCTACGCAACCGGATTATTTTCCTGGGCACCCCCATTGATGATCAAGTGGCGAATGTAATCGTCGCCCAGTTGCTTTTCTTAAACCAGGAAGACCGGAACGAACCAATTTCAATGTATATTAATTCTCCTGGCGGTCAGGTGTATGCGGGCCTCGCGATTTACGATACCATGCAGATGATAACTAATCCAATTCGTACATTTGCTGTAGGTGTCACCGCCTCCTTCGGAACCGTTCTTTTAACGGCTGGGACAAAAGGAGAAAGATATGCACTGCCGCATGCCACAATTCATATGCACCAACCTTTAGGCGGTGCCCAAGGGCAGGCTACCGATATCGAGATTCAGGCCCGTGAAATCCTGCGGTTAAAGGCGAGATTGAATGAAGTCATGTCACACCACACTGGAAAGACATTAGACGAGATTGAACATGACACAGATCGAGATTTTTATATGGATGCGGCAGCCGCAGTAGAATACGGGCTGATTGACCAGGTTTTGGCATTACCTGACCTAAAAAAGTGGTAAACTTTACAGGGCGACTCGAAATAAGGGCCGCCCTTTTTATTGCCAACAAAGGAGATGCGTAAAATTATGATCCATCCTTCCACATTCTCTATCGTAGCTTGCGATTTAGAAGCTCACGCGTGGGGTGTTGCAGTTGCATCTAAATTTCCAGCCGTGGGTTCTGTTGTCCCTTGGGCAAAAGCATCTGCAGGCGCTGTGGCTACTCAAATGTACGCAAATACATCCTTTGGCCCGAAAGGTTTAGCCATGATGGAAGAAGGACTATCGGCTCAAGAAACGCTCGAGCGATTGTTGGCAGAGGATCCCGATCGAGAAATGAGGCAGGTTGGGTTGGTGGATGCAATGGGCGGGGCTGTGTCTTACTCTGGAAAGAGTTGTTATGATTGGGCTGGGGGTATTAGTGGGGTTGGTTTTGCAGCTCAAGGCAATATTCTCGCTGGACCCGAAGTCGTTCAAGCAATGGCCGAGGCTTATGAAAACGCGAAAGGCCCGCTGTATCGAAAACTACATGCGGCGCTATTCGCGGGAGATAGAGCAGGTGGAGATCGCAGGGGCAGGCAATCGGCGGGGATCATTGTAGTCAGACCTGGGTTTGGATATTTAGGGTTTAATGACCGATGGATTGATTACCGGGTTGACGACCATACAGATCCTGTTTTTCGTCTGGGAGAATTGTTAGATTTAAACGAATTATATTTTGGCGTCAGCCCTGAGGAAGATAAAATTCCCTTAGAAGGGCAAGTATTGGTTGAACTGCAACAAATTCTTCATCTTCTAGGTTATTACCAAGGGGAAGCAACTGGTTTACTTAATGAACCTACTCAACGAGCCTTAAGGATTTTTATTGGAAATGAAAATTTTGAAGAACGAGTTAATTTTGAGAGGAAAGTAATCGACAAACCGGTGTTTAATTTTCTGGTTAGACGGTTCGGAATTAGTATTACTCCTCGCATCTAAACAGATCGAATGGACGGTATTAAAGCGGTAATCCTGGATATGGATGGTGTATTATGGCGAGATGCAGAACCCATCGGAGACCTCCAATCAATATTCAAACGCATGCAGCAGGCTGGTTTGGGCGTTGTTTTGGCATCAAATAATGCTTCTCGATCATCCTTGCAACACCTGTTTAAAATTCGATCATTTGGCGTTGAAAATCTCGAACCCTGGCAAATCGTAAGTTCTTCTGATGCTGCAGCTGCTTATCTGAAAACAAGATTTCCGAATGGAGGCAAGATATATGTTGTCGGGGAAAAACCGCTTATTGATGTTCTAGGCAATTCGGGATTTGTTTATGCTGAGAGTGAAGTAGTGGCGGTTGTAGCCGGCATAGACCGGACCTTAACCTATAAGAAGATTGACATTGCATCTCAATTGATTCGCGCAGGTGCGTTGTTTATTGGCACTAACCCAGATAAAACTTACCCGGTTCCAGGTGGTTTTGCACCTGGTGCGGGGACAGTACTTGCGGCAATAGAAGCGGCTTCTGGAGTGGAACCGATCATTATCGGCAAGCCTTTGCCGGCGATGTATGAGATTGCATTATCAAGACTGGGTACAAAGCCTGATGAAACTTTGGTTGTGGGGGATCGGCTCGAAACAGACATTGTTGGGGCACAAACGATCGGTTGTAAAACAGCATTGGTTCTTTCAGGTGTAACCAGTTATGAAGACGCCATTCGAGCACAGCCTCAACCTGATTTAGTAAGAAAAAACTTGGCAGAAGTGCTTGATACCATTATTTCTTCACATTAAAAAGAATAAAGGAATAAATTATGTTTCCGCCTGCATTGTTAGCAAAACTATATATCAAGGGCAGCTTGAGAAATACTTCAAGCGGATTTGAATTTAAAATTAAGAATATAATAGAAACAGCAACACTCATTGGATTTCAGACAATAGTCGTCAATGAAAAAACTTACCCGGCAACAGTCTGTCGGGTAATCATTGAGGGAAAAGAGTTTTTAGGATCGGAAATATCGGAAATGAACGTGGTTTTGGCGAAAGCATTCAAGGATATCACTCTCCAGGTTGATGCTGATCCATTGCTGCCAGGAAATCACAAAATTGGTTTACAAATTGTCACTCGCGAGATTGGCAAAGTGCAATTCTCGTTCACCGATTCAATGAATTGATGAACTAAGGATTCTTCAACCGAGAAACAAACTGGGCTGTAATCCATTGAGGCCGTGAGATTGGGCTGCCCACGACAACAGCAAACGCACCCAGATCAATCGCATGTGCGGCCTGGTCAGCAGTCGTAAACCTGCCTTCGGCGATGAGCGGCACTTTTAATCGATTGGCTAATTGAGCGATTAACTTAAAATCCGGATCGAGGTTCAGTTGAGCAGTATGAATATAACCGGAAAGAGTTGTTGCTATAAGTTCTGCTCCAGCAGCCTCAGCTTGAAGGCCTTCCTCAAAAGTAGCTACATCCGCCATAACACTGCAACCCGTATCTCGATGGATCGCGTTGATGCGTTCTGCGATTGAAAGGCCATCAGGATGTGGGCGATTGGAAGCATCAACAGCGATAATATCAGCGCCTGCTGCAGCAACCTGCCTGGCAGATTCGATCGTAGGAGTGATGCGTACAATATACCCTGGGGTATCAATCTTTAAAGAACCGATAATTGGAAGACTAACGGCTAGACGAACCGCAGCAATCTCAAGCAACCCACTCGTACGAATGCCAGCAGCTCCGCCGAGTTGAGCTGATTTCGCCAAAGCGGCCATGAAATGAGCGCCATATAAGGGCTCATATTCCTCAGCCTGACAGGCGACAATTAGACCACCTTTGAGTAATTGAACGATGTCTCCACGCATTCTAGTCGTTATCCCTTTTCTCCGGCTGCTTTAGAAGTTGCTGCTGCTCGGGTATGTACGTTGAGTTTTTCAAATATCGCTTTTAAATGACGCTTGACAGTATTGGTTGTGATATAAAGTTTTTCAGCAATCTCTTTGTTGGTCAGGCCTTGAGCCAGTAAATTGAACACTTCCCGTTCTCGGTCTGTCAATGTATGTAACTCAGTAGGTAAGGCAGGCGTAGCACTTGCTTCCTCGACGATACGCTTGAATGCACCTTTATCAAAAGTTTGTTTTTCCAGATACGCAAATACCGATTGTTCAGAATAAGCTCTTTTAATATCCTCTGGAGAGGCAACTCCGCTTACAACAATTGTAACAACTCCAGTATTGTTAGTGGCTTCCAACAGTTGAAATCCTTCCAGGTTTTGGTTCGCAGGATATTGGCTCGAGATATTGATTGACGCTCCTTTTAATGACATGTCGATAACTGCCAGTTTAAAGCGATCTCTCCTCAAATAACTGAACGCCTCGCCGAAACTCGTACACGCTCGTACCTGGTAACCAATATCTAAAAGCAATTCCTCAATAATACTTCTCCATCCAGCATCATCGTCAACCACCAGCGCTTTACCCTCAATTGTTGCCTTACCAGTATTAGGGTTGTTCTCAGAGAGGTCTAATTTTGAATCAACTGGTATACGAACATCCGATGATTCATATTGGGGCGCGCTGGTCAATATTTTATTAATAATATCACGAAATTGATTACGACTAAAGCTCTCTTTCCTTAGAAATGTAAATGCATTGAAATCTGAAAGCGCTGAAACGGCCAATTCGACCGTTGCGAAGCCGGTCAATAGAATTGTCCGGCAGTAAGGATCGATCAAGCGGGCTGCGGAAAGCACTTGCAGCCCATCAGTATTGTTGTGATCTTTCGGAGAAAGAGAAAGATCAACAACAGCTAACCGATGAGTGTCTGCGCGTAATTGTTTGATCGCTTGGTCAAAGTTTTCAGCAACATCTACTTCAAATTTAAAATCGGTTAGTATTTCGGACAATATTTGCCGCCAAGAACGATCATCTTCAACAACAAGAGCACGGGGCACGAGAGGATTCATTGTTTATTACCTTTCTTCGTTTATTGCCTTTCTTCAGCGCGCGGAATATTTAAAATAAATGTGGCGCCGTGCCTGCCATCGCTTTCAATCGTTACGGAACCTCCCAGGCGAGTCATGAGGGTTTTAACCCACCAAAGGCCAAACCCTAAATTCTTAGGTTGTGAGTTAGATCGACCGGAAAAATTTAATTCGAAAATTCGATCGTGCAATTCTGGAGGAATACCAGGGCCGCTGTCTTTGACTGAAATCTCTACCCAACGATGTTTACTCAAGCCCTCAATCGTAATTTGACCCTGATCCTTCATTGCGTTCGCCGCATTTTCAAGTAAATTAGTGAAAACAAATGTCAGGCTTTGGCCACCTGCCATAACCAGTGGCAGATGGTCAATATTCACCAGATCGATTGACACTCCAACTGGTAATTGCGCTGCTTGTATTGCATCTCTGATGCGAGCAGCAACAAAAATTGGCTCTAAACGGATAGGTCGTAAATGTGAGAGGTTTTCTCTCACTGTTTGCATAGCTTCCATTGCACATTGTTCAATTTCTTCGAGGTTGTGCGCGAGGTAGGGGTCTGCATGAATGGCCGGTTGGCATTTGTCTTGAATATTTTGGACGCGGACTGGGATAGTGCCGACTTTATTGTTCAGATGATGAAGCAGATTTGAGGCAATATCACCCACAGCGGCAAAAGTTTCTGCAACTGCGTGCTGTTCTTGAGCCGAACGCAATGCCTGTCTGCGGCTTTCATTCTGGATGGCTAAGACTGCATAGTGAGATAAGATGGAGAGTACCTTATTGTCCCAATCGGATTCTGCGAACTTGGCACCTGATTCTGGGCTGTACACAGCAAAAGCTCCTATTGGCGACTCATTCTCACCGGGAATCAAGGGTGTAATGAATGCTCGCCGCCAGTTATTCAAACGAGCCAAGTCAGGATTGAAAAACCGCGGATCGTTCATCACATCTTCCGAGTTAATTGAGTCCTTTTGTAAAAGAGCGAGGCCAGTCAGGCTGTTATGCAAGGGAATGCGATCTCCGTGGCGAGATGTGCCCGAAGAGGCACGTAAAATGAGTTCATCTTTCTCGAGCAGCCATATCGCGCTAGAACTTGTATTAAGCAGATCGCATGCAACTTCAGCCAATCGATCAAAAATATATTGCAGCGGTTGGGAGAGCATAAACATGGCGACATCCTGCATCGCATCCAAAAGACGTGCTTCCTGAAGTGCAGTCACCGCGTACGTTGATAGCGATTGAAGCATATGGCGGTCATTTTCATCGAATGCGCCTGGAACAGGGCTTTCCAGATTCAGCACTCCCTCCAATTTTCCGCTGGCGCTGATGATAGGGACAGCAAGTTCGGAGCGCATTTCAAGGCCTGCGTCGAGGGGATAATACACTTGAGACCAGGGACGAGCGCGTAAATCGGAGATTAAAATCGGTTGACGGGTCCGGGCGACCTGCGCCATAATACTTTTCGCATCGATATCCAGGGCTTCAACCAGAGGGCGGGCGAGATTTTCCCCTGCAATGGCGCTTGTAATTAATGTTTTTCCACTTTTATCCAACAAGCGGAATATCCCATAATGGCCGTTCGTTATTTCCAAAGCCAATTGAAGAATGGCTTCAAGTGTATCCTTGAGACGCAGCCGGGAAGAAATCAATAAGCTGGCTCGGCGAAGCTGTTTTAACTCATCTTCTTTTCTTTCGAGGCTGCGGTGAACATCAGCCAGGCGCCTTGTATGATAAATTGCCATGGCAGCCTGGTTGACGAAATTCTCGAGCATCAATAATTCCAGGCGTGAAAATTCCCGCTTTTCGTGTAGATAAACATAAAGCAGTCCGACCACCTGGTCGGCAATGATGAGCGGAAAACAACCAACTGTACGCACTCCCAGAGCACTATGATAAGGATGAATGGCGAGATTGGTTTCTTCATACGATAGCGCATGGCTTCGCCTTTGGATTGCCCGCATTCCGATACCGTTCAATCGGGGTTGATCTTCAATTTTTGGCTCAGGTTGAATATTTGGATTTCCATCAGGGCCAGCAAACACACGGGATTCCTTATCAAATGCCTGGTGTTTTTCATCATAAGTGTAGATCACAGCCGATGAACCTGGCACGACCCTTATGGCGCTTTCAACGATTAATTGGAGGCTGTTGATGCTACTTAGATTTTCACCTGGGCCAATCTGGTTGACTGTTTTACTGATCTGATTAAGACTGTCTAATGCGTTAAGGAGCCTGGAATCAATCTCATCAGAAGTGGAAAAGTCGTTCAATTTCATCGTTTTTCCCTTTGATTAGTCAATTTGATTGTAACATGCTGGATTATGTGTTTCTACAGAAATGTGTTAACCAAATCCATTCCCAGGCGAAATGAAAAATAAAGTAAGGCGACACCACAAGATACATTAACCCAACGAAAAAAAGTGAAAGTAATATATTTTCGCCCCCAAGCGACAAGGCTGGCCAAGAAAAAACACCATAAAATTGCGCCTGCTAAAAAGGCGCAATAGAAGATTACGAAATGATACCATTGGAGGCTGCCTTCGACGCTAACAAAGATTGTTGAACTCGCTGCAGCCCAAAAAGCAATCGCGTAGGGATTGCTCAACGATAACATGACACCTGTTAATAAATCGCTGCGTTCAGTTGTTCTTTCTATTTCCAAAGGCCGATAATGATAAGCATCTTTCAAGCTTTTCAAAGCCAGGATAAACAGAAGGGTCATTCCTAAAAAGGAAATACCAATGTGAACCAATTGATTATTTAGAAAGAATGCCGCTCCGGTTAGTGATATTCCTGCCCAGGTCAAATCACCAAAAAGCGATCCGAATTGAACCAACAACGCTGGTAAAAAGCCGCGGGATAAGCCACGCCGCACAGTTTCAGCGGTGATGATTCCTGGTGGAGCGCAAAATGCTATCCCCAAAATGAACGATGACAGAAATAATGACATATTGATTATATCGGAAAGGCCGAGGTTAGCCTCGGCCTTTCTTATTCCGGAGAGATGTGGACAAATTAACAATCAAAGTAGAGGGTGAACTCATATGGAGTCGGCCGGATGCGCACGGGATCGAGTTCAACCTGCCGTTTGTAATCAATGTAGGCTTCGAGTAAATCTGTTGTGAAGACATCACCTTTCAGGAGGAACTCGTGGTCTGCCTCAAGTGCTTCAAGAACCGCACCCAATGATCCGGGAACTTGTTTGATCAGCTTGGCCTCATCGGGCGGCAGTTCATAGAGATCTTTATCAATCGGTTCACCTGGATCAATTCGATTTTGAACCCCATCTAAGCCAGCCATAAGAATGGCTGAGAAACAAAGATAAGGATTGCTGGATGGATCCGGAGCGCGGAACTCAACCCTTTTTGCCTTCGAACTTTTGGTTACAGGAATACGGCAAATAGCAGAGCGGTTGCGTTGGGAATATGCCAGGTTTACAGGTGCTTCAAAACCTGGCACCAGGCGGCGGTACGAATTTGTTGTGGGGGATGTTAGAGCCAACAGCGCTGGAGCATGCTTGAGTAAACCGCCAATATAATATTTCGCAGTATCAGAAAGACCGGCATATCCACTCGCGTCATAGAATACATTTTTGTCACCTTTCCACAAACTCGAATGTACGTGCATGCCTGAACCGTTATCACCAAAGAGGGGTTTGGGCATAAAAGTGGCTGTTTTTCCGTTCTGGCGAGCCACATTTTTTGCTATGTATTTATACAGAAGGAGGTTGTCGGCCATCCGAGTTAATGTAGTAAACCGCATACCAAGCTCAGTCTGGCCAGCGGTTGCCACCTCGTGATGGTGGACTTCCATACGCACACCCGCTTCCTCAAGTGCCATGACGATCTTAGATCGGATCGTCTGCAGAGTATCAGTGGGAGGAACGGGAAAATATCCCCGCTTTGGTGAAATTTGACCGCCAAGATTATGCCGGTCACTGCGGCCGCTGTTCCACCATCCTTCTTCGCTGTCAATTTGATAGAAAGATTCATTGGTGCTGTTCGAATATCGCACGTTATCGAAAATGAAAAATTCAGCTTCAGGTCCAAAATATGCCATATCTGCAATGCCAGTTTGCTTGAGGTAATTCTCAGCTTTGCGGGCGACATAACGCGGGTCACGTTCGTAAGGTTGGATTGTGATGGGATCGTACACGTCACAAGTTAAAACGAGGGTAGGGATTTCAGCAACTGGGTCGATAAAGGCTGTGTCAGGATCGGGCAGTAGGAGCATATCTGATTCGTGAATTTCCTGGAACCCCCGGATGGATGAGCCATCAAACGGAAGGCCTTCAGTAATCAATTCTTCGCTCAAACGACTGACAGGAACGGTGAAATGCTGCCACGTGCCGGGCAAATCGATGAAACGAATATCCACCATTTTGACATTTGCACCCATTGTAAGAACATCTTTAACGGATTTAGTCATTTTGGACTCCTTTTGAAACAACAATTCGCGATATGATATCGCCGTTAACGAGCAGGATTATATAGTTTTCAAATCCCGCGGTCTATTACCCAAACGGGTACTCTTCGCTATCAGCTATCAATTATAATTTGTGGGTGGACATCCCTTTCTCAATTCAGCAATTGATCGAAAACCGCGTTCCTGAGGGAGAAGCTAAAAAATTTTTCTCTGGACTAGGATTTGCCAATTGGCAAGCAACCATCCGGCATTTGTATAATATAGCCCTCCTGGTGCCGAATCAAGAAGCAGATATCAACAAAATGTTACCGCACATATTAAATGCATTAGGATCGTGTGCGGATCCAGATCAGGCGCTTGTCAATTTGGAGCGGTTTATCAATGGGGGAGAACCGGCAGAAATTCTACACCAAATAAACGATAACCCAAGAGTAATTGAGATCTTAACGACAGTTTTTTCTGCCAGCCAATTTTTAACCGAGATTTTGCTGCGCAATCCAGAAGCAGCTCATATTTTATATGAACGGAAAGCGTTGACACAAAGGAAAGCGGCTCATCAATACGAGCAGGAAGCAATCACTGCCCTGTGGGCAGAAGAGACAGAACCTGACATGGTTAATCGATTGCGCCTGTACCAACGAGGCGAATTATTGCGCATAGGCATAAATGATTTGCTCGATTATTTTGACTTGAACACGGTTGTTGGCCAACTTTCGCTCCTGGCAGATGGAATGATCCGAGCCTCTTTACAGTTAGCCAGCCTTCAAACCGGAATTTCCTCAGAAAATTTTGTGGTGATTGCGATGGGAAAGCTTGGAGGGGAGGAACTCAATTACAGTTCAGATATTGATTTACTTTTCATAACCTCCGAAAACCCTCAAGATAAACTGAGGTTAGGCGAAAAGTTAATTGAAAACCTTGCTCAGGTAACTCAGGAAGGGTTTTTGTATCGGGTGGATATGCGCCTCAGGCCTTGGGGAAGGGATGGCTTTCTAGTTTCAACAATTGATGGTTATCTTCAATATGTTGCGCATCATGCCAAACTCTGGGAAAAGCAGGCGATCCTTAAAGCAAGATCGGTAGCTGGAGCCATCCATATTGGCAATCTATTGATTGAAAACGCTCAGGAATATATATTCAACAATTCACCAGACGAAGTGCGATCCAGTGTTTATGGGATGAAGCAACGGATTGAGCGAGCTTTGCATGACAAAGGCAGGCTTTGGGGAGAAGTTAAGTTGGGAGAAGGGTCCATCCGAGATATCGAGTTTGTTGTGCAATATTTACAACTTGCATTCGGATTAGGTTTTCCAGATTTGCGTGGTCGCACAACGCTGACAATGATTTCGGCATTAGGGAAACATAATTTATTAAATCCAGAAGAAGTTCGTATTTTGAAAGACGGCTATACGTTTTTGCGCACGATTGAACATTTTTTACAAATGATGCATTACCGGCAAACGGATACTTTACCAACAGAACCTTCTGCTATCGCATCCTTAGCTCGTCGCCTCGGCTACCAAGGCGGCCAAGAAGGGGAAAAATTTATTGACCGATATCAGGAATACAGTCTTGCAATCCGTAATATATTTATGCGCCACATAGGGAGCGTTCCGATGAAAGATGAATTGTCTTCTGCTATAGTTTCAGCCCAGGTAAAAAGGCATATTGCGCGGATGGATGAATCGTATAGGGACATTTTCAATACATCTGAAATCTTAAAACATTCGGAATTAGCAGAAAAAGTTGTAGAAGACAATCCCGTAGTTGTTGACGCAGTTTTAATTGAAGATGATGTCTGGAAAGTTACAATCATTGCTTTTGATTATCCAGGCGAATTATCTCTAATTTGTGGATTGATGTTTGTCTATGGCTTTAATATCTTAGGAGGACAAATTTTTACGTATGAGCCAATTGAAGGAGAAACCAAGCCTTTATCCAGTGCTCCAGCAACCGCTGGTATTTCCTCCACCAGGCGGATTTTACCTCGCCAGAGTCAAGCGAACACAGGGGAACATGCTGATGCCCGGCTAAAAATCGTGGATGTGTTCACTGTGAAATCTGTTGTCCCTGACCATCCGAATCAAGAAACCTGGTTGAATTACAATCAGGATATCAAAAACCTTGTGGAGATGTTAAAGAAAGGCCAACGTCGTGAGGCTCGCGGTATGTTGGCAAAGAGAGTCGGATATGCCTTCCAATCTTTTGCTGGAAAATCGACGCCACTTTATCCTATCGATGTGGAAATCGACAATGAAGCAGCAGAGCGTTATACCGTATTAAGGATAAATGCGCCTGATACCGTTGGTTTCTTGTATGAATTTACCAATGCCCTTGCATTCACCAGGATCAATATCATTCGCATGATCGTTGATACTGTGGGCAACAGGGCGCATGATATTTTATTTGTGACCGATGGTGAAGGCAACAAGATTATAGATCCGGAAAAACAGCGGGAGCTTCGTGCTTCGATCGTTTTAATCAAACATTTCACACATTTACTGCCCCAATCACCTAACCCTGAGATAGCGTTGCTCCACTTCCGGGAATTTTTGGGACAGTTGTTTCAAAGACCTAACTGGCCCGACGAG
The DNA here is from genome assembly GCA_029782365.1 of Chloroflexota bacterium. Taxonomy (GTDB): domain Bacteria; phylum Chloroflexota; class Anaerolineae; order Anaerolineales; family UBA4823; genus CAWBUW01. The sequence continues at coordinate 117,611 of JAKOUW010000096.1, forward strand.
CTTGCATCAATAGAAAGAACCGAAGTACTGAGTAACCTGGCAAGAGTATTAGGAGTCAGTGACTTTTTGTGGGACGATTTTCTCCGGATGCAGTACGCTAATTTATTCCCAGTAGTCAAAGACATCGATATGTTAGCAACTGCCAAACCACGCTTGCAAGTAGAGAACGATTTACAGCAATGTCTGGCAAGTAGAATGGTTGGTGGCCTTTCTTTTCCAGACTGGCGCGATACCTTAAATGCGTTTAAAGACCGCGAATTGTTCAGAATTGATATGCGCCATATCCTGGGTTTGACCAGTGAATTTTGGGATTTTGCCAAAGAACTTACTGATCTGGCAGAAATTGTGATCTTAACATCCTTTTCCTATTGCCGGGCTGAATTGATCAAACAATTCGGTGAGGCATATGATGAAAAAGGCAATCCGAGCAGGGTGGCGATTTTTGCATTAGGTAAATGTGGAGGGCGAGAACTGGGATTCGCTTCAGATATTGAATTGATGTTTGTTTATGATGGCATGGGCCAAACTGCAGGTCCACAAGTGATTGACACATGTGATTTCTTTGAAAAGTTGATTCCCCTGGTGAATGGTGCAATCCATGCCCGCCGTGAAGGGATATTTCAGGTGGATCTACAACTTAGACCATATGGTAAAGCCGGTGCAATGGCAGTATCTTTCGAATCATTTAAGCGTTATTATGCTCCTGATGGTCCAGCCTGGGCATACGAGCGCCAGGCATTGGTCAAATTAAGACTAATAGCAGGCGATGAAACACTAGGAAAGCAAATCTACGAATTACGCGATGCTTACACTTATGCAACCAGGCAATTTGATGTCACTGCTATGCGAGCCATGCGTGAAAGACAGGTCCGTCACCTGGTGGCAGGCGGCACCTTTAATGCGAAGTACAGCCATGGGGGTTTAGTGGATGTCGAATATCTTGTCCAAGCGCTACAAATTATACATGGGGCGGAGGATGAGCGTGTGCGAAAGACAAATTTACGTGAGGCAATGCTTGGCTTGAATGCTATTGGCGTGTTAAGCGATGAGGATTATACGCGATTACGCAAAGCCCACACATTCCTCCGGTGGATGATTGATTCCCTGCGAGTTGTTCGAGGAAACTCGAAGGATACGACGGTACCATCTTATCGATCGGAGGAATTTGCTTTCTTGGCCAGGCGGCTGCAGTATCACAACGATATCGACCGATTACGCGAAGACATGGGACGGTACATTGCTGATGTCCAGGAAATCAATCATCGACTGCTTGGTTAATTAATCTATTATTCGGTGGCAAAACGTTGATCTTCTGCAATGCCAGCTGGCACAATCCGTACGAAAGTATTGTTCCAATCAACCAATAAATCCAATGCCTTTTTAGATTCTTCAAACTGGTAATTACGAGCTAACTCCTCTGCGTATGAATTGAGTAAGAATCGTAAGTTATTTAGATCTTTTTGACCAAGATCCTGGATGACAACTTTCGCGCCTCGGGCTAATCGCCGCTGGATCGCATGCCGGTCGAAGTTAAGGTGCGGCTGGAGACGCAGGTAAAGGTACCCACCAGTCATACCAGAGCACATCCAAGGTCCCGGGTCACCCAGCACCAGCACTCTACCAGCAGTCATATATTCACATAAAAAGCCTTTGACATTGGCACGAGCACCAATAAAACCCAAGCTGTCGTTCAGCGGCTGAGAAATTTCGCCTCCTATAATTACGTCCGCTCCACTAAGGCGAATACATGCGCGTGAGTCGGCGTTTCCTTGAACAATAACAAGACCACCGACTCCCCCGTAAGCCAGGCTTTTACCGACAGAGCCATCGATTAATTTGCCATCATGGTTGTAACCTTTCAAGATAACGACACGGCCACCTGAAATTCCCTTGGCGACCCCATCTTGGGCACCGCCTTCAACATGAATTTGCACAGGTTCTGCATTGTATGCTCCCAGACCGTTGCCAGGGACCGAGCTGCTGAAGAAACGTAAAGCTGTTTTGGGAGTTGAGCGGATTTCGGTTCCATTCACTGGCTGACGCCAGGTTTCGAATCTTCCTCCCACACCGCCATGCCCAGGCAGCCAATTCCAATTGTTGCGGAAGCGCGTCAGAGCGCCGGTCAAATGGGTGCCTAATGCCCGGTCAACTGGGGTTACTTTATCATCTTCGAATTGGATGACTTCATGGGAATCGGAAGTGAATGTTTCCATTACCAGGTTTGAAATAACCGTTGTTAAGCTGTTGCGTGGGCGGCGTAACGGGCCACGGTCCACACTGATTGCCTCGTTTACCGTTTGGGTTACTGCCACAGGTTTTGTTGACATAAGCTGGTGCACCGGCAGCAACATTTCGCTCAGGTCAAGCTTCTCCTCATGTGATATTTGGCAAAGTAAATCTGAACGACCCACGAGATCTTGTAGACGGTGGAATCCCAGAGAGGCTACGATCCTACGTGTGCTATCTCCAAGACCGTTGAACAACTTCATCAGCGCTTCGGTTGCCAGGTCAATTTCCAGTGGCCGGAAATGTTTTAAACCAGCTTGTTGGGCGTCCTCAACCGTCTGTAACTGTGTGGTTATACCAGTATGGCATGTTCCGGATTGGCAGTCGCGGCAAATTGTGCAGCCAACTGCTACCATGGCCAGTGTGCCGAATCCGACCCGGTTGGCTCCCAAGCAAATGAGTTTCACAACGTCTGCCCCTGAACGAACACCGCCATCCGTCCAAATTTCAACTTTATGACGTAAACCTGATTCCGATAAAGCACGGTGTGCTTCGACAACACCAATTTCTGCTGGGAGGCCAACATATTTTAATGAATGCTGCCTGGCAGCTCCTGTCCCGCCATCGTAGCCGGCAAGGTAAATAATATCAGCATCCGCTTTTGCAATGCCAACAGCAATAATACCGATTCCAGGCACAACGGGAACCTTCACAGCAACGCGTGCCTTTGGATTCGTGGTTTTCAATTCCTCTATAAATTGTGCAAGGTCTTCAATCGAATAAATATCATGGTTATTCGACGGAGAAATCAGATCAATACCAGGTTGAGAATGGCGTGCCGCTGCGACTTTTGCAGTAACTTTCCGCGCCGGAAGATGCCCTCCTTCTCCTGGCTTAGCACCCTGTCCAACTTTGATTTCAAGTAAATTAGCGGCATTGATTAACTCGGCGGTGATTCCAAAGCGACCAGATGCGATTTGAATACCACGATTGTAAGGGTATTTTCCCATCATGTCCGGTATTTCACCTCCCTCGCCATTGATCGAAAGCATATTGAGGCGATAAGCAGCTTCTGCATAGGCGCGAAAAGCAGTTTCACCCTGCGAGCCAAATGACATCGATGCGATGATGAAAGGTAAATCGTGAGAGGTGACACTTAAATCAACCGCTGAGGGATCAATTTGTCCGCTAATTAGATTTGTTTTAATCTCCAGGATATGACGCAAAGAAACTGGGTTGGAATGGCTGATCGATTCAACATGGTTTTCATATTCTTGGGAGCTGGCATCGTCTTTTGCCAATGAGGCGGCCATTTTCCACACCTTCGGATAAAAATGGTTAACCCTGGAGAGTTGAGCACGACTTTCACCGCAATAAATGTTTTTTCGCTCGTAAGCGTCCAGATCGATATCTTCCCATCGAAGACCACGCTGGTCTGACCCGGCATAATTGACGACGCCGAGGGCAGCGGCAAGTCCACTGCTTAGCCCAATGGATGAAAAAAGTTTGCCGTAGCCTCGCAATTCGTGAATGCCCATAGTACTGATACATTTTTCGATGCCAGAGCGAAGAGCTTTGATGGTGTTTACAAGCCTTTTGGCTCTTTCTTCAAAATCACATTTTCGCTCCGCATCGTTTAAAGCGATTTCAAACAACATATAAGGAGCTACAGCATCAGCACCCATGCCGATTGACAAGATGAGATCATGCAAATGACGGATTGCCCGAGAGCGTAAAACAAGCCCGGTTCTGCGGCGTAAATTCGATGATTGTTGAGAAGCCATAAGGCTTAAATCGATTTTACCCTCGTTGTTGATAGGCAGGGGAGTGGGATTATTTGCATGGTCAGGTGCATCGAATGAAGAGCGTAATGCACGATCGATAACACTAAGTGCCAAAATTGGGTCAATCCAAACATGTTCGCCATTGAAGGATTCGGCGTCATCAAGAATAATAAGTTGTACGCCATTGCGAACGCCCAAAACAGCTTCATTCGCGAGACGCTCCAATGCTTTGGTTGTCGCTTCTTGCGGATGCACGGCCAGTTGCAGACGGCTCAGCTTCTTACCAGGAAAATTCTCTGCAAGCTCGGAGAGGCTTAAACACCCTGTTTGTGATGCCAACCGTTGGTATTCTTTTTCGGGTAAAAAAGGATATTCGGGTAAATGATCCAACAATAATGGGAAATCAAGCATAATGTGGGTTGACTGATTCAGATCGGTTGGGTTAAGAGGAGGCCTTGAGCCGACAAGGACCTGGGTTGAAAAATGCTCAATTTCACGCTCCCGGTCGATAGCCGGATTGGTCACAACTGCTACCGCCTCCTTGAAGTAATCAGCAATATTTTGCCGCTCATTCGAGAGAGGGGGCAAAGGGCCATCGTATCCAAGAGAACCAAGAGGCTCGGATCCGTTGCCAGAAAGATATTGGAGCCATTCCTTATCTTCACGTCCCCAGCCAAAGGCAGACAACTGCTGATCCAATTCGACTGAAGGAATAGGGATAACCGGTCTGGAGACAGGATTGGTGTCAAGACCATCTTGTAAGGATGGGGCGTTCAAAGAAACGCCAGAAAAAAGTGGACGGAGAGCGGCAATCCGGCGATTAAGTGTTGATAAGGAACCGAAACGCCGAACTGTCAAGTTCAACATGCGCTGTTGAACAGCGGCATAATCCATGACTTCAACGCCCTGCCCTCGGCGAATGCGCAAACGCATTTTCTCGCCTGGCGACAACGGTACTGGATCAATGCGCATAGTATCTAAATGATAAACACCTTTTTCTGAAGAGAAGAAATATTCTTTTTCTGTCTCTCCATACCACAGAGGCCGTAAACCAAGCGCATCTACACTAAAAACGCATTCATCTCCAAACCGAGAAATAATACCAGCAGGACCCTGGCAAAAAGGACCAAATGCTTGACGGTAATATTTGTAAACGGTCTGCAAATCTGGGCTTAGCTTTTCAACTTCAGTCAGGATCGGCGGAAAAACCATCTCCATTGCTTCCGTGAGAGTGAAATGGTAATGGTGAATCAGCGTTGCAAGCACGCGATCCACATCCTGAGAATCAGACCCACCCCGAACTAAATCGACTCCTAGCATGACGGATTGCTCGCGCAGGCGAGCAATGGTGTTGATCTCACCGTTGTGACCTAAAAGACTGAACGGCTGAACTCGCTCGAAACTGGTGGCAGTATTGGTGGAGTACCTTGCATGACCTATCGTGATGGCTGACATGAATTCGGGATTGCGAAGTTCAGGATAAAACTGGTAAAGTGTTTCTATTGCTCCACGGACCTTGTAAACCACAACGTAACTAGAAAGTGATGCTACATGAATTCTCAATCGGCGTTCGATCGCAAGGGTTAATTCAAACAAGACACGCTCGACATTTTCCAAAGGTCCGGTGCGAACCAAACCTGCAATTTGCCAGAGCATTGGAGCCTGAATGCGAGCCATTTTTCCCAATGCTTGAGGTCGAGTTTGAATCGGTCTTTCTAAGAGAATATCTAAGCCGGCCTCCTGCAGCATTCTTAAGGATGCAGCCTGGAGAGCGGGTATATCATTTTCGAAATTTGGAATCATGAGATGACCGACAAAGAATCTACGGTCTTCAGCCAGCCAGCCTGGTTTTCCCTCTTGTTCAAGGGCCTGTGCCCATAAGCGGCGCGGAATATCGGTGAGCACCCCGCAACCATCGCCTTCACCATTCACTTCGCCGGAGCGATGTCCCATAATGCTCAAAGCGGTGAGTGCACGCTTCAGATTACCATGTGTTGCTTCACCGTTTTTCCGAACAGACGCAACGATTGCGCAGGCATCATGTTCTTCAAGCCAGGTTTTTGTATCTGGTGAAGTTAACCAACTAAAATTGGTGCCAGGAACAATACTTTGGGCAGGCTGATTATCCTCCATGTAAAAATTCCTTTCAAGGATTAAATTTCTAAGAGAACTATTCGTCAAGCAGGTAATATGCGGATAATAATTGAAAACGTCCAATAAACATATGACCCAAATGGGTAATTTTTTGTCTGAATTTCAGGTGATTAATCTTAAGATGCTTCAGGTTTGTATATCTTGTGGTTTAATCAAGAAAATAAAATGCAGGCAAAATTGTGTGTTTTCTTTCATTAATTTCCTATGGATAAATCCATTCGTAATTTGTTTCAAATCCGAGAGAATGTTCATTTCTTGAATCACGGCTCGTTCGGCGCTTGCCCAAAAAAAGTGTTTCAAGCCTATCAAGATTGGCAGAGAAGCTTAGAAGAACAACCGGTGGCCTTCCTCGGGCGTGAGATTGGAGATCTTTTGGACAATGTGCGCAGGCGTTTAGGCGCTGAAATTGGTGCTTCGCCCGATGACCTGGTGTTTGTCCCCAATGTTACCCATGGTGTCAATATTGTCGCAAGATCCCTCAAACTGGGAGGGGGTGATGAGATATTAATCACAAATCATGAGTATGGAGCGTGCAAAAACACCTGGGAATTCATCTCCAAGAAAACAGGAGCGCTGGTGAAAGAGCGGGAAATCATGATTCCAATTGCTCCGACATTGAGACAAGAGGAAATTGCGGATCAATTTCTTGCCGGAATAACAGAAAAAACCAAATTAATTTTCATTAGTCATATCACTTCTCCGACTGCTCTACGATTGCCAGTCGAGATAATTTGCCAAAAGGCGCGACAATTGGGAATCCTGACAATTATAGATGGGGCGCACGCTCCAGGACAAATTCCATTGAATATTGCTGAGATCAGTGCTGATTTTTATACCGGCAATTGCCACAAGTGGATGATGTCTGCGAAGGGAGCTGGCTTCTTGTATGTCAGGCCTGACACTCAACATCTAATCGAACCGTTGGTCGTTTCCTGGGGATATTCAGCTCCGCTCAGTCATCACAATAAAACTCGTTTGGCAACCTTATTGGAATGGACAGGTACGTTTGACCCGGCACCGTATTTGAGTATTTCCGCTGCGCTGGATTTTGCCGACGAATACAATTGGGATTTTACCCGTGACGAATGTGAAAATTTATTGCAAGTTGCTCTGGATAGGATTAACGAAATCACAGGCATTGATCCGATATATCCGAATCGAAAAGGTTGGTACCGCCAAATGGGAATTGTTGAATTGCCCGGCGATATAAATGTGCAAAATTTGAAGTTGCGCTTGTATAATGATTTCCATGTAGAGATTCCGACAATAGAGTGGATGAACAGGAAATTTCTTCGTATTTCCATTCAAGGGTATAACAGCGAGGATGATATTGATGCGTTGGTGGCTGGAATAAAATGTAGTTTAGAATAGTAATCATTTCACACAAATGGAAGTCGTCAATAGCTAACATGTGAGGTTTCTATGAAATACGGATTTTTCGATGATGAAGCGAAAGAATATGTCATTACGAATCCTGCCACGCCGCTTCCGTGGATAAATTACCTGGGCAATGAAGATTTTTTTGGGCTTATTTCCAATACAGGCGGCGGATATTGTTTTTATAAAGATGCTCGGATGAGACGACTGACTCGCTATCGCTATAACAATACACCGCTCGATATGGGGGGCAGGTACCTTTATGTGCGAGATCACCTGACCGGAGAATTTTGGTCTCCAACATGGATGCCTGTTTGTGAAAATCTCGATCGTTATCAATGCCGTCATGGGTTAGGATATACCCAAATTGAGACCTCGAAAAATGATATTTCCGTTAAAATTCGTTATTTTGTACCACAGGGAGAAACTGTTGAGGTATGGCAAGTTTGGGTTTCCTCGAACAGGGAAACCCCTGTAGATTTATCCTTGTTTGCCTGTGTCGAGTTTGCTTTATGGGAGGCATGGGACGATGCAACGAACTTTCAACGTAATTTCTCTACAGGCCAGGTTGAAGTAACTACAAATGTCATTTACCATAAGACGGAATATCGGGAACGAAGAGATCATTTCGCATATTTTGCATGTAATCGGCCATTTGATGGGTTTGATACACAAAGAGACGCCTTTTTAGGCGCTTATCGCGGCTGGGATAAGCCCGAAGTTGTTCTTTCAGGTATGAGCAAAAACAGCATCGCCCATGGCTGGCAGCCTATTGCTGCACCGCAGCTTCGATTGAAATTAGCGCCTGGTGAAACCCAAAATATTATTTTTTTGTTAGGGTATTGGGAAAATCCAAGAAACGAAAAGTTTGATCCACCTGATTCGCAGATTATCAATAAACGTTATGCTTTAGAAGTCATCGATTGTTATTTGCAATCGATCGAATCGGAGCGCGCTTTCTCTCAATTAAAAGAAGACTGGAAGAAATTACTGGACAGGATGCAGGTCAATACACCTGATATACATACGAATCGGATGGTTAATATTTGGAATGCTTATCAGTGCATGATTACATTTAACCTATCACGCTCCGCATCCTATTTCGAATCAGGGATTGGACGCGGGATGGGATTCCGTGATTCGAACCAGGATTTGTTAGGCTTCGTGCATATGATTCCAGAACGAGCCAGGCAGCGTATTCTCGATCTGGCAGCAACACAAATGGAATCGGGAGGAGCTTACCATCAATACCAACCACTCACCAAGCGTGGAAATAACGATGTTGGTTCAAATTTCAATGATGATCCTTTGTGGTTAATTGTTGGAGTCGGAGCGTATATTAAAGAGACAGGAGATTGGTCAATCTTGAATGAACCGGTACCATATGATAACCAACCTGGATCAGAAACACCTTTATTCCAACATCTGCAGCGGTCGGTACAATATACATTGGAGCGTTTAGGTCCGCACGGATTGCCGCTAATTGGCAGAGCCGATTGGAATGATTGCCTGAATTTAAATTGCTTTTCGGATACCCCAGGACAATCGTTTCAAACAACAACGAATAAGGATGGAAAAATAGCCGAGAGTGTTTTTATCGGCGGATTGTTTGTGCTTGTCTGTGATGAAATGGCTGATATGTTGGAAGCGGTACCGACTCAACTGCAGCTCGCTGAAAATAATTTGGCTTTAGCCGAAAAATATCGAAAGCATGGCAAAGACATGACCGACATTGTTTTGGGACCAGGATGGGATGGATCCTGGTTCCGCCGAGCCTATGACGATTTTGGAGATCCTATCGGCTCGCAGTTGTGCGATGAAGGACAGATCTTTATCGAGCCTCAAGGTATTTGTGTTCTGGGCGGCATCGGAATTGAAAGTGGACAGGCTCAATCGGCGCTCGAATCAGTTTGGCAGAAATTGGCCACCGAACACGGCATTGTTTTGCAACAGCCTGCATTTTCACAATATTATTTAAATTTAGGCGAAATATCGTCATATCCGCCAGGTTATAAAGAAAATGCTGGCATTTTCTGCCATACAAATCCATGGATTATGGCCGCTGAAGCGAAATTGGGCAACGGCGATAGAGCATTCGAATATTACAAGCGAATCAATCCTTCTTTTCGGGAAGCCATCAGTGAATTGCATCGATGTGAACCCTATGTATATGCTCAAATGATCGCCGGCAGAGATGCGCCAACACATGGAGAAGCCAAGAACTCCTGGCTTACTGGCACGGCAGCCTGGAATTATGTTGCTATCTCTCAGTGGATACTAGGAATCAGACCCACTTATAATGGATTGATGATTGCACCGGTTATTCCCAGATCATGGAATAGTTTTACCGCCCACCGAATATTTAGGGGTACAGATTATCACATATCTGTCAATAGGATTGGTCCCGGAACCACGGTGAATATAAAGGTAGATGGAAAAGAAATTGCAGGTCGGTTAAAGCCGATCCTGATTGATGGAGCTGAAATAGTCCATGTAGATGTAACAATTGGCTGATCGTTATTGGTTTGAGGTTCGTTTGTCTTTTCGAAGAACTTTGAGAACGATCATTTTTGTGGAGTGATTGAATGGATAAGGATCAGCTGGTAAAGTGCCATAATAGGAAACAAGTCCCGTAATATCTGGTGGCACCGGAATTATGTCTCCTATCTCTAAAAATCCATCCGCGCAAAGATCTTGCAGCCACCTCATATGATCCTTACCGGATACAAAAATCGCATTATTCACGGCAAGAATAACACCTCCATGTGCCACCAATGGGCGTATTTTGTTGATCAGTTTGTAATAATCGTAATTTAAATCAAAACGGCCATTTTTTGTCACAGAAAAAAGGGGAGGATCTAAGATGATACAATCAAACAAAGATCCTTTTCGTTTTAATCCAGCGGCGGTCTTAAAAAAATCGCCCGCAAGAAAATCAGAGCTGTTTACCTGCCAACCGTTTATTCTGAAGGTTCTCATCCCAAGATTCAAGAAATATTGATCAAGGTCAGTGTTGAGGACCTTCGAAGCGCCACCACAAAAAGCGGCTGCCCCAAGACTGCAGGTGTATGCGAAGGTGTTTAGAACTGACTTGCCAGCTAAATTATCTTTTACCCAATAACGAAGAAATCTGGTATCCAAATAAAATGTACTGTCTTGATGCTGGAAAAGATCGATGGCGTACCAGATGCCATTTTCCCGGATTTTTTTATCTGGATCTGATCCAAAGATTAATTGGTTTTTTCCTGTTGAACGATTCTTTAATATCCCCGATTTTAACCAGGGGAGATTCACCCGGTAATAATCAACCATTTCTGGGATGAAACCACCAGCGATCTCATCGGCCGGATCATTTATAAACAGAACCAGGGTGCTTCCATAAAGCTCTACAACCAAACCCGGACATCCTTCCAAAAAGCCGTTGAATAGCCGAAGCGCAGAATCATGTGACTCTGAAAAGTAATTAGCGCAATCACTAGCGCGAAAGCGAAGAGCGTTTTGGAGGATTGAAACAAATTCACTCATTTTTGAAGTATAGCATACTCAAAATCGAATTATTTGGCTTGATAGAAATCTACGAATGAACACACCATTGTATAATTATTTCAACAATCGGAGGATGATATGGGACAGACAATTCAATTTACTAGAAATTATTCTGACTTGAGCACAAACCAAGGATTTCAATTTGAATTTCACTGTGACCGGTGTGGTACCGGTTACCGCACGAAATTTCAATCCAATGTACTTGGAGTAGCTTCTTCGGCAATGGATACTGCAAGCAGTCTGTTCGGTGGGATTTTTGGGCAAGCCGCCAACCTGGCAGAAAAAGCTCGCTCGGCTGCCTGGGAAAAAGCACATGATGCGGCCTTTGAAGCCGCTATGGAAGAATTGCGGCCAGATTTCATCCAGTGTCCCCGATGTTCTAGTTGGGTGTGTCGAAAATCTTGTTGGAATGTCGTGAAAGGGCTATGTAAGAATTGTGCACCTGATCTCGCAGTTGAGATGGCTGCAGCTCAAGCTTCTAAGACGACTGAAAAAATTTGGTCCTCCGCTGAAGTGTCCGATACCGATGAACAACAAATAAGTGATAAACAAACCTGGAAAGCAGGTGTGAAAGCTGGTTGTCCAAATTGTGGGGCGGCATTAGCGACAAACGCTAAGTTTTGCCCGGAATGTGGGACCAAAATTGTTCAAAAAACATTTTGTGCAGAATGTGGAGCTGAACTTAAGGCTGGTGCCAAATTCTGCGGTGAATGCGGTACAAAAGTATAATGTTACATGAAGTTCACAATTCTGGAGACAGCCTCTTTGATCCGCTCTGTAGATGTGGTCAGAGCAATTCTAACGTAGCCTTCCCCTGAAGGGCCAAAAATGATTCCAGGCGTTAAGCTGACTTTCGCTTTCTCGAGCAGGAAAGAACAGAAATCAACAGACGATTTTCCGGGTGGAATTTTCGCCCAAATATAAATTGATGCTTTTGGTTTGGCTGCCACAAGTCCGATATTCGCCAAAGCAGATAATAGCAGGTCGCGCCGTGCCTGGTATATCAGATTTCTTTCCTCAAGCCAAGATTTTTTCAAATGCAATGCAACCACTGATGCATCAAGGACTGGTCGAAAACCACCAGAATCGATATTGGTTTTCACTTTAAGGATTGCCTGGATCACATCTCGATTTCCCACAACGATACCTGACCGCCAGCCTGGCATATTGTGCGATTTAGACAATGAATTAAACTCTACCGTACATTCTTTTGCTCCAGGAATTTGTAAAATGCTAGGCGATGTATATCCTTCAAATGTAACTTGCGCATAGGCATTATCATGTGCTAAAAATAGTTGGTGGTGGCGCGCGAAATCTACCGCTTGTTGAAACAATTCTATAGTTGCAGTCGCGCCTGTAGGATTATTTGGATAGTTTAGCCAAAGTATTTTTGCATTTTTTACTATTTCTGGATTGATCGATTGGAAATCCAGTAAAAATTGATTTTCGGCATTGAGATTAATGTAGTGGGGAACTGCACCCGCAAACAAAGCGCCACGCGTGTATGTCATATAACCCGGATCGGGTATTAATACAATATCTCCCGGATTTAAAACCGCCATACAATAATGGAAAATACCTTCCTTTGAGCCTAATAAAGGCAAAATTTCCGTATCTGGGTCAAGGTATACATTAAAATTTTCTGTATAATGGTCCGACCACGCTCGGCGCAGTTCCGGGATACCTAAATGCGGTTGGTAACCGTGATTTTCTGGCCTGGATGCAGAATCTATAAGGGCTCGAACCACTTCTGGAGAAGGTGGTAGATCAGGTGAGCCTATATCGAGCCGGATTACGTCATCCCCTTGAGATTTCAATAAGTGGATGCGCTTTTCGATCTGGGCAAAAAAGTTCCCTTGAAGCTGTTGGGTCCGTGACGCTGAGTACATGTGGTAATTACACGGATTGACCAGCGTGAGCACTTACGGCAACCGATCTACCAACTGCTTGGGCAATCAGCCGCAACTGGGAAACCAATTCCGAGAATCTTTCTGGTTTCAAGGATTGGGCTCCATCGGAGAGAGCATTTTCTGGATTTGGATGAACCTCAACAATCACGCCATCTGCGCCTGCTGCAACGGCGGCTTTAGCGATCGCGCCGACATATTGCCAGTTGCCTGTACTGTGTGACGGATCTAAAATGACGGGTAAATGGGTCAATTCTTTTAAAACCGGAACAGCATTAATATCCGTGGTATTACGGGTTGATGTTTCAAATGTGCGTATTCCACGTTCGCAAAGCATCACGCGGCGATTGCCGTGAGAAAGAACATATTCTGCAGCCATAAGCAATTCTTCGATGGTTGCTGCAATGCCACGTTTCAAGAGAACTGTTTTTTGACTTTCTCCTGCCGCGTGGAGCAGTGGGAAATTTTGCATATTGCGGGCGCCAATTTGTAGCACATCCGCATATTTTGACACCAAAGGAACATCTTCAGGTGCCATCACTTCGGTAACAATTGGTAAGCCTGTGACATTGCGTGCTTCAGCCAGCAATTCGAGACCTTTTTCGCCCAATCCTTGAAATGCGTACGGAGAGGTGCGTGGTTTGAATGCGCCTCCTCTTAATGCATGAGCACCTGCTTCTCGAACTGCCTGGGCAGTCTCTAACAGTTGAGTGCGACTTTCAACCGAACAAGGGCCGGCTATGATTACAATTTCATTGCCTCCTACCGACACGCCGTCTAATGGGAAGCTTGAATGCCCTGAAATGAACTCGCGTGAGGCCAACTTGTAAGGCTTTGTGATGCGTGCAACTCTCTCGACACCTTCCCAGACAGAAAAATAATCAATGTTTACAGAACGTGTATCTCCAACGACACCAATCACTGTGCGCACTTCACCAATATCAATATGAGCTTTTAAATTCATTTGTTCAATACGTAGTGTAAGGGATTTGATTTCTGCATCAGAGCATCCGGGTTTCATTACAATGATCATGGTTCTCTCCTTCTTATTAGGCTGTGATTGAAGAAATTGTTGTTGATTGTTTCAGCTCGTTGGTAGGCAACGCCAGATCAGGTCGAAGAGCGGCGGCGGCACCTAAATAAACATGTCGAATTTGACTTTGGGGTAAATTTGTATTCCAGTGAATAAGGACTCGAATGCAGCATTTCATGCTGCCTGGCACTGGAATTTCTGTGGAGCAAAGCATCGGGACATCAACCCAACCCATTTGCCTGGCGGCCAACGCAGGATGAATGGCGTTTAAATCCAGCGTTACGGTAAAAAACACTGAAGCTATGTCCGAAGAGAGTAAAGATAAATTTCCCTCACAAATTGCGCTTAATAATTGTTGTGTTGATTCTAGAATTGCTTCAGATGTATTTTCTTTTGCGATTACAGCGCCGCGAATGCCTCGAATGCTCATGTCTTCCTCCGTAAAAAAAAACCTGCGATGCCGCTTTTGGCATCGCAGGTTGAGGTGATTACTTGAGTTTTTAGCTCTTACCTACCCGTTAAGCGCCGCAAGCGGCATACGGTGTCCGTTGCCGAAATAAAAGTAAAAGCGGTAATACTTATTGGAGAAGGTCTTCATAATTGGGTCAATTTTATACACATTTGATAGATTGTCAAGGTTTTTCTGAAGGCATTTGAGATCTCGGGTAGGATCCCAATATGCGGAAAAATGAGGCATATTCTTTGAGATGGTCCAGCGCTCTAGAGCATTTGACTTCTTCGATAGAGCCCGCGAAGTCAATATAAAAGAAGTATTCCCAAGGTTTCCCAGCGAGCGGCCGAGATTCGATTTTTGTTAAATCAATATCACGCAATGCAAATACACTCAATGCTTTGAAAAGCGCTCCAGGTTGATTATTTAATGCAAAAACGATCGAAGTTTTATAAGGAACCCGCGAATCTTGGTGGTCTTTTTCTGTTGGCGGTCTTATTGCTAAAAAGCGTGTAAAATTCGCAGGGTTGTCTTCGATATTCTCCAATAATATCTTCATTTTATAGAGATTGGCAGCCCGGCGGGATGCTACTGCTGCCAGAGTAGGGTCGGAACGCTGCTGCAAGATTTTGACACTTCCAGCAGTGTCATAAACAGCTTCGCTCACCAACCCTAGACGGCGTAAAGAACCTTCACATTGAGCCAATGCTTGTGGGTGACTGATAACCCGTTGTATTCTGCCAATCTCACTATTTGGTAAACCGATCAAGCAGTGGTGGACTGATAAAAAATGTTCACCTATAACGATGAGTGAATTTTGAAGTAACAAATCGTAATTTCGATGAATACTGCCGGCTAGGGAATTCTCGATCGGAATTAAGCCTTCCTCAGCTTTGCCCGTGTTGACGGCCTCAAAGACATCATCGAAGGAAAGACATGGAAGGGATTGGACGTTGGAACCGTAATGTTCGAAAAGAGCTGCTTCTGAATAAGCCCCAGGCTCTCCTTGAAATGCGACAAACATCAAACTTCCTCCAGACGGATATAAATTCGTTTATTGATTTTTCCCTTACTTTTATAATCAATGATGTGGATTCGGCCTACTTCTCGCGTTGAAGCCACATGGGTGCCGCCATCAGCCTGGAGATCAAGCCCCTTTATCTCGACTGTACGAACAAATTTAATTCCCTCTGGCAATAAATTGATCCTCGTTCTGATCAAATCTGGTATTTGGAATGCTTGTTTCCGAGGCAATACAGATACCAGTATTGGGCGATCTGCTTCGACCTCACGATTGACCGCTGTTTCGACCAATTGGACGAATTCCTTCTGAAGACTGTCAAATTCAAAATCCATCCGGCCTTCCAAGATATCCATATCACCGCCTGTGACATGGGCGCCATAGTCCCGAAAAATTGTACCGCAAAGAATGTGAAGGGCGGTGTGCGTACGCATCAATTTATATCGTCTTTCCCAATCCAGGTGACCTGTTAATTCAGCGCCGGTGAGAGGGAGAGGTTGGTTCGATTCCAAAAAATGCAGGATGTCATCACCAATTTTCTTAACCTTGATCACCTGTAATTTTGTATCTTCTATTTCTAAAATTCCAAAGTCATTCGGTTGTCCACCGCCTCCAGGATAAAAGGCTGTTTGGTTTAATATAAGTGCATGGTTTTCATAATCTACTTTGGTAATTCTTGCCTGAAAAACACGCATGTAACTGTCCAGGTGATACAACGATTCCGTCATTTCATCATCCCTCTTTGCGGTGGGATCAATTAATTGCCGAACATAAACGATGGCATTCCTGGAATTTTTGTCTCAGCTATGAATAAATCCCCGGAATGTGGGTAGTCCTCCCTTTGTTCTTTATTCATGCCTTTCCATGCGCTTGTTATGTACAATGTTTCCATTTTCTCACCGCCAAAAGTGCACGAGGTAACATTGAGTGCAGGCAAATTTATTTCTAAAATTTTCCGGCCATGTTTGGGATTATATCTACAAACTTTCGCACCTTGCCACAAAGCGATCCATAACATGCCTTCTTGGTCGGAGGTCATTCCGTCCGGCCATCCATCTTCTCGAGGAATTTGAATTACAGTTTTAGGATGATTAATTTCACCAGTTTCTATATCATAGTTAAATTCAAGAATATTACGAGTTGGAGTGTCAATATAATAAAATGTTTTGTAGTCAGGACTCCATGCGATGCCATTCGAAATCGATACAGGCGAAAGAATTTTATGAATGATTTTGTCGGCGTCTAATCGGTAGAGAGCCCCAGCTCCGGGATGTTCATCAATTGCCATCGTACCGGCAAATAAACGGCCATCTGGTGAGCACTTAGCGTCATTAAATCGATTTTCAGGTTTATCGCTTTCCGGACGAGCGAGCCAATTCATTGTTGAAGTGGCAAAATTAAAACTAGCAATACCATCTTTCAGTCCGACGATAACATCACCATTTTTCTGAGATACGACAAACCCGATGTATTGATTTACTTTAAAAACCCTATCCTGATTTGTTGAAAGATCAAGTGTATGCAACTCGCCTGCCAGGATATTCACCCAATAAAGAAGATGTTGTTCAGCGTTCCAGGATGGCCCTTCTCCTAATTCAGCTTGCGCCCTAAGAAATATTTCACCCGAAATTTTCATCGTTTCAAATCCTTATTTGAGGGTCTAGATACCTGATGGAGAGTTATTTTCTCTGTACAAGATACCCATTATAATTGTTTTAGGGCATTCTAGATGAAAATTCTCTCTCTAAGCGACGTTGTATTGGATACCGTTTATTCAACAGTTATTAAAAATCGATTTGGAGATGTCGATATCGTGATCGGTTGTGGGGATATGCCCTATTATTACCTGGAATTCGTGGTTGATATGCTTAACAAGCCTACTTATTTTGTGCGTGGAAATCATGCAAATGTAGTTGAATATTCCCAATTAGGTGAAAGAACTCATCCTCATGGAGCTATTGATTTGCATCGTAAAGTTGTCAATGGAAGAGGACTGATCATCGCAGGAATCGAAGGCGGACTCAGGTATAGGCCTGGGCCTTTTATGTACACACAAGGCGAAATGTGGACCCATGTTTTAGGACTTGCGCCAAAACTTATGAATAATTTTCTTCGAAACGGTCGGTTTCTAGACATATTTGTTACCCATTCACCTGCATGGGGGCTTCAGGATCGAGATGACTTACCTCACCAGGGCATTAAGGCATTTCGATGGTTGATACAGGTTTTTAAACCGAAAATTCATCTTCATGGTCATATTCACCTTTACCGACAAGATGAACAATATAAAATGAATTTCGGAAATACCCTCATAGTCAACACTTATGGTGTAAGAAAAACGATTCTGATACCTGATTCTTCTTTAGGCTGGCGAATAGAGCAGGTATGAGAAAATACATGTCTTTATCTGCAAAGTAGCATTGGTTTCGAACTATCTCGTAATATCTGATCAGCTACCGTATCAAATAAGAAATTAAAACGAGAGGTTGAGCCGTAACCGCCCATTATGATCAAATCGGCATTTTGTTCTGTGGCATATTTTAATATTGTCGAAGCAATAGCTCCATTGCCAATGATGATACTAGCCTTGACCCCATGCGTTATCAAGTATTCTTGAGCTTTACGGGATGCTTGAGATGAATTTTCCGCACGATCGGAAATTGTCAACACAGTCAGTTTTATTTGCCACTTATTTGCTAGGTAAGCAGCCAAGAAAAGCGCTTCCTGAGAAGTGGGGCTGACATCGTAAGCCAGGATGGCATGTTTGAGTTTTGAGAAAGTTTCAGGGCAGGCTAACACAGGTCGGATGCTTCGTTGAACCATCGTTCTGAACCCGCTCGTTAGGCGACCTAAGGCGCTTGCACCGGGTGGAAAAGCCAGATTTACAACAATTAGGTCGTTAATAATTGAGTGTTCTAATAATTGACTACTCACTATCCCTGAAGATATCACAATTTTTCCATTCACATTGGCGTCGCTGCAAATCTGGTTAAATTTTTCTTGAATAGCCGTGACGGCTTCCGATTCGCGCAAGGTGTCATCATTGACAACGTGTAGACCATGAATATTTGAATTTTCATACTTCGCGATTTCGATAGCCTGCAACAAAGCATTCCAACTCGCAGGAGTGCCATTAATCGGGACTAAAATGTTTCCAAATAAGCAGCTTTCCTGCCCAACCATTTCTTTTTGGCGGCGAAATGTCCCCGGAGGGGTATTGCTGGTTGTGGGTTGCATTTTAATGGAAAATATTTCGCTGGGATCGGAATTAATTTTCGGTGAATCCTGGGAAGCGATATGCAAAGCCGCATCGAGTTCATCAACCGGCTGCTGAAGATATTTTTCCAATGCAGCCCGATAGTCACACAGCCATAAGTAAAGATCGGTAATCGTCTTTCCTGGAAAATCTCTGAGCAAACCTAAATCAAGGATATTTTGGATCGTAGGAAAGTAATAAGTGTCATACCAATGGATAATCGCTTCTTCCCGGCTGATAGAACGGTTTTGGTCTAAACCCATGAAATATTGGTGAACTGCGATATGTTCTGCAAGGCGGGTATAAGCCATAGGCACAGTAGTCTTAAAATCTGAACCAGGGCGTAATATATCCAATCTGGTATCTAAGAGAAAACTAGCCAACTCTGATTTCAGGATAATTTCCTGAGGCGTATCCTCTGGATCGAGAGTGACCCTTGTTTTAATCTCAACAACATATGCCTGGATGGTTTTTGATCCAAGAGAGCGTGCAACGGAAACTCGATGATTCCCATCTATTACAAAATAAACATTTCCGAGTTGGTAGACTTCTATGGGTGGCAAACCGTCCATGGAATTGGCGCTGACTTCAACTCTTGCCCAACGTTCAGGGTCAACAGCATCCTTCGGGTAAAAGTCACGAGTAAAGTCATCGTAACGGTTGACGCTGCCAACAATGGCATCCAAAGGAATTTCCCGTAAAACCTGCCGCTGGTTTGTCATTTCAGCTTTGATTTGTTTTCTTACTTCGTCAAAAGAGAGAAGGGAGTAATTCTTCCCACTCAGTCGAGCAAGAACATTGCGAATATTTGCTTTTCGACGCGCCTCAAAAAAATCTTCGAGGGCATCTCGATAATTTTGAGTATAAGCAGCCATAAATGATTTATCGAATTGATTCACAAGAGCTTCCTAACTACCCAATTCTAGCAAAGAATTAAGACTTTACATCGAATAAAATCGATGTTTACAATATATTAATCATTTCGTTTCGGCTAGATAATTTCATTCCCGAAGTATAATCTTTCTGATAATCATACTGACGCTCATATTGGAACTTTTTTTCGTACAGATTCGTTTTATTATTCAAAGGAGAAAACTAGTGAAGCAAAACCGATTCATATTCGCAAGCTTATTGATTATTGCAGCAATCTCAGCGGCTTGTTCTATCAATTCAACTCTCCAGCCGACCCAGGTATCTTCGAATGATTTGATGTTTACCCAGGCGGCTCAAACTGTAGTTGTCCAGTTAACCGCAAATGCCAGTGTTGATACTGCGACTGCCCAGGCTGGCGGGCAAAGCCAAATCCCCGCTGTCACAGCCACACCTGAGGTTGTACTGCCTACTGGGACAGAAACGATGCCAATCCCGGTTAGCTCACCAACTCAATCTGTGACGCCGAGCGATACACCATCACCAACCCCTACGCAGAATCCTCCCACACCAACCTTATCTGGTGAAGATATTGTGAAATCGTTAGGATCGGCTACCTGGACAGATAATTTTGATAATGGAGACAATTGGTCGTTCAGTAAGGATGATCGTATCTCGATGGAAGCAAAAGATGGAAATGCGGTTTTGATTGCCCATAACCCGGATTATTATTATGGATGGACAGTTTCCTGGCCGACTCTGACGAATTTCTATCTCGAAATAACGGTAAAAACGGGAGCAGAATGTGCAGGCCAAGACAAGTACGGGCTTATCTTCCGTTCTCCAGATCCTTCGGAGGGGTATTTGCTGGGCTTTTCGTGCGATGGCAGATTCCGTGTTTGGTATTTTACTGGCAAAAAGGAGGATATTATCCAGGATTGGCAAACAAGCAGCAATATCCTCAGTGGCCCTCAACAGACAAATCGATTAGGAATCAAGGCGGTTGGAAATAAATACACAGTATATGCAAATGGTATTGGAGTGTATTCATTTCTTGACGATCGGCACTCGGAGGGCAAGTTTGGTATCATGGTTGGATCAGTAAAAACAACTGATTTCACGGTATATGTGGATAAAATTTCATACTGGGATTTAAAATAAACTTAACTAAAGAAAGAGCCTTGTGAACTATACAAGGCTCTCATTAATTAAAGAATGACTTGATGGATAGGGAGCAACTCACCAAGTGGCTAGTACTCTGATTTAACAAGGGGGCTACAATCAAAATAAAATGAAACCTGAGTGTAAACTGCACGCATTAAATTAACTCTCACAGGAGGTATTATGTCACAACAAACTCGGACATCTCTGGCGTTTGGATTCGTCTTGATCTTGTTGGGAAGTTATTTGATATTAACGAATTTCTTCCCCAGCATACCAGCATTATTTCCATCCCAATTGACCTGGCCTTGGATCGTAATCACAATAGGCGGTGGTTTATTTGTGTTCGGTCTGCTCGTAGGTGCAGCGGATATGGCTGTACCGGCAAGTATTGTGGCGGGAATCGGGGGAATCTTGCTTTACCAGAACAATTCCGGCAATTGGGGAAGTTGGTCCTATTTATGGACATTAATACCAGGCTTTGTGGGCTGTGGGACAATTCTATCTGCAATCATCAAAGGGGCGTGGAATCAAGTCAATGAAGGATTAAGGATGATCATCATTAGTGGAATCATGTTCTTTATTTTTGCAGCGATATTTCATGGTCCAAATTTGTTCGGACGTTATTGGCCTGTATTGTTGATTGGCGCTGGAATTTATATGATCATCACTCCATTGTTTCACCGAACAAAATCAGCTTAAAATTGAGAGGACAAATAATTATGAACCGGGGCACTTTGTTTTGGGGATTAATCCTCGTAATTGTCGGAGTAGTGTTTACGCTCGATAATTTCAATTTGATTGGCGGGGTGAGAGTATGGGATATCTTGTGGCCTTCTTTAATCATCCTGTTTGGTTTATGGGTTGCATTGCGACCTTTGATGCGCGGAAAATTGGCTCACGAAAATGTCGTCGTACCACTTCAAGGTGAAACAACGGGCACCCTAAGAATAGATTTTGGGGCTGGTGTGCTCAAATTGGCAGATGGCAGCCAACCGGAGAATATGTTGGACGGAAATTGCGATGGTGGGGCCATGTTGAATGTTAGTAGGGGCGATAAAACTGTAGATTCTCGTTTGCGATTACCTGAAGGTATTTTCCCTAATGTTGGCTTTGCTGAGCAATTACGATGGGATTTGCATGTCACCCGTGAAATTCCACTGCATGTCGAAATTCACAGTGGCGCAAGTGAAAATAAATTAGATTTCAGCCAATTGAAAGTCACCGATTTACGCGTGCAAAGCGGCGCGAGCAGCACAGAAATTACCCTTCCTGGGAATGCGGGCAATACCGATGTACATATCAACGCTGGAGCAGCGTCTGTCACGGTGCGTGTGCCTCAGAGCGCTGCAGCTAGGATAACAGCGCGGGGAGGGCTGTCAAGCATCAATATCGACCAAACCAGATTTCCAAGGAATGGTCAATTTTATCAATCAAGCGATTATGGCACAGCGCAAAACAAAATCGACTTGGATATTGAAATTGGTGTTGGTTCTGCGGAAATTATGTGAATATAGGAAGAATAACATGGCCTGGTATAAAAATTCGATTTTATGGGGTGTTTTGATCATGCTGGGGGGAGCAGCGCTATTGGTACAGAACTTATTAGGCTTGCCTCTTGGTGGAATATTTTGGGGTTGTGCAGCAATAATTATCGGTTTTTTCTTTTTAAAAGAAGCCTGGACCGATTTGCATCCGTGGTGGCCGATTATTCCTGGATCATTCTTAATTGGATTAGGACTGAGTGCTCTTGTTGGGGCATTTTTACCTGCGATCTCCTTTATCAGGGATTTTCTACCACTCGGAGTTTTAGGGATAGGATTTTTCTTTGTTTACATTCGAGAGCAAAGCAACTGGTGGGCATTGATTCCCGGAGGGGTTCTTATTACGTTGGGAATCGTTTCGTTGTTGGATGCTATTAACCTGGGAATTGATACAGGCGGTATATTCTTCCTCGGATTAGGGCTGACATTTTTTGCTTTGACTTTATTACCCAATAAACAACTTTCCTGGGCATATATTCCGGCAATGGTTCTCACTGCAATCAGCGCATTTATTGGAATAATTTCTGGTCAGGCTAATTCGAATATATTTTGGGCGCTAATCTTGATTCTAGCCGGCTGTTTTATGGTAATTCGATCGATCCGGAGCAGGCAATTGTAAAAGCGGCGAGGTGGATTATTCAGCGAAAGTGATCAGCAATTCGCCAGATTGCGCATAGCCATAATGAGAATAGAACAATCCTGAGCAAACCTCGGGATTGTTTATTACCAGAGGTAAAAGCACCTTTAGATCTTCAACCAGCAAATCTTGGGGGATTTCTTCTAAAGAGAACCATTGAAGCGTTCCTTCATCGGATGGTTTCACAATTTCACTATCAATTTCTCCTCTAAAAACAAAGATGAGAACTCCTGGATTTTGGCCAGTTGAGATGGTTACAGTTCCTACCAAATTTAATTGAATGTTGTCGATCCCCGCTTCCTCTTTGATTTCTCTGCGAGCAGCAGTTAAAACATCCTCACCGATTTCTATATGGCCTCCAAGTCCATTATACTTTCCCGCCCAAAGGCGCTTTGTGGGGGAGCCTTTTATCAAAAGGATTTTATCTTCGTGAATTAAGAACACCAAAGTTCGAGGCACAACCATGTAACGATCTAGATTGACGCCTTGATCGGAAGCTGGCATAGAGGACCCTCTTATATAAGAAAAACAAGGGCAGTTCAACATAAACTGCCCTTGAACGGTTTATGTCAGACCTTAGCCGACTACTTTGTGGAGTTCGTCAAGATGTCCAGCAGAACCTAATTTCTCGTTTTTGTGTACTATGAAACGAGCATATTCAGCTATGAAAATTTTCCCCGGGTCACGAAGATCGAATTTTTCAGGTTGGTCACGGAAAAATTCGCGGTGAACCCGGGTCCAAACCAATCGACCATCGGTGTCAATATTTACTTTTGTCACACCTAATTCGGCCGCACGTTTGAATTGGTTCTCGTCGACACCCTTAGCTCCCCTCAAACTTCCACCGGCAGCATTAATTCTCTCTACTTCCTCTTGGGGAACCGAACTAGAGCCATGCATGACCAAAGGAAAACCAGGTAGACGTTTTTGAATCAACTCAAGTACATCAAATCGTAAACCCTGGCTGCCAGAAAATTTATAAGCTCCATGGCTTGTTCCAATTGCACAAGCCAGCGAATCACAACCCGATTTTTCTACAAATTCTTTCGCTTGTTCTGGATTGGTCAACATCGCATTGGCTTCATCTACAGCGACATGTTCTTCAACGCCGCCCAATTGCCCAAGTTCTGCTTCAACAACAATACCTCGAGCGTGAGCTGCATCAACAACTCTGCGCGTTGTTTCGATATTCCCGTAAAAATCCTCATGGCTGGCATCAATCATGACTGAGGAATAAAATCCACTCTCAATGCAATCCATACATGTTTTTTCGTCACCATGATCAAGATGGACAGCGAAAATAGATTCTGGGAACACCTCATCCGCAGTTCGGATTAACGATTCTAGCATTTTCTTATGTGTGTAAGTGCGTGCGCCTTTGCTGATTTGAATTATAAACGGCGCTTTACTATCCAGGCACCCTCGAAAAAGCCCCATCGTTTGTTCAAGATTATTTATGTTATACGCTCCAATCGCGTATTTCCCATAAGCTGCTGAAAATAATTTTTTCGTTGTTACGATCATTTCTTGCCTCTCCAAGTCTATCCAATATATACTTTTTGATTGTTACCCGTAAAAATTATAACATAGCCGGGATTTTTAAAACCTAGCTGCCAATCAACAAATCTTTTATATATTTAGCTGCTTCTGAACGAAGTATTACTTGTTGAGTTCCTGCTTCCAGATCTTTGATCGTGACTGACCCAATTTTCATTTCATCTGGTCCTGAGACAATCACAATCCGCGCTGATATTCGATCTCCGAATTTGAACTGTTTCCCTAACTTGGTTGCTTCAGGATAACAGATCACATCCAATCCGTTTTGCCGTAATTCTTTCGCAATTTCCAATGATGCCGGAAATGATTCTTGATCAAAAACTGTTACTAGAATTTTGGCCGGAACCTTACCAAGTCCCGTCGGTATGAGATCCAGGCTTTGAAGGAGCAATGTGATCACCACGTCGCCCATTGCAAATCCAACACCTGGCATAGGATCTCCACCGACATCCGCCAACAAGTTATCATATCGCCCTCCGCCGCAAATCGCCCTGCGGATATCACCTGTAGGAGAGAATGCTTCAAATACCGTACCTGTGTAGTATAGTAATCCCCGGATGATTTTGGCATCGTACTGAACATAATCAGAAAGTCCCATCGCTGATAGTGCATTGAAGACTCTACTCAATTCAGTTGATTTCCGCCATAACTCCGAATTATCTAATATCTCATTTAGCCCACTTACTTGTGTTTCGCTCAGGCCTAAGGATAAAGCGTATGTCTGCCATTCAGCATATTGAAGCTTATTTCTTCGATCAATCAAATTGAATACATCGTTTTTCTTTTCTGCAAGAATGCCTATTGCTGAAAGCTCCGAATCCATAAGGCGGCGGTCATTAATCAGGATTGTAACTTTGTCCGGGGTCAAGCCAACTTTTTGAAAAAAAGTTGCTGCAACAGCAATTAATTCTGCATCAGCTTCAGGAGTATTCACTCCCAGCATGTCGATATTCCACTGGAAAAACTCTCTGGTGCGCCCTTTTTGAGGTCTTTCGTAACGCCAAAATGGACCGAACGACCACCATCTGACTGGAACTGACAGTTGAGCTTGTCTTTGAGCCACCAACCGCGCCAGCGAAGGGGTCAATTCTGGTCGAAGGGCAATCTTATCGCCGCCACGGTCAAGAAACACAAAGGATTGTTCCTGAACCAGCTCTTCACCCGATTTCGCTGCGTAGAGATCTAAGGTTTCGAGCAAAGGGGCTTCCCATTCTTGATATCCGAAGGATTCGGATACATTACGGATTGTTTGATAAATCCATGTGCGAATACCCATTTCCTCAGGGTAAAAATCGCGAGTGCCTTTTACAGGTTGTATTACTTTTCTCATAAAGACCTCATCAATCACAAAACAAAAAACGCTCCCGGTTCAGGGAGCGTCCAGCTAATCAAAATTTTAGTGCGTGCTTAATCCAGCCCAACCCAAACCATGTAAGGTAGGATATCTACGAAATGGTGTAAGTAAAGGAACTTCAACATAGATGGTATTCTACCATACATTCGAAAATCATCGAGTACAATGAAGTATATACAGAGAACGGAAGGATAATACTGTGAAAATTGTGACTGATTGTGCAGCAGATATATCTCAAGAAGAAGCTTCGGAATTGGGCCTTACGATTGCGCCCCTTTTCATCCAATTTCCTGAAGGAGAAGTTGATTCGCGAAATATCACTCCTGATGATTTTTACACTCGATTAAAAAATATGATTCCTAAAATACCAACAACATCGATGCCGTCTGCAGGAATATTTTCGGAAATTTATCAAAATATTCTGACGAAAGGCGATGAAATTTTATCTATCCATATTTCTTCAGGATTGAGTGGTACGTTGAATTCAGCGAAACAAGGGGCCTTAAACTTGCGAGATAGTGCTATCCATTTCTTCGACAGTTTAACCTTGAGCGGCGGGGAGCGTTTCCAGGTTTTGGCAGCTGCAAAAGCGATACAAGCCGGTTGGACGAAAGATGAAATCATCCATCACCTTGAAAAAATGCGGGAGAAAACAGAAGTCATTTATACATTGGATACATTGGAATATTTACATAGAGGTGGTCGAATCGGCCGAGTGCAGGCTTTGGCAGGGGCATTGCTTAACTTAAAACCGATCATCAATGTTGATCATAAAGATGGTAAATATTCAACAGTTGGAAAAGCACGCACGATAACCAAAGCATTAGAAACAATCGCCAATCACCTTGAAAAGGAATTTGCCTCCACTGCTGTCCAGGTGACCATTCTACACGGACAATTCGCGGATTATACTGAAGTGTTGAAAAAATTATTATATGAGAGGTTGAATGTCGCAGCGGTGGAAATAAAAAGAATTTCTCCTGTTTTGGGCGTTCATACTGGTCCTGGTATTATAGGCGCAGCCGTCTGCCCTTTTGAGTTGGTAGAGATAAAGTAATAAATTTATCTTTTTGTAATTTGTCAAATGAAAATAACAACATGGAATGTAAACGGTTTACGTTCAGCATTGAAAAAAGGTGCCTGGAATTGGATAGAAGCCAACCAGAGCGATGTCGTTTTGTTCCAGGAAATTAAAACTCAGCCAGGTCAATTAGACGAAACCCAAAAAAGCCTTTTTCAAAATTGGGAAGTGGTTTGGAATCCGGCACAGCGCCCTGGGTACAGCGGTGTGGCAACTCTGATGAAATCGCACACAAACGAATCTGTTATTGGTTTGGGTCATCCAGAGTTCGACTCCGAAGGCAGGCTCATTTGTACGTTTTTTGATGAGTTCTGGCTATTTAATATTTATTTTCCGCACGGCAGGCACGATTTGTCACGCGTCAAATTTAAACTGGATTTTTACCAAAAACTCTTAGATAAATGCAACCAATTGCATTCACAGGGTTTGAGCATTATTTTAGCTGGCGATTTCAATACGTGTCATAAACCGATCGACTTAAAAAATCCAAAAACAAATGAGGGTGCTTCTGGTTTTTTACCTGAAGAAAGGGAAATGATTGATCTATATCTGGCCAATGGTTTCACAGATATCTATCGCCAAAAGTATCCCGACAAGATTCAATACACCTGGTGGGCTTACCATTCCAACGCCAGAATGAGAAATACTGGTTGGCGTTTAGATTATTTCTTGATCTCAAAAGACCTGGAACCTGAAATTAATGATGTGATCATTCACGACGAAGTGTTCGGGTCGGATCATTGTCCGGTTACTTTATCAATCAATGCGAATTAATTAGAAGAATCCAACTGAGAAGCGAATTCCTCAATCGAATTTGTTGGCTTCAAACAAACATAATCCTGGCAGAGATAGGCTGTCGGTGAATCGTTGATCATGTTTCGGTTTTGCAAGATCCCTGGTGAATTTAGCACATTTGAAGCCTGGGATATTGCTGCGACAAACCGAGGACGAAAACTTTTCCACAAAACCTGGATGAATTCATGGGTTGCAGGGATTTCCCAGGATCCAATGATGGCAACTTCAAACACAGGGCCTAAAGCAAAATCTGTTGCCTGAAGCCAAAAAGCGAAGGCTGTTGGATACCGCATAGATACTTCTTGCATAGACTCGAGCATTTTTTCTGCCAACCCTCGTAGTTGTTGGTTTCCTTCAAATATTGACAATTGAAGCAATGCAAAAACAGCCAGAGAGTTACCGGAAGGGGTAGCATTGTCCTGAATTTCCTTCGGTCGGATTAATAAAGTTTCGTGATCATCTCGGGTATCAAAAAAACCGCCTTTTGGATCTGAGAAATGATCAAGCATATCATTGGAAAGACGGATAGCATTCTCATACCATTTTAGATCCGGATCAGTTTGGTAAATAGCCAACAATCCGAGGATTAACGCAGCATAATCTTCCAAAAACGCATTGTGGTTAGCACTTCCAGCACGCCAAGATCGCAGCAACCGGCCGTTCATCTGCATGTATTGCAAAAGAAATTCTGCATTCTTTCTAGCCGCTTTAAGATAAGTGGGTTTGCCGAGATAGCGCGCTGCTTCTGCGAAAGCGATTAATGCCAAGCCATTCCAAGCCACTATGACCTTATCGTCCACATTTGGCCGGATTCTTGAGGCCCGAAATTCTTGCAGCCTGTTGATAATGATATTGATCGTACGGATCACATGATCTTTCTGCAGATTTAGGCTCTCTGCTATTTCAATATCGTTTGCTTTTCTTTGCAGGACAACGTTTCCTTCAAAATTACCTTTGGAAGTAAGTCCAAATGCCATGGTAAATATTTCGTTTTCCTGTGCATTACTAATTGCATTTTTAATTTCTTCTGGACTCCAAATATAATATTTGCCTTCTAAACCTTCAGAATCTGCATCGAGGCTAGAGAAAAACCCACCTAATGGATGACATAATTCGCGCAGTACGAAATCTAGTGTGTTTTCGCAAACTTGGCGGAAAACTATTTTGCCAGACATCAACCAGGCGTGCAGGTAAACAAGAGCTAACTGAGCATTGTCATAAAGCATTTTTTCAAAATGTGGAATACACCAAGTATCATCTGTTGAGTACCGCGCAAACCCCCCGCCGATGATGTCATACATCCCGCCACGCGCCATCGCTTCTAGACAGTGCATTGCTATATCACGGGCAAGGGAATCTCCTCGGGTGGCTTTACGCAGTAAAAACTCAATCGCCATAGGCTGAGGAAATTTTGGGGCTTTACCCCAACCACCATTTTTCCAATCGTAAGACTCAGCCAGTTTTAATACAGCCTGATTAAGATTGATATCATTTATCTGAAAATTGGTAAGTTTGAACGGTGATGCGTAAATTAATTGCTTGCGAATTTGTTCACCGCTTGATATAAGCCTGGCACGATCTTCAATCCACAAATGTGAGATGGTTTGTAGAACTTCGATAAAGGAAGGCATGTTGTATCGACGATCCGGCGGAAAATATGTACCTCCGTAGAAAGGAGAACCATCTGGGGTAAGAAACACTGACAAAGGCCAACCGCCACTGCCAATCATCGCTACAACTGCTTGCATGTAAATGCTATCCAAGTCTGGGCGTTCTTCACGATCTACCTTGATAGACACAAAATGTTCATTTAAAAACGCGGCAGTTTGCTCATTTTCGAATGATTCATGCGCCATGACGTGGCACCAATGGCATGCGGCATACCCGACACTAAGAAAAATAGGCTTATTTTCCGCGCGCGCTTTCTCTAGTGCTTCTGTGCCCCAAGGGAACCAGTTGACCGGATTGTTTGCGTGTTGTAGTAGGTAAGGCGAATTCTCTCGAATCAGTTGGTTTGACAATTCAAACCTCATCTAATAATCATGAACAATATGTTACTGGTAATTATCCGTAAATGGCACACGAACAAAATCACTCGCCAAATTCCAATTCAAATTCCTCTGCGCCATCCCAGGTTTCGGTTGGTTCTATCGAGATATCACCAAAAAGGTGATCTTGCTGCGCACGCACCATTTTGCGTTTTATCAATTCCAACATTGCTAAAAAGGTTACAACAATGTCCAGTCGAGATTTCCTTTCATCAAACAAACGACTGAATGTAGTCCGATGGAATCTCTTTAAGAAGCTCGAAATCAATGAAATTTTCTCTCGAATGGTAATCCTGGGCGGAGAAACAACCGTGCTCAAACTCTGCTTGCGACTGTTCGAGGCGAAAATAGTAATTGCTGCGGATAATAAATCCTCCAGCGATATGCCAGTTAAATCCAGATTTCCTTCCACCTTTGGGACAGGCACCATGCGCAAATAACTACGTATTCCGGCCTCTTCTCGAGCAGCCAGAAAATCAGCAATCTGCCGAAATCGTTTGTATAAAATGAGTTGCCTTGCTAACGCTTCAGCCGGGTCATCTTCACCTACTTCTCTGAATGGTGGTCTTGGTAGGAGCGCTTCTGATTTTATTTGGATAAGTTTTGATGCAATCACAACAAATGCAGAGACTTCTCCAGGGACGAGTTCCTGGAGCTGCTTGAGGTGGGTCAGATATTGGTCGGTAACTGCGGCTAAGGCCACCCGCGTAATATCCAATTCCGCCTTTTCGATGAGTTGTAAAAGGAGATCCAGTGGACCCTCATAAATGGGGGTGGTTACTGAGTAAATATGGACTTGATGGCCAGAAGGGTTAATTGTCACGCCAGGATTATACACGATAACATGTTATACTATTTTTTATCGAAAGGAAAGAAACCACCAAATGGATGATTGGCGCGAAATTTCTACTCAATGGATCGGCGGAAGTGCATTTCACACTTCGGGAACAAATGGAGTAAGCCTGCAAATGGGTACTTTTGGAGAACAAAAAGGTGTTTCGCCTATGGAAATGCTTTTGATGGCCAAAGCCGGCTGTACAGGAATGGATATTGTTTCGATTCTTGAAAAGAAACGTCAACCCCTCGATGATTTAAAAATAAACGTGCGAGCTTTACGCTCGTCGGAAATTCCTAAAATTTGGACAATCATCGAAGTAGAATATTTAGTTTGGGGAGATATTGATGCTGAAGCTCTCGTACAGGCGATTGAGCTTTCTGAGGAAAAATATTGCTCTGTAGGTATAATGTTGAGCAAAGCGGCTGAATTACGCAGCTCTTATAAGATTTTTAAACCCAAAAAAAACGTTGCGGAAATCCAAAATAAATTGTAACTTTTCGGTTATACTTGCATCTAATAGATTGAATGTGAATACTTTATAGTGAATGAGGAGCTAAGATAGATTTATGGCTGATCCTATCCATGTAACCGATGCCGCTTTCGAGAATGCTGTTTTGAAATCCAAAGTACCGGTTGTAGTTGATTTTTGGGCACCCTGGTGTGGTCCATGTAAAATGATTGCTCCAGTCCTGGAAAAATTAGCGAAAGAATATGATGGCAAGCTAATGGTCGCTAAAGTAAATACAGATGAAAACCAGGATTATGCTTCACGGTATGGCGTTCAGGGCATTCCTACTTTATTATTTGTTGCCAATGGTAAAGTATTACATCGCCAGGTTGGCTTTGGTGGTGAAGCAATGTTGCGCACTGCTGTTGCTGAGTTTGTTGCTGTCACGCAAACGGCCTAAACGATACAATTATAAGAAAAAAACGAGCGGTTTGAAAATTCCGCTCGTTTTTTTTTATCCTTCTGTTTCACGGATAATTGATGCACCTAAGGATCGGAGTTTTTCGTCAATCCGCTCGTAGCCACGATCAATTTGCCCGACATTGCGGATCACTGATCTTCCATCCGCCGCCAACGCCGCTAATACAAGCGCCATACCTGCCCGAATATCAGGACTTTCCATCTTTTCCCCGGTTAATTGGCTCGGACCCTGAACGATACAACGATGCGGGTCACACAATACGATTTGAGCTCCCATCCCTACGAGTTTATCAGTGAAAAACATACGGCTCGGATACATCCAATCGTGGAATAAAATGGTGCCACGTGATTGGGTTGCAACCACAATTGCAATACTCATCAGGTCGGTTGGAAACGCAGGCCAGGGCATTACATTAATTATTGGTATTGCATCTCCCAAATCTGATTCGATTGAGAGTTTCTGCGATTCTGGCACGATCACATTTGCCCCGTCTACTGTCCATGAAACCCCAATTTTTTCGAAGACAAGACGTATCATGCCCAAGTACTCTGGACCGGCATTTTGAATACAAATTTGGCTGCGAGTTGCAACCGCTGCGCCAATAAAGCTGACAACCTCGAGGTAGTCTGGACCGATTGAAAATTCTGCACCTTTCAAACGATCAACACCGTGGATATGCAGGGTGTTCGAACCGATATTTTCAATCTGCGCGCCCATACAATTTAAAAGCTGGCACAACTCTTGAATATGAGGTTCCGAAGCTGCATTTCTTAAGATGGTTGTTCCTTTGGCTAAAACAGATGCCATGATAGCATTTTCGGTGGCGGTGACAGAAGCTTCATCAAGCAGTATATCTGCGCCTTTCAGGCCATTCGATCGAAAGGAAAAAATATGCGATGAGCGATCGAAATCAACATTCGCTCCCAACGCACGTAAAGCAAGCAGGTGGGTATCAACTCTGCGCCGACCAATAACATCCCCACCCGGAGGAGGCAAGGTTAATTCTCCTGAACGGGCGGTCATTGGGCCGGCTAATAAAATAGATGCGCGAATTCGCCGGCAGTAATCAGGATCCAAGTTAGCTGGGTGAACCTCGTGTGCTTGAATCTGCCAGGTGTTTTTATCTAATGAAATAATAGTTACTCCGAGGCTTTGTAATAATGATCCCATCGTCTGAATATCTTTGATTTGGGGAACATTGTGCAAAATTACTTTTTCTTCAGTTAACAAACAGGCTGCGAGCAAAGGTAAAGCGGCATTTTTATTTCCTGAGGGCATGACTGTCCCAGTCAGTTTTTTGCCACCTTCAATGACGAATTTTTCCATTAGGTGCTCCGCATTATAGGGATGAGGGTTGATGAACATTACTAGTGATCTAGGCTTAAAACCATTATAACAAATAGGTTTGCATTTCTAATCGAGTTGACGTATGATTATTTTCCAAGATAATTTTGCCAAAACCAATAAATTAAGGAATTTTATGGAATATTTTTTAATGTTTTTAGCTGGCTGGGTGTGTGGAAGTCTAGTTAATTATTTGGCTGATACACTGCCGTGGAAAAGAACAATCTCTGTTCCGTTTTGCATCCATTGTCAGGAGAAAATGAATTTATGGAATTATTTCATTTGGCCTCGCAGATGTGAATCTTGTGGAAAAAAAAGGGATTGGGGAGTGACAGCCGTAGAATTACTTACGGCTATCACATTTGCCCTTATGTGGGCATACCCTCCCGCCAAGCTTGGTGTTTGGTGGGGAGCTATCGTGATTATTTATTTTGGAGTCATTGTTGTTATCGATATTCGTTATAAACTTATTCTTCATATAACAAGTTGGGTGGGGCTTGGCTTGGGCTTGACCATCGGAATCTTATTGCATGGTTGGATACCCACCATTGAAGGAGGAATCATCGGTTATTGTATAATGTTTACTTTTTATAAGCTTGGAGAATTATTCATTAAGTGGTGGACTAGGTATAAAGGCAAACCGGAAGATGAGGTTGCACTTGGATTTGGCGATGTCAACTTGAGCGGAATCCTTGGTTTGATGGTTGGTTTTCCGGGAGTTTTACTTAGTTTATTTATCGGCGCATTGATTGGTGGAATCGTTAGCCTTGTGTATTTAGTTTTCAGTGTGTTGATAAAACGTTACAAAGCTCTAACAGCTTTGCCCTACGGCCCATTCTTAGTTTGTGGCGCCGTAATAGTAATTTTCTTTTTGGATTTTCTAGGTTTAATATTTCGATAAAGTCAGTTACGAGATATATTGTTACTGTTTGCCTGTACCAAAGCAGTAATTTGGGCAGGTCCGCCGATCACCGCCACTGTGTCCCCGGTCAGTAAAATTGTTTCAGGGACAGGGTGTAAATCGGTTTCTGAATCACGTTTTAATAAAACAATACTGACCTCAAAGTTCCTTTCCAATTCCGCAACACTTAATGTAGAAAGATTACTGTCAGAGTCTATATTCAGCCGAGCCAGACTCATAATTTGGCCTTCAATACTGATTGGGCGTGTCATATCAATACCAGCAGCCGCAGAAGCAAAGGCTGGCGCTGCCATGTCAGTCGCTGAAAATGCGGTGAAACCGAACTGATCCTGCAGCGCATAAGCGAACTCATCATCGAAAATGCGCACGACGACACGAATATTCTTGTTCAAAGAACGAGATTTCAGAGCAATTTGTAAATTAACACTATCATTTTGCACACACATTATGATTGACCGGGCTTTCTTTACACCAGCAGATTCTAGTGTGTTTTCACTCGTTGCATCCTCTTGTATTACAGGAATGCCAAGGCGTTTTACACTGGCAACCAGGTCCACAGTTGGATTCATTTCAATGACAACTACATCTTGGCTCATCTGATGAAGAGTAGCAGCCACTCGAAAACCTAAATGTCCGAGACCTACAATGATATGATGGTTAGAAAATGTGGATGCGACAGCCATTTCCCATTCCTTACCCCGTTGTCGACGGTTAAACAACATAACTCCGAACTCTGTAATACCTTGAGCTAAGAAAATGACACTTAAGACAGGCATCAGGAAGAAAAAGATTTCTAGATACCAGGTTTTCGGAAAATTACTGATCGATTGAATAAATGTTAAGGATAAAACCTGGTAGACAGCTTCAGGAATATTGTTGATTGGCTCATTGGCAAGAATGCTGAGGTAATAATATAGAATCCCGCCTAAGAAAATCAGCAAGAAATAGGATATCAAGGGCCAACCAAACTGACTGGTGAGTAACCAGGTATCGCGTTTAATTACATGAAATTTCCGAAAAAAATGGTTATTCGCAGAAATGAGCTTCATGCAAACTAGATTGGCAGGCGCACATTCATCCGCCTTACACCATCTCCCGTCTGAGCTGAGACGCGAAGAACAACAATACTCATATCTTCGACAGGCCGACTCTGATCCAGCTTATATGCTTGTTCGAGAAGTGAATCAGCAATGAATTGAGGTGAAGCGCCTTCTTCCTCAAGGAGGCATTGCAAGCTGCTCTGCAAATCCATAGATTCACCATAACTTGATCCAGCTAATCTGAGGCCATCTGTGTACATAACGGCTGTCATGTTATATTCTAAGGGGATTTCTGTGATCCAAGATCTTGTTTCCCGGTCAAGCCCGATCGGCCTTGATTCTTCTCCCAAAATATAAATTTTTTCGCCGTATGCGGTGATAACAGGATTAGGGTTGTTCCGAGTGATAACCAACGTACTGGTTTCGAGGTCAACTGAAAAAATATTAAGTGTTGAAGAAGCCTGGCCTTTTCGTTCTGTATAAAGAAAATCAGCAGTTGCCCTGGCCGCTGCCCCGTCTCGAACACCATCAGACAGGAGTGAGATGACTTTTCGAACCACCATTGTAGAAATTGCTTTTATGCCGTTTCCATCAGTTTGACCATCGGCCATCACGACAGAAAGTCCGCCATTTGGTCGCTCGATTATCTCAACTGAGTCACCACTTTCTGAGGATGAGAATTTGTTGATCTTTGCGACGGCAATTTGAATTTCCATGCGCAAATTCTACCATAACTCGTCAGATTTCCAATTTGGCATCCTCGGGAATGGAGGAAGGGACTCGAAATAGAAGAATATGCACCACGCTTTTCGCATCTCGCATAACATGGTGATCTTGAAGGAGAAAGCCTGCGGCAATAAAAGGAGTCTGCCAGTCAACATGTAGGTTTGTGGATTGGCCAGCGAAATTTAAAATCCAAGAAAGAAACCTGGATTTGGTCGAGATCGGCAAAATGAAGGCTGATGGCACTACAATTAACAGTCCATTGTGAGTTAAAACACGTTTCGCTTCCAGAAGCGTCAGAGGGTTTATTATGTATTCGCTGGGAAAAGTTGACACAATAGTATCGAAAAAATGATTAGGAATTGGTAATGCTTGCACATCACCATGGATTAAATTGCACGGCAATTTTGCCCGTATAAGCCGGCGGGCAGCCAACATGATCATTTGCCAGCTTTTATCGATTCCCAATGAAATTGCGTAATGCTCAGCCAACTGTTTTTGGAGATGTCCTGGTCCATGACCCAGTTCCAGAATTTTGGTGCCTTCAATAAATGGTAAGGCCCTCTCGACCCAAGAGTTCCATTGACCCAACGAAACCGTCCAGGCGACTACATCATACAATGGGGCAAGCGTTGAATAGAGTAGATGAAAAAATGATCGAAGCAAGTGGTAACGAATTTTTTGGACCACTTGCAATTCCTTACCAAATTGGATCATCTTTGATGTTATTTAGGTAAAATGACTTTTAATGCCTGGGGGAGAATACTCCACTCGATGTAATTTGTTGCTTCACTTTGAATCTCGCCATCGGCATGCACAGGTGTAGGAACCAAAGTGCGCACACGTATCCAGGAGCTGTCAAACTCATGAATTTTCTCTGCTTCCACGTAACTGCCTGGTCCAGGTTTCAAAGCCCTAGGTAATAGGCCAAACATTTCTCTGCGGCTTGGTACAAATCCATATACGAAAGTTAGCTTGCCATCGAATGGATTGGCATGAGGGGTCATATAAAAGCCCCCAGTTATCCTTCCATTTCCAACTGTTACAAGGCTGATCTTCCCAGCATAAGTACCGTGCTCCCATTCAATATTCGATTGCCAGCTTCGTTTTTGCAAAACTCCGAGGACTGCTGAAACCAGATAGCGCAACGTGCCCTTCAACCAACCAATCTTTTGTTGAATCAAAGTAACACATGGTTCCAAGCCTATGGCTGAATTATTATCAAAGTAGCATTGATGGACTTCAGGACCATTAACACCTTGGATTGTGTATTTTAATAATCCTAGATCTACGCTCTTGGGAACACCCGAAGCAATCACATGCGTCGCAGCATTGAAATCTTGGGGCAACCCAACATTGGCAACAAAATCATTTGCGGTTCCCAATGGAATAATCCCCAGTGGGGGCAGCTTGGCGCCTTCGTCGACTGCCTGCATCATACCATTGACTACTTCGCTGATTGTACCATCGCCACCGGCAGCTATTAATAGCGAAGATGAATCAAGAACTGATTTTTTGGCAATAGCAACGGCATGACCTTTATATTCTGTATAAATAATCTTAAATACAATTCCCGCATTACGCAGCGCTGCTTCCGCTTCTTGCCGGAGACGTTGGCCTTTCCAACGCCCCGCATAGGGATTGAAAATGACGGTAGCGACCATTGGTTTATTTTAGCACGGTTTTGTATCCCTCATACTGAACCTATCTTAACAAATGACAGTAAATGAAAGTATGATATAAATAAAAACGAAAATTAAGAAAAAAGGGAATTCCTGGAGATTTACATGGAAAATATACAAAAGTTTGCCGAAACCATCATAGCTAATATTGAAAAAGTCATAGTTGGAAAGAGAAGCGCTGTGGAATTGGCAATAACCGGACTGCTGTGTCAGGGCCATATCTTGATCGAAGATGTTCCTGGCGTGGGCAAGACGGTTTTGGCGAAAAGTATTGCGAAGTCACTTGGCTGCACATTCAGCCGAATTCAATTTACACCGGATATGTTGCCAAGTGACGTAATTGGTGTCTCTATATTTAATCAAATTAGTCGCCTATTTGAATTTCGACCCGGGCCAATCTTGGCTCAAATTGTTCTGTCCGATGAGATCAACCGCGCAACGCCCAAAACGCAGGCAGCTCTCCTCGAAGCTATGGAGGAGAGGCAAATAACCGTGGATGGAATAACGCATCCCTTGCCTAAGCCTTTTATGGTTCTGGCAACTCAAAATCCAATTGAATACGAAGGCACATTTCCATTACCGGAAGCACAACTTGACCGTTTTCTGATCCGGTTGGAGCTAGGCTATCCACTGATTGATGATGAAATTAATATATTGGATCGCCAGCAGTTCCAACATCCTGTTGATTCTTTAGCACAAGTGGTTTCAGAAGAGGAACTTAAGAGCGCTCAAGAAGCGATCAAAAGCGTATATGTTGCGCCAATGGTAAAACGGTATATTGTTGAATTATCAAGAGCCACTCGTTCACATCCCGATGTCTACCTGGGGGCCAGCCCGCGAGGCAGCCTTGCATTGAGCAGAACATGTCAGGCGAGGGCTGCTATCTTAGGGCGAGATTTCGTTTTGCCAGATGATGTTAAGGCTCTAGCACTACCAACATTATCTCACCGAGTAATCCTTGGGCCGGCTGCCCGTTTACGCGATCTTACTCCAGGTCAAATCGTTAGTGAAATAACTGCGAAAATTCCAGCTCCTGGCGGTGACCTTCGTGGTAGTGGAAAATGACGCTTTCCAGAAAAATTGTTTTGATCCTCTTGGCCGCGTGTCTGTTGGCAGGCGCAGCTACAGGGGGTGAACAATTCTACCAATTGGCGTATTTGTGGATTTTCCTTTACGCCGGAAGCTGGATAATGTCTTGGTATAGTTTGCGAGGTTTATCGCTTGTTCGTATATCAAGAACATTACGTGCCCAGGTGGGACAAATTTTTGAGGAAAGATTTGAGTTACAAAATGAAGGCAAGCTGCTGCGAATATGGGTAGAGATACAGGACGAATCTCAATTGCCTGGCTCCGAAGGCTCGCGCATTCTCACTTTGATCGAGGGGAATCAGGGAAGATCTTATTTGGCGAGAACAAGACTTCTGCGAAGAGGGGTTTATCCTTTAGGACCGACCTCGTTAGTTGGTGGAGATTTGTTCGGGTTATTCCCTGCGGAGAAGAAATTTCCGCCTCAGGAAACATTATTGGTTTACCCTTTGATGGTGGAAATTCGCGATTTTCCTAATCCTCCCGGATTGTTGGCTGGGGGAGAAGCATTACAACGCCGAACTCACCAGGTGACACCGAATGCAGCGGGAGTGCGAGAATATATTCATGGCGATTCAATGAACCGTATTCATTGGCTCAGTTCGGCCAGGCGAGACCGGTTAATGGTAAAAGAATTCGAGCTGGATCCGCTAGCAGATGTGTGGATATTCCTGGACGCTTTTGCGCGAAACCATTACGCCAAACCGCAGTCGATTGAATCAATCCAGGTAGTAGATGTGTTTCAAAGAGAATTAAAGGTTGATTTACCGCCATCCACTGAAGAATACGCAGTTAGCTGCGCGGCTTCTATTGCCCGGCTGAGTTTGCGACGCGCAAGAGCAGTTGGTTTAGTGGCAGCTGGTCAACAAACGGTTCTCCTACCACCGGATCGAGGCGGCAGGCAGTTGGGGAAAATTTTGGAATCGTTAGCCCTTATCAAAGCTGAAGGAACGATGCCATTTAGAACCCTTGTTGAAACCCAGGTAAAACATATCACTCGAGGAAGCACTGTAGTCCTGGTTACTCCTGCCAGAAACAGAGATATTGCAATAATGGTCGATTTCCTGATTCAAAAAGGATTACGCCCAGTTTTGATCTTGGTCGACAGCTCCTCATTTGGAGATCCTACCGTTGGAGCGGATGAATTGGGCACTCAAATCCAATCAATGGCAATTCCATGCCGAACAATCAAGTTCGGAGATGATTTAGGTCAGGCATTATCGAATGCAGCTTGAAGCCAAAAGCAATGTTTCTTGACGCTTAAATTGCCTTAAAGTAAAATGGTTTTAATTTCCAAAAAAAGAAGAAATTATAAAAATTGATCACTCCTTATCTATCATGAGGTGTGCTTTGGACATTGTTCCCGATTAAGGAGGCGCGAGGTGAAAGTTGCTGTAATCGGTGGGGGATCCACTTATACTCCTGAACTCATTCAAGGATTTCTGAATAGATACCAACAATTTCCACTAGAAGAATTATGGTTAATGGATATTGACCCAAAACGCCTTGGCAATGTAGGGGGATTTGCACAAAGGATGGTGGAGGCAAAAGGAAAACCGTTCAAAGTTATTTTGTCCACTCATCAAGAAGAGGCGGTTAAAGACGCTGCATATGTTTTGACTCAGTTCAGAGCTGGTCAAATGGAGGCGCGTAAAAGAGATGAATACCTCGGCAAAAGGCATGGCTTGATTGGACAAGAAACAACTGGAATTGGTGGCATGGCGAAGGCATTGCGAACAATTCCGGTCGTTTTAAAATTGGCAGAGGATATGGGTAAATTTTCGATCCCTGGTGCGCTACTGGTGAATTTCACCAATCCATCAGGGTTGGTCACCGAGGCCTTAAACAGATTTGCACCTGAAATTAACTCGGTTGGAGTCTGCAATATTCCCATCAATACCAAAATGCAACTACTTAAGGTGATGGAGAACATAACTGGTCGACTGATTGCGCCAGAAAGAGCAGAGCTCGATTCCTTGGGCTTGAATCATTTGTCCTGGCACCGTGGGTTTAAGATTGATAGCGAAAACGTGTGGCCTCAAATCTTCGAAGCATTTATTGATGATTTAGTTAATAATCCAAATCCAGAATGGAATGTTGATCTTATTCAAAGTTTGCAAATGATCCCAAATTATTATTTGCAATATTTCTACAATACCAAACATAAATTAGCCGAGCAAGAGAATTGGCCCCCATCCAGGGCAGAAACCGTTACTGAAATAGAAGCGAATTTGCTAATGCAATATGCTGATCCGAATTTAAAAGAGCCGCCTGTCGACCTAATGAAGCGAGGTGGTGCTTATTATTCGACTGTGGCGACACAACTTTTAAATGCGCATTATAATGATTTAAAAGAAATCCATATTGTCAATACAAGAAATAATGCGGCAGTTGCCGATTGGCCTTCCGATTGGGTGCTGGAAATTCCGAGCATAATTTCGCATGATGGAATAAACGCGATTAAATCTGAACCTCTGCCACCGGTGTGTTTTAGTTTGTTAGCTCAGGTGAAAAGCTACGAAATTTTGACGGTTGAAGCCGCAGTGCATGGAGATCGAAATTCTGCTTTTCAAGCGCTGATAACAAATCCGCTTGGACCAAAGCCCAACGAAGCCAAGTGTGTTCTTGAAGATATATTGGACACCCATCGAGATTTTTTGCCACAATTTTGGAAGTGACCTGCGGAAAGATGGTGAACGTATGCATCAAGAGGATTATGCTGTTTTATTCTCATATAATTCCTGGGTTAATATGAGGCTATTGACTTCCGTGGGACGTCTCAACCCTGAGCAATTCACAGCGCCAAATCCGTGCACCGGTTATGGTTCTTTGAGAGGAATTTTGGTCCACATCTTAAGCGCTGAGATTGTCTGGAGACAGCGCCTCTTGGGTCAGCCGGCTGACGCAGGTTTTTTAAATCCTGATGACTTTCCTGATCTGGAAAGCTTGCAAGACCGTTGGAAAGAAGAAGAAGAAAAGTTAGCTCTGATGATTTCAGGTATGACCGAAATCGATTTTCATAAAATCATTAAATATACCAACCGCAAAGGTGAACAATTTGAGCAACCATGTTGGGGAATCTTAATTCATGTAGTCAATCATGGAACCCAGCACCGCAGCGAAGTGGTGGTGATGTTGAATGGTTATGGGGTTTTTCCAGGTGATTTAGATTTGATTCACTATTTACGCCAACCTGGATTGGAAAAAAGTAATCCATGAGCTCATTGCCATTAAATGCCATTATTCATGGCAATGTATTCGATATTTTTCCTCAAATACCAGACAAAACTTTCGACCTAATCTTTGCGGACCCACCGTACAATCTTCAATTAACCCAAAACTTATGGCGACCAAATATGACTTTGGTCAAGGCAGTTAATGATCAATGGGATCATTTTGCTGATTTTAATGAATATGACGCATTTACATTCAAGTGGCTTTCACAATGTAAACGGATTCTCAAGGACTCAGGTAGCTTATGGGTCATCGGCACGTATCACAACATTTTTCGAATTGGGAAGATACTGCAAGACCTGAATTTTTGGATTCTCAATGATGTAATATGGATAAAATCCAACCCGACGCCTAATTTCCATGGAACCAGGTTCACGAATGCTCACGAAACATTGATTTGGGGAGTAAAATCTCGAAATTCTAAATATACATTCAACTATCAAGCGATGAAAACATTGAACGAAGATTTGCAAATGCGCTCGGACTGGATGATACCTATTTGTACCGGACCTGAAAGATTAAAAGCAAATGGGAAAAAGGCACACTCTACCCAAAAACCAGAGTCTTTGCTATATCGTATTTTATTGGCAACAACGAACGAAGGCGATTTGATATTCGATCCTTTTTTTGGTACAGGCACAACCGGCGCTGTCGCAAAAAAATTAAATCGAAGTTGGCTGGGCGTAGAGCAAGATGAGAATTATATCCAATTGGCGCATGAGCGCATAGAAGCTATTGATTCTCCAAATCTTGATAAGTCTCTACTCAATATTCGCGGTTTTCGGAAAACATCTCCTCGAATTCCTTTCGGTTATTTAATTGAATCTGGGTTGTTACGAGCCGGTCAAAAATTATTCTTTATGGGAAACCCGGATAAGGATGCTGTTATTCGGGTGGATGGAAAACTAATTCATGGAGATGTGACTGGCTCTATTCATACCTTGGGGCGTCATCTACTCAATGGCAAGCCATGCAATGGATGGACGGTATGGTTTTATGAAGACAAAGAGAGAGATTTGTTGCCGATTGATACTTTGAGGTTTAATTTACGGAAGGATTTTGGAAGTATTACCGAGTTAGATTAACGAAATTGTAAATTCCGAGGCATGTAGGTTTTCTGCACCTCGAATAATTCTTTAATTCCTGATGAGGCAATATCGATTAATTGGTCAAATGTCTGGCGGGAAAACGGTTTCTTTTCGGCTGTTCCTTGCACTTCTATAAATTGGTTATAACCATTCATGACAACATTGAAATCTACCTCTGCATTTGAATCTTCTTCGTAACATAAGTCCAACATTGGAATATTATTAACAATACCGATACTGACTGCAGCAATTTGGGTCAGGATAATATCCGGGGATATTTTCTGTGCTTCAACCAGGCGAGATATGGCTTTAGCAAGCGCCAAATAACCTCCAGTGATAGAAGCAGTACGGGTCCCTCCATCTGCCTGGATCACATCACAATCGATTGTTATCGTGTAAGACCCCAGGCGAGACAAATCAACCGCAGATCGTAGGCTGCGGCCAATCAGCCGGCGAATTTCTTGTGTGCGCCCAGTTAGGCCGTTGTTCTCGCGTGGTGTTCGGGTTAAGGTAGAACGTGGAAGCATTGAATATTCAGCGGTAATCCAACCTCCACTGATGTTTTGGCTTTGCATCCAACGCGGAACACCTGGTTCGACAGTGGCGTTACAAAGCACCTGGGTGTTTCCTTGGGTATATAACACAGATCCCTCAGCATATATTATGTAATTTTGCTGGACTGAAACTGGCCTGAGTTGATTGGGAAATCGATTGTCAATGCGCATGGCAGGTCACTTGCCTATTAATTTTCTATAATTTTGTAAATCAGTTGCATGGTCAGATTCGTGACCGAAACTATCATTTTCAATCCAATTGCATAAAGGATTGCCATCTAGCCAGGGATATTGTGTCGGGTTTGTCAATTCTAATTCAGAGAACTCTTCAACTCTCAGGATAGTTTGAGCTCTTACTGCGTGGAAGTCCTCAATCACTCTTGATAAGGGCCTGGTCCTGGCTTCGTTTGCCCAAATTTGATTTACTTCATCCAATTTTCCCTTGGCGGTAAAATGGGCTGTGCCAGGCTTCATTCCTTGTTTTGCTTGCCATAATAGGCGTATCAATTCTGCTTCCCAATGGCTGAGATGAGACATAATATCCTTGCAGGACCATTCTTCACAAACTCCCGGTGCGGTTAATTCAGTCTCATCAAGGTCTTCGATCAAATCTAGAAATTCTTCGTGAGCAATTTCCAATTTTGTGAGCAATTCCAGTTTATTCATAGGAGATAATTATTTTGTAAGAACGAGAGAATTTCTTGGTTAAAAATGACAGCCTTTTCAAGATTTAGTAAATGACCGGCTTTGGGGATTATAACCAATCGACCAAAGGGAAGAGCTGCATGGACTACTTGGGCTTCGGATAAGGGTATGATCTGGTCATCAGCGCCATGCATAACACACACTGGTAAATTCATCATTCCAAGGAAAGGTGTCATATTTTCCCGGTCGATTAATCCTTGCTGATCTTTGATTATTGTCTCTACGGATACAGCATTGTGCATCAAACCGTCCACTTTCTTAACCAAGAAAGGGTAGTTCTCTACTGTCGTTGGTGAAAGAAGTTTG
The DNA here is from genome assembly GCA_029782365.1 of Chloroflexota bacterium. Lineage (GTDB taxonomy): Bacteria > Chloroflexota > Anaerolineae > Anaerolineales > UBA4823 > CAWBUW01. The sequence goes on from JAKOUW010000096.1 coordinate 161,864, forward strand.
GTTAACATTGATGCGATGATAGGGTCTTTACCAGATTGCTCTGCTACCGAAATCGTGTTTCTTCGGTTTAGCCGGCCTTGTTCATTATCATTATCGGATTTGGTGGCGGTTAAAATTAATCCGGCAACCTCTCGGGGGTATTTCTTGCAATAAGAAAGTGAAACATAACCGCCCATCGATAATCCACATAAAATTACTGGTTGTGTAATTTGCAAGTATTCGATTAATTCATGGCAATGATGCGCCATTCGCTCCATGGTGTAGGGACCGGTCGCAGGCTCACTCTCGCCATGGCCGCACAAATCAGGCGCAATTACTCGCATATTTTCTGAAAGCGCTTGTAATTGAGGTTCCCAAAGATCTTTGCACAACGGAAAGCCATGAATGAATAAAACCGGCCTTCCATTCCCTTGATCCTCATAACTTATCGTAAAATCCTTGAGCCTGGCTTCCAAATCTTATATTCCTGAAGAGAATTATACTCGATGATACAATTTGACCTGAATTGGAGGTTGTACGATGAGTGACCAACAAGTGATTTTTTCAATGGTGCAAGTCGGTAGAATATTTCCGCCAACAAACAAACAGGTTTTGCGAAATATTTCTTTGGGATTTTTCTATGGCGCAAAAATCGGCGTTCTGGGATTGAATGGGTCGGGAAAGAGCACATTACTCAGAATTATAGCCGGTAAAGACACCGGATATAACGGGGAGGTGTCATTTTCTAAAGGGTATACGGTTGGCATGCTAGATCAGGAGCCCGAACTAGATCCTTCCAAAACAGTTAAAGAGATTGTCCAAGAAGCAGTTTTGCCAACAATTGAGATGATCCAAAAATTTGATGCAATCAACGAGATGTTTTCTGATCCAGATGCGGATTATGATGCTTTAATTGCTGAACAAGCCCGACTGCAAGAAATATTGGATAATCATGATGCATGGACGCTCGATAATCGTTTAGATGTTGCAATGGATGCTCTGCGTTGCCCTCCGGGAGAGACTCCAGTCAAAATTATTTCAGGCGGAGAACGCAGACGAGTAGCGCTTTGCAGATTACTGTTGACGGAACCTGACATCTTGTTGTTGGATGAACCTACCAACCACCTGGATGCCGAATCGGTCGCCTGGTTAGAAAGGCATTTGCAACAGTATAAGGGCACAGTCATTGCCGTTACTCATGATCGTTATTTCTTGGATCACGTTGCTCAATGGATATTGGAACTCGATCGAGGATATGGAATTCCCTGGAAAGGCAATTATTCCTCCTGGCTCGAACAAAAGAAACAGCGAATTGCCTTGGAAGAAAAATCCGAGGGTAAGCGACAGCGAACCCTCGAGCGCGAATTGGAGTGGATTCACATGTCTCCAAAGGCGCGGCAGGCGAAAGGCAAAGCTCGTGTTTCTGCTTATGAAAAACTTCTCTCACAGGAATATGAACATCGTCGAGAAGAACTAGAAATTTTTATCCCGGCAGGCCCACGTCTTGGTGATGTAGTTATTGAAATGAATCATCTCACCAAGGCTTTCCAGGATCATTTATTGATTGATGACTTCTCACTTTCGATCCCTCCAGGTTCAATTGTTGGTGTCATTGGCCCAAACGGAGCTGGTAAAACTACTCTCTTGAGGTTAATTACTGGGCAAGAGCTGCCAGATAAAGGTGACATTCGGATCGGAGACACCGTTCAGCTCGCGTACATTGATCAAAGCCGCGAATCGCTGGATGGTGAAAAATCCGTATGGGAAGAAATATCAAGTGGGAATGATTTCATCATTCTTGGTTACCGGAAAATGAACAGCCGGGCTTATGTAGCCAGTTTTAATTTCCTGGGAGTTGACCAGCAAAAGTTGGTTAAGACTTTGTCGGGTGGAGAAAGAAACCGGGTCCACCTAGCAAAAATGTTGGTAAAAAATGCAAATGTGATTTTACTTGATGAACCTACGAATGACCTTGATGTAAACACCTTGCGTTCTTTGGAAGAAGCTCTCGAAAATTTTGCTGGATCAGCTATTGTCGTCAGCCATGATCGGTGGTTTTTGGATAGAATTGCGACTCATATTCTGGCCTTCGAAGGTGATAGTCAGTTGCGCTGGTTTGATGGAAACTTTTCAGATTATGAAGCTGATCGGAAGAAAAGGATGGGAATTGAGGCAGACCAGCCGCATCGGATTAATTATCGAGCCTTAAAACGAAATTAAACCAACTCCACAATTTCAAAATTAATCAGTGCTTTTGTTAATTCGCTGGAGGGAATAATAATCGCTGTTCCACGCAAGCCTGAACCAATGGAAATCATTGGCTGAACTAATACTCTTACATCGATTAAAATTTTGATATGCTCCGACAGCCCAATAGGTCCAACAGCGCCGATTTTACATCCAGTCTGTTCGAAAATTTCACCTTCTGTAGCCAGAGTCAACCGATTGGCGTGTAGAACTTGGCGAATTTTAGGCCAAGACACCTGATTTTTTCCATTAATCAGCGCCATGACGAATATATTTTGGTCAAAACGAAACAAAATACTCCGAACAACCTGTTCAATTGCTTGGGCACGCTCAGACGCTGCCTGTTCTATGGATGTCACTTCACCAGCGTGGGTAAAAAGGGTGTAAGAGATTTTATGCTTATCTAAACAATCAGTTGCTACAGTTTTGATCATTTTTTCTTATCGTATCAAATCATCAATACTGGTTGTTTGGTAATATTTTCTAAATGCAGCGGATTCCCCCAGCTGAGCTTGTAATAAAGAATAAGCCTGTCCTGTAAGCTGTGAAAGCCCCTTTTTTTCTATTTTGACAACAACTCTTTCACCATCGATTATTTGATAAGATAAAAAGCCACGCTGCATCAGATATTTCAAACCAAGGATCACTGCAGTATTTGTTTGACAACAAGCTGCTGCTAATTCCTCAATTTTGGTGATCCCATCGCTTTTTGTTTCTGAAAATTTAACTAATCCGACCAATCTCTTAATAAAATTGTCAAGGTTGTCCATTGATGGATTATGGGAGAATAGAAAAACTTGCTCAGGTGATGCGGTTTCAATAAGATCTGCTAATACCTTCCTGTTGGGTGGACATGTCCAAATTACCAGATTAGAAATTGGGGTTATTTGTAAACGGTTTTTAGTTTCTATTTGAAGCTGGTCGGCCTCTGCCCAAATTAATAAATTCTTGTGTTGTGCAACAAGGGTCTTCAACTGTTGTATGGGGTAAAGTGCTGTTCGGTAATCTATCCATTGAATATTTCTCTTTTCTGGTAAATGACTTCCTTCGCCTTGCTTAAAGGCAATTCCTTCAAGTTGTAATTCCTTTTGGCCGCGATAGGAAGTTGTCCGAATGGTGTATGCGAGATCAAAAACACCTTCGGGCAGTTCATTCTCAGCGCCATTCCAAAATAAAACCTGCTTTTCATTGCCTTGGGGATCGGAAACAGCGATTTGAAGGTGTTCTTTTTTTCGGCCGATCAATCTCTTTTTCGTTATACGGAGTCCTTTGCTGGCAAAAATAAATGGTGGATTTCCTGCCCCAAAAGGAGCAAACTTCTCAACAATGGCGGCAAAATCAAAGGAGAGATCAGATAAAGGTAAAATCGCAGCAATTTGTAGCGGTTCTAATCTATTAGAGTCTGGTATTTGATTCGCGACAAACCCATTTATCCTTCGGCGAAATTGGGCAATATTTTCAGGTAAAAGAGAAAACCCCGCAGCCATAGAGTGACCGCCAAAGATTAATAATAAATCCTGCGATTTAGAAATCGCCTGGGTGATATGAATATTTTTCACCGATCTAGCTGACCCACGCGCCGGTTCTCCGAGAGGCGAAGCGATTAATATGACTGGCTTGCCGTAAAATTCCACCAGGCGGCTGGCAACAATTCCAATGATTCCCGCCGGCCAGGTAGGGTGGCTTAAAACGAGCACAGGCCCTTCAGATAAAGACCGATCTTGTTCAATTTGAGAGATTGCGCTGTGAAATACCTGATCTGTCATGTGTTGGCGTTGAGCGTTGAGTGCCTCTAGTTCCATTGCCAATTGTTTTGCCCGCGCTTTATCATGTGTGGTCAAGAATTCAATGCTGTTTGTCGCATTGGCTAATCTTCCTAGTGCGTTTAAACGAGGCGCGATGATAAAACCAATGTGTTCCTCGTTAATTCCCGCGGCAGTCAAATCAGCATAATAAAAAAGAGTTTGCAAACCTATACGCGACGTTTCGCGCAGAACCTTTAACCCAACCTGCACTAGGTAGCGCGTTTCACCCGTGAGTTCGGCAACATCTGCAACAAGGCCAATGGCCACCAGGTCCAGGAATTTTGTCAAGTTCGAATCTAAGCCGAGTGTACTGTATAACTTTTCGACCAATTTATAAGCGACTCCCACCCCTGCCAAAGAGCTGCATGGATGACCTGGTGGCAATAAATGAGGATTGACAATTGCATATGCTTCTGGCAATGCTTCTGGAAGCTCGTGATGATCTGTGATGATAAAGTCAATTCTTTGTTCATTTGTATAATTGACAGATTGGTGAGCAGTTATGCCAGTATCACAACTGATGATTAAGTCAATCCCACGCTGTATCTGGTTTTTTAGTGATTCGAGTTGTACTCCGTGAGACTCTAAGTTTCTGTCTGGAATATAAAAAATTACATTTGCGCCCAATTCTTGAAGCGCTTGGACCAGCAGTGTCGTGGAAGTCTGCCCGTCCACATCAAAGTCACCCCAGATACAAATCCGCTCTTTCTTTTCTACAGCCCGAAGAATCCTTTCGGCTGCTTTACCTATATCTGGGAAATCATCAATTGGAGGAGATTGGTATTGATCTGGGGACAAAAAAGATTTAGCTGCTGCCAATTCCTTAATCCCCCTTTGTACAAGGAGGTTTGCCAAGAAAGGCTGCTTATAAAATGCGTCTTGAAATTCTTTTGGTATAACCACCTCTTGAGGGTCAATCCAGGGTCTAGATGCCATTTTAGAATTCAATTTCCATGATTTGATCAAAATCAATATCAATCTCTGGCAAATTTCCAACTTCTTCAGTTTCAGAAATTTCTCCAGCAGTGACGCCGCGGTTGCACAGCGAGCGGTAAATACAAAATTTACATTTTGTTTCATTCGAAGTCAACGGAAATGCTTCTTCTCCAACATTCAGTTGCTCATTGATTTGGTGGATGGTCGTGGAAACCAGGCCTTGACCCTGGATGAGCAGATTTGAGGAATAAAGAAAAGTTTCTGGATTAAGCGGATCTTCCGCAAACCAGTACGTCATCTTAATTTTTTCCGGAGGCGTTTTGAGATGGTTCTTGCTTAAATAATCAGTCGACATCGCAGCTACCAATGGGTAAATTTGTGTTTGCATCCTTCGTTCAAGCCAAGATCGCTTGGGCTTGCGTCGGGATGTTTTCCAGTCATAAATCAAAAGGTTTCCATCAGGTGAAAGGATCAAGAGATCAAACTTGGCAACCAACCGGTATCCTTCAAGATTAGTTAGGAGTAAACATTCAATAAATTTTTGGCCTTCATCTTCATTCAAACCAGGTAAATTCGACTTGGATGTCAAGAAGTTTTCCCACCATTTCCTTAATGACGACTCAAGATCGATTGATGAAAGGCGGTTCTCAGGAATTCCTATAAGAAATCGTTGGATCATCCTGTGAAATACTGCTCCTTGCTGCATTCTTTGTTCATTTTCAACAATAGGCTGAGATTCAATAGCTGGCCAGACGAGCTTCCGAGCATAACGCAAGAAGAATCTCCGCTGGCAATCGTTAAAATCTTGCAAATTTGCCTGGTTAAATTGGAAATCAGGTTCTAATTTCATAATTATTCTTCTTTGGTTCTTTTCACTAAGAATTGCTGCCAAAAATCAGTGAGATAGATTAGGGGTAATGCCTCTTTTGCATCACCCCTTCTTCCGGTATTCCAGGTTATTATTAGCTCTTGTTTGGCGCGAGTGATACCCACATACAAAAGGCGCAATCTTTCTCGAATGTAATTCAGTCTCGCTTTTGCTGTGGCTTTGCCTTCTTCATACCAATCTGTCGTCGATTGGTCGATAAGAATATCCAATTGAGCCAATGCTTCGGCGTCTAAATTCAATCGTTCACGGAAATACCATTTTTCCGACATGTACGTATCGTAAATTGAACCACTTGGAAAATCGTAGTTATTTACAGACATAAGATAGACTCGATCCCATTCCAGGCCTTTTGCCTTATGAATTGTGGCAACTACAACTTTTCCCTGATAAAGATTGGGATCGAAACCAGACTCATCATTACTAAAACCTAAAAAACGCCTCTCGTTCTTAGCAATGATAGCTAATTCTTCGGTTAACTCTGGTAAATGCCAATCCCGATGAAATGAATGCGTTTGTTTAAGTAATGAGGCTAATTTTTGGGCGATTGCCAGGTCTGCAGGCTGGGTAAAAATATCCTGAGCGAGCGTTAGAATTAGTTGGTCAATGGGTAATAAAACCGCAGCATGCCACCGGTTGATTAAATCTCGAAAATTGCTAAGAATATCAATGATGGTCGAATCTGGATCTTGACCCGATAAATCTTTTAACCAATCCACGTCAAAGTGTGGGTAAAGGTAGGTCTCAAGATTCTTGCATTTACGAATCGATTCCGCAATTTGTTCATCACGCTTGTTGAGTTTCGCATCTTTTCGATCTTCTCGGCGCCACACTTTAAACACACTCGCTAATTTCTGAGAAGATTGGGGATCACTCAAATATCGCAAAATATACGTCAGCGCCCCAGCTGATGTGCGTGTGGATGTGCTGCTTCGCAATAGATCGTCGTTGTAAGGGATATTCTTCCTTCGTAAAGCATCCACCAAATCGAATGCGCGTTGATTTCGCGGAGCCAGAATAGAGACAGTAGTTTTGGGATGTTCTGGCAGCCATCTTTCCAAAGACCGCACAACAAAACTCACTTCCTCTTCAGGGGTCTGTTTGCGATCAACTAAGTGAATTCCTAACGGATTATCCTCTGGATTTGGTGGGTTTTCACCTGGTTCGACAGGTTGAATAAATGGCGTTTGGAGCGCTTCGCGCACGGGTTCTAAAGGATGTTCATGCATCGTCCAATTGATCAGTTGGTTTGCCAGGTGGATAATGCTCTGGGTCGAACGACTTGATGATGGAAGATCAAATTTTTGTACATTTGGTTTGGTAAAAAAAGCTCGTAAATACAACGGATTTGCCGTGGTGAAGGTTTCATAAATTGCCTGGTTAGGATCGCCAACGCGAACCCAATTTCCGGTTGGCCCAGAAAGAATCGATAAAATTTCTTCCTGCAGCTTACTGGAATCTTGAGCCTCATCCTCCAAAATGAAAGGCCAGCGGCGGCGTAAGCGCTGCAAAAAGTCCTCATCACTTTCTAGAATTTGCAGCGACAAGCGAATTAAATCATCAAAATCAACTGCACCGCGGTAAGCCAAAGCCCTTTGATAGTTTGAATAAATTGCCGTTCCGAATTCTGCCAAAGGTAAGGGAACTGGTAATTGGGAAAGATTTTCCGCAAGCTTTTCGGGTGATGCTCGATAATCTTTGGCATATCGGATAAAATTACCTGCCATATCGCGTAAGAGTAAGGGGAGCTGCTCTTTCTTAACATACGCCTTGCGCGATTCTTCCAGTGTTTCTGCCAGGTAATCATCCATTCGATCAGAATTGCTGCGGAACCAAGCGTGAATACAGTCATCCAGAATGTCTGCAGCTTCACGCTCATCGCAAATGGTAAATTGATTTTCCAAGCCTGCCAGCTCAGGTCTTTCTCGAATGATATCATGAGCCAAACCATGGAGTGTTCGAACACGATAGCCGAGTACTGGAATCGCCCCTCTATGTTCCAAGAAATCCCCCACCCGTCGATAAAAATTGTCAACGGCCGAATTGACCAGCGTAACCACTAAAATCTCCTGGTCGTCTTCTAAACCAGCTTGAATGAGGTTAGCCGCCAGGTAAGAGAGGGTATAAGTTTTTCCACTGCCTGGGACAGCGGAAATTCCCATCATTCCAGATCGATATTGTCTAAGGATTGCCTCCTGGTGTTTTCTAAGTCTCGGTAATTCATTCATAACTGGTTTGCATCGCGCAAGATATTTTGAACGGCCCGCAAGAGCGGACCTCTTTGTTCAAAACCTTGTTCGCCTAAATCGGAGAAAGCTAGCAAAACTTTTTTCCTGCAGCGATGTAAAAGACCTGTAACCAAACTGAACAAGGCTTCCTGACTGTGAACCACTTCATCCATATCGGTCCATTTCTTCCCGACTTGCCAGGTGCTTTTAAGCACGAAGGGATGAGTAACGGGCTGATAAATTCGCTCGGCCCATGAACGACTTCCGATATCCAACCAGATTTGAATATCAACAGAGTGGTTAGCAGCTAAAAAGGTAAAAGCTGGAGCAATTAATACTGCATTTTCTGTTTGGCTTGACCATGACCGTAAATATTGCGCAGCCAGGAGCCCGCTGCGAATTGTTTGAAGGTATTCAAATCCGAGGTCGCTTATATACTCAGCAACCGCCCAACGAAATTTTTGAATGGATTCCATTAGATTCGCAGTGATTTCACCGGCCGAAAAATTTTGGTGAAAACCAAATCCTCGCCTAGAAAGTAGCTCACCAAACACTCTACTAAAGAAATGATCAAGTTCTGCGGGTTCTTCTTTCTGATAATCAGAGATCCAGGTTCGCAAAGCATCATATTTTTGCCCTAAGGTAAAAGACACGCGATCTTGCCAGGAGCCAGCCAAATCTGAAAACGGCAAAAGAACAGGTTTGCTATCCTTAATCTTGAATAGCATTTCAGAGAGCAACTGAGCGCGAACAAGGTCAAATCCATCAATTGATTGCATAAGCATATAAGCAATCTCAAACGTGCTTGGAAGGAAATCTTTATTCATTTCGACCCAGTATGGATGTGCCATGATTGCCAGGGTAATGAGAGATTGTGTGACAGGCTCATCCAGCAAAGATCGCGATGGGCGCAGCGAGCGCGCCTCAATGCCATTTTTATTTAGCAAATGAGCGATAGAAAACCTTAATGAGTCAGACAAGAAAGGCGAAAGGATAGCAATCTCCCCTGGTTGTGTGGATTGGTTGTTCACCAGGTCGACTATTTGTTCAACAATACTGGCAATCATCTGAGGGTAGAATCTGTTTGTGCTGAGTTGGAAAGAATTTTCGAAATTGAGGATCTTTGTTCGAATTTTTTTTGATTCTTTTATGCGGGCAGTAAAAATTGAATCGAGCCTTTGAATTTGGGGCTCCATTACAAATGACGATTTAAATTCGATTGTTTCATCACATAGATCTCGAAGCGCAGCAGCAGATGAGGGTTCTGCTCCCATGAAGGTTCGGAAACCACCATTCTCATCAAATATTAGGGTTGTCGAATCCGCCTGGATCATCCAATCTGCCAATATCTGGTGCATTATGGTTGTGTCTTCTTCAATATTTTCAGCAATGATATGTTTATACATGTCTAGTAAATAGTTTCGACAGATCGAGTCAGGCCAAATTCGATCCCTGAATAGGTCGATCTGCAGCGAATAATCGAGCAAATTGTGGTTGAGGCAAAATTCACGGAATGCCGTAGCGCAGTGTTGTGCATCATCAAAAACTTTCATCTGGGCAGGTTCACCTGACCAGGAGTTCTTTAATCTATCCCCAATTTCTAGGTGGGAAAAACCGCTGATCGCGGCTTTGTTTAAGTTGTCGATGACCTGGCTTAAAAGCCGGTTTCTTTCAATTACAACGGAGGAGAAAAACCCTTGGTCTAGCAAGGGAAAAACTATTTTCGCGACATAGTATGCAGTCGTTTCCAGGGTCAGGAAAATAGGTTCTTTTTTTGGATTGGTAAAGCCACCTTCCTCTGCAATTAATGGCCAAAACAACTCGATGGTTCTCCTTGCCAGACCGCCTAAGGTCACCCCGGAAAATGAACCTTTGAGATTCTCTCTCAAACTATTCATCAGTTCAAAATAGGGTGATAGTAAAGTTCTTTGAGGAGCAAAAACAAGAATGCTTTCAGCGGGGATCCCTTGCTCAAGTAAAAATGCCAGGCGATTGACTGCTGCGGTCGTTTTTCCGGATCCAGCGATGCCGTAAAGAAATATTCTTCGATTGATAGGTTCAAGAAGACAGGCTTTTTGTTGAACGGATAGAGGAATATTCATCAATTTTTGGTCCAAACGAGTAAATTCATTGTACAACGAACTTGATCACCAGGGAAGATAATTAAAGCTGATGATGTTAGTCCGAAATATATTGGCGAAAATTGGGCATATGATATAATATGCGCCAAGTTTTCACCCTTCGATCGATTGTGCACCGTCTTCGTCAACAAAGGCAGCGGCAGGCGCCAATTTTGAAAGATGGGACTAGTTTCAAGGAGAGAGGAAGTGTATGAATATTTATGTTGGCAACCTGCCTTATGACGCGAGCGAAGAGGAAGTTCGCACGGAATTTGAAGCATATGGCGAGGTCAAATCAGTCGCTTTGATCAAGGATAAAATGACTGGCCAGGCGCGTGGTTTCGGTTTTGTTGAAATGCCGAATGACGAAGAAGCTCAAAACGCGATTACCGCGCTAAATGGCAAACAACTTCGACGCCGTCCGATGATTGTCAACCAGGCGCGCCCGAAAGAGAATCGAGAATTTCGTGGCGGTGATGGTGGCAGCGGTGGTGAACGCCGATACAATAACAGCGGGGGCGGTGGTGATCGGTCTTACCAGAATCGCCAGGGAGGCGATCGAAGACGTTCCTCTTATTAGACTGAATCTAATAGATTGTGCGGCTCCTCGAGCCGCACAATTATTTAACCGCTTATTATTCGATTGCCCCCTTTTTGGTGGGCGAAGGCGAGATGTGTATCAGCAACCTGCATTTTGACCAAGGATGAAAGAGGTGACGTTTCCTTGGTTGGGAACATGGTTAGACCAATACTGCAAGTGACATGAACATCATGATCATCAAACCGCACAGGCGTTTCTTCAATTCTTTTGAGAATTCTTTCTGCAACAAAGTTCGCCTCTTGGATATCGATTCCAATCAATAGAATGTGAAAATCCTCTGCGTTGGTATGAGCGACTATATCCATCGAACGAATTGATTTTTCTAAAATCCATGCTACATGTTGCAATACAGTGTTTACCCCAGATTGTCCGAATTGGTTGATAATTTTATTAAAGTCATCGATGCCAACAGCTAAAATTGACACGGGTTTCTGACTTCTCAGAGCCTTTTCATATTCAATTTTTAGTTTTGCCTCAAACTGTCGCTTGGTGGGGAGTCTTGTCAGAGGATCTAGCAGGCGAACAGTGTCACTATTTGTCCCATCCTGTTTGTGGGAACCCTGGCTTTGTTTTTCTCTCTGCCTGTTCTGGAAAATTATGATTGTCAAACCGATGATTATTAGTAACTGGCTTATAATGAAAAATAACTGGCTAATCGTTATAAAACCCAAAAAAGTTATGAAAACCTCAAATATCACCAAGCAGACCAATCCAGCCAGCAAGAAAACCCAGCCTTGTCCAGATGGGTCCATTCGTTGACTTGTGAAGATGAACCCTGCACACACAGCAGAAATGATGGCTAAGAATGTGCCTGTTGTTCCTAGTAAAATTGCCAGAAGTTGTGTGTCCATTACTCACCAGTATCAAAAAACAACGAACGGATTACCGCTCGTTGTTCTTGAAATGTCGGGGCGCCGAGATTTGAACTCGGGACCTCTGCGTCCCGAACGCAGCGCTCTAGCCGGGCTGAGCCACGCCCCGTGTCTGCTTGTAAGCAAGCGCACGAGATTATACACGACCCCCCTTGCTTTGACAAGGTTTGACATTTCTTATTACGAATGCTACCAAGTTCTGCTTGACCGATAATTATGTTGTGAATGGTGCTGTTGAACCTTCTGAACGGCTGATATTCGTTCGAGGAAGGATGAATGAAAACCTTGAACCTTTTCCTTCAATGCTTTCAGCCCATATTTGGCCTTTATGCAATTCAACCATTGATTTGGCTACTGATAGTCCCAATCCCAATCCTCCGTGTTTACGAGTCAAATGAGATTGGACTTGAAAGAACCTATCGAATATATGGGGTAAATCTTTCGCTGGGATCCCAATACCATTATCAGCGATTGAAACCTGAACATAATTCCCTATTTGCTCTGCGGTCAATTGAATGTGGCAGCCTTTATTGGAGAAGACAATCGCATTGTCAACCAGGTTGTTGATAACCAGTGCGATTTTCTCTTCATCAGCGTCGACAAAAAGATCTTTTTCAGGCAGTTTTATCAAGAAAGAAATATCCTTGGCACGCGCTGACGGCATCTTGTGTTCGGCACACCGATAAATTATTTGGTTAATAGAAATTAATTTGTGACGAACATTACTCGTGCCGAGTTGAATTTCATTTACCTTTGTTAAATCCTCAAGAATTGATTTTAATCGCTCCGCATTTCGGATAATGACTTCTAGTTGTGTTTGTATTTGAGGGTCGGTGGAGAAATCGTTTAGAAAAGTTGCATGACCTAATATTAATCCGATCGGTGTTCGAAGTTCGTGAGATGTGATTGCAATAAAATTGGATTTCATTTTTTCCAGCTCATCAACTTCTTGATAAGCTTGGCGAACTTCATCAAAAAGCAAATTACTCAGAATGGCGGTTGCAGCTTGTGAAGAGAGAATTTCTAATATTGTCAAATCTTCGAAGCTAAACTGTTCTTGGTCAATTTTATTTATCCCCTCGAATACCCCTATTGTTTCTCCTCGAAACAGTAATGGTACAACGATTATATTTCGAAGTTCCGGAGAGAGTTGTTTTACAGTTCGCCAATCGAATCGGTTGTCTGCTGGACAATTGTCAATAATGATTGGTTTCGCATCACGATAAACGGATCCTTCGATTGTGTTATCTAAAGGAATGCGAATATTCAGGAAATTATCCCTTTGACCAACCGGACCTGCTATATATTTGAGAAGATCAGTTTCTGGTTCGTAAAGAACGACACAACACATGGCGCTGCGCGTGAGATCGCAGGCCAGTTCAGTCATCGAGTAAAGCAATGTTTCGAGATCGACCATCTTTCCAATCCCACGGCTCATTTCAGTCAAACGCTCTAGCCGTTGAATTCGATGGTTGGTGTTTGAAGCGAACATGTCTGCGAGTGATTTCCCTTCTAAAACATTGGTCGTACGCAAAAAATTATAGCACAGTCAAACCGGCTTAGTAGTAAAATAGCGCTTGCAGAAGCTCAGATAACTAAAAGGCAAGGAGATAAACGTGAGTAATCATAAGAAAGTTCGAGTCGCAATTATCGGTGTAGGTAATTGTGCTTCATCATTGGTCCAGGGCATTGAATATTATAAAAATGCGAAGGATGAGGATCGGGTTCCGGGTTTGATGCATGTGAATTTGGGGGGGTACCATATTCGTGATATCGAATTTAGCGCAGCGATTGATATCGTTGATACCAAAGTTGGCAAGGATTTATCCGAAGCAATTTTCGCTTATCCAAATAACACATTTAAATTTACAGATGTTCCTTTTCAAGATGTGCCCGTCGTACGCGGCATGACACATGATGGTCTTGGAAAATACCTGTCGCAAATACTGAAGAAAGCGCCTGGTCCAACTGCAGATATTATTGGCACTCTAAAAAATACCAAAACGGATGTCGTTGTAAATTACCTGCCTGTTGGTTCAGAAATGGCAACAAAATGGTATGTGGAACAGGTGCTTGAAGCGGGTTGCGCTTTTGTTAATGCAATTCCTGTTTTCATTTCAAGTTCTGATTATTGGTCGACTCGATTTCGCGAGAAAAAACTGCCAATTTTAGGAGATGATATCAAGAGCCAGGTAGGAGCAACTATATTGCATCGTGTTTTAGCAAGCCTTTTTGTAGATCGCGGTGTTCGTCTCGACCGCACGTATCAATTGAATTTTGGCGGTAACACTGATTTCATGAATATGCTGGAACGCGAAAGGCTCGAATCCAAGAAGATTTCGAAAACAGGAGCTGTGACAAGTATGCTGCCTTACACGCTACCTGAAACGGATGTCCATGTTGGTCCTAGCGATTATGTTCCCTGGTTGACTGATCGTAAGTGGTGCTATATTCGCATGGAAGGGACAACTTTTGGTGATGTGCCACTCAACCTGGAAACAAAATTGGAAGTCTGGGATTCTCCAAATTCGGCTGGGGTTATCATAGATGCTGTGCGCTGTGCCAAGCTGGCATTAGATCGAGGCATTGGAGGACCAGTTATTGGGCCTTCTTCTTATTTCTTTAAGACTCCTCCCAAGCAATTTAAAGACGATATTGCCCGCGAAATGGCAGAAGCATTTATTCGGGGTGAATAAAAAAATCCATCGGTCAATGGGCGATAGTTTTATCGCCCATTGATGATTTAAAAAGGGTTTCATTTGGTCATGTTGGTCTTTAGAAGTCAAAAATCCGGCCCTTCTAGCCAGGAGGGTTAATAATCTTGGTATAATATCCAGAGTTTGGTTTTGAGCACTGCTTGGTTAGGAGTAAATTTTGGCATTCAACCCTCTCAATTGGCTATTGGGGTTCTTTTCACTCGACATCGGAATAGATTTAGGCACTGCAAACACTCTGGTAAATGTTCGGGGTAAAGGAATAGTCTTAAACGAACCTTCCTGGGTAGCAATAGATAAGAAAACGAAGGAACCTTACGCCATTGGTGCTGAAGCTAAGGAAATGGTTGGCCGGACGCCGGCAAATATTGTCGCGATTCGACCATTGCGCGATGGCGTTATCTCTGAATTTGAAATAACTCAGAAGATGTTGGAATATTTTATCTACAAAGCACACAGGCAAACCCTGGTTCCCGTTCCTAGGCCGAGAGTTGTGGTGGGCATTCCATCCGGTGCAACCGATGTGGAAATGCGAGCTGTCTATGATGCCGCAATGAGTGCTGGCGCCAGAGAGGTGGGGTTGATTGAAGAGCCGAAAGCTGCCGCGTTAGGGGCAGGTTTACCCGTAGCAGAAATTCGTGGCTCGATGATTGTTGATATCGGTGGCGGCACATCGGAGGTTGCAGTTCTTTCAATGGGCGGAATCGTTGTGTCCAGATCGCTGCGCGTGGCTGGTGACGAGCTAGATCAAGATATAATCCAATACATGCGCAATAAGTACAATTTGTTGATTGGTGAGCGGATAGGCGAAAAAGTAAAGATGACAATTGGTTCGGCCTATCACTTGCCTGAAGAAAAAACAATGGCTGTGCGTGGCAGAAATCTCGTGACTGGACTTCCTGAGAGCATCGAAGTTTCCTCAGTTGAAATTCGAGAGGCAATGGCTGCATCGATTGATACAATTGTCGATACAGTAAAAGACGCCCTGGATGAAACACCTCCCGAGATCGTCGCAGATTTAATGGATACAGGTATTTGTCTGTCGGGTGGCGGCGCACTAATTCAAGGATTAGACAAACGTTTGCAGGATGAATTAAAAATACGCGTTTGGGCAGCAGATGACCCGATGAGCTGTGTGGCTCGCGGCGCTGGCATGATATTGGAAGATTACGAAAAATTAAAACACCTGTTAATTGATCCTGAACGCACGATCGGGAGGAAATGATCGATAATCCTCCCATTGCCGAGTTGATCGTTATTACTCGGTGAGGCTGTATTTATGAAAATGCCTTCACGTTCTTCAATACAAACGATCGTGATTGTGATCATCACGATAGGTGTAATATTCTTAGCATTGAGTGGATATTTAGGTGAGACTAGCAGGTATGTAATGGCTCCTGTTGTGCAAGTGCAAACCTGGGTTTCTGACCGATTTCTTGCCATACGTACATTCTTAAACGCTCCCGAGGATCTGGCCAGGCTTCAGCAGCGCGTCGCAGAACTTGAATCTGAAAACTCTAGTTTAAAATTCCAAATTATCGATTTGCAACAGCAGGTCACCGAGGCCCAGGTGTTATCCACATTAGTTGATTACGCACGGACAAGGTTCGACAGTCAATATGTTGCTGCATCTGTGATAGGTTTTGACTCGAATCCTTTTTTGCGCTATGTCATTGTCAACAGAGGATCGGATGATGGAATTCGAAGTGGAATGCCTGTTGTCACCAACCAGGGTCTTGTTGGCCAGATTGCTGCCGTTGCGCCAAAAGCGTCGCGCGTTCAGTTAATAACGGATGCTTCTTCTGCAGTTAATGTTCACCTGCAAAAGGTTAATGACGAGGCTATTATTTTAGGCCAGTTGAATGGAGATATTACATTAGATCGTATTCCCCAGAGCGTCAATGTGCAACCAGGTGAGTTGGTGGTTACATCTGGATTGGGCGGAAATTATCCAAAAAATTTGGTAATTGGGCAGGTAACCAGTGTCAGCAAACGCGATTTCGATTTATTTCAAACTGCTTCTGTCCAGCCTGCAGTTGATTTTCGACATCTCGAAATCGTACTTATAATCGTAAATTTCCAACCAATAGATATTCAATCATTAATTCCGGGTTCCACAAATCCGTAGAGGTTTAATTGATCGAAACTATTCTAGGCGTCGTTGTTTTAGGGGCGGCTGCCATTTTGCAGTCAGCAATAATCAGCCGGCTACCTCTAATCAATGGATTGGCTGATTTGGAGATGTTATTATTAATCGCCTGGGTTATTCAACCTCATGTGCGTTCAGCCTGGATTTGGGTTTGCTTAGCAAGTTTCTATGTTTCTTTGCTTTCAGCTTTAACATTGGGCGCTCTTCCCGTCGCTTACTTATTGATATTTCTTCTCTCCTTAATTATGAGACAACGGTTTTGGAAAGCCAGGTTCCTTACCATGTTAGCGTTAGCGTTATTAGGTACCCTTATTGTTCAAGCCATTTCTGTCTTTGCGATTGCCTTACAGGGTACTTTCTTTTCATTGCCAACTGTATTCAACCTGGTGACTTTGCCAAGCATGTTGTTAAACATTATTCTAGCCGTTCCTGTTTATGCGTTCATCCGAGATTTGGTGAATTGGTTATATCCAGAAAAGATTGAAGTATGAAGAACTCTTCTACCATTCAGAATACCCTCGACAACTCGCGGATATTGATGTTTATCCTGATTGTATTCATCTTGTTTGCAGTTTACATTGTACGTTTGTACGGCTTACAAATTTTGGATTATGTTCAATTTTTAGGCCAATCTGAAAACAACCGCACAATCACTGTCAATTTGCCTGCTCAACGAGGCATAATTTATGATCGAAATGGCGTTGTTCTTGCCAGGAATGTTCCCTCTTATAATATCGTCATTACCCAGGCATACATGCCTGATGATGCTGGTGCTGTAAGTAATATTATCCAGGGTTTATCTGAATTAACCGGCGTGCCTGTGAACAAGGGCGAAATAACCCCAGAAAATCCATTTGTTCCTTGCATTTCCGACCATGGTATTGCTCAAATAGTTGAGTATGGTGCAACCTCTGAGCCTTATCAACCCGTGCGCGTCGTTTGTAACGTTACCAGAGAACAGGCGCTAATCGTCGAAGAGAATAAGGGCCGTTGGCCGGGAGTAAGTGTCGAAACGGTTCCCTTACGAGATTATCCGACCGGTGTATTAACATCAGACATCATTGGTTTCTTAGGCCCAATTCCAGATATTTCAAAAGATTATTATGAAGGGTTGGGTTTTCTGTCCAACCGCGACAAAGTAGGTTACGCTGGAATTGAATATTCATTTCAAACCGAATTAGGGGGGACAAATGGAAAACGCGTTCTGGTGCGTGATGTTGCAGGTCAACAATTGCAGGATATCGAACCACCTGTGCAGCCCATTCCCGGGAAGAATTTACGGCTCACCATAGATACTCGCTTACAAGAAGCGGCAACAGCTATCCTCAAAGATGAATTGGATACCTGGAACCAATTTATAGGCTCTTTATCAATGACGAGCGGTGTCGTTGCTGCGATAAATCCAAAAACTGGCGAGATCCTCGCCTTGGTGTCCTATCCATCTTATGAAAATAATCGTTTAACTCGCATTATTCCGCCATATTATTATAAACAATTATTGCAGGACAGTACTGAGCCATTAAGAAATCATGCGGTGTACGCAGAATTACCTGCTGGATCTGTTTTTAAGCTTGTAACTGCAACAGGCGCTTTGAACGAAGGGGTGGTCACACCGGATCAAATTATAAAAACCCCTGGTAAATTGGTTATCCAAGAAAAAAGTTTCTTTGTAAATGCCCCCAATACTTCACGCGAATTTGTAGATTGGGTTTATAAAACTCTAGGCATTGAGGGCTTCAAGCAATTAAACATCGTTGGTTGTATCGCAAATTCAAGTAATGTCTGCTTTTATAAACTTGGCGGTGGTTACCAGGATGAAATTAATCCTGGATTGGGCATTTGCAGGTTGGGTACTTATGCGAGAGCTTTAGGTTATGGCACACAGCCTGGCATCGAACTTCCAGAAACTGCAAATGGTTTAATCCCTGATCCAGATTGGAAACGTTTGAACCAAGGGCAAAGCTGGACAATTGGTGATACCTATATCATGAGTGTCGGGCAGGGTTATGCATTAGCCACTCCATTGCAGGTTTTGATGTCAGCCGCTACAATCGCAAATAATGGCAAATTGATGGAACCGACTTTGCTGAAGGAAGTTTTAGATGGAGACGGTAATGTGATCCAACCGTTTACACCAAAATTGCGATGGGACCTGACAAAGGATCCCGTAATCGATATTTATGCCCAAAATTCGATCCGCGGCTGCCAACCTACTGGGGAAAAGAAAACAGTTCAGCCCTGGGTATTTGATATCGTTAAACAAGGCATGCGCCAGGCCGTTGTCGAGGGCACACTCAAGGCAATTTTTCAAGATGTAAATATCGCAGCTGCCGGAAAAACTGGCACTGCCGAATATTGTGACAAATATGCTCAACAAAAGGATCTATGTAAACCTGGCAATTGGCCGACCCATGCCTGGACGGTTGCCTTTGCTCCTTATAATGATCCCGAAATAGCTGTTGTTGCTTTCGTATACAATGGGCGTGAAGGTTCTACCGTAGCTGGGCCGATTGTCCGTCGGGTTCTGCAGGCATATTTTGAGCTAAAAACAATCGACAGCGGCTCTTCAGCAGTCTTGCCTTAAGCTTATTTAGCCTTCATCTAGCCAGCTTGGAGCCTCTCTAGAAGAGAAAGTAGAGCAGCTCTCCTTGTGTATGCCATTTGGGAACAAGCCAGGATAATTGGGTGAAGTAGGGATTCCGGAATTATTTTTAAAAATTCGGTCGCAGATATTCGATCTCTAAATAATTCCATCGAACTCGTAAATAATTTCTGAGCATCTTCTAAAGAGATTTGTTTATAAACATACAATGATAAAGGCGAATGCTTTGAATCAAACAATGTCTCACTCGACCGTCCCGTCTCTAAAAGTTGGAAGACTTGTTCAGCGACAATCCCAGAAAATTCTGGTTTAGGTAAAACAGGTAAGAAATCCTCAATCCGTCGAAAATTCTCGGCCGGTTTTGGTAAGTCACCGACAAATAGGGAGAGGGGAGCATCACCACCAGAATATTCGGCCAGTGCTTCAAGAATCGCGCTGGCTATTAATTTTATGCGCAGGTATAAAACAGCCGTGGATATATTGATTTGAGCCTGCATTACCATTTTGTCATATTCCCTGGCACCTGGCGTATCATGATATCTGGAGAAGATTGTTTCTGCCTTTAAGCTTGACAAGAAATTTTCCATGTTTTGAAGAGCAAGCCGATATTCGCGAACTGTATAAATTCCTCGAAATCGGAGCGAAATATTTGATTCAGGTAGTAATTTCCAGGTTGAATCTAGAAACCGTGCACAATTTTCTTCAGCAAAAGTTTCTACATCTTTGTTCGAAAATAAGACTGCTCTTCTTAATATCGAATCAATATCATAATCTGTACAATTTATATGGTGTGTTGTGCAGATAGCAGTCAGCCGTTCCTCGAGAACTTCAAAATGGGTTTTGCCTCGTTCATCAAGACCTCGAAAAGGTATCGTGGCTTCTATGCATATGGCTGTTTTAAATAAAACCTGTTCATCGACTAAATTCTTCAAAACATTGATCATAACGAGTGTGCTGAGAAATTCGTTCAGCCCACTTGAGATTGTTAATCTTTCTCCTATTTGAAAATTAAACATGAATAAGACATCTCTCCCAAGCGTTTCTTTAAAAAATGGATGGTCAGACAGGAAAAATCGCCCTTCTTTCTGTCGGATAAACGAATAAATGAGCGGCTCCAGGTCATGATAGACTCCTTTGTCTACCTGATAATAGATAATGTCGTGAAAAACAGCCGCAAGATGAACGATTGGGTCATCTGGATCAGTAAAATTAAAAACATGATCGAGATTGTGATAAAGACGCGTATGAGCATTCATTGCGTTGTAAGCTAGCATTGCAATGGCATCGACCTGATTGGATGAAATGACCACCCCTAAATCTTCAAAAATGTGCTCTAAGAGCTCTACTAATGAAGCAATAGAACTCGAATTATTCATAGATATCCCCTGATAGAGCAATTGGGCTCATGTGGCAGAATTATAATGTATAATCTTGTCGCAACCATGAAATTAATTGAGAAATTGGGCTAATGGTAGTATGTTCATCGATCAAGTAGACATCAAAGTAAAATCAGGAGCAGGCGGCAACGGGGTAATCCATTTCCGCAGAGAAAAATTTGAACCACGTGGTGGGCCGGACGGTGGCGATGGCGGTCGAGGGGGAGACGTGATCATTGAAGTATCGCAAATACTGAATACTTTATCTAGTTTTCGCCACCAATCGAATTATCAAGCAGAAAACGGAAATAACGGCGCAAAATCCAATATGACCGGACGGTCGGGTCAAGACTTGGTTATCAATGTCCCTCCCGGTACTTTGATTTTCGATAAAAAAAGTGGAGAATTATTAGGGGATTTAACTCAGCCGGACCAGCGCCTTATTGTCGCTGTAGGTGGGCGTGGTGGAAGGGGAAACGCCAGGTTTGCCAACTCGCGCGATCAAGCGCCAAGGCATGCTGAAAAAGGGGAGCCAGCCCAATCACGGGAGCTCCGTTTAGAGCTTAAATTAATTGCAGATATCGGCATTGTGGGTGTTCCAAATGCGGGAAAATCCACACTCCTCAGTATCTATACAAACGCGAAACCTAAAATCGCTCCGTATCCTTTCACTACTATCGAACCTAACCTGGGTGTAGCCGATTTGGATTCTGAAACCAGCTTAGTCATTGCTGATATTCCCGGGTTAATAGAGGGAGCACATGAAGGTGTTGGTTTAGGATTCGATTTCTTGCGTCATATTCAACGAACACGTGTGTTGATACATTTACTGGATGGCGCGAACCCAGATCCGATTATCGATTTTGCCCAAATCAACACTGAACTGGCATTGTTCGATGAGAATTTGATCAACAAACCACAGGTAGTGGCGCTTAATAAAATTGACCTCCCTGAAGTTAGGGATCGTTGGCCTGAAATTCAGAAAATGCTAAAAAAGCGTGGTAAAGTGGCTCCCGAGAACTTATTTGCCATCTCTGCAATAACCGGAGAGGGTATCCAAGAATTGCTGTGGAGAGCTTACCAACGCCTGGCTGAAACGCCACCCTTAGAACAAATACAATCTGTTCCGGTGTATCGGTTAGAGACAGATCCAAATCATTTTTTGATCAGACAGGATGCTGATGGTTGGCATGTTAAAGGCGTTGCGATTGAGAGAGCCGCTCAAATGACCTATTGGGAGGAGGATGCCTCCATTCGACGATTTCAAAGGATTTTGCAGACACTTGGTATCGATGAGGCATTGCGTAAGGCTGGGGTGGAAGAGGGCGATACTGTATTTATTGGCGATTTCGAATTGGAATGGAGCGACTAGGAATTTTTGGTGGAACTTTCGATCCACCACACATTGGACATTTGATACTGGCTGCCGAGGCAGCCGATCAACTTTCTTTATCGAAAGTTCTCTGGGTTTTAACGCCTGCGCCTCCCCATAAGCATGACCAAAACATCACCTCGCTCGCAGCACGTAAAGAAATGGTGCTGGCGGCGATTTTTGGAAATCCTATATTTGAGTTTTCAACAATAGAAATCGATCGACCTGGGCCGCATTACGCCGTTGATACTGTTCGATTACTTCGACAGCAGTATGGCAGTCGTTTTGAATTGATTTATTTGATCGGAGGAGATTCTTTACGAAATTTATTCACCTGGCACGAACCGCGCCTCTTCATCAAGCAATTGGACAATTTAGGTGTGATGCTGCGTCCAGGAGAAACAATTCTTATGGACAATCTGGAGAATAATCTGCCTGGCATATCATCCAAAATCCAATGGATTCATGCGCCATTGCTCGATATCTCCTCCTCACGGATTCGCCAACTGATTCACGAGCGAAAAGCTTTCCGTTATTACCTTCCCAGGGAGGTTCTTTCAGTCATTGAAGAGAAAAAACTGTATATATAGCATTGGCGAATACGAAAATCAAACCACCTGTTCCATAAAACTCTTGACGATTTCCGAGTTTCTGTATATCATGGGGAAATAATTCCGAAACGGAAAGCAATATTTGAATTTTCGTAAAAAACCGACATTATTAAGAATTCTGATATTTTTTATGTAAGTATTCTCAGGAGATCCTCATGCAAATTCCTTTTGAAAAAAGCCGGGCTCTACAGCAAAGAGCGAAAAAAGTCTTACCATTAGGGGTCAACTCAAATTTTCGGTTTTGGGGCGATGATATCACGCCGTATGTCGCCAAGGCAAAAGGCGGATATTTGTGGGATGTCGATGGCAATCGGTTTATTGATTACCGGATGGCGTTTGGTCCTATCATTTTAGGTCATTCATATACCGAAGTAGACGCGGAAGTTCACAAGGAAATCGATAAAGGTGTGTTGTTTGCGATGACTGGAGAACTTGAAATTGAAGTGGCTGAGAAAATGATTGCGATGTGCCCAGGTATAGATATGGTGCGCATGGCTTGTTCAGGCACCGAAGCTACGATGCATGCAATTCGGGTAGCGAGAGCTTACACAGGTCGAGAAAAAATTATAAAATTTGAAGGGATGTACCATGGATTTCATGATCATGCTCTGTGGTCCACATATGCACCAACAGAAGCTTATGGTAACCCAAATAGCCCGATCCCAATTCCTTCCAGTTCTGGCATCCCTCGGAAATTGCAAGAATTAACCATAACGCTGCCTTTCAATGAATTTGAAATATTTGAGAAAGCAATTCGTCGTGAAGGATATCAGGTTGCCGCAGTGATTGTTGAGCCTTGTATGGGGAACTGCGCTGCAATTTTACCTCAGCCTGGTTTTCTCGAAATGATTCGCCAGAAATGTGATGAATACGGAATGGTTATGATCTTAGATGAAGTTAAAACAGGTTTTCGCATTGCGAACGGCGGCGCTCAAGAATATTACAATCTTAAACCAGATCTTGCAACATATGCCAAAGCCTTGGGAAATGGTTACCCGGTAGCCGCATTCGGAGGAAAACGAGAAATCATGTCTATCATTGGTCATGGTGTCGCACAAGGCGGGACTTATACAAACAACAAACCAGGCATCGCCGCTGCTTATGCTACCCTCACACTTTTGCAAACACAACCCATTCTGGATACGATTGCTCGCCGGGGCGAAAGATTGATGTCTGGCATCAAAAAAATTTTTGACGAGGCAGGCATCCCAATCATTTTTAATGGTTATCCGGCTATGTTCTCATATGCAATTGGAAAAGAAAGCATTACCGACCAGCGCTCTTGGAATAAAACCGATAAGGAACTCTATCTTAAAATTATTGATGAGCTCATCGAGCGCGGCGTAATGCCAGACCATGATCCTCGCGAACCATGGTTCTTGTGTTTTTCGCACAGCGAAAATGATATCGATTGTACACTTGATGCGATGCATGATGCTGTGAAAGCTGTTCTGAAATAGGATTGAAAATGGAAACTAAAGAAATTGTTGATCTCAGTAAAGAATATACTTTTTTCTCCTGGTCAGTTCAAGGCGCAGTAAACCCGATCCCAATGGTTAAATCCGAAGGGATATTTTTTTGGGATTCTGACGGGAAACGGTATTTTGATTTTTCGTCCCAATTAATGAATGTCAATATCGGCCATCACCATCCAAAAGTGATCCGTGCCATCCAGGAACAGGCTGAAAAGCTGGCATTTGCTCATCCCGGAATGGCCACTGAACCGCGTGCAATGGCTGGCAAAAAAATTGCCGAAATAACCCCAGGCAATCTCAAAAAAACTTTTTTCTGCCTGGGTGGTGCAGAAGCAAACGAAAATGCGATTAAAATCGCTCGATTTTATACAGGTCGCCATAAGATCCTATCTCGTTATCGGTCTTACCACGGTGCAACTTTTGGTGCGATTGCATTAACTGGCGATTATCGCAGGTTAGCCGTTGAACCAGCAATGCCCGGGGCGGTTCATTTTCTTGATCCTCATTGCTACCGTTGTCCTTTTGGTTGGACACGGGAGACGTGTCACCGCGAATGTATCAAGCATGTTGAAGAAGTTATTCAATACGAAGGGCCACAAACGATAGCGGCAATTATTATGGAAGGTGTCACGGGATCGAATGGGTTGATTGTGCCTCCCGATGATTATTGGCCGCGCATTCGGGAAATTTGTAATAAATATGGCATCCTGTTGATCAGTGATGAAGTCATGAGCGGTTGGGGCCGAACTGGTGAGTGGTTCGCGGTGAACAATTGGAATGTTGTGCCAGATATCATCACAACAGCCAAAGGTATCACCTCGGGATATACGCCTTTGGGAGCGGTGATTGTCTCCGAAAAAATCGCCGATTTTTTTGAGGACAAATATTTGTACTGCGGCTTAACATACAGCGCTCATCCCTTATGCCTGGCCGCGGCCGTAGCTACAATGGAAGTTTATGAAGAAGATGGATTACTTGAAAATGCTCGTAAAGTGGGAAAATATCTTGGGCAACGACTTGAAGGTATGAAACAATCTCACCCGAGCATCGGTGATGTTCGCTATATAGGCTTATTTTCGGCAATTGAGGTGGTAAAAAGTCGAGAAACTAAAGAACCCATGCCGATGGCTGAATTTGGTAAATACTTACGCGAACACGGGTTATTTACTTTTATCTTCAATAATATTGTCTTTGTCGTTCCTCCATTGTGCATTACGGCGGATCAGCTTGATGAAGGGTTGTCCATCATCGAAGGTGCTTTGGCAATTACCGACGCTGAGGCCGTTGTCCTTGAAAAATAAAAGGAAACAAAAATGAGTGAAATGAAATTGTTCAATTACATCGCCAATCAATGGGTTGAATCAGCGTCGAGTGACTTTGTCGATGTGATTAATCCGGCATCAGGGGAAAGAATTGGGAAAACCCCTCTTTCCTCCAAGGAAGAGGTCGAAAGAGCTGTTAAGGCGGCTAAGGATGCTCTTCCTGTCTGGCGCAGGATTCCAGCCCAAGAACGAGTCCAGTTTTTATTCAAGTTGAAATTCCTATTAGAAAACAACCTCGAGGATCTTTCGAAGATTATTACCAATGAATGTGGCAAAACCTATGAAGAAGCCAGAGCGGAAATGCGGCGGGCGATTGAAAATGTCGAGGTTGCCTGTGGCATACCGATAATGTCCCAGGGGGTCATTTCTGAGGATATTGCACCTGGCATCGATGAAATCATGCTTCGCCAGCCGGTAGGTGTTTGCGCTGCGATTGCGCCATTTAATTTTCCCGGGATGATTCCGTTTTGGTTCATGCCGTACGCCTTAGCATGTGGCAACACCTACATCGTAAAGCCATCCGAAAAAGTGCCTTTCACTATGCAGAAGGTTTTTTCCCTGCTCGAGCAGTTAAATCTACCACCGGGTGTGGTGAACCTGATAAATGGCGCCAAGGATGCCGTAGATGCTTTATTGGATCATCCGGATGTCCGTGCAATCTCATTTGTCGGCTCGACACCAATTGCGAAATACATTTATGCCCGTGGCGCCCAAAATGGGAAGCGTGTGCAAGCGCAAGGCGGAGCGAAAAATCCCGTCATCATCTTGCCAGATGCAGATATGGAGATGGCCACTCGGATTACTGCTGACAGTGCATTCGGTTGTGCAGGTCAACGCTGCCTGGCTACATCGGTAGCGATTACTGTGGGTGAAGCCCGTACCGAATTTGTCGAATCGATCTGTGAAGCGGCTTCAAGCCGTATCGTTGGATATGGTCTTGATCAAGGAGTTCAAATGGGTCCGGTCATTTCAGCGCAGAGTAAAACGAAGATTGAAAGTCTGATTTCTGCAGGCGTTTCCGATGGAGCAGGCATTCCAGTCGATGGTCGCGGCGTGACGATAAAAAATTACGAAAAAGGTTCGTTCGTTCGCCCAACAATTCTGCTGGATGTCGCTCCTGCCAGTGAGATCGCCAGAACGGAAATCTTCGGCCCTGTTTTGAGCTTAATGCACGTACAATCGATCGACCAGGCAATTGAGCTAGTCAATTCAGGCCAATATGGCAACCAGGCGAGCTTGTTTACCAGTAGTGGTAATGCCGCTCGAAGATTCCGTTATGAAGCTGACGCTGGAAATGTTGGCATTAATATTGGGGTGGCTGCTCCGATGGCTTTCTTCCCGTTCAGTGGCTGGAAAGATAGCTTTTTTGGAGATTTACATGGCCAGAGCATGGATGCGGTTGAATTCTTCACCCAAAAGAAAGTGGTTGTAGAACGCTGGCCGCGAGAATGGTCTAGAAAATTTTGAATACAATGTAGGAACATATCATGTTGAAGAGTCTATCAAGTGCTGAGGAATATGCGAATAAGTGGCTCAATATTATTCAAAAGAAAAAAGTCCAGATTGACGAAGCCAAGTGGATAATCGATGAAAGCAAATCCAACTTTGCCGAGCATTTCAATCGAGGTTGGCTAGATTACCGCAAGTCTGTTACAGAAGCTGGTGATTGGGCAGCGGTGGAGTGGACGGGTAAAGGAGCGATCTTTGAGGATGTTTTAGGTCGTAAGTATATCGATTTCCTGGGAGGATACGGAATGATGGACCTCGGATGGGTTCATCCAGATGTCGTTGCCGCCGTAAGCGCCCAATTGGAGCGTTCGCCAATGCCAAGCCAGGAATTGATCGATCCCCTGCGTGGAGTATTGGCCCGCCTGATGGCCGAAATTACTCCAGGTGATTTGAAATACAGTTTTTTTGCCGCCAGTGGAACAGAATCGATCGAAGGCGCAATCAAACTCGCAAAGATGTACACTCACAAAAATGGCTTTATCGCTGGCATAAAAGCTTTTCATGGGAAAACCATGGGTTCGTTGTCAATGATGGGAAAATCAGATTACCGACTTCCGGTTGGCACATTGTATGGAGGACCGGTATATCATGTTCCGTTTGGAGACGCTGACGCGGTCGAACACCAGCTTGAAATTTGTCAAAAAGTTGGCATCGATATCGCTGCTGTGTTATTTGAGCCTATCCAGGGAGAAGCTGGTGCCATCGTTCCTCCAGATGACTTTTGGCCTCGCATTCGTGAAGTTACCCGGCATTATGGCGTCTTGCTCATTGCCGATGAAGTGCAAACCGGGCT
The DNA here is from genome assembly GCA_029782365.1 of Chloroflexota bacterium. Classification (GTDB taxonomy): domain Bacteria; phylum Chloroflexota; class Anaerolineae; order Anaerolineales; family UBA4823; genus CAWBUW01. The sequence goes on from JAKOUW010000096.1 coordinate 189,461, forward strand.
GGGTAGAACGGGAAAATTGTGGGGTGTAAATCACTGGAATGTCGTCCCAGATATTCTTTCCGTAGCGAAATCATTAGGAGGAGGCGTCATGCCCGTGAGCGCATTCTGCGCAAATGAAGAAATTTGGCAGGTGATGATGAGCCCTAATCCTTTCATTCACACGACAACGACTGGCGGAGGTGCATTGGCTTGCAGCGCAGCCATCGCCGCAATTCATGTAACATTGCGCGATCGTCTTTGGGAACAGGCAGCAGCTAAAGGCGATTATGTGATGAAGCATTTAAAGACCTTTGAAACCAATTACCCACAAATCATTAAAGCTGTCACGGGCAAAGGTCTCTTAATAGGTATGCATTTTCAGAACCCTGAAATCGGTTATAAAGTTGCTTCTGGACTTTTTAAACGCGGTGTCTTGGTTGCAGGCACATTGACGAGCGCTCAAACCATCCGAATTGAGCCACCTCTGGTAATTGGTTACGAGGAGTTGGATGAAGGATTGAATCGTTTAGCTGATTCGCTGGATGAAATTTCGAAGACTTTCGCATAGCTTAATTGGTGAGGAGAAGATAGATGAGTGATTATGCTGTTGAACTTCGTGATGTTGTCAAGCGCTTCCATACCCCTGAGGGTGTCGAATTAGCTGCTGTTGATCACGTCAACCTTCAAATCAAGAATGGTGAATTTTTCTCGTTGCTTGGTTCCTCTGGTTGTGGTAAAACAACATCTTTGCGGATGATTGCAGGGTTTGAATGGCCAACGGAAGGGGAGGTTTTAATCGAAAACAATCCGATGGGCAGAAAACCTCCTTATCTCAGGCCAGTTAACACTGTGTTCCAGAGTTATGCCTTGTTTCAACACATGTCAGTGCAAGAAAATATTGCCTTCGGCCTGGAAATGAAAAAGGTTTCAAAAATTGAGATCGACCGGCGGGTCGGCGAAGCATTGGCAATGGTTAAATTAACCGGTATGGAAAAGCGAAAACCCCGGCAGCTTTCTGGTGGACAACAGCAGCGCGTGGCGTTAGCCAGAGCGTTAGTGAACAGGCCTTCTGTTCTTCTTCTGGATGAGCCATTAGGCGCGTTGGATTTGAAGTTACGCAAAGAAATGCAGCTTGAATTGAAAGCGCTCCAACAAGAAGTTGGAATCACTTTCATTTATGTCACTCACGATCAAGAAGAAGCCTTGACGATGTCTGATCGGATTGCCGTTATGAGCCACGGCAAAGTTCTGCAAATGGCATCTGCAGTTGAAATCTATGAGCGTCCTAACTGCCGATTTGTTGCAGATTTTATTGGTGAATCAAATTTCGTCACTGGCAAAATTATGTCAGTTGATGGTCAAATGGCAAACATATTTGTTCCTCAATTAAACGCAGAAATCAGCGGTATCAATGCAAGCAATTTAACCGCTGGACAGGAAGCGACTGTATCAATTCGACCAGAAAAAATCAGATTGTCACCAAATGCTGTGCTTAATCACAATTGCTTTGAAGGGAAAATAGTCGCGACCACATACATTGGCTCAGACACGCACATCTTTCTTGATGTGAATGGTTTACGCATGAAGGTTTGGGATCAAAATAAAATTTCCAGCCTCGATCCAAAAGCATATTACTATCAGGGCCAAAATGTGTGGGTGGTTCTGTTTCCTGAAAATACATTGATCCTCGAAAATAATTGAATTCACTTGTTTTTTTATTGAGGAGCTCCTATGCTGAGAAAACTTCAGGAAAATAAAGGTATACAGGGAACCTTGTTGGTTATTCCAACCTTGATTTTCATGGTTGGATTGTTAATCATCCCTCTAATTTTGACTTTAATAGTTAGTTTTGGAACCCGAGATGCAGATGGCGGTGTCATATACTCGTTCAGCCTGCGAAATTATGCCCGGTTGTTAGGCTTCAGTACAGACTGTGCCAATGGCGCGCAAACCTGTTTTGACACACTTTACCTGGAAATTGGTGGGCGATCCCTGGTCCTCGCCCTGCAAACGACTGTCCTGGTCATTCTTCTTGCATATCCTTTGGCTTATTTTATTGCGCGGGCTTCGCCAAAACGTCGGAATACTTTCCTATTCCTTGTTTTGGTACCTCTCTGGACGAATTTTGTAATCCGGGTGTATGCCTGGATGATGATGCTGCGAACGCAAGGCGTGATCAACGGCATTTTGGGATGGTTCGCAGCTTTGTTGCACTTGCCTTTTGAGCCACTAAATATGCTGTATACCCCTGGGGCGGTGTTGGTTGGCATGGTTTACGAATTCTTACCTTTCATGATATTACCAATTTACACCTCCCTCGAAAAGATTGAGAATTCACTTTATGAAGCGGCCGCTGACCTGGGTGCGAATCCATTTCGAACATTCTTACGCGTAACCCTACCGCTCTCTATGCCCGGCATGGTTGCCGGGACAATTCTCGTTTTTATTCCTGTCATGGGTACATTCATCGTTTCAGATATTCTTGGGGGTCGCCAGGTTATTTTGATAGGCAATTTAATTCAAAACCAATTTCTGAGTGCTCGCGATCCAACATTCGGCTCTGCGGCTTCGTTGATCTTAATGATACTGACTTTGATTGTCACGTATTTTTACACACGAAAATTTGGATTTGGCGAGGAGATCATTGCTGTATGAATCCACATCGCCGTTCGCCTTTTATCTTGCTGGCTACAATCCTGGTGTATATTTTCCTTTATGCTCCCATCGTAGTCCTGGTGGTATATTCTTTCAATGCTTCGCGCACCAATGTTTTGTTTGAAGGTTTTATCACCAAATTCGGACCTGTTGAAACGGTTGATGGAAACATTGTACAAAGTCCCTGCGGTCCTTTTCATTGGTTCTGCGATTTAATGAAGAACAAGGAAGTAATGAGCGCTGCAGGAAATACACTCACGATTGCATTTATTTCTACGATTACTTCGGTGATTGTGGGCACTTTGGCGGCGCTGGCTTTACAGCGTTATGACTTTCGGTTGAAGTCCTTTTCTCAAGTAGCCCTTTATATCCCTATCGTGATCCCAGAGATTGTTATGGGCATCGGGATACTTGTTTTGTTCAGCCAATTGTTTTCTTTTCTCAATTCGAGTTTAAACCTTACTGGGGACAGCCGGCTGGCTTTGGGACTGGGCACAGTGATTGTTTCACATATATCTTTCAGCGTACCTTTTGTCACATTGGTTGTTCAGGCTCGTTTGCAAGGTTTTGATAAATCCTTCGAGGAAGCGGCAATGGATTTAGGCGCAAATGAGTTGGTAACTTTCTGGCGGGTGACTTTGCCGATGTTACTGCCTGGGATTGTCTCAGGTGGTTTGTTGGCTTTTACATTGTCTTTGGATGATTTTGTAATCACTTTCTTTACCAACGGCCCTGGTTCGACCACATTGCCCATCTATGTTTATGGTCTATTAAGAAGGATTATCACACCTCAGGTTAACGCTCTTTCTACAGTGTGGATTTTAATCATCCTTCTTGCAGTTTTGTTCTTACAAAGATTGCAGAGTCGTGAAACATAATCTGTGAGGACATGGCATCTCATGCCATGATAACAAGTGAACCAAAAAGGAGAAGATATGAAAAAACAACCATTTCAACTAGTGCTTTCGGTGGTAATAATGCTGGCCATGCTCCTCAGTGCATGCAGCCAGGCGACTAATTCACCATCCAGCCCATCGCCAGCAACCCAATCGAGCCAGCCTACGTCCACCACGGCGGCCGCACAGCCAGCATCCTCGGGTAAAAAATCATCATCAGGCTTTGATTGTCCTGTCCCCCAGAACAAATTCGAAGTCACCTCAAAGGAACTAAATCTCTTTGTGTGGACTGAATATATCCCTCAGGATATGATCGACTGCTTCGAGGCGATTTATGGAATCAAAGTAAATAAGGATGAGTATTCGGCCAACGAAGAAATGTATGCCAAGTTATCTGCAGGCGGCTCCGCATACGATCTCGTGCAGCCCACAGATTATATCGTGAGCCTGATGATCCGCCAAAACCTTATTCAGAAATTGGACAAAACCAAATTACCAATAATGAGCAATTTCGATTCCAATTATCTGAATCTATCATTTGATCCTGGTAATGATTATACGCTGCCTTACCAGGCAGGAACTGACGCGATTGTTTACAACGCAGATAAAGTGGCTAACCCACCAACTTCCTGGCAAGATCTTTGGAAGCCAGAATATGCTGGGAAAATGGTTTTCCTGGATGACTCCCGTGCTGTTATTGGATTCACCTTGCTTACACTGGGTTTTGATGTCAACACAAAGGATCCGTCACAACTTGACCAGGCAAAAACGAAATTAGCGGAATTGGTAAAGAATGTCAAGCTCTTTGACAGCGACAGTCCCAAAACTGCTCTGATTGCCGGTGATGTTGATTTAGGGATGACCTGGACAGGCGAGGCGGTGTTAGCTCAACGGGAGAAACCTTCAATCAAGTATGTCTATCCATCTGAAGGAGCGATCATCTGGCAGGATAACTGGGCAATACCAGCATCGGCTTCTCACCTGGATGCAGCCTATGCCTGGTTAAACTATACAATGCAGGGTGACCTCTTCTGGTTAATGCTGAAAGAATTTCCCTATACCAACCCCAATAAGGCAGCATTGGATTATGCCCAATCCGCCCAACCAGACTTGTATAAGCAATATATTGATTCACCAATCACGAACACACCTTCGGATATTCTCAAGAAGGGTCATCGTATCGATGATGTTGGCGATGCAACACCTTTGTATGACAAGATTTGGACAGAAGTAAAAGGTAATTAACAATTAGTCGCCAGCGGTTGGCTTTTATTGAGCCAGCCGCTGGCAGGGAGTATTTTATGAAAGTATTGTTAGTTGGGGTTGGTGGGGTTGGTGAAGCAATCGCGGTTATCGCGAGTCGCAGACCCTGGTTGGAGAAACTTGTTTTAGCCGATTACAATCTGGCGCGGGCTCGAGAAGTCCAGGGAAAATTGGGTGATGGTGAACGCTTCCCTGTAGAATTTTTGGACGCCAGCGATCAATCAATGATTGAAGGGTTAGCGAAAAAATATCAAGTCGATTTAATAATGAATAGCGTTGACCCGATTTTCAATGTGCCAATTTTTGACGCGGCCTATAATGCTGGGTGCAGTTACATGGATATGGCAATGACACTTTCAGAACCACATCCAACAGACCCATTTCATAAGCCAGGGATCAAATTGGGTGATTATCAATTTGAGCGATCAGACGCCTGGCGTGCCAAAGGTTTACTTGCATTATTAGGTTTAGGCGTTGAGCCGGGCATGGTGGATGTGTTTGCTCGGTACGCGCAGGATTTCCTTTTCGATGAAATTGACGAAATGGGTGTTCGCGACGGAGCGAATCTTGAGGTGCGAGGGTTTGAATTTGCACCGAACTTTTCCATTTGGACGACAATCGAGGAGTGCCTGAATCCACCTTTAATTTGGGAAACGGGTAAAGGTTGGTTTACAACAGAACCTTTCTCCGAGCCTGAGGTGTTTCTTTTTCCTGAAGGTATTGGGCCAGTTGAATGTGTGAATGTGGAGCATGAAGAAGTCGTTCTAATGCCGCGTTGGATAAAAACTGGTCGGGTGACTTTTAAATACGGTCTGGGAAATCAATTTATCTCTGTCCTAAAAACTTTAAAAATGCTTGGCCTCGATAAAAAAGAGAAAATTTCGGTGAAAGGCGTGCAGGTTGCGCCCAGGGATGTAGTAGCGGCATGTCTTCCTGATCCCGCACACCTTGGGGATCGAATGTTCGGAAAAACTTGTGCCGGATTGTGGGTGAAAGGTAAAAAACATGGAGCACCACGGCAAGTGTACATGTATCAAGTGGCTGACAATCAAGAAATCATGGCAGGCTTGGGCTGCCAGGCAGTAGTAGCACAAACAGCATTTAATGCTGTGATTGGTTGGGATTTGTTGGAGCATGGAATCTGGCAGGGATCAGGTTGTTTAGGACCGGAAACATTCGATCCAGTACCTTTCATGGAACGAATGGTTGACTATGGTTTTCCTTACAAGATCATTGAAATGTGATTGTGGATCGAAATCGAGCAATACAGATCTAAAATAGTATAATCATAATTGAATTACGCACAGTGCAAACTACACGAAAGGAAGGGCTGTCATGCCTAATGGTTTTACAGGACGAGTTTTACATGTAGACTTAACCAATGGCCTAGTAACCGTTGAAGAACCTGCTGAATCATTTTATCGCAAATATATGGGTGGAAGTGCGATGGGTTTATATTATATCTTGAAACATATGCCGGCTGGGGCAGAGCCATTGGGGCCGGATAATGTCTTGACTTTATTTACAGGTGTAACCACCGGCGCGCCAATTTCAGGCCAAAGTCGCATCAATGCGAATGCGAAATCTCCATTGAGCGGCGGTATTGGCGATTCACAGGCCGGAGGTTTTTTTCCCGCAGAGTTAAAATTTGCTGGTTTTGATGGGATTGTTATTCGGGGCAAATCATCCAGGCCAGTGTACTTATCAATCTTAAATGGCGAAGCAAAAATCAATGACGCCTCGCATTTGATGGGCAAAGTCACAGGCGAAGTTGATCGAATTTTGAAGAAGGAAGTTGGTGATGATAAAGCCGAAATAATGCAGTGCGGCATTGCGGCGGAAAACGGCGTCCTGTTCTCCAGCCTTGTGAACATGTCCAATCGTACGAACGGGCGCACCGGAATGGGTGCTGTCATGGCTTCCAAGAATCTCAAGGCAATTGTAGTTCGCGGCAAAGCGAAAATTCAAATTGCCGACTCAGCCCTTTTGGCTTCCATCAACAAAGAAGGTCCGAGAATGATGCCAAATAATCCAGATATGGATGGTCTGGCAAAACACGGTACGGCCAGCGTGGTCATGCCTCAAAACCTTTACGGTACATTGCCAACCAGGAATTATTCTGAAGGCCAGTTTGAACATGCAGAAGATATCAGCGGGGAGAAGATGACTGATACTATTCTAAAAGAACGTGATACTTGCTATGCCTGCGTGGTGCGTTGCAAGCGGGTCGTCGAGATAAAGGAGGGACCATACAAAGTCGATCCCTTCTATGGAGGCCCAGAATACGAAACAATAGGCACTTTTGGGTCTTATTGTGGTATTAAGGATCTGGCGGCTATCTCGATGGCAAACCAATTATGTAATATGTATGGTATGGATACCATCGCAACAGGCGCAACGATCGCCTTCGCAATGGAGTGTTTTGAGAAAGAAATTATCAGCCCATCCACCACAGGTGGAATTGAACTGCGATTTGGCAATGCAGATGCCATGCTCGAGACATTGCAGCAAATTGCCACTGGCAGCACTCCTCTGGGACGTTTGCTCGGAAAAGGCTCTGCAGTGGCTGCCAAAGAATGGGGCCAAGGCGCAGAAGATTGCCTGATCACAGTCAAAGGATCGGAAGCGCCAGCGCATATGCCGCAGGCCAAACGCACATTGGGGGTCATTTATGCAGTAAATCCATTTGGCGCTGATCATCAATCCAGTGAGCATGATTGGATGTATGAAGATGGCATGGCGTCCCCGCTCTATTTGGGCCGCCTCGCGGAACTCGACTTAAAAGATCCTCAGCCCGCCGGATCACTCACCTCGGAAAAAATTCGTTTTGCTGCATATACCCAAATTTTTTACTCCATTCTGGACACGATTGAATTGTGTCAATTTGTTTGGGGCCCTGCATGGACTCTATATGGTCCAACGGATGTTGTTAAACTTGTTCAGGCGATCACCGGCTGGCAAGTTAGTCTTTACGAGCTAATGAAAGTAGGCGAGCGAAGATTGAATCTGCTAAGGGTTTTTAATGCTCGTGAAGGATTCGACCGCAAACAAGATTATTTGCCTAAGAAATTCTTTAAGCCCCTCAAAGGAACTGGTCCGACTGCAGGATTTGCAATTGATGTGAATGAATTTGAACAAAGCCTGGATACATATTATTCTATCGTTGGATGGAACAACCAGGGTTTGCCAACCAAATCGAAAATGATTGAGCTAGGTATTGATTGGGCCGGCGATTATTTGCCAGCATAAATGGAAAAATTCACATTTCAAAGGAGTTCTATGGATTACCAGGATGTGATACCAAACCTCTCTCCCGTTTGGACGCATTACACGCCGATTATTGTGTCCAGGGCTGAAGGTGCCTACCTTTACGATCAGGATGGCACCGGTTATTTGGATTTCACGAGCGGAATTGGCGTGACGAATACGGGCCACTGCCACCCAAAAGTAGTTGAAGCTATCCGGGAACAAGCCGGCAAACTATTGCATGGGCAAGCCAATATTGTCATGCATGAACCGATGTTGAACCTCATTCGGGAATTAAAGACAATTGTTCCTCCTGAAATAGATGGATTCTTCTTTACCAATTCTGGTGCAGAAGCTGTTGAAGGCGCCATCAAGCTCGCCCGCCAGGCGACGGGCAGGCCAAATATTGTCGTATTCCAGGGCAGTTTTCATGGTCGAACGATTGGGACAATGTCATTAACTACATCGAAAACGATTTACCGCGTCGGCTACCAGCCTCTTATGCCCGGTGTAATGGTAGCTCCTTACCCATATGCATTCCGCTATGGTTGGGATGAGGAAAAAACCAGTCAATGGTGCCTGGAAGAACTCGAACTTCTTTTTGCCACCCAAACCGCCCCTCAGGAAACTGCAGCTTTACTGATTGAAACAGTTCTCGGTGAAGGTGGATATGTGCCTCCTCCTAAAAGCTTTTTAAAAGGCTTACGAAAAATATGTGACGATCACGGCATCTTGTTGATTCTCGATGAGATACAATCCGGATTTGGGCGAACCGGAAGGTGGTTTGCATTTGAGAATTATGACCTCGTTCCAGATATTATGACCGTAGCAAAAGGCCTGGCGTCCGGCATGCCAATTTCAGGTGTTTTCAGCCGGCTGGAAATCATGAAAAAATGGATACCCGGCTCCCACGGTGGAACATATGGCGGAAATGCCGTGGCTGCTGCCGCAGCCGTTGCATCCATCCAGGCGATTCGCGAGGAAAATATGCTCCAAAATTGTCGAACACGCGGCCAGGAGTTAATGATCGGTTTAAGGAATCTTCAGGAGGAATTTCCAAACATTGCAGATGTGCGTGGGTTAGGACTAATGGTAGGGTGTGAGTTGAGAAATCCGGGAACAAATAAACCAGATAAAGGATTAGCAAAAGGATTGATACACTCGAGTTTCGATCGAAAACTCCTACTTTTGACCTGCGGGCCATGGGACAATACAGTCCGATGGATTCCACCTCTAAATGTTACGCAGTCACAAATTCAAGAGGCATTGAACATTTTCAAAGATTCATTAATTGAAGTGACGAAGTGATCTTTTCCTTCCTGACAGGCGATTAACCGAATCGCATCTTTACCAACTTTGTCGAAAAAACCGCAGAAATATCTCGGCGGTTTTTTTTTATGTATATAAGAACACTCGTTTATTCAGGATATAATATTCTGCATGAATCAAAACCTTTCTGCAAATGAGTTACTAAGTCGAATGGGCGAATTAATTGAGCAGATTCAATATCATAGTTATCGCTATCACGTGTTGGATGATCCAATCATCAGCGATTATGAATATGATCAGCTTTACAATGAATTGGTGCGGATAGAAAAAGACCATCCTGATTGGATACGTCTAGATTCACCTACTCATCGGACTGGCTCGGGAATTTCGGAAAAATTCACGAAAACCAGGCATCCTTCTCCGATACTCAGCCTGGCAAGTGTGTTTGATGAAGATGGAATCCGTGCGTGGTTTGAACGCGTAACCAAACTTGATGACCGTGTGGAGCGCGCCAATTTTACAGTTGAACCGAAAATTGATGGTTTGACTGTGGTACTTCGGTATGAAAATGGCATTTTTACACAGGGATCCACGCGGGGCGATGGCGAGATTGGGGAAGATATTACGTCAAATCTGAAGACAATTCGTTCATTACCCCTTAAAGTACCTGTTTCACCGAATGGCGGTCAAGTGCCAAAACTGCTCGTCGTGCGAGGCGAAGCCTTTATTAGTATTCATGATTTCGATGCAATGAACAAACGATTGCAGGAGTCAGGGGAGAAAACTTATCAAAACCCACGCAATACAGCCGCTGGAGCGTTACGTCAGCTTGATTCAAGTCTGACCGCTTTCAGGCCGTTGACCATTTTAGTATATTCGATTGTAACCTCAGAAGGTGGGGAAGTGCCTGCGTCGCAATCCGGTTGCCTGGATTATCTCAAGCTGCTCGGCTTTCCAATTCCTGATTATTCATTGTGTAATGATATCAATCAAGCGATCAAAGCGTATCACCAATTGGAATCTCAAAGAGATCGATTGATTTTTGAAGCTGACGGTGCGGTAATCAAAATAAACCAGCTCGATCTGGCGAAAGATCTGGGTTTTGTCGGAAAAGATCCGCGCGGCGCACTGGCGGTGAAGTTCCAGGCGCGCGAGGTGTCGACAACTTTATTGGAAATCCGCATTAATGTCGGCCGTACAGGGGTGATCACGCCGTATGCTGTTTTAGATCCAGTTGAAATTGGGGGTGTGATTGTCAAGCAGGCTACCTTGCATAATTTTGATTATATTTTCGACAGGGACATTCGTCCTGGTGACCGCGTTTTGATTAAAAGGGCGGGTGACGTCATACCTTATGTGATTGGGCCAATTATCTCTGCTCGTTCTGGCTTGGAGCTACCGTATGTTCTTCCTGAAAAATGCCCTGACTGCCAGCAGCCATTAGAGCACTTCGAGGGTGAGGTTGCCTGGTATTGTGTGAATGCTTCCTGTCCAGCGCAGTTAATCCGTAATGTGGAGCATTTTGTTTCGAAAGGCGCCATGGATATAGCAGGGTTGGGTATAAAAATTGTGGAGCAATTGGTGGATAGCGGCCTCGTGAGGGATGTGGCAGATTTGTTTGCTTTGACCCGAGCGCAGTTATTGGCCTTGGAAGGATTCGCAGATAAAAAAGCTGATAATCTGATTGCTGCAATAGATTTAGCCAGGCGGCAACCTCTTTCTCGACTGATTACTGCGCTAGGCATTCACGGCATTGGCGAGGTTATGGCAATTGATCTGGCAAGAGTCTATTCTGACCTTGATTCCCTTTCCAAAGCGACATTCGATGAATTGATGCGAATACCGAATGTGGGGCCTAACACCGCCCAAGCAATCATCGATTGGTTTGGCCGGCCTGGCAACCGAAATTTATTGATAAAATTAAAATCTGTTGGGATGTGGCCGGTTTCGAGTGGATCATCACAAACTGTTGTGCCACAAACCTTAACAGGTAAAACTTTCGTGATTACTGGAACACTGCCAGGATTTTCCAGGGAACAAGCCAAGGAATTTATCGAATCTTTTGGTGGCAAGGTAACTGATTCTGTCAGTAAGAAGACGACATACCTTGTAGTTGGTGAGAGCGCGGGATCGAAATTAGATAAAGCGCGAGAGCTGGGAGTTACGGTCGTCGATGAGGCAAGATTGCGTGCTTTGGTAACCGAAACCAAGGAATGACTTAAGGAAATATGGAATCGAAGAGTTTCAATGACGCTATATACCGTAGAATTCTGGCAATGAGCCAGCGTGTTCAGGAGGCGCAGGAAGCCGATTTGTATTATTACAATCAAGCAGTCTCTGAATTACGTGGAGGGGCCAGGGTGTTAGTTCAGGGCCGTGAGATGGGAATGTTTGCCTCTTATAGCTACCTGGGTCTGGTGGGACATCCACGCATCAATGCCGCTGCTAAAGCGGCCATTGATAGATTTGGCACAGGTACTCACGGGGTAAGGACGCTTGCAGGCACTTTGACAATTCACAGGCAGTTGGAAGAAAGAATTGCCCAGTTTAAACAAACCGAAGCCGCTGTAACATTTACTTCAGGATATGTCACGAACCTGACAGTTGTATCAACTATGGTAGGTCGAGAAGATTACGTTCTTTCTGACAAATTAAATCATGCCAGTATTGTTGATGGATGTTTAATGTCAGGAGCAAAATTCTTGCGATTTCGCCATAATGACATGGAAGCCCTTGAAACCCGGCTTCAACAAATTCCTGATGGATCCGCCAAATTGGTGGTCGCCGATGCAGTGTTTAGTATGGATGGGGATATTATTGACCTTCCCAAAATGGTAGGGTTGTGCCGAAAATATAATGCCTGGTTGATGATCGATGAGGCTCATTCGGTTGGTGTACTGGGTAAGTTCGGACGAGGTATTGAAGAGCATTTCGGTTTAGAAGGTAGTGTTGATATTAAAATGGGCACCTTGAGCAAAACTATTCCCTCTGTTGGGGGCTATGTGGCCGGCAATCGCGATCTGGTTGAATATTTGCGCCATGCCAGCCGCGCTTATATTTTTTCAGCCGCATTGCCTCCCGCTCAGGCCGCAGCAGCATGCGAAGCTTTCCAGGTGATTCTGGATGAGCCATGGCGTATCCAAAAATTGCGCCACAATGCAGATCTATTTATTTCCGGTTTAAAACAGCGCGGCTTTGATACAATGTTAACCGAAACTGCGATTGTGCCAGTTTTGTGTGGCGAGGATGAGACTGCTTACCAGGTGACTCAGTACGCCCAGAAAAATGATGTCTTTGTCCTTCCAGTTGTTTCACCTGCTGTACCTGTTGGTCTGGCGCGGTTGCGCGCCACTGTTACCGCCGCCCACGAACCTGAAGAGATAGAGCATGCTATGAATATTATTGAAAAGGCCGGGCGCTCAGTTGGGATAATATCCAGCAATAATGATTGATTTAATTCTCTTGCCAGGTAAAGAGAAATCGCTTCAACGTTTTCATCCCTGGATTTACTCCGGGGCAGTTAGCTCTGTCAATGGCCAGGCCGAAAACGGAGAAACAATTCGTGTAATAAATTCATCGGGTGATTTCTTGGCATGGGCTGCTTACAGCCATTTATCAAAAATTCGCGCCAGGGTTTGGAGCTGGGAAAGGGAAGAATCGATCGATCGAATGTTCTTCCGAGATCGTTTAGCATCCGCTATTGCCTTACGGGCAAATACAGATCTCAGCTGTGCGGTTCGTTTGGTGTATGCTGAAGCAGATAATATACCGGGTTTGATCATCGACCGCTATGGAGATGCACTGGTAATACAATTCCTTTCAGCAGGCGCCGAATATTGGCGTCAAACAATTGCTGAGCTAGCAATGGAGCTTACAGGAGCGACTAGGGTTTTTGAACGATCCGATATCGAAGCGCGGCGGCTTGAAGGCCTTACGGACCGCAGTGGCTTGATCATGGGAGATAACAGCCGATCCACTGTAGAATTTCTTGAAAATGGGGCAAAATTTGAGGTCGATATCATTGCAGGTCAAAAAACTGGTTTTTATCTCGACCAATCCAAAAACCGATTGATCATGCGAGGTTATTCCTCCGGCTGTGATGCATTGGATTGCTTTTGTTATACTGGCGGATTTACGGTAAATTTGCTTATGGGAGGGGCGCAGTCTGTGCTGGCAGTTGATTCATCAGCCAATGCTTTAGCCCAAGCTCAAAAGCACGTTTGTATGAATTATCTCGACCCCTCAATTGTGGAATTCAAGGAGGCCGATGTTTTTCGGTTCTTAAGAGAATTGCGCGACCGAAATCGCTCGTTCGATTTGATTATTTTAGACCCACCAAAATTTGCTTATCACACATCTCAAATTGAACGGGCGGCGCGCGCCTATAAAGATATTAATCTTCTTGCTTTCAAGTTATTGCGTCCCGGCGGGAAGCTGGCAACCTTTTCGTGTTCTGGTGCAGTTGATGAGGCTTTATTTCAGAAAATAGTGGCTGGAGCAGCCGTAGATGCCAGGGTCCATGCACAAATTGTCGAGCATTTTCACCAAGCTCAAGACCACCCGATTGCGTTGGCCTATCCTGAATCCGCTTATCTAAAAGGTTTATTAGTGAAGGTTGTTTAAATTATTCTTTCTTTTCCGAATCATCTTTTTTGGCGTCATCATCTCCACGCAGACCTTTTTGGAAATTTCGGATCGCTGAACCAAGCTCACCGCTGATTTTCGAAATCCGTCCAACGCCAAACAGGAGCACGACGATTATGAAAATAATGATTAATTCCGGTGCACCTAATCTACCAAACATGATTTTCTCCTTATCTAGAAAAAAAGACCCGGGTTTCCAGGTCTTTTAATTTTATGGCGGACCCGACGGGATTCGAACCCGCGATCTCGGCCTTGACAGGGCCGCATGTTTGGCCGCTACACCACGGGTCCTTTTTCGCAAGCGGGTTGTAGTTTACTATACATCATAACCGCCGTCAAGGTGGACAATCTTAAAATTTTTAATTCCCATCGACGGTTATGTCAATCCAGAATTCTCCATGCCCATTGACCGTGACTAGAGAGTAGGGGAATAATTGATAATGTCCCAACCCATAATCAAAATTTGGATCTTCTGGGTTGGTCATATATTGGCGGGATGTGGAAAATATATTGCTTTGCAATTCCAGGTTTGACGATAATTGAATGGCTATGGAATTTTGTCTGATAAAGAGTTGATTTGAAAGCCCCTGGCTATAAAATTGATTCGACCATCCAGGTGAAAATCGCAACCAGGGATCGATTGTGAGCTGAATTTGAACAATTTGAGGCGTTTGTAAGATGTAGTTGATACTTACACCATTTGGCTTCAAAATGTAATCTTTTCGAATTCGCCCATCTGGGTTGGCAAACGAAATTTGTCCTGGCTTCGAATTATTTTGGAATTGAATATTCTTGAAAGACGGTTCAACAATTGATGCACCAAGTGCATCTGGATCGCCATACACTCCCTGTTCGGGTGTCCATCGGAACGCATCGCTGAGGCCGTTCGCTACCTGATAACTGGGTGCTGCAAATTGATGATAGCCATCTTTCTCTTTAATAAAACCGACCACTAAGGAGCCCCCTTTATTTTGAAAAGCCAGAAAAATATTTTGAGAGGCCAGAATACAATCTCCTATGCCATCCCAATCGATATCCTCATCGCAGTTCGTAATCTCACGCGGTGATTCCGCCCAACGAGCGGCGGCGAATAAATATCCTACTTCGCGCATACTGTATGTGGTCAGCAAATGACGTTTTGGATCTGGGCTGTCCAGCATTTGGAAGAACATCTGCCACTCGGCATCAGATAAAGGATTAGTTTTAGATGCGAGTGTTTCATCGATGATCTTGCCTACCAATTCCTGAGATGTCAGTCCGTTCTCGAAAGTGATCGGAATTGCTTGTTGAGGCACATTCGGAAGTCTTATAGTGTCATCGAAACTCGCAGGCATAGTTTGTAGATCATATAATCCGAGAAACCGAATCCAGGGATGATTCTTAACATATGAAAATGCTAACTGCGGCTCATCAACATTTCCCCAGGCGCTTTCTCCGAAATCGCCGCCGAGAATGATAAATTGTTGATCACCTTTACCCGCCTGGGAGAGCAGCAAGCGTTTGACATCCGTCGTTAATCCTTGGGAGTCCAAATCAGGGGGTAATTCGGTTTTTGGTTTATTTGTGATCGAACAAAATACTTTAATGGAACCCCAGTTACAGATTTTCGCAGCCAGTTGGCTCGAAATGGTTTGTGGAAATATGAATTGGTAGCCGTTAGGAAAATTTAAAGAGCCCGGCCATTCTTGAGCAGTCCATATTTCGCTTTCACCAAGATTGAATCTCATTCGAACATTTCTATTGTATTCGCTGTTCACTTGATAGACCCAGGTTGGTAAATGGATTGTTGGATTGCTGGAAAGAGATATTGTGGAAACATCCGGAATAATCGCTAATCCTTGATCTTCTAAGTTTCGGATCGAAGCTGTAAGGCCCATGTAATCTAATGCACTCAAATTTTGTGGAGTAGCCAAATCCGCCAGCAACACTGGGATTCGCTGATCCTCAGCGGCTTTGAGCAAATGCACGAGTCCATGTCTGGCGCTGTCAGGCCCAGTGTGAGCACCATCCCAATGTTTCAATGCCTGCGCAGGAGTCAAGCCTGCGAAGGTGTTATAAAAGTAGAGAAGGACTTGAACCGGTGGCGGGGGAGGGCTGTCCCAATTTACTGCAGTAGATTTATCTATTGAACGTCCAGGTGCAGAGGCAGATTCGTTTACCAAGAAAACTTGAATCTTGTTATGCGGATATGCAGGTTGCAAAAGACTGCAGGCGAAACTCAACACCAGGTTATCTTGCTGGCGATTGCGAATCGCCCACAATCGGAGGTTGTTCTCAATCGCTCCATCAGAATTAATCACAAAAATTTGGTCGGCCTTATTTATTTCGATCAGAGAATCCCAGTTAAAATCTGCGTCAACTCCAATCAACCCTGGAATTTGCTTTGCGCCGCCTGGCTGGGAATCAATTGCAACGAGGACCTTTGAATCAGGTTGTACCTGCATCGAGAATATATCCAGGCGTATCTGGCAATTGTTTTCAGACCTGCGAAAATACACTGCAGCTAAGTCACCAGAATCATTCTTAGTATCAACCGGGTCTATAAGACGTAGATCGGCATATTTCCATGACGAGGTTAGTGGCAGAGGTTGAAGCGATGCCTTTACCTCACAGCCAGTTGATAAGAAAGCTGTTGTGAAGATAATCAAGAACCAATTGTAGACAGGCCAATTTCGTGATAGACTACTCAACACAGGCCGATTATACAACTACTGGAGGTTTCAATGGATCATTACCGAGTTAAACCTGGCGATAAAATTGATCTGTCCGAATGGAATCCTGACGATCACAGCCATTATTCAGGATCAAAAGAGGATGCTGAATCTGAAATTCAATCTGCCTGCGTCCAATTAGGGTTGCTCCAACAGCTTCTTGCTGCAGAACGAAAACACAAAGTATTGGTCATTCTCCAGGCAATGGATACAGGTGGGAAAGATGGCGTTGTCCGCCGAGTATTCAGCGAAACCAACCCACAAGGCGTGCGTGTGGTCAGTTTTAAAGTGCCAACAGCGCCGGAGGCTGATCATGATTATCTATGGCGCGTCCACCAACAAACACCAGGAAAAGGTGAGCTGATTGTCTTCAACCGCAGTCATTACGAAGATGTGCTGGTTGTTCGGGTTCATAACCTTGTCCCAAAGAATATCTGGAGCAAGCGCTACGATCATATCAATGCGTTTGAGAAAACCCTGGCGGATGAAGGCACGCTCATATTGAAATTCTACTTGCACATTAGCAAGGCTGAACAGCGACAGCGCTTGTTGGATCGATTAGAGGATCCGGCAAAGAATTGGAAATTTGCTGCTGGAGACTTAAAAGAACGAGAACTATGGAATGATTATATGGCGGCGTATGAGGACCTTCTAAATAAGACAAGTACAACCTATGCACCCTGGTACCTCATTCCTGCCAACCATAAATGGTATCGTGATTTTCTGATCAGCAAGATAATTTGCTCAGAGCTGGCGTCTTTAGATATGAAATACCCTCAAATAGTTGAGGATTTAAGCACTTACCGCGCTCAACTAGAGAAAGAGTCTGGCGCGTAAGATTCGCTGCGCAGTTTTTTCAATCAGGCTCACGGCGAATGGCTACCATCGTGATATCATCAGAATAATTTGTGCCACCGATGAAGTCTGTCACTGTCGATAAAATTAAATCGAGTATTTGAGATGCAGATGATTCGTTCTGGTGTGTTACTAACTCAATCAAACTAGCCTCTCCGAACATAACCTCCTCAGGAGAAAACGATTCCGTTACCCCATCGGTATATAGCAGCATCAGATCCCCTGGTTCTATTACGAGAAAATTGTCTTCGATTGGACTGCCTTCAACAATTCCCAGAGCCATGCCAGTTCTTGTTAGTCTCCGGAAGGAACGATCTTCTCCACAAACTAGCAAAGGGGGGTTGTGACCGGCGTTTGCATAATGGACTGTTCCGTTATGGGTGTCAAGAACCAGGTAGGCAACTGTAACAAACATTCCGTTTTTCGTGTCTGGTATCAGCAGATCGTTCACGCGACTTAAGACTTGGGCAGGTGAGTCGAATTCCCGGGCAGCCGCCCTGGCCAATGTGCGAATTAAGGTCATGAACAAAGCAGCGGGCATGCCTTTGTCCGCCACATCTGCAATGATGATCCCTAAACGCCCATCCGAAAGCTCGATTATGTCATAGAAATCACCGCTGACTTCTCTGGCTGGCCGCCAAAGTGCATTCAGTTCCCATCCTTTCATCGTTGGCAATTGACCAGGTAAGAACGTTTTTTGTATATCCAATGCGAGTTGGAATTCACGTTCTAATCTCTCACGGACGAGTACTTCGCGTTGCAATTGATCATTCTGAACTGCCATTGCCACTTGTTGAGTGATTCCGATCGAGATTTCATGACGTTTCGAACGGCCTTGTAAATTCGAAACAGAAGGGTCAGTTTCTTGTGTTAGCATCACCCCGATAAACTTTCCTTTGACAGAAAGGGGATAGCCAAACATAAGGCTTTTGGAGCTGTGTAAAAAGGAATGTTCAAGTTCGGGAACCAGTGATATTGGTTTATCTTGCTCCTCAGCATTTGTCTCTACTTCAGGTCCAAACAAATTGAAGTCTTTTGATTGAATAAACTGCCATGCTAGTGGCCCTTCTGTTTCATATTGGATCAGATGGATAGCCAGTTTATTCGATTGGCGGATTTCATCGAGCAGAGGAAATTCGCATTCGAGAAATTCATCTCCCATTTCTTCGATATCCCCGCGGGATAAGCCAAAAGAATCTGCCAGGCGGTAGCAGTGATCCTCTTCGTACCAGAGAAAAATTGCGCACCGTTTGACGCCAATCAAAATTGGTGTCAAACGTACAATCGTTTCAATAATTTGATCCAGGGCAGTCAGGCTGACAACCGCCTGTGCTACCTGCAGCAAAGCGACAGAGACATAGGCTTCCTCCTGTTGCGCTCGAAGGAGCTGCATGTTTTCCACGGCAACAGCTGTTTGTTGGGTTATACCTTGTATGATGGCATATTTTTCTTCCCAATCGATTTCTCTGGATAGCCGGCCTGGATTGGTCTGGCCCGGATCTACGCCGGGCCTGTAGGTGATCATAAATGCTCCGACAAGATCACCGCGAGTGACCATCGGAAATAAGACAATTAACTGGTCAGGGTAATAGGCCACAGAAGAAACAGCTTCTGCCAAAGGATGATCTGTATCTTTAGTGGTTGTAAAATAAACTGGCATTTTTGAAAAATACATCTGATCAAATACTGGAATGTCTCCCAAAGAAATCAACCAGGTCATAAATTGGTTTTCTTGTTCAGATTCCAGGCCAAAACTCTTGGAAGGGATAAATACCTCCCGGAAATTGTCCCATAAGAATATACTGCATGAATTCATTCCCAACAAAGTCGGCGTTAATTGGGCCATTGTGGTTAATAGCTCGTCAAGCGAATTTAGCGCCTGAGTAGCCTCAGCTACCTGGAGCAATATGGTGGATATCCAGGCTTGATCATGAGCGGCTTCATACAACCGGGTATTTTCAATTGCTACCGCTGCATAGCTCGCGAAGGTAGCAGTCATATTTTGAGATTCATGACCATACCGGCCGTTTGTGTGATGGGCAAGGGACAGCAGACCAATCACCTCGTTGCCTAGCCTCAAAGGAGCGGCGATAGCAGAATAGCCTGGATTGAAATCGAGTATGGCTCCAAGAGGATCGTATGGATCTTTACTCTTACGGATCAATGGCTCGGGTTGATCGAGGGCTTCCATCAACCACAGACTGGGCAACTGTGATTCCTGGCAATATTGTAGAATTTCATCCGAATTGAAGCGATTTTCATTGTTCGCGTTTTCTTCTGCGAATGCTTCCGAAAGGTGAACAGCTGCCAGTCGCAAGCTGTTATTGGCCGAATTATCTCGATTGTTGCGTTGTTCCAAGAACCAGATAGCGGCGATATCAATAGGTAGAGATTGTTCAAGTTCGTGCAAGATATGCTGAAGTACCTGGTTTAAATCAGCATTTGCTGTCAATAACCCCGCCACTTCTCGCATGCTTTCGGCAACCTGCCTGCGCCATTGTTCTGAGCGGTACAGACTGGCGTTATGCATAGAGATTGCAATATAATCGCCGATGGCCTCCAATAATCGTTGGTCCCGCTCGCCAAATGCGCCTGTTTCACTGCTTTGAATATCCAGGATACCTAAAACTTGACCTCCAAACTTGAGAGGCACGGCAATCTCGGATTTTGAAACTATGATAGTGGGGTCTGGATGACGGAACAATTTATCGGTGGATAAATCGTTTGCCAGGTATGTTTTGCCGTTCCGTGCAACCCAAGGAATGATCCCATGTTTATCCGCTAATTCATAAGAAAAATCTGCATCATGGATCATAGAATCGTTAGCAGATTTTCCTGCCCGAAAGAATATTTTTCCCCTTCCTGAATGCACAGAGTAAAGCTGTACCAGTTCATCGTTGTATCGATCGTAGATAAGATTCGCAACCTGGTTGAGAAGATCGTCCTCGTCAAGAATTGAAGTGATAGCATTGCTCACTTCACTGACCGAAGCGAATAAATCCAATTGTCTTCTGTCAATTTGTATTTGACGGCTGGATTGGATTGATAAAGCCGCCTGCCTGCCCAGGCTCTCCATAAATTCGATTTCTTCTAAAGTAAATGTCTTACCATCAGTTTGATTGAATTGAATTGCTCCCAGCAGAGTTGTTTGAAATTGAAGAGGAACTGCTACTTTGGAGAAATTGATTTTACCCCCACCTTTTTTGTTCTTATTTCGTATCACTATTGGTATTGATGGTGAATCGGCTAAATTCTCTCCGACCACAGCCTGCTTTTCGATTGATAGAAGAAGCAAGGAAGGGATTTCTTCCTTGCCTTTCATACTAGAGGCTGCTTTTTTGCTCCTTGTTTTGTGAATTGGCTTCTCACTTAAGTAAAGTTCCACCTTGCAGTCCAGAATGATTTCAGCGGTTTGCTGTAAGATGGCTTTCTGGTCGGATTGCGCAGCAGCCAGTAGATTCTCTCCTAGTAAGACGAGTTCCTTCCAATCCAGGGAAGCTTTTGAGTTTCCAAGACGGCTGCTCATCTGTTGTCGTCCTTATGTTTTACTAATAATAAATAATTTCCTTCATTCGGTGTCGATTTAAACCTCACTTCATCCATGAGCTCATTGATAAAATATAAGCCTAACCCGCCTTTGGACCGTTCTTCCAATTCTGCATGAATGTCTGGTTTGGGGACAGTTAATGGGTCGAATGGCTTACCATGATCGTGCAGAAGGATATTTATTTCATCAGCAGATACCCAGCAGGTGCAATCGATAGTTTCTTCGGATGATTCTCCGTAGGCGTGTTCGATAATATTTGTACAGGCTTCGCTGACGGAAAGAGTCACTTTGTAAATTGTATTGTTATCCAGGTCAGCCGCCTGGCAGGCTTCGTAAACCAGCTTATTGATCGCATCCAGGCTATTCAGAGCCGCCGGAAAGGATTGAGATTTGATGAATGAAGCTGAATCCATATCTTTTGCTGTTTCCGTATCCAGAGTACAACAACGGTCAGCTTAGTTATCGCTTTTGTTGTATCGAATCAGGATGTCTTATTAGCCGAAGATCAAAAATTCGCCACGGCTGAGGTGATGCTATCAAAAAATTTAAAAAGGGGAATGAATCCAGCCAATTCGAGAGTCTCATAAATTCGTTTTGGCACACCGACGAGCACTAATTCGCCGCGGTTGTTTTGTTTGCAAGTTTTTTGAACATCGATCATGACTCTTAAGCCAGCGGATGAAACATATTCAACTTTGGAGAGATCCAATACTAAGTTAAATCGTCCATTTTTCACACTTGTGTCGATCGATTCCGCCAATTTGGGCGCAGTAAAACTATCGATGCGCCCTTCTGCTGTAAACAAATCGCACCGTTTATATTCAGTTTTATTGACTTCCATGCAGAACTCCTCTGGTGTGCCATGCTTCAGGCGCTTGCGCCATTATAACATAACCAATTTTGGCCATTTTAGATCATGCAGGCTTCTCGAAAATATCATGGTAACCTTTATCCAATTCATCGTTGCTCAAGTGAGCATAGCGTTGAGTGACAGCAATATTGGTGTGGCGAGCAAGTTCTTGAGCAAGCTTTAAATTCCCACTGGCTCTTAAGACTGTAGTTACAAAATAGTGACGGAAAGAGTGGGGAGTAATTAAGCCAACTTTACTTGAGCCTATTGCTTCAGCCACGCGTTGGTTAACTATATTTCTACCGGTTGTGGTTGTGATTGGTTTGATTTTTTTCCCCGCCCCTTTGTCATGGCGGGCAAAGAGGGGGAGGGAACCCAGGGCCTTGCCGCTTTTACCGTCAAGCGTTCCACGGGCTGCAATATAGGCTTTTAATGCTTCCAAAGAGCGGGTTGAAAACCGAACAACAGCTTGTTTGTCGCCTTTCCCGGTCACCAGGGCGCGGCTTTCTGACCAATCAATTTGATTTCTCCGCAGCCCACAGGCTTCATGGACACGCAAGCCTGTATCTGCCAAAATAATGAGGAATGCCCGGTCTCTCAAATTGCGCAAATATTCCTCATCGGTTGCGTAACCGACTGTGTGTAAACGATTGGCATAATCTAAAACACTTTCGATTGCTTCACGCTCAAATTGCGGTAGCCGTTGGCCTACTTTACGGGCATTCATTTTGACAAGTTTTTCGATCCTCAACATGTTCGGGGAGGCAATATTTTCTGCCAACAAATGCTCGAAGAAGCCAATTGCTGAAGTAATATATAATCTTTCTGTAGTAGGGGCGTGATCTTTCAAGGCATCCGCCAACCACAAGATGGATGCTTCATCAATATTTTCTATTTGAGTGCTTTCAGGGGAAAATTGATGATCTCTCAACACATCCATAAAAAATGAAATCCCATTCTTATAGGTTCGCGCGGTATTCTTACTGCGAGAAAGTTTCACGCTTTCAAGGTAATGGTTAGCCGCATCTATAATTAACATAAATTGATTATACTATGCTCAAATTTCCAAACTGCGAATAATATAACAATATATTATATTTATATAATATATTGTTATATATTTCACATATAAAATTGAGACCATGCAACATTTTCATGATGAAAACGATAAAACCGAAAATCTATTTTGGATAGGTTGCTGGTAGAGGTAGACAGAAAAGCTGAATGAAATTGATTTGTTGGATGATCCACGAAAGAATTAGTTACAGAGAAGATTATAGAAGCAGATTAACAAAAGAGACAAGTTTCATAAAAGAATTTTAGAAGATCTTCACAATCCATTTATTCCAGGGTGCTTAAGGCAAGAAATTACCATGTTGGTGTGAAGTTCTACGCCTTTTTATGCTTGTGATAATGATACTTATCAAAAGCATAAAAAGGCGTCTTCCCCTTCTATTGTTTTTTTTCGAAAATCTAATTTCTATGCTTATATTCGTTATCTACATGTAAAAATAATTGGTCAGATCAAATTTAAGAAAAAGACTCATTTCATTGTTTGAAGGCTCCCCCACCCCACCTACTCTATTCATCAATCAGTGTATACTATTATTAACCCTTTTTCAGAGTAGAAACAAATGTCAGTATTTCAATCTGCTTTGGCTTCCATACTTACAGAAGCTCGTTCTTTAGAAGAGCTTCAAATTCCCCAAAATATTGTCATAGATATTATCCTGCGCCTGCTTCACAACGAAGGGAACGTTGCCTTCCGAAGAATTTTGCAGGTTGTAAAAATTCCTGGTGCAATCCAGCAAGTCTTGGATTGGCTCCGTCAGGAGCATTTTGTTGAAGTGACTTCAGCCAGCCAACTTCAAGGCCAATATGCATTTGTTTATAAACTTACAGATGCTGGCAAAGAGCGCGCTCGTGAAGCTTTGGGGCGCAGTCAATACGTTGGCCCAGTCCCGGTGCCTATTCAACAATATATCAACGCAATCGAAATTCAGACCAACCAGCCTCGGCATATAACGCCTTCTGATGTAAAGCGCGCTCTGGAAGATTTGGTTTTACCTGAAGATTTCCACCGGCTGATTGGTCCAGCCATTAATTCCGCAGCCTCGCTCTTTCTTTACGGTCCTTCTGGCAATGGAAAGACCACAATTGCTCAAAAGATCGCACGTCTAATCGGCGGTACTCAGCCAATTTGGTTGCCTTATGCACTTACGGCTGGTGGTCAAATTATCCAGATTCATGATCGGTTGGTTCATAATGCCGTCTCCCCTGAATTGAAAGCATCGAGGACAATCCCAAAAGCCGATGGGCGTTGGGAATTATTCGAGCGCCCATCCATCATGGTTGGCGGAGAACTCAAAATGGAGGCGCTCGATTTGCGCTATGATCCTGTAGCGAAGATCTATGAAGCTCCAATGCAGTTAAAAGCAAATGGAGGTATTTTCCTGATCGACGATTTTGGCCGGCAGCAGGTAAGTCCAGTTGAATTATTGAATCGCTGGATAATTCCTCTGGAGTCTCAAATTGATTACCTTCGTTTACATACCGGTCAAACCGTCGTTGTTCCTTTTCGGGAACTCTTGGTTTTTAGTACCAATTTGAACCCCCACAGCCTTGCAGATGAGTCATTTTACCGTCGAATTCAAATCAAGGTTGCCGTAAACAGTCCAGACGAATCAGCTTACCGAAAAATATTCATAAATAATTGTTCTCAGGCCGGCCTCCCTTTCTCCGAGCCTGCATATAAGCATCTTCTTGATCACTGGTATTACAAAGCAAACCGCCCAATGCAAGCGGTCCACCCCCGAGATATTTTGAAAATTGTCAATGCATTGTGTTTATACGAGGATATTTCACCTCAAATTACCCCCAATTTGATCGATGAAGCCTGCCTGAGTTATTTTGTTGAAGCAAGGCAGCCTAATTAGTGATGTTTTACTTGTGATTATTTTTACAATGTGGGTAGAATAGCATCAACTTTCAGGATATATGTCACTATGATGGTCGGAATGTCATGAGTATGATAATGATATGCTGATCATTATGCTGCTTGCACAAGGATTAATGTATGCCTGAAGACGATCCCCGTATTCTCGAATTGCGCGCCTGGCGAAAAAAAGCATTATCTGGCGGAGGCGATGCGCGTATCGAAACGCAACACAAAAAAGGTAAATTAGCTGCCCGCGAACGACTTGAATTCTTGCTTGACAACCACACTTTCAATGAGTTGGAACCCTTCATCACCTCCCAAAATGCAGGTTCTGATTTGCCAACGGAGAAATTTCTAGGCGATGGTGTTGTCACTGGTTACGGCCAGGTTGATGGGCGTACTGTTTATGTTTATGCTCAAGATTTCACTGTAATCGGCGGCACGCTCGGTGAAATGCACAGCCGGAAAATATGCAGGGTAATGGACCTGGCCATGCGCAACGGTGTCCCGATAATCGGCCTGATCGATTCTGGCGGTGCCCGCATCCAGGAAGGAGTCCAAAGCCTGGGTGGTTATGCAGAAATTTTCCGTAGAAATGCGTTATATTCTGGGGTTATTCCGCAAATCAGTGTCATGCTCGGCCCGTGTGCTGGGGGCGCCGCTTATTCTCCTGCCCTGACAGACATCATCATCATGACTGAGAAACAATCCTTTATGTTTCTCACTGGTCCAGATGTGATCAAAGCAGTCACTGGGGAAGTTGTGGATTCCGATAGCTTAGGTGGAACCGAGGTGCATGCCACTATTTCTGGTTTGGCTCATCTTGTCGCGTCTGATGAAAAGCAGACTTTAAAATTAACTCGCAAGGTGCTGGGCTATCTCCCTTCCAATAATGTTGAGAATCCTCCATATATTCCACCCGAGGATAATCCACTGCGAATGGAGCCTCAACTTAATTCGATTGTGCCGTTGGATCCAAGCATACCCTATAATATGCATTCTGTCATCTCCTATGTGGTCGACCATGATTCATTTATTGAGCTTTTGCCAGGTTGGGCATGCAACGCCATTACAGGTCTGGCAAGAATTGGGGGCCATTCTGTCGGAATTGTTGCGCAAGAGCCAAGTTTCATGGCTGGGGTCATCGATATTGACGCTTCAGATAAAATGGCCCGTTTTGTCCGGATGTGTGATTCTTTCAATATTCCGATCGTTACATTTGTAGATTCGCCTGGTTTCTTGCCAGGTGTGGATCAGGAACATCGAGGTACGATCCGGCACGGCGCAAAGCTGTTGTACGCATTCTCTGAAGCGACTGTCCCAAAAATTACGGTGATAACTCGTAAAGCATATGGGGGCGCTTATGTCGTGATGAGCAGCAAGTATCTCGGCACTGATGTGACATACGCCTGGCCCAGCGCGGAAATTGCTGTTATGGGAGCAGAAGGAGCTGTGAATATTTTATATAAAAAAGTAATTAACAGCTCTGCTGATCCAACAGCCGAACGAGAGAAGTTGATTCAGGAATACCGTTTAAAATTCAATAATCCATATTATTCAGCGCAGGCTGGATACATCGATGATGTCATTGAGCCTTGTGAAACACGCCCAAAAATCATCACCTCGTTGGCTGCTCTGCGCGATAAATTTGCTCCTGCCCCGCCTCGAAAACACGGCAACATTCCTTTATAGGGCAATCCTATGCTTTCCAATACGATTACAGCTTTGGTTATAACATGCATTGGTATGGCATTGGTTTTTCTTGCGATCTTGGTCTTATGGGCTGGCATGGCTTTGTTGGTTCATTTTTCAGCCGATCATTCGGAAGATCCAGAAGCAAATTTTTTCGAAAAAAAATCTTCACCATCCAATGACACATTGGCAGCACAAAAGCAAAAAGCCGCTGCCGCCGCCGTTGTTATTGCGCTTGAACAACAAGCAAATCTGAATATCCATATTTTACCGCTGCCGCCAACTGCGATTGTTAGTGCCTGGCAGGCCGTAATGCGTTCCAGCAATTTTTCTTCGCGAAGGCAGAACAAATGAAATATACAGTCAATGTCGGTGGAAACACCTATCACGTCGAAATTAATGATCTCACTCAGCGTCCAGTTTTGGCTGTAATTGGTGAAGAGACTTTTGAAGTCTGGCCTGAGTCAAACCAGGCTCGAGCCGCGGTTGCTGCGGAGAATCCAAAAGCACCCCTTGTTCAACCGCTTCTAAATAAAATATCAGCAGTGAAAGCTCCGATCCCAGGTGTGATCACAGCCATTCTTGTCAAGCAAGGGGATACAGTTTCTCCTGGCCAGGAATTATGTAAATTAGAGGCGATGAAAATGAACAACAGTATTCGTGCCAACCGTGGAGCCAAAATTGAAGCGATTAACATCTCAGTCGGACAGCAGGTAAAGCATGGCGATCTGCTGTTTGAGTTTGCAGAATAACCAGAGAATTGTATGAACCTCGCGGAATTGGTGAATGAGCTAGCAAAAGGAATAACTCATCTGACCTGGGGCAACTTGTTGATGTTGGGTGTAGGCGGTATCTTAATCGCTTTAGCTGTGATCAAAGAGTATGAACCGGTTTTATTACTCCCAATCGGCTTCGGCTGCATCTTGGCCAATATCCCTTTGACCGGGATGAACTCCGAGCAAGGGATTTTTACAGTGCTGTATAACGCCGGCATCACGACCGAACTGTTTCCATTGTTGATTTTTGTGGGTGTGGGAGCAATGATTGATTTTAGCCCTCTCTTGGCTCAACCTCAGATGGTTCTTTTAGGAGCTGCTGGCCAATTCGGGATATTCGGCACCCTAATCCTTGCAACCATGTTGGGTTTTCCTCTCAAAGAAGCAGCTTCAATTGGCATCATTGGTGCGATTGATGGGCCGACTTCGATTTTTGTAGCAACCAGGTTAGCGCCCAGATTGTTAGCCCCAATCGCTGTTGCTGCTTATTCGTATATGAGCCTTGTCCCGATCATTCAACCGCCGCTGATGAAGCTGTTAACTACCCGAGCAGAGCGGAAAATCCGGATGGATTATTCACCTCGACCTATATCTCGCCGCACTCTGGTGTTGTTTCCTGTCCTGGTAACCGTTGTCGTGGGAATTTTTGTTCCAGATGCAACAGCCTTGATCAGTATGCTCATGTTAGGAAACCTTCTGCGCACTTCCGGTGTCGTTGAACGATTGAATAAAGCGGCGCAAAACGAAATTGCCAATATCGCCACACTTTTTCTCGGATTAACGATCGGATCCACCATGAATGCCCAAAACTTCTTGAATTTGGATACGATGTTAATTTTGGTGCTAGGGTTATGCGCTTTTGCATTAGATACTGTCGCAGGCATATTATTTGGCAAATTGTTAGCGTTTATTTCAAGGGGAAAAATAAATCCTCTTATAGGCGCCGCAGGCATTAGTGCTTTTCCGATGGCTGGCAGAATCGCGGCACGTATGGCCCAAGATGAGGATTTTGAAAATTTTATCTTAATGCACGCCATGGGAGCAAATACTGCCGGACAGTTAGGCAGTGTCATGGCAGGCGGCATTCTGCTGGCGATAATGTCTGGTATTCACTAGGCAATGGCAGCATCTTACTTTTTATCAATCTCCTGCCCCATTTGCCTAAATCATTATCCAGCCGATTCAATACAGACATTTTGTTCCACTTGCCAATCTCCTTTGATGGCCGATTATGATTTGGAAACCGCAAGTGCTAAACTCGATCGTGATGAAATTGTTCAGCGTCTTCGAGGTATGTGGCGGTGGCAAGAATTACTTCCGGTCTTTCAACCTGAAAATATCATCTCTTTGGGAGAAGGGGATACAAATTTGCTTCCCGCCAGACGATTGGGAGAACAGCTTGGCTTGCCGCGTTTATTTATCAAAGATGAGAGTTCAAACCCAACTGGTTCATTTAAGGCCAGGGGAATGGCCGCCGCAGTTTCCAAAGCCAAAGAATTAGGTCTCAACAAATTGGTTATTCCCACTGCCGGCAATGCCGGCGGTGCAATGGCTGCATATTCTGCCAGAGCGGGCATTCAAGCAATGGTCATCATGCCAGCGGATTCCCCGCTGGCGAATATCAAAGAGTGCCAGGTAATGGGCGCTGAAGTAATTTTAGTGGAAGGTTTGATCAGTGATGCCGCTGTTCTCGCCCGTCAGAAATCCCAAGATCAAGGTTGGTTCGATCTCTCGACATTCAGAGAGCCTTATCGTTGTGAGGGTAAAAAGATAATGGGTTATGAATTGGCTCAGGCATTCCATTGGGAATTACCTGATGTCATCATTTACCCTACCGGTGGAGGCACCGGTCTGGTTGGTATGTGGAAAGCGTTTGCTGAATTGGAATTTTTAGGTTGGCTAAAGTCAAAGGTCAAACCTCGCATGGTCGCCGTACAAGCCGAGGGATGCGCGCCTGTGGTAAAGGCATTTCAATCCAGAGATGTGGATTGCGACTTTTGGGCAGGTGCGCAGACAATAGCCTCTGGTTTACGAGTCCCGCGGAGCTTTGCAAGCCGGATTATCATGCAAGATCTATATCAAAGTGGGGGTTGCGCTGTCTCTGTGAATGATAGCGAGATCATTTCGGCGCAGAAGAATATGGCTGTTGCTGAAGGAGTATTTGCCGCACCAGAAGGTGCGGCAACGTTAGCAGCCTTGACACATTTACTCGATCGTGGATGGATCCGTTCAGATGAGCGGATTGTGCTTTTCAATACCGGGTCAGGCCTCAAATACCTTGCGTGAGTTCAGAGTGCCCAGGCTAACATAAATCCAATCCCGATCATTATGATCCCGATGTGCTCTAATAAATTACTGCTGCTAAGCCAACCGAAGGGTAGAAATTGAATAATGAAATCTAAAAAAACACAACCAATTCCAATCAGGGGTAATAATCCCTTCCGATGAGCGAAGAATTCTGAAGCTGCGTCCAGCAATGCATTAAGGCGTTTCAGCATTTTCTGGATTCCTTTTCTTTTCGAAAGACTGGTATCTCGTCAATAATCTACCAGGAACTTTACCTTCAATCTCAATCCAGCCACTGCCATGTTCTTCCCGCTCAACTTGACCTTGTTCGTGCATCAAAGCAATTAATGCCCCTTCACTGTAAGGCAGCCTAATATGCACAGGCATGTACATTTCAAACAATAATTCATTCACTTTACCGAGTAAATCAGTAATTCCATGGCCTTTTAATGCAGAAATTGCAACAGAATTTGGAAAACTCTTTATAAGAGTTTGTCTCGCTGCTTCTGGATTATCCAATTGGTCAATTTTGTTGATAGCTGTCAATATCGGAATATCACCTGCCTCGATTTCTTGCAAGGTGTCATAAACGGCTTTCGCTTGAGCTTGGGCGTTGGCATGGGTTATATCTACCACATGCACCAACATGTCAGCCTCGGCAATCTCTTCGAGAGTAGCGCGAAATGCAGCCACAAGCGCTGTAGGCAATTTTTGGATGAATCCTACTGTATCTGTAATCAGCGCCATGTGACCACCAGGTAGTTCTACTCTTCGGGTTGTTGGGTCAAGTGTCGCGAAGAGTTGATCGGCAACAAAAACATCAGCGCCTGAAATTTTGTTCAGCAAAGTTGACTTCCCGGCGTTCGTGTAACCGACCAGAGCTACAACGGGTATTTGCGATTTTTTCCTGCGTGCACGGTATTGTTGTCTGTGCGTGCGGACTTTTTCGAGTTGATCTTTTAGGTGGCTGATACGGCGGCGAATATCCCGGCGGTCAACTTCCAGTTGAGTTTCGCCTGGGCCGCGCAAGCCAACCCCACCAGAACTGCCAGTTCTGCCGCCTCCTCCTCCTGCTTGCCGTGCCAGGTGGGTCCATGCACGTGTAAGCCTGGGTAATCGATACTCGTATTG
Organism: Chloroflexota bacterium; assembly: GCA_029782365.1. Classification (GTDB taxonomy): domain Bacteria; phylum Chloroflexota; class Anaerolineae; order Anaerolineales; family UBA4823; genus CAWBUW01. Next base: position 220,199 of record JAKOUW010000096.1, read on the forward strand.
CGCCAATTCTACTTGCAGCGCACCTTCTGCCGTATGAGCATGCTGGGCAAATATATCCAGGATCAACGCGGTTCTGTCTAGGATACGAATTTTTTCTCCAAATAAGGCTTCTAGTTCTCTCAAATGCCTGGGAGATAGTTCATCATCGAACAAGATTACACTTGCTTGGGTCTCTTCTACCAAAGCCCGCACTTCCTCCACTTTTCCAGGGCCAATATAGGTTTGCACGTGGGGGTGTTCTAAACGTTGAGTTGTCTGGCCAACAACTTCAAGGCCAGCAGTGTCCGCCAGCAGAGCAAGTTCAGCCAATGAATCATCCAGGCTAAGCAGTTTGCCTTCACCAAAAATATCAGCGCCAACCAGAAATGACCTTTCTTGTTGGCTTTTCGTTTCTTCAGGTTTCTTTTTTGCCATTATCTTATTATTTTATCGATGAACTAATTGTGTTACCTGCCGCCCAGGTGCAGATTTACGCAAAGGCAGCATAATGTGAAATTTGGAGCCAGGACATTTTGCTTCATCATGGCCTTCTGATTCGACCCAAATCGCACCGCCGTGCGCTTCAATAATCCCTTTGGTAATTGGTAATCCCAATCCTGGTCCACCGCCTTTGAACTTGGTTTTCCCGCTTGAGTGCAGCGCAACCTCTCCTAACCTGCCAAATTTCTCGAAAATTCGGTCTTGTTGGTCTGGGTCGATCCCAATACCCGTATCCGAGACAATTACTTCAACGAATCCGGGTAATAATCTTCCATCCATGGTGATTGAGCCAAAGTCAGGAGTGTATTTAATCGCATTTTCTAAAATATTTCGGAAAGCCTGGAACAGTCTTTCACCATCGCCAAACAACATCTCTTTACTTCCTTGGAAAGGTTCAATTGTTAATAGTAAATGACGTTCCTGAATTGCATCATGAAATTCGCGCTCCACACTCTCCAAAATTCTATTCAACCAAATTGGTTGGAAATTCAAGGATAACATATTATTGTCGATCATAGATACATCAATCATATTATCGACAATACCTCGTAAGCGTTTTGTGCCGGTTCCAATTCCCTTCAGGCATAATGCGACTTGTAAACGTTTCGTCTCCTCAAGGGGCATAGCTTCTCGCAGCATGGATGTATAGCCCTCTATCAAAGTTAGCGGAGTCCTCAACTCATGAGCAGCCACGGAAATAAAATCAGATTTACTGGATTCATTTCTTTCAAGTGTTTGTTTCAACCGCAGGAGCTCATTTTCTGTCTCCCAGGTTCGCAGTTTTTCTTCAACCTTTGCTGCCGCAAGGATTGTTTTTGTTAAAAGCGGTATAAGAATCGGCAGGAGTTGCAGCGCTTCATCAGGAAGCAGCCGCTCTTTAACCACCAACACCGTAACATCTAAAATTTTGGTCCACGTGGAAACCAGGTTCATTTTGGCTATCAAAAATTGGCTTTGCAGATCATTTTGCGACCATTCATGAATGATGCGGTCCAGATCTTGCGTTTCTCCTGATTCAAGGCCGCGCCGTAAAGCATGGCTAATTTGGAGTACATATTCCTCCAAATGCGGGATTATACCCGCCAATTCTTCCAGTGCGGCATGGGTGCGTTCAAGCCACCACGGTCGAATACTATCGAAAAGGTTGACACTATTCATTAATTGAGTTTATGCCAGATTTTGTGAATTGCCAATTATTATGCTAGATGACCATTTCATCCTTTTATTATTTTGATAGCCATGCAGCAAGAGTTCTACCTACAGCTTCGAGGCTTTGTGCCGATACCTTATCGATGGTATCCTCCATTGTGTGATAATAGGGATAATCAAAATCAATGATATCTACTGCAGGAATACCGGCCTCCAGGAATGGCGTGTGGTCATCCAACATACTATATTTCACTCGCGGGATGAATTGATCATATCCCAATAAATTAGCTTGTGACCAGATTTGTTCGCGTATCTGTGGATTAGAGAATCCTTCGTAATAAATATTTAAATCTTTGTCCCCGATCATATCCACGATGATAGCTTGATCCGGTAAGCCGAATTGATCTTGATTTACTTTGAGCCAATCTACAAAAGCTCGCGATCCATACAACCAATCATAATTTTTAATCTCGCCGTCGTCTTCTACATCGATAAAAACCAACCAGATCTGCTTTTGCATGTCTCTGGGTAATATCCTGGCTAACTCCAACAAGACAGCTACTCCAGAAGCGCCATCATTGGCTGCCGGAACCGCCTCACTTCGTTTGTTCACATCTGGATCGTGGTCGGCTGAAATCCGGGAATCAAAGTGGGCTCCCAGTATGATCCAAGGCTTACTCGATCCGCGTTTGCCGATAATGTTAAAAACAGGGAGGTTGAAACAATCCGGGCAGTTTTGTTGTTCGACGAACCACCCTGAGCTGTTCAATTCGGACTGTATCCATTCTCTCACTTTTTGGTGGGCCAGACTTCCAGGCGTCCTGGGCCCGAGAGAAACCTGGTATTTCACATCATCAAAAGCCCGCGTGCCATTGAATTCATTCATGTTTGACCTGCGGAAAAAATAAATTCCTGCGATGATAATTCCAGCTATTACAACCAGCAGACCAAAAATCCATATTCGTTTCATGAGTTCTCTTTCAAATATGCAGATAATTCTTGGTTGGAGCGTTCCGCGTGCATCAAGCCGCGTTCCTTCCTGCCAGGTTTTCCATTATTAAGCTTTTTTATTGTGGGCAGCAGTCCGAAATTTGCTTTCATGGGTTGAAAATCTTTTTCATCGGCGTGAGTGATATATTCACACAAAGCGCCAATCATTGTTGCCGAAGGAAGCCTCAGCAATGTCTTATTCTGAATATAGCGAGCGGCATTTTTTCCAGCCAACAATCCAGTTGCAATATTGCCAGCGTACCCTTCAACGCCACATATTTGGCCGGCGAAAAATATATCCGGCCTGTTTTTGAATTGCAATGTGGGCTCAAGCAGCGCCGGGGAAAAGATGAAAGTATTGCGGTGCATTTGTCCAAAACGTTCAAAGATAGCGTTTTCCAGGCCAGGGATCATTCTGAACACGCGCTTTTGTTCTGGAAATGTCAAGTTAGTTTGAAAACCCACCATATTGTACAAAGAGCCCGCCAGATTATCCTGCCTTAATTGAACTACTGCGTATAATTTTTTCCCCGTGTTTTGGCGAAAGAGTCCTATCGGTTTCATCGGCCCAAATGCCAAAGATTGTTTTCCGCGGCAGGCCATAACTTCAATTGGCAGGCAGCCTTCGAAATATTCCTTCGCTCCTGCGGTAACACCCTCTTCGATTTGTTTTTCAAAATCCTTTAGACGAATGCGTTCGGCAGATATCAGTGCTTCTACAAAAGTTTCATATTCTTCCTTTGTCAGAGGGCAGTTGATGTAATCTCCTTGACCACCATCGGCCTGGTCATACCTCTGACCGCGAAAGGCAATTTCCATATTAACTGACTCTGCCTGAATTATCGGCGCAATCGCATCGAAAAAATATAAATGTTTTGTTCCTGTTAAAGTTGCAATGGATTCTGATAATCGTTTGGATGTTAATGGTCCTGAGGCGATAATGGTTGGGCTCGGAGGAATTTCAGTCATTTCTTCTCGAATAACACGTATTTTCGGATGAGATTGGATCATATCGGTTACCCGTCTTGCAAACAAATCGCGATCAACAGCCAATGCACCTCCTGCCGGGACGGCTGATTCTTTTGCAAGTTCAATCAAGAAAGAACCTAAAATTTCCAGTTCCTTCTTTAGTAAACCAGAGGCCTTTTCAATTTCATAGCTCCCCAATGAATTCGAGCAAACCAGTTCTGCCAGGTAGGTTGTGACATGAGCACCAGTCTCCACCCCAGGTCTCATTTCATAAAGATTTACCGTCAAACCTGCCTGTGCTGCTTGAAGTGCCGCTTCGCTTCCAGCCAACCCTCCGCCAACGACAATTAAATCTGGAAATGAAGATACAATACTCATCAGAGATGATTTTACCAGAAACACCAGTTACCTGTTTAGTTGTCGAGAGGAAAAATGCCAGAGGTTCAAATTGCCAAAAATTTTCGGATTCATTACTTAGAAGATAATCCAACCTCAAAGCAGGCGGTTTTATTATTGCATGGCCTGGGTGCAGATAGCACTTCCTGGCAGCTCCAGATTCCAGCTCTGACTGCCGCAGGATTTCGTGTTTTAGCTCCTGATGCACGCGGTTTTGGCAAATCTGGTTACCCACATGAACGGACGACAATTGCCAGGATGGCTAGAGATTTTGCTGGCCTTATAGAGGAAACTGGGGCCGCTCCAGTAAATGTCATCGGTATTTCAATGGGCGGTACCCATGCCATCCAACTATCTTTAGATTTTCCACAAATTGTCCGGTCTTTGATTCTTGTCAACACGTTTGCCAATTTGCGTCCAAAAAAACCTTCTCTTTGGATCTATTATTTAACCAGATTGGTACTTGTTCACACTTTAGGCATTCCAACCCAAGCGCGCTTCGTTACCTCGAAGATATTTCCTCATCCTGACCAGGAAATATTGCGACAAGAGCTCTTCCGACAAATACTTCAGGCTAACCCTTCAGCGTACCGTGCCGCCATGCGTGCCCTGGGCTTGTTTTCTGTCGTGGGGCGATTGCCAGAAATTAAGGTGCCCACTTTGGTCGTTACCGGCGAACAGGACACAACTGTCGGATTAGAGAACCAGAAAGTGCTTGTAGACAGCATTCCAGGTGCTCAGCAGGTGTTTATTTCTTTTGCCGGCCATGCAGTAACTGTTGAAAAACCCGAAGAGTTCAACCAATATATGATTAAATTTCTCCGAGCTAATCAAGACGTTAATTGAGAGTTTCTGACAGTTAGCCAGGAGAAAATTGAGTAACGGGAATCAAATTGAAAATTTTTTTTGAGGTTGTGATGCGCGAAGTGGCTGTAATTGGTATAGGTCAAACACCTGTAGATGAACATTGGGGATTATCTCTGAAAGAATTGGCGGGCCAGGCTGTTCTAGAAGCGTTGGAAGATTCTGGCCGCCAGCAAATTGATGCACTGTTTGTTGGGAACATGCTGTCTTCTATCCTTGACCATCAAGATAACCTGGGCGGATTGATCTCGGATTGGTTGAGCTTGCTGGATATTGAGACGATGAAATGCGAGGCGGCTTGCGCTAGTGGCGCTGCTGCGGTAAGAGCAGCCATATTGGCTGTTGCTTCCGGCGCGGCTGAATCGGCAGTTGCCGTAGGTGTTGAGAAAATGACCGAGAGCTTACCGGTCGAGACAACATCTGCGTTGGCAACCGCTGCTGATGCAGAATATGAAGCCGCAATGGGGCTCTCATTTGTTGCTATTAATGCTTTGATTATGCAGCGTTACCTGCATACCTATTCATGGGAACACACTGATTTTGCGCCCTTTTCCATCAATGCTCATGCGAATGGAATAAAAAACCCGAACGCTCGTTTGCACGAGAGGATAGACGCGGAGATCTATAGAAAAGCGCGAATGGTGGCAGACCCAATCAATTTATTAGATGCGTCGCCAATCGGGGATGGCGCTGCTGCAGTTGTAATAGTCCCTGCAGACAGTTTTAAAGTACGACAGAATAATAAAATAATAATGGTTTCTGCTTCGGCGGTAGCGACAGATTCGATTGCTGTCCATAGTCGAAAAGACCCTCTCTGGCTGTCTGCAGCGGAAAAATCTGCAAAATCTGCCTATGCACAAGCGAGAGTGAGCCCCACAGATATCGATGTGTTCGAATTGCACGATGCATTTTCGATTATGTCAGCTTTATCTCTAGAAGCATGTGGTTTTGCCGAGCGTGGCAAGGGACCTCGCCTTGCCCAAGAAGGTGAGATTGGAATTACTGGCCGCATTCCGATAACGACTTTCGGAGGCTTGAAAGCGCGTGGACATCCGGTTGGCGGTACGGGAGTTTATCAAATTGTTGAAGTTGTCCAGCAGCTTCGCGGCACCGCTGGAGTCTTGCAAGTTCCTGACGCGAAGATTGGCATGGCTCAAAATATCGGTGGAAGCGGCGCCACTATATTTACGCATATACTCAAAGCGATCATCTGATCAGTCCGCTTTGGGCTATAATAAGCCAGGATTTAGTGTTTTCTATGCATGAATTAGCTGTAACCGAAAGCATCCTGGAAATAGCACTTCGACACGCATCGCGAGTAAATGCGCAGCGAATCACAACCCTCAACCTTGTGATTGGGCAAATGGCCTCGGTAGTGGATGATTCAATCCAATTTTATTGGGATATGATTGCCAAAGGCACTCTGGCAGAAGGCGCAAACCTTAATTTTACCCGACTCCCAGCTGAGTTTACATGTAAAAATTGTCAGGCAAAATTCGCTCCGGTTGATTCGGATTTTAACTGCCCTGCATGTGGCAGTTCATCTGTAATTCTTACCTCAGGTTCTGAGTTCTTCCTCGATTCTATCGAAATTGAAAATTGATTTGGAGATGTTCCATGCCAGAACGCGTTTCTGTTGTCGAAAATATTCTTTCTGCGAATGATCGTTTGGCCGATGAAATACAGCATCAATTAAACGAAAGCCATGTTTTCGCAATCAATTTAATGGCTTCACCTGGAGCTGGTAAAACAACACTTATTGAAAGAACGATTGAGCACCTTTCTGGATTATTTCGAATAGGGATGATAAATGGGGATATCGCAACCAGCCTGGACGCTGATCGGGCAGCTGCGGCTGGCGCACAGGCTGTTCAAATCAATACGGGCGGTGAATGCCATTTGGATGCAGTTATGCTTCAACAGGGTTTGCGCAAGTTGGATTTAACTCAATTGGATTTATTATTGGTTGAAAATGTTGGTAACTTGGTTTGTCCTGCCAGTTTTCGTTTGGGAACGCATAAAAGCGTGTTAATTGCCTCAACTCCCGAAGGAGATGACAAGCCCTACAAGTATCCCGGCATGTATCGAGGTGTGGACGCTCTGGTGATTAATAAAATTGATTTACTTCCATATATTTCGTTTGATATGGACAGATTTCGTCAAGGGGTCGAGATCCTTAACCCAGGTGTAATAACTTTTCCATTATCTTGCCGAACACAAGATGGAATTACTCCATGGATTGATTGGTTAGTCTTTAATATTCAAAATTACAGAGAGAAGTAAATTAAGATTGATGTCACAAATCAAAGCTGTCTTCATTCATGTGACCGGGATTGTACAAGGCGTTGGTTTCCGCCCATTTGTTTATTCCCTGGCAAATGAATTCAACCTTACTGGCTGGGTGCGAAATACGTCAGCCGGTGTAGAAATTTCAATTGAAGGCTCACAAAAAAACATTGATTTGTTCTTATCAGCCTTTCCTCAAAAATTGCCGCCATTGGCGAAGATCGATTCGTTTTCTGTGGTGTCTAAATCGACAGAATTTCATAAGCATTTTGAAATCCTCGAATCTAGTGTAATAGAAGGCGCATTTCAGCCAATTTCACCTGATATTTCTACCTGCCCTGATTGTTTGCGTGAATTAACCGACCCTGGCGATCGCAGGTATCGTTATCCATTTATCAACTGCACGAACTGTGGCCCTCGTTTTACAATCATCTCTGACATACCTTACGATCGCCCTAACACAACTATGTCTGCCTTCCCCATGTGTCCAGATTGTGAGGTTGAATACACCGATCCATCCAATCGCAGGTTCCATGCGCAGCCCATCGCCTGCCCTGTTTGTGGCCCGCATATCTGGTTTGAAACCTCCCAGCGAATCTCTTTCCAGCAAGTTATTAAGAATGATGATGCACTTCTTGCCACTATGAAGGCCGTGTACGATCGCAAGATTGTAGCCATAAAAGGCCTGGGCGGTTTTCATCTGGCATGCGATGCTGGTAGTCAACAGGCTGTTGATCTGCTTCGCCAGAGAAAAATGCGCGTGGACAAACCGTTTGCTGTAATGTTGCCTTCTCTCGAAGCAATTGAAAAGGCGTGCTTTTTATCTGATTCAGAGCGTGCATTACTCTTGTCAAAAGAGCGGCCGATTGTTATTCTTAAACGCCGCCCTGAGTGTGATTGGATTGCTGATGTTTCACCTCGGCAATCTACCATTGGAGTGATGCTTCCTTACACGCCGCTTCATTTTCTGCTGTTTGTTCTTCATCCAAACGCGAATTTTTCACCGCCGCAAGCATTGGTCATGACCAGTGGAAATCTGAGTGAAGAGCCAATAGCGGTTTCGAATGAAGAGGCTCGTGACAGTCTGTCAATGTTAGCAGATGCGTTCTTATTTCATGACAGATCTATTCACATTCGTTGTGACGATTCCGTTTTTCGAGCTCCAGAAACAGAAGGTGTTCGCTCTTTTCCGGTCCGCCGCTCCCGAGGCTATACTCCAATTCCTCTTATGCTTCCTTGGAAATCGCCGCCGATTTTAGGGTTAGGAGCAGAATTAAAAAATACTTTTTGTTTATCAAATGGACAATATGCATTTCCAAGCCATCATATAGGCGATATGCAGAATTTCGAGACCTTGACTTCGTTTCTGGAAGGAATAGATCATTTCCAGAAACTTTTTCATATCACGCCACAATATATTGCTTGCGATTACCATCCAGATTATTTGTCCACTCGTGTGGCTATGGAGAAACAGGAAAAACAAGGTATTCCGGTTGTGCAAGTCCAACACCACCATGCGCATATTGCTGCTTGTATGGTAGAAAATGGCCTTCAAAGCGATCATCAGGTAATTGGTGTTGCGTTGGATGGTACTGGTTATGGTTTTGACAGCGCAATTTGGGGTGGTGAATTGTTTTATGGAACATATTCAGGGTTTATCCGAGCCTATCATCTGGAATACATGCCCCTACCTGGCGGGGATTTTGCCATTCGCAATCCCTCTCGTATAGCGCTTGCATACCTTTGGCACTGTCAGCAAGCCTGGGATGATGATCTTCCTCCTGTCAACGTCATTTGTGCAGATGATCGTATGTTGCTCCATTCTTTATTGACCCATAAAATAAACACACCAATGACTTCTAGTATGGGCCGCCTGTTTGATGCCGTCTCCTCTCTGATTGGTGTGTGTCACCAATCTAATTATGAAGGCCAAGCGGCGGTTGAATTAGAAGCAATTGCTGATTTTGACGTGCAGGACTATTACCCTATTGATGTGCAGTCTGGTTTTGAAGAAATAAATATAACGCCGATTGTATGTGGAATTGTTGAAGATATGAAGCAGCGCAAGCCCTTATATTATATTTCTGGTAAGTTTCATAATTCTATAGTTGTTTTTTTATGTAGTTATATATTGGCTATGCGCAATTTGACAGGAATAGAAACGGTTGTTCTTTCTGGCGGAGTATGGCAAAATACGACTCTGCTTCGCAAAATCATGATCAAACTTAGAGCTTTGGGTTTTTCTGTTCTATCTCATCATCATGTCTCGCCAAATGACGGCGGTATTTCCCTCGGTCAATGCGCAATTGCTTACCACCAGTTGATAGGTAAAAAAGAAGGAGTGTAATAATATGTGTCTTGGTGTACCCGGAAAAATTATCGAGATTTACAAATCAGCAGATTTGGATATGGGGAAAATTGATTTTGGTGGCGTCATACGAGAGGTCTGCCTCTCGTATGTCCCCGAAGCCAAGATTGGCGATTATGCATTGGTGCATGTTGGGTTCGCGTTAAATCTGATGTCAGAAATAGAAGCGCAAGAAACCTTGGATTTACTCAACCAAATCGCGGATATTGAAAGCGAACTGGGACCTTCGTCATGAAATACATCGATGAATACCGTGATGCTCGCCTGGCGCATAAGATTGCAGCACAAATCGAGCGAGAAACCACCCAACCCTGGGTGATCATGGAAATTTGCGGTGGGCAAACCCATGCTATCATGCGATATGGTTTAGACCAGTTGCTTCCTTCTTTCATCGAACTTGTCCATGGACCTGGTTGCCCAGTTTGTGTGACATCGCTTGAACTGGTAGATAAGGCGCTGTACATTGCATCTCAGCCAGACGTGATATTCACATCTTATGGTGACATGCTCCGGGTTCCTGGTTCCGATGGCGACTTATTTTCAGTGAAAGCACATGGGGGCGATGTTCGCACAGTATATTCTCCGCTTGATGCAGTCAAATTAGCAGTTCAGAATCCAAGCAAACGCGTTGTATTTTTCGGCATTGGTTTTGAGACAACTGCTCCGGCGAATGCGATGAGCGTTGCCCAGGCGAAAGCCTTCGGCCTAACCAATTACAGCATGCTTGTATCCCATGTTCGTGTGCCGCCTGCTATGCACGCAATTCTCAGTTCAGATAGAAACCGAGTTCAAGGATTTCTCGCGGCAGGCCATGTTTGTACCGTTATGGGCTACTGGGAATACCCGCAGATCGCTACGAAATACAAAGTACCAATCGTGGTCACCGGTTTTGAACCAGTGGACATTTTGAATGGCATATTGCAAACTGTAAAAATGTTAGAAAAACGGCAGTATACCGTAGAAAACGCGTATCCGCGTTTAGTTACTTATGAGGGCAATCAGCCAGCGCAGAAGCTGATTGCCGAAGTTTTTGAAAATTGTGATCGAAACTGGCGTGGTATTGGCATGATATCTCAAAGCGGGTGGCGTCTGAAAGATGCCTATTCCGCGTACGACGCCGAAAACCAGTTCGAAGTATCGGCGATTCAAACGAGAGAATCCGCGGTTTGCATTGCTGGCCAGATATTACAAGGACTAAAAAAACCCTTTGAATGCACAGCTTTTGGTGCAACTTGTAACCCAGAAAATCCCATTGGAGCTACTATGGTTTCTTCTGAGGGCGCCTGTGCTGCATATTATCGCTACCGGTTTGCTCTTGAAGAAAAGTAAAGGTACACTTTATGGACCAGTCAACCATTAACTTTGATGGCGCTTTCTGCCCACTGCCTCTACCTCACCATGACCGAATTGTTCTCGGCCATGGCAGCGGAGGTAAAATGACGCATGATCTTGTTAACAAAATATTCATGCCGTATCTTGCGAATCCATATCTTCAGGCAGGCGACGATTCGGCAGTCATTCATTTACCAAGTGAAAACTTAACAGATTTTTCAAGAATTGCTTTCACGACAGATTCTCATGTGGTCGACCCTCTTTTCTTTCCGGGAGGCGATATTGGGCGCCTGGCAATTTCTGGCACTGTGAATGATCTTCTGGCTCTCGGCGCCACCCCACTCTACTTAACTGCCGGCTTTATCTTGGAAGAAGGTCTATCGACTGAAATCTTGCAGCGAGTCTTATTGTCTATGCGAAATACAGCCCTCGAAGCAGGTGTCCAAATCGTTGCTGGCGATACGAAAGTTGTCCAAAAAAGTAAGGCGGATGGTCTGTATATCAATACTTCTGGACTCGGTTTTATTCCGAAAGGCGTAAATATTTCCGGCGCTAACGCCCACCCCGGTGATGTTGTCATCATTACAGGCCAGATCGGCAGTCACGGTATCGCAGTTTTGGCAGCCCGAGGCGACCTTGGTTTTGAAACTCGCATCGAAAGTGATGTCGCCCCACTTACTTCGTTAGTCAAATCGTTGTTGGTTACCAGTTCCAATATTCACGTACTTCGGGACCCGACTCGCGGTGGACTGGGCACAACCCTGAATGAAATTGCAAGCCAATCCAATGTGGGCATTCGTCTCGTCGAATCACAAATACCCGTTCATCCTGCTGTCAGAGCCGCCTGCGAAATGCTCGGTTTCGATCCCCTTTACATTGCCAATGAAGGAAAAATGATTATCATTGCTGACCAAGAGGATGCGGAAACAATAATAGACTGCCTGCACAAACAAAAATACGGTCAGGATGCCGCTGTCATTGGCAGAGTGACTGTCGAAAACCCTAAACGCGTTTTAGTGCACACCAATTTTGGAAGCAACCGCCTTGTAGACATGCTGGCTGGTGAGATACTTCCACGTATTTGCTGAATTGCTTTTATTAAGTCGATCTAAATTAACCGTTGAATCTCTCCGTTGATGTCAATCATGGATTGGGAATCGACCTCAACTACACTCTCATTCAGTTTTCTGCAAATTGTGCGAATGCGCTGCAAAGAAATTTGAGCATTGATTTCCCCTTTGCTGTACTGCCGTTGAATAAGCTCCGCCTCTTTTTGGGTGTTCGTCAACAACTTCTCTACCCCTTCAACCACCCTTTGCCGATTTCGATTGTTTGCCGCCACCCTGGTCCACATGCGTTTCGATTCTTCCAGTCTTCGTTCCTGATCACGATAACGATTTTGTTCCTCTTGTGCCATGGAAACAACATCCAACAATTTTTGTTCAATCGTTTGATACTCTTCCGACAGTTGATTGATTTTCTCTGCCGTGCCTTCCAGGTATTGCTTATCCAAATGCAATGCCTCATACCGCTTCTCCAAGGAATCGAATATTGAACGTTCAATGCCTGGCTTTCGAGTAGTAGGAGGCCAGGATTCCGCGTTGTCGGGCAGCACTCTGCTGTACTTATTCTTAGCTTCCTGAGCATTTTCCCTATTTTTTTCTAATCGGCTGTGCTCCTGAATGATCGGAATTGCAACCGTTTCAAACCTCTCAAAAATATCATTGTCCCTGGCCCAATTTTGCTGTAGAAAAGTGAGCATCTTCAATCCGCTTTCCGCTGAATCTCCAGATGAGCCAGGATGTAAAGAATGAATCGATCGCTCAGTTTCCATGATAAGATGGTCGTCGGAGCGAATGAATTTTCGTAATTGGACCAACAATTCCTCAATAGATTTTTGCCTTCGGATTATTTCACTTTCCAATGCAGAATTACACTTTTCTAAGAAAACTGGAATCTGCCTCAAAATATGTTCGCTCTGGTTAATTTTCTTGAGGAAATTCTCATCTGCAGTTTGTTTGACTTCTTCTGCACTTTGATCAATTTGATTTTGAATTTTCTTAGCTTCCCCAAAATATTTCTTCTTCAAGAAAGTATTTGCCTCAAGAATTCCGAGCAATTCTCCTATTAAAATTTTTCCTTTATTTTGTTCAGCCATCGTTAGATCACGGATTCGATCTAATTCTTGAAGCCGAATCTGTGCATTATTCACGCGAGGCGGAATTTTTCTCAGGGAATTATATAAACTTCGAAAGTTCTCCAACCGATCAGTCAGCATAGTCTCTGGGATTGTTGTTTCACGAATTGCCCGTTCAACCTTCCCAATTAGTGAAATTGCTTTATCAAGCTCTTGATGTAATTCACCCACCTGATCTGATGCATCGTAGTTGCGCAGGTGATAACGTGCCAAATTATTGGCTGTTTGAGCTAATAATCTTAGTTTTTGACCTGCGTTTTGAATTTCATCGGTTTTGGACAAGAAAATATATTCAGCCAGCTGTTTCTTCATCTCCCCGAGCGATGCGCTTAGCTGTTGAATTTCACTTAATAGTATGTTGGCTTGTTGGTTTTGACTCTCTAGAGACAGAACTAAGTTTTGATTATTCTTATCCATTAAAGCCTGCAAAGAGGATTGGTAATTGAACATTTTTCGCTTACTCTCAAGTAAGGTTAAAGAAATCTCTGATTGCTCAAGACTCTCAATTTGCTTATTCGCCAGACCAAATTCCCGCTGGACTGTCTCTAAAACCTTTTCTCTTTGGATTATTAATTCAAACCAATTATTGATCTGGCTGCATGTTTGCAAGATTTGGGGTGACGCGCTCTGGTACAACCTCAAAACGCGTATTGTTTCATGCTTATCAGAATTCTTCAAAATGATGTCTTGGTCGGAAGAAAGATACACGATGGGTACCTGGATTAAAAAGCTGGATAACCAATCTTCCAAAAATAATCCTGCTTTTTGGATGGTATTATCATTAAAACCATAGCTATGTATTTTTTCCAAGACGACTTGTGAATCTTTAATCTTCCCCACCAAATCTTGACAGCTCTTGGCAACAGACCAGCTAAAATCAACCATTTGAGCTTGCATGGTTTCAATTTCATCCAGAGTTATATCGGAGGAGATAACTTCGCTCATTAATTCCCTTGTTCTTTCGAGCAAGTTCTTCCAATGGATAGGCTTAATCAACAATCCCTTTAACTCTCTATTTCCACTTATACCTCGAGCGTCTTCATTCAATGTTGAATATGATTGCAGATTTCTCTTTGCCTTTAACTCCGCTTGAACTTGCAGTTCTGAGATTTTACGGGCTTTTTCTCCATACTCCCCAGGATCGTCGATTGAAAAATCCAAGCTTTGTGTTCTCACTTTGGCAAGCCGGTTTTGCTGTTGCCGAATTTTTCCCCGCAGGTCCCCAAACAGAGAATAAACTTCTTTTCTCCACTTTACCAGCAAGATATACATCCCATACACGATCAATCCTAAAAGAAAAGGCGCAATCCCTAACAAAAACCAGCCCAACGAAAAGTTTTCCTGCACTCGGTCTATCCTTGATTTTTTAACGGCGGTTCACCCCATCCCGCTACAGCCCCAAAGTGACGGACAATGCGTGCTCCAGCCTCATTGCCTGTTTCACACGCCTGAACATAATCCTTTCCTCCAACAATCCCGCTGATCAAACCAGCGGCGAAAGCATCTCCTGCGCCGGTTGTGTCTTCAACTTCCGGAACAGGCAAACCGGGAATAGTTCTGGACCTTTTATTATCTGTAATCCTGCAGCCTTCAGAGCCCAACTTGATGATTACATTTTTTACACCGTGGGATAAGAATAATTTCGAGGCTCTTAAGGGGTCGTGTTCACCTGTTAACCTCGCTGCCTCTACTGCATTGCACAAAAAAATATCTAATCCACCCAATATAGGCCACAAAACATCTGGATGGTCCATGCGCGGTGAATGAACAACATCTAATATCGTTACAATTCCATGGTTTTGGGCTTTGATCAATTTCTCGCACAAACGCACATCAAACAAACCCATTAAAACAAAAAAACCGGCTACTGCAAAAACCTTAGTGTTGCGCGTTATATAATCTTCAATATCCAAGGATTCAACAGTCAGAGTTGAATTTGAACCCGGTGCATGGATAAACCGCGGTTGCTTCTGACGATCAACCAGCCCAACTGAAACTGCCGTTGGAAATTGATCAACCTGGCGAACATAGCGCAAATCAATTCCCCATCTCTCCCATTTCATAAGCAAGAGTCTCGCGGCATCATCTGCTCCACATCTCGCGACTAAAGCTGTTTCAACCCCCAATGCAGCGAGGCCGATTGCTACATTCGAACCGCATCCACCTGGCGTTACAATGGATTTTTCGAAGGAAAGCGAATCATACCGTGGAACCTCTTCGATCGGATAACAAATAATATCGAGAGTTACATTTCCTGCAACAACAGCTTCCATTTCCACCTCTTAGAAACAAAAAGCGCAGAATTCCACCCCGGCAAACCTGATTGGCTCCTGAACGGCGTTTCTGCGCTGGTGCGAAAGATCATACAAACCAGCTATAGCTTTTTCGGATTTTTTGCTCTAATAATCATCTTCGTCATCGACCCAAAGATCCTCATCCTCCTCGTCGACATCTACTTCTTCCCACTCGTCCAATTCCTCTTCTTCTTCAGAATCCCAATCGTCTTCTTCCACATCCGCCGCTCGCGAGAATGTCAAACATCCCATATCGGGATCAATTTCGACAGCCGCAGCGCCACAATAACCATCATCCAAGAATACACAATCAACATAATGGCAATTTATTCGTGGCATAAAATCCTCCTAATATTGAATTGTTGAACCATTTTGAGAGTTTTCAACATGGAATATTTATTTTAATATCCAGGCTTTCACCTGGGAACCAATCGGCAGTGATTTTACCTCAGAAGGCACAATTATAAAAGCATTTGCTTGAACTAATGAAAGTAAATTTCCAGAACCCTGATGTCCAGTCAGAAAAGCAACCTGCTTCCCTTCTACATCTTTGACAATCACCCGTAAATAGCTTTCTCTTCCATCAGATGAGATTGCTTCGCCCAGATATACTGTTTGTACCTTGCGCTGCCAGGTAAAATTTCCCGCCAACTTCATTAAAGCTGGTCGGACGAAGACTTCGAACCCCACATAAGCGGAAACAGGATTCCCGGGTAATCCGATAAAAGGGACATTCTTATAAGATCCAAAAGCTACTGGCTTTCCTGGGCGCATATTTACACGCCAAAAATTTAATTCGCCTGTTTCCTGCACAACTTCCCGCATATAATCATAGGCCCCGACGCTTACGCCGGCGGAAGAAATCAGTATATCGGCCTGGTTCTCAATTGCAGCTTCAAGATGTGAGCGAATATCGGAAATATCGTCCCGCGCCAGGCACCTGTAAGCGAGTTCGCAGTTTGCATCGTCAATTAGGCCGGCCAGTGTATAGGTATTTGAATCAAAAATTTTTCCTGGAACAGGATCTTCACCGGGTTGAAGTAATTCATCCCCTGAAGAAATCAAAGCAATTCTGGGTTTCCGGTATACCTTAATCCCTTTTATGCCTAACATGGCCAATAAACCGATGTCCTGTGGCCACAGCATTTTTCCCTGGGTAAAAATCTCCTGCCCTTGGATGATATCTTGACCGATCGTTCGAATGAAATCTCCCTCATTTACATTTGATTTGATCCACACAGAATCCAGAGGTTCTTCTCCTGGAAAGAGGACTGCACGGTCCGTTAATTCGATCGGCACCACACAATCAGCACCTGCAGGCAGCATTGCGCCTGTCATAATTCTCGCACATTGGCCCGAATGAATCTGAAAATTAGGAACTACCCCTGCCGCAATATCCCCAACTACATGCAAACAGATAGGGCTATCCTCGCTCGCATCTCTTAGATCTGCAGATAGAGCAGCGAAACCATCCATTCCCGAATTTGTAAAAGGTGGGTAATCTTGGCTTGAAACAATGCTCTCTGCTATAGTTCGATTATACGCTTCACTCAAATTCACCCATTCGGTTGAAACTGCATGAATATGCGCCAGGATTCTCTCTTGAGCATCTGGTACATTGATTAAAATTCCGTCAGCCTGGCTTAATAGGTGTTGATGTTTCAAATCTGGGATCAACCAAATAAAGTTTGCGGCGGGATTATACCATTAACCAGGCCGCATCCTGTGGGCATCCAACACATTGGGCAATGCTTCAATGCGCGTCAACACCCGAGCTAACTGTTCCAAATCACGAACCTCCAGGATCAGGTGAAAATCAGCCATGTTGTATTTATTCGTATAATCCACGCCTACTTTCACGCTCCCCATATTGATCCCCTCGTTTGTGACCAAAGTGGCTACATCTTTCATCAATCCATCCCTGTCATATGCTTTAATTCGTACGGATACCGGATACGTTCTTTTTGCTTCACCCCATCCCACACGCACAATTCTTTCACGATCGCGCATCCCCAGGATATTCGGACAGTCTGCTCTGTGAATGGTTGCGCCTCGGCCGCGAGTGATATACCCCACGATATCATCTCCGGGAACGGGATTACAACAGCGCGCCATCGTAGTCAACAAACCCTTGAGGCCAACAACGGAAATTGTGTCGTGGCTCTGGATTCCTGCGCCTTTTGTTGTTCGTTCACCGAAAGTGATCCCTTCATCATCTTTTTCACCTTCCATCAAAGCGGTCGCCAACTTGGGCATCGAAATGCCTTCTGTGCCGATGGCTGCATACAAATCTTCAACTGACCGAAAATCAAGCCTTTTTGCCAGGTTTTCCAGGTTGACGTCTGCCAGGCCTAGGCGGTGTAATTCCTTTTCCAGCAGTTCTCGCCCCTGTGTAATATTTTGTTCCCTTGCTTGTCGCAAAAACCAATGGCGAATTTTCGATTTCGCTCGCTGTGTTTTTACCAGGCCAAGATTCGGGTTCAACCAATCCCGGCTGGGCCCGCCGCGTTTCGCAGTTAAAATTTCCACTCGATCACCGGTTTTGAGCGCGTAATCTAAAGAAACAAGTTTTCCATTCACCTTCGCACCCCGGCAGCGATGACCGATATCAGTATGCACATGATATGCAAAATCTATCGGCGTCGATCCAGCTGAAAGATCGATCACATCACCTTTTGGTGTAAATACATACACTCTTTCCTCGAATACATCGGTTTGCATGCTGTCGAGGAAATCACTCGCATTTTTGACATCCTCCCGCCAATCCATAAGGGAGCGGAACCACAATATCCTGCGTTCGAAGGCTTCGTCGCGTGAAGAGGTTCCTTCCTTATATCGCCAATGTGCTGCAATGCCCAACTCTGCATCCTGGTTCATTTCCTGCGTTCGGATCTGTACTTCCAAGGTTTTGCCATCTTCATAAATAACTGCTGTATGCAGTGAACGGTAAAAATTATCTTTCGGGGAAGCGATATAATCATCAAATTGACCGGCGATTGGCCTCCAGCTCGTATGGATAAAACCTAACATGGTATAACAAGACGGCACATCAGGGACGATGATTCGTACGCCGCGCACATCGTGTACGTCTTCGAAAGTAACACCTTTGCGGGTCATCTTTTTATAAATCGAATAAATGTGTTTCGGTCGGCCAGTGATGTCCGCCTTAATCCCCGCCTGTCGAGCGATAGCACCCAAACGATCAATAATGGTGCCCATTTCTCGTTCTCGGTCCACACGCCGATCATTTAGAAAGCCGGCGATTTCCTTGTATTTTTCCGGACTTGTGTACCGAAACCCCAGGTCTTCCAATTCCCACTTTATCTGCCAAATTCCCAGGCGGTTAGCCAGCGGCGCAAAAATATCCAATGTCTCCTGGGCAATACGCCTTCGCTTCGATTCGCTCAAATGACCAAGCGTCCGCATATTGTGGAGACGATCCGCCAATTTAATGAGCACCACCCGCACATCATCGCCCATCGCCATGAATGTCTTTCGCAAAGTTTCATGAGTCAATTCCTGCTTCCGGCTCTTGGCGATTTTTTCCAATTCATCGATCGGGTCTGGTTGTCCCCTCCTCTCCGCAAGCTGGCGCGCAAATTCGTTTTTTTCGTCTTCTTTCGAAGATTGGTCGCCGCGAGACACACGAGGCAGTTGCGTGAGCTTGGTAACGCCATCGACCATCGTAGCCACCTCATCGCCAAATTCTTTCGAGAGGTCGTCGAGCTTGATATTCGTATCTTCCACAGTGTCATGCAACAGGCCAGCGGCCACCGTCTCTGCTGGAACATTCATTTCTGATAAGATTGACGCGACAGCCACGCAGTGGTTTATGTAAGGTTCGCCCGATGCCCTGGTCTGAGTTTTGTGAGCTTCTTCGGCTAATTTGTAAGCCCGCATCACCATTTCGCGATCATCTGGTGTGTAATATTCGGGTAAACTTAGCATTAAATCATCAATTTTCATCGAGTTGAATTTCCATAGAAATTATTTTTGTCTCAGGCTCATCGAATTCTTTGTAAACAATAGTAACGCAAAAGTATAATACGAATATACCATCTTGCCATCTCATTTTCTAATCAATCGCAACAAATTCCAGTCCTTAATCAATCGCATATGTGAATTGTGCTACAATCGTCTGGGATAGAAAACCAGTTTACTTGAATCGATATGCACGGAAAAACCCAATTGCCAGATCTCAACAACCAGGTTCAAATATACTGGAAAAATGTAACCAAAATTTATTTAAGCGAAGCTGGTGAATTTACAGCGTTGAAATGCGTGAATGCACAAATAATCAAGGGGGAGTTTGTAGGCATCATTGGTAAATCAGGCGCCGGGAAATCAACTTTGTTGAATATGCTCACGGGCGTAGACCACCTGACATCCGGTGAGGTTCTCGTATCCAGCCCTGATGCCACAGTCCCAGTTTCAATTCATCGATTGCGCGAAGACGAGCTGGCCCGCTGGCGCGGCCACAACATGGGTGTGATTTTTCAATCTTTTCAGCTTTTACCGATGTTAAATTTATTGGAAAACATCATGCTTGCAATGGATTTATGCGGCAATTTCCATCCAGTACACAGTTTGGAAAATGCGTATGAACTTCTCCGGCTGGTGGAGCTCGAAGAACATGCAAAAAAATTGCCGGCGTTCATTTCTGGCGGGCAGCAACAGCGTGTTGCGATTGCCAGAGCCCTTGCCAATGATCCGCCAATTTTGGTGGCTGATGAACCAACGGGCAGCCTTGATTCGGTCACTGCCGATTCGATTTTTCGGGTTTTTGAAAAATTGATCCAGCAAGGAAAAACAGTTGTAATGGTTACGCACGACAACAGCCTTGCGCCCCGCTTTACTCGCCGCCTTTATATAAGAGATGGCGAAATTTTCAATCATTTGGAGCAGTACAATTAAGGTACATCACAATGCCGGTTCCACGTTTTCTCCCCCAATCAGACAGCATTTTACCAGCAGTCCAGTTGCAAGACGTGGTGAAGGTTTTTCAAAATCCATCAGGCGAGGTTTCAGTTTTGAAGAAGATCAATCTGAACCTCCGAACGGGTGAGTTTGTTTCGATCGTAGGGAAATCTGGCAGCGGAAAATCAACTTTGCTTAACATGGTTACTGGCATTGATCGGCCGACTTCAGGTGATGTCATTGTCGGCGGATCCCATTTGCACCAATTAGATGAAAGCAAACGCGCCCTATGGCGCGGAAAGACCGTTGGGATTGTGTTCCAATTCTTCCAACTTTTGCCTACCCTTTCTTTAATTGAAAATGTCATGTTACCTATGGATTATTGCAATGTTCTTCCATTCGAGAAACGCTTCGAGCGCGCTCAGGAGTTGCTAGAACAGGTTGGCCTGGTCAGCCAGATGTACAAACACCCTTCTGCCGTCTCGATGGGACAGCAGCAAACTGCAGCAATCGCCCGCGCCCTGGCGAACAACCCACCGATAATTGTGGCCGACGAACCAACTGGCAACCTCGACACTGCGTACGCAGAAATAATCATAAATCTGTTTGATAACCTTGTAAAACAAGGCAAAACAATTGTCATGGTGACCCACGATCCGAATTTGACCGAGAGAACGATGCGTACCATCGTTATTTCAGATGGAGAATTGGTTGACGAAACAGTGGCCAAAGCCTTACCGCTGCTTTCTCACCGCCAAATGATGACCATTACCCGTCAATTAACTCGCCTCAATTTTTCTCCTGGCCAACCAATTTTAAAAAAGGGGCAGGCGATTGATTTTTTCTACATGATCGCCCAGGGTACGGTGGATGTTGTGCTCAAAACTCGAGAAGATTCAGAGGTGATCGTGGCGCGCTTACAACCTGGTGAATTCTTCGGTGAAATTGAATTACTGTCCAATAACCACACGATCGCTGCAGTGAGAGCATCGATCGATGGACCCGTCGGGATCGTTGCACTGCCGCATGATGATTTTGTTAGAATGCTCGAATTTTCACCATTAACTGAACAAGCGTTGTGTAAAATTGTTGATATGCGCATTGCAGAGCACATGATCGCCTCAGGGGGGCGTCATTGATGCCTGACCCCCAAAGGATTTTCTCCTACCTGACGATTCGACCCCGTTGGAGAAAAATTTTTTCAGATCTTTGGGATTATAAATCGCGCACCCTATTGGTCATAACATCGATTGCAATCGGCATTTTCGCAATAGGAATGATCTCTGGCGCCTACACGATTATTCAAGAAGATATGAGCGCCAGCTACGAAGCCTCAAATCCTGCAAATATTGAGCTTCGCTTATCAAATTTCGATCAAGAGCTTGTTAACACAATCCGACGGATTCCTGGTGTTATGTCCGCCGAAGGCCGGCGAGTTTTTTCAGTTCGAGCGCGCCTCCCCGGGCATGAATGGGTGAGCCTTGATTTGGTTGCGATCCACGATTTCAAGAAGATCGATTTAAATTATTTGAAATTAATCGATGGTGTATCAATTGCTGGCAAACAAGAAATCATATTCGAAAAGAGAGCCTTGGAGAATTTACCAATCCAAATTGGCGGTTTCGTCGATATTGAATTGCCCAATGGCTCCACCCGTTCCCTGGCTGTCGCTGGAGTTGTGCGCGACCAGACGACCTCTGCTGGGGATTTCTTGGCTTCTCCATTGGCTTTTATTTCGATGAATACACTTGAGCGATTAAGCCAGCCCAATTCATTTAATCGCCTTTATGTAACCGTCGCGGATAAACCCAATGACGAAAAATTTATTCGCTCCATATCCGAAGTAATATCTGATAAATTGGAAAAAAGCGGTTTCCAGATTTATCGAACACGCCTTTCGTTGCGCAACCAGCATCCAATGGCATCGACTGTACAGGCAATTCTTGGCGTTCTTGGAGCTCTGGGTATTCTCGTTCTATTCCTATCCAGCTCATTAATCGCGAATACGCTCAATGCGCTTCTGAATCAACACACCCGGCATATTGGCATCATGAAACTGATCGGGGGAAGCAGCAGCCAGATTTTAGGTATGTATATCACGCTTATCTTCGCCTTCAGCTCAATCGCACTGCTGATCTCAATTCCACTAGGCACGCAAGCGGCGTATCAATTTTCATTGTTTATTGCTTCTCAATTGAATTTTAGCATTTTAAAATTCCGTATCATTCCTTCTTCTGTGATAATTCAGATCTTGGTGGGCACCATAGTGCCTTTGGGTGCTGGTTTTATCCCTGTCTTAAATGGCTCAAGAATCACCGTTCTAGCTGCTGTTTCAGGAGAATCAACTGGACAAAAGACGTCCAAACAGAGCGGCCCAATTGCTGGCGAATCATCCAAAATTCCCCTTACGATTAATCGGCGTCTGGTCATTTTGCCGCGGCCCATGATACTTTCTCTTCGCAATACCTTCCGCCGTAAAGGACGGCTTGCTCTCACCCTCTTCACTCTGACCATGGGTGGTGCGATTTTTATTGCCGTTTTTAATGTTCGCACAACCTTGCGCCAGTTCATCGACCAGGTAGGCCATTACTTCCTGGCTGATGTTACGATGAGTTTCACAAAATTATACCGATTAGACGAAATAAGCGAATTGGCGAAACAGGTTCCGGGTGTGATTGATGTAGAAGGCTGGTCCTTCGCTAGCGGAGAAATCCAATATGCAGACGGTACACCTGCCGAAAACCTGGTTATCCTTGCTCCTCCCAGCAGCACTAAACTGGTTGATCCAATACTAATCAAAGGGCGATGGCTTGTACCTGGTGATCAGGAGGCGTTGGCCATTTCCGAAGCAATTTGGAAACGTTTCCCGGGCTTACTGCCTGGGGATGACCTTAGGCTAAAAATCAATGGCCACGAGCATAATTGGAAAGTCGTTGGGATATTCAAGTTTGTTGACCGAGAAGGAATTATAGGATACTCGAATTACGACTATATTTCAAACCTGCTCAGCCAAACTCGCCGGTCTGTGTCGTTTCGCGTTGTACTCAATCAACACAACAAAGATTATCAAACGAAACTTAGCGCAGACTTGGATCATTACTTCCGCTCGAATGGTTACCAGGTCAGCCAAATCGAACCTGGATATGAATCTTTAAAAACAGCTTCCGAAGGCCTGGATGTTCTTGTAACCTTCTTGATGATCATGGCGCTTCTAACTGCATCTGTGGGAAGCATGGGATTAACAGGAACGATGAGCATGAACGTTATCGAAAGAACTCGTGAAATTGGCATTATGCGCAGTATCGGCGCTGTGGACCGCGAAGTTTTCAAAACTGTCATTATCGAAGGAGTTTTGATTGGACTGATCTCGTGGGTGCTTGGCGCAATACTATCTTTCCCAATTAGTGCTCTGCTATCCTATATTATAAGCCTGGCAATATTTAATACCCCGCTCACGCCTTCATTCACTTTGGAAGGTTTTTTCATTTGGTTATGTCTAGTCATACTCCTTTCCAGTTTGGCAAGCATTTTGCCTGCGCAAAACGCCACCCATCTAACCATACGCGAAGTGCTTTCATACGAATGAGGAATATAATTTGTGGAGTCAATCATGAAGAACAAAATAACCAAAATCGCGCTTTCCCTTTTTTTATGTTCATGCGTATTATCGGCATGTGGTTTGATAAATCTAACTGGCCAGACGGCCAACAATGCCACCGTGCAACCTGCTCCAGTTGAAAATTCTACCATCGTCAGTGAAGGCAATTTGGTGCCCCAAAAATTTAAATATATTTCTTTCCTTAGGGCAGGTCGCGTGGGGGAAATCCTGGTAAAAGTTGGCGATTCTGTAAAAGAAGGAGATGTCATCGCTCGCCTGGGAGACCGGCAGCAAGTCGATGCCAACTTAGCATCAGCCCAATTGGATCTTCTTTCCGCCCAGCAAAGTTATGATGACCTCTTGCGCACAGCGAAGCTGGTTCAAGATACAAACCAGGTGAATTTGCTTCAGGCTCAATCGAACTTAGTTTCGGCTCAGCGCGCCTGGGATGCTGTTGACACCAAAGAATATCAGAACAAAATTGATGAAGCCAATGTCCGTGCTCAAAATGCAAAAACGACGCTCGATAATGCACAAAAGGAATTCGAAAAGTACAAAGATCTTAGCTCAGACAATGCCAATTATAAAACTGCCAAGGATTCGCTGGATAAAGCTCAAAAGGATTATAACGAAGAGATTTACAAGCGCGACGAACTTACGATCAAAAGAGATCTTGTAAATTCCACACGAAACCAGGCCCAGGCCAATGTGTCTGAAGCCGAATTTAAATTCAACCTGACCCAGTCAGGCGCGGATTCGCAAAAGCTTGCTTTGGCGGAAGCGCGTTTGGCAGCCTCAAAAACACAGCTTTCAGCTGCCCAATTTGCTATAGAAACTCTGGAAATCAAGGCGCCTTTTACTGGGGAAATAGTCGATATCAACGTGGATGTGAATGAGCAAGTTGGTACGTCAACATGGGCATTCTTGATCGCTGATTTCAGCCAGTGGTTTGTAGAGACATCTGATTTAACCGAATTAAAAGTTGTAAAAATCGTTGAAGGCATGCCCGCCGATTTAACTGCCGATGCCCTTCCCGGCGTTCACATGACTGGTGTGGTTGCTCAGATAGCGAAAAATTTCAAAACAATTTCTGGCGACATCAACTATAAGGCTCTTATCAAACTTGAAAACCGCGATCCACTTTTGCGATGGGGAATGACCATCCAAGTGACTTTTGTGGCAAAGCCTTGATTAATCAACGTTTTGGAGAATACTATGCCTCAAGACAGAGCTCGAAATACGATTTCGCCTGCTCATAAACGCCACCGGCTTCGTTGGATCGATGTTCGTGAAAATTTGACTGGTTTTGCATTTATTGCGCCAGCCGTTTTGATAATCGCTCTATTTGGTTTCTTTCCCATTGGCTATGCTTTTTATATGTCCATGTACACATGGCGCGTTAAAAAGGGGCCATTTATCGGTATTGAGAATTACACCAAAGCCCTGGGCGATTGGAACGGCGTCGCTATTTTTATCATCGGTTTTCTGGTCCTCGCACTGGCTTATTGGTTATGGACGTCGGGATTCAAATCAGAAAACCTTGGCGGATTGGTAATAAAAGCTAGTGCAGCCTTGATCTTAATCGCCAGTTTCTATGGGATATCGATTGGTTGGTCGATGATGGTTTCAACCGGTGACAAAAGCTTTCTAGGTTCACTCCCAATTACATTGTTTTATGCCATTGGCACAGTGCCTGCTGAGCTGGGTATAGCGCTTATATTGGCCTATATTCTTTTTCAACGCATCAAGGGCAAAGAGTTATTTCGCATGCTGTATTTCTTACCTTATGTAACACCTGTCGTAGCCACAGCAGTCGTTTTTAGAACACTTTTCGGACAACGGGATACCTCGATAGCAAACCAGGTGATCGCGTTGTTTAACATGGCGCCGAAAAAATGGCTGTTCGAATCCGCACCCTTTAACCAGGCTTTCTTTGGGATTGATGTTTCAAAATTGCCTGATTTGTTAGCTGGACCAAGTATGGCTTTAGTCTCGATCATCTTCTTCGGTATCTGGACTTTTGTTGGCTACAATACAGTAATTTTCCTCGCTGGACTTGGATCCATCTCCCCGGAATTATACGAGGCTGCAGAAATTGATGGTGCAAACAATTTCCAATTATTTACCAGGATCACCCTACCTCTGCTTTCGCCTGTAACTTTTTACCTGGCTCTAATTGCTTTTATCGGTACTTTTAAGGCTTTCAACCACATCTATGTGATGCGGACACCCTCTGCTTTAGGGACAACGGACGTCACGAGCATATTCATCTTTGATACTTTTTACAAATCGAACAATTTTGGTTACGCTACCGCCCAGGCAATCATCCTGTTCGTTATTATTGTCGCTTTGACAGCTGTTCAAAATAAAGTTTTCGGGGATAAAGTGTTTTACGAATAAATATTGTGAAAAGAGCGAAAATATGTCTATAACCAAAATTATCTCACGCAGTATGCTATATCTGGTTTTGATCTCCGGTGCCACCATTGCAGTTATCCCCTTCTTTTGGATGGTTTCTACGTCCTTCATGACTCTGGGAGAAACCATCAACAGAGTATATTTGCCTAAGGTTCCACAAATTCAAAATTACATCGAAGCATGGCAACAAGCACGATTTGAAAAATACTTCATGAATAGCGTGGTGATCACAGGTGTAACCCTAATTGGTCTTCTGATCACCTCGATATTAGCGGCATATGCTTTTGCAAAAATAAAATTTTTCGGCCGGGAGTTTATTTTTGGATTACTCCTTGCGACAATGATGATTCCAGAATCTGTCACCCTGATTCCAAATTTTCTTATGGTAAAAGGCGCAATTTTCCCGATGCCTGGTCCCGCTGCTTGGAGAGGCTCCTGGTTGAACCAACTGCCGTCACTAACTGTGCCATTCATGGCTAATGCTTTCAGCATTTTCTTGCTCAGGCAATTTTTTATAAAAATCCCGGAAGAATATTGGGATGCAGCCAGGTTGGACGGGGCAGGTCACTTTAGATATTTGCTCCAGATTGTTCTTCCTATGAGTACAGCGCCTGTGATGACAGTGGTTATTTTTTCCTTTATTAGCTCCTGGAACGCCTTCCTTTGGCCGCTTCTAGTAACTACCACCGATCGTTGGCGGCCATTGATGGTCGGTCTATACTCATTTGTTTCGGAAGCCGGCCCGGAAACTCACCTGTTGATGGCCGGTGCAGTCATCACATTGATCCCAGTTCTAGTTCTGTATTTTCTCACTCAAAAGCAATTTACAGAGGGAATTGCCGCGACTGGAATCAAAGGCTGAGAAAATTTTCTATTCACCCTATTCAAGCGAAAGGAGCCGTACCTGATATCTTGTATACAGTTTCCCACATGCTGTTTTCCTAAGAATTGACAAGGAGATGAATTTCTATGACCAAATCACAATTACATATCTATCGATTAATGGCATTCTTGGTGATTTTCGCAATGCTGCTTGCCGCATGCTCTCAACCCACTACTGAAGCACCTCAACCACCCGCCACCACCGGCGCCACTCAACCTCAGACCGCACCCACAGACGCTGTCCAGGCTACATCGGCGCCGGAAGCCACTCAGCCGCCGGCTGATCCATGGGCAAATGTAGATCCTAAAGGACAAACTGTAATCTACTGGAATCAATTTACTGGTGGGACAGAAAAAGCAATCAATGAGATTGCCAATGAATTTAACAATACAAATGAATGGGGCATCACAGTGGTACCCCAATACCAGGGCGCTTATGCGGACATCTTCAACAAGATGCTGACATTCCTGAACACGCCCGAGGCGCCAAACATCGTCGTGGCTTATCAAAACCAAGCTGCCACATACCAGTTAGCCAACGCTTTGGTGGATATAAACTCCATGGTTGACAGCCCCAAATGGGGTCTGAGCGATACCGATCAGAAGGATTTCTTCACCGGTTTCTTTCAACAGGATGTTTTTCCACTTTTCCAAAATCAGCGCTTAGGGTTTCCTCCCAATCGGTCAATGGAAGTTGTATATTACAACGCAGACTGGTTGAAAGAATTGGGTTATGATGCCCCGCCCAGCACGCCGGACCAATTCAAGGAAATCGCTTGTAAAGCAACCAAACAAAAATTTTCAAAGGCGACGGCTGATGGTCCAATCGGTTATGAACTCAGCATTGACGCCAGCCGCTTCGCCAGTTGGACTTTCGCATTCGGTGGCGATATTTTCGACCCCCAAAAAGATCAATATACCATCAATTCTGATGCTTCCAAGCAAGCGATGGCATTCATGCAGGATTTGTATAAGAGCGGTTGCGCAATAACTGCAGGACCGAATTTCCAGGATCAAACAGATTTTGCAGCAGGCAAAGCATTGTTCACTATCGGTTCAACCTCTGGCTTGCCCTTCTACAAGAGCGCAGTCGATGCAGGCGCAAAATTTAATTGGAGCGTGGCGGCTTTACCCCACACTACCAAAGACCCAGTGATGAATGTTTACGGCGCGTCCGTCTCAATCCCCAAAACTACTCCTGAGGCTGAATTGGCTGCCTGGCTCTTTATTAAGTACTACACCAGTCCAGCAGTGCAGGCTAAGTGGGTGAAGGCAAGCAACTACTTCCCGGTGCGCGCCAGCGTGGCGGACAGCCTTAAGGATTACTTCGACAGCAATCCCGCTTACAAGACAGCCTTCGATTTGTTGAAATATTCCCATTTTGAACCACCCGTTCCTGGTTACGATCCGGTCCGCAACAAAATTGCCTCTGCCATGGTAGCGATTAACGAAAAAGGTGCCGACATCCCATCGACTCTGGACCAGACGAACACCGATGGAAATGCAGAATTAGCTTCTCAAATGGCGATGGTTCCTGAATCACCAGATCCGCTGGTTAAAGCCAAAGTTGATCCCACCGGTCAAAAGATTGTATTCTGGCATAACCACAGCAAAGCGCGTGAAGACGCCTTGAAACAAATCATCGATGAATTCAACAAAACCAACAAATACGGCATCACAGTAGAGGCCCAATACCAGGGCAGCTACGCAGATATCTACAATAAAATGGTCCCCCTGTTGGGCACAACCGATGTTCCAGACCTGGTGGTTGCTTACCAGAACAATGCAGCCGCTTACCAGATCGCTGACGCTCTGGTCGATATCAACCTTTATGTTAATTCATATAAGTGGGGCCTCTCTCCATTAGAAAAACGTGATTTCTTCACCAGCTTCTTCAATCAAGATGTATTCCCTAACTTCTTGAACGCTGACAAGAAACCTGAGCGACTAGGCTTCCCGCCCAATCGGTCGATGGAAGTTTTATACTTCAACCAAGAATGGCTGAAGGAATTAGGTTATGATGCTCCCCCTTCCACGCCTGATCAGTTCAAGGAAGTTGCTTGCAAAGCATCGAAACAGAAATTCAGCAAAGCTGCCGCCGAAGGACCAACTGGCTATGAATACGACCCTGCTGACGCATCCCACTTCGCCGCTTGGGTATTTGCCTTTGGCGGTGACATTTATGATTATAAGAGCAACCAATTTATTTACAATTCCGATGCCGCTGTCAAAGCCGGCCTTTTCATCCAGGATCTTTTTAAGAGCGGCTGCGCCATTCTGGTGGATAAAACAAACGGCGACCAGACTGACTTTGGCGCGGGAAAACTGCTCTTTACTACAAGCTCATCCTCAGGCATGCCGTTCTTCAAATCTGCCGTCGATGCTGGGGCTAAGTTCGGCTGGAATGTTGCCGCGGTTCCCCATACTACAAAAGACCCTGTGCAGAACGTGTACGGTGCTTCTGTTTCTATGCCGAAAACTACACCCGAACGCCAGCTCGCCACCTGGCTCTTTGTAAAATACTTCACCAGCGCTGATGTGCAGGCGAAATGGGCGATGGTCAGTAATTACTTCCCAGTGCGCGCCAGTGTAGCCAATGGATTGAGTGATTATTTCACTCAAAATCCAGCGTACAAAACCGCCTTCGATATGTTGAAATACGGTAAATTTGAGCCTCCAGTTCCGGGTTACGATCCCATACGCGTGAAAGTGTCCACAGCTTTGGCTGCAATCATCAATGGTGATGATGTCAAAACTACTTTGGAAGCATTGAATAAGGATGCGAACCAGATTCTGGCTGATAATTTAGCCCAGATCAAATAATCCTCCTTTCGATAGACGATAAAAGAGCTGTCTCAGTTCGGGACAGCTCTTTTTTGTATATTCGATTTCTCGTATAAATAAGATTTACCTTGTTTTCCAGTTCTATTAAGTAAACCCATTTTATTCAGGCAATAAATCATTTTTCCTGCCAATTGGACTTTCATCTTTGCTTCAATGGCCAGATCCTTTGTGGTAAAAAGTTTCGGTAAATCGTCGGGAAGAAGTGCCAAATAATCACATACATTGGTGAATATGGTTCTTTCCCCTATTTCAACCAATCTGCGCTCAACCACACTCCAGCCATTTCTTCGCCAACTTCCGCTTCCATCATCCCGCCAAAGTACCTCATCTTTCACAAAAACTGCCTCGAGGATAATATTTTCATGTACCACCCAATCACCCAAATGCACCAATTCCAGAAATATATCCTCTATTCGTCCTTTCCGGGGAGATCGCCGGCGGCTCAATTCATTACCTTGCTTGTCTATACGCAAAATCCATCTTTCTTTGCTGATCGGATAAACAACTCGCACCACATTTTTTGTTAGCAATCGAGCAAGTTTTGGTTTTAATTTCCCAAAATGCCGGGTTTGTATTTCGATGATTTCATTTCTGGCTTTGATATCAACAACGCACCCCAAGTATAGTGTCTCGAGTTCATCGCCAGGACCAGCATAATATTGTTTTAGTGCTGAATGTAGTGCTGATTCTCCAACAATTCCAATTCTATTCATGCCCGGCATTGTAACAGATTTAACCACCCACCACTACACTTTTTGTTCGATTTGTGATTTAATATTATTAGAAAGGAAGTTCTATATGTGCGGCAGATTTACTCTGACAATTGATCCTGGTGAATTACGTGATGCAGTTCAAGGTTTACTAATTCCTGATGTTGAATTTTCACCTCGTTATAACATCGCACCAACTCAACCGATCGCTGTTATTCCCAACACAGGCGAAAACCGTCTTGATTTTTTTGTTTGGGGTTTGATCCCCTCATGGGCAAAAGATCCAACTATTGGAAGCAGGCTGATCAATGCCCGCAGCGAAAGTCTTGCAGAAAAACCTTCTTTTCGTTCCTCATTCCGGCGCAAACGCTGCTTAATACTTGCTGATGGATTCTATGAATGGCGGGTGATGAATGGATCCAAGATCAAACAGCCTGTTTATATTCACTTGAAGAATAAAAAACTATTTGCTTTTGCAGGTTTGTGGGATACCTGGTTTTCACCTGAGGGATCTGAAATAAAATCCTGCACAATAATTACAACTCAGGCTAATTCGCTGATTGCGCCTTTCCATGATCGGATGCCCGTCATTCTCAATCAATCCGCTTATTCAATTTGGCTGGACACACATGAAAAACAGCCCGAAACTCTCTCACCTCTGCTTCAACCTTATCCTGCGGATGGAATGGCACTCTATGACGTTTCTCGAATGGTGAATGATCCTGCCAACGATAGAGCAGAATGTGTCACCCCCATTTGATCAGTATTCATCGTATCATTGTTCGGTTGCCAAGGGTAAATCAAAGAAGAAAATTGTCCCGCCCTGCTGCGGAAATTCGCACCAAATCCTTCCACCATGCGCTTCCACAGCCAGCCGGCAGTAAGCCAGGCCCAATCCGGTTCCATGGCCATCTCCTGTGCCAGAGGAAAATTTTTGAAACAACCTGGGCCTCAACTCCTCAGGGATGCCAGGCCCGCTGTCTTCTACCTTTACTCGGAACCAGCCAGCCTCCGGGCTTAATTCAGCGCAGATCTTTATACTTCCAAAGCTCGGAGTGAATTTAATTGCGTTATCGATTAGGTTTTGGAGTACGCGGCCAATCAAACCAATATCAACTTCGGCAACTGGAAAATCATCCGCCACATCGTTGATCAATTCCAGGCCTTTTGATTTTGCCAATGAAACTTGAAATTTGACAGCTTCATCAACGAGTTTGCGGAAATTCACCACACTCAGCTTGGCAGTTAATCTTTCATTTTCGAACCGGTTAATGTCCAGTATTGTACTCACCAGAGCAGACATTCTGCGCGTGTTCGATACGCTGATTTCAAGGATCTCTTTTTGCTCTGAGCTGATTCCGGGTTGTTTAGCAAGATACTTCGTTAGAATTTCCAAAGAAACACTGATCGATGTTAGGGGGTTGCGCAGGTCATGAACGATCGTATGAATCAGATCGTCTCGCAATTTCTCCAGAGCCTTTCTCTCTGAAATATCCTGCTTTACGGAAATAAAATTAACAATTTCACCTCTATTGTCGCGGACTGCGGCAATCGTTTGCTCTTCGGTATATGTCGTGCCATCTTTACGACGGTTGATCATTTCACCTCTCCAGGATCGACCGGCTAATAACGTCTTCCACAGATTACGATAAAAATCTTCATTTTGCTCCCCGGATTTTTGCAATCGGGGGGTTAATCCCACAACTTCATGCTTGGAAAAGCCTGTTAGCTCTTCGAATGATTGGTTAACCCATTGGATTTTTCCATTGACATCCGTGATCATTATGCCGCTGGCTGCAGCTTCGAGGGCATAACTTTGCAGCCGCATTTGCTCTTCAGCTTCTATCCTTTCCGTTATGTCACTGATCTCAATGACTCGACCTTTTGCCTTCTTGTCGAGGCCGCGAATCGTTGTGATTCTCAAATCCAGGTAAATCTCATTTTCCAACTTAATGATGGTTTTAATTTCTTCGGTTTGGAAATATTGTTGAACCAGGTGAGGCCATGCAGCCAAAACACTCTCGGCTGACTGGCCAACCGCATGATTTGATTCAATCCCAAGCAGATCCCTTGCTTTTTGGTTGATCGCCGTAATCCGATTGTTTTTATCAATCACAAATACGCCGTTGCTGAGATTATTAAGAACTTCATCTTCTTGAGATTTCAACAGAACATATTTCTCCAGGAGAATATATATGAAAGCAGTAAGCGAAATACCCAAAATCAACCCAAGTTGATAAGAACCGAAAATGGTACAAATCAGGAACACAAAAAAGCCGATGATAAATGCAATTGGTTTTCTCATCAAGTTTTTGTATTATCGATGCAGAGATAACCCAAATACAATTTACAACTGAATAGGAAAGGAAACTCGCTCATAATGATGCAGAATTCACTTTTGTTTTCCCGAAAAGAAAATAAATAACAAATAAAATCGAATTCGGAATGGTCACTTGTAGTACAATACTTTCTGGTTGTGAAATCGACCTGACCTAACCAATGTCCCATTTTGTCAAGCAAATAAATTATATACCAAAAACCCCGGATGAATTTAAAAAAACTTCTCACGGACATTCAGTCGGTAGGCTTGCCGATCGCATTACAAACCGTCTCGCAAGCGCTTCATCGCGACCATCTTGAGCAGAAATATATACACAACCCACCCGATATAATTCCTCTTCTGCCAGGGTTTTTACTTAGCACACGTCTAACGGCGAGAGGGATTAAATTAATATTTGAAAATGCGGCTTTAGATATTCTTTTTCTGACAGAGGATATGGTTTGCCTGGCCTGGGAACCGGGACATCCACCACCTGCCTATGCTTTGGCTAAGCGCGATTGGTCCTCGGTTCGTTTCATGCATACCACCGTCGGGGAAAGTCACATTTTGCAGACATCCGAATTATCGTTAACAATTTTAGCTGATGGCGGGGTTATTTTTGCTGACCAGGCGGGAAGCGTCTATCGTGAAGAATTGCCCCCACAACGCGTCGGTCCATCCTGGGAGCATCAGGCTCTGCTCAAACCAGATTCTGCGATTTATGGGTTGGGAGAGCGTGCTGCGCCATTTAACTTACGAGGCAGTACGTATGTAATGTGGAACTCGGATCCAGGAGGCAGTTATGGACCTGGACAGGATCCCTTATACATGGGGATTCCGGTTTACATGGAAATGAATGCCAAAAGCAGCTACCTGGTATTCTATGAAAATCCTCACCCTGGCTATTTTGCTTTAACTGAAACAGCTACAGCCTATTTCCAAGGAGGGTTATTACGCTATTTTTTTGTTCCAGGGCCGCCCAATAGAGCGATCAGTCGGTATACAGAACTGACCGGCAGACCAAATTTACCTCCGCTCTGGGCATTAGGATATCACCAAAGTCGTTGGGGATACATGACAGCCAATGAAATCGAGGATATTGTCGCCGGCTTCCAACAGCGCGATTTACCCATTCAGGCCATCCACCTCGATATCGATTATATGGATGGTTTCCGCGTCTTCACAATCCATCCGGGAAGGTTTGCAAACTTCAAACAGCTGACTGAAAACTTACAGCGGAAGGGAGTAAAGACCGTACTCATACTCGATCCCGGAGTAAAAAAGGATACAAATTATTTTCTTTACCAACAAGGCCTGAAAAACAAATTCTTTTCTAAATTGCCAAATGGGAAACCATTTTTTGGCCTAGTCTGGCCCGGTCAGGCGGCCTTTCCTGATTTCACCGCCCCATTAACTCGTCAATGGTGGGGTGAACAATACCGACTGCTTCTCGACCTAGGGGTCTCGGGATTTTGGCATGATATGAATGAACCGACATCCTTCTGTACCTGGGGAGATCGGCGCATTCCTTTACCTATCCAACACGATATGGACGGTCAAGGTGGAGACCACAGGCAAGCGCATAACTTGTATGGTTTGTTGATGGCTTCCGCGGGTTACGAGGGTATTCGCTCGCATGTTCCACTGAATCGTCCTTGGATTTTTTCCAGGTCGGGCTGGGCTGGGATTCAGAGATATGCCTGGAATTGGACAGGGGATACCGACACATCGTGGGCCAGCCTTCAAATGACAATACCGACGATTCTTAACTTAGGTCTTTCAGGGCAGCCATTCAGCGGACCAGATATTGGTGGCTTTTCTGGTGACCCAGATGCGGAACTCTACACCAGGTGGTTTCAACTGGCCACTTTCCTTCCGCTATTTCGAACACATTCTGCAAAAGGCACATTGCCACGGGAGCCTTGGGTTTATGGGGAATATACTACCGCGATTATCCAAACTTTCTTGAAACTACGACGAAAGTTGTTGCCCTACCTGTATTCATTAGCGTGGGAAGCCAACCAGTCAGGTTTCCCATTGGTGCGGCCTTTATATTGGCCGGATTTACATGATCACAATTATTTTTCCATTAATGACGAGTTCTTGCTGGGAGATGCTTTACTCATCGCCCCTATCTTGTCTGCCGGTGCCCAGTCTCGACAAGTGATTTTTCCTCCCGGAAATTGGTATTCGCTTAGGGATGGATCAGCGTTTAACGCCAAGAATTCACCCATCGAAGTACAGGCATCGCTAGAGCAAATACCGGTATTCGGGCGGGCTGGCAAAATCTTACCTTTGGCGGAACCTGATGGGGGATTAACCTTATCGATTTTCTGTCCAGATCCCGAGCAAGGTGTGTGTGAAGCTCTTTCTTTATATTCCGATGCCGGTGATGGCTTTCCAAAAACCGATGCCGATTATCGGCTGGACAAATTCTTTATCGAGAATACCAAAGATGTTTTAAGAATATCAAGACAGCAAGAAGGCGAATATCCATTTCCCTATCAGAATATTCACTTAGATTTTTATGGTTACAATCCCAAACAAATAAAAACTGCTCCAAAAGAGGCGGCAATTGAAGGCAGCAGTTTGAAAAGCGAGATTTTCAATGAAATTATTTTATCAGAATGAGCAGTGCGCTCGATGAGATACCTGCGACGAGCGCACTGCAGTGGGTCGCTTACTTTTTAATCCACAAATTAATCGGATCTGCATTCCAACAGGCGTCATCAATCAACTGAAGTTCATCGTTTGTGAAAACTAAGTTCTTTTGCGCCTGGAGGCAGTCTTCGATTTGCGCCAGGCTGCTGGCCCCGATCAATGCTGAGGTGACCTCGCGCTTTCGCAGTACCCAGGCAATTGCCATCTGTGCCAAAGTCTGTCCACGTTGTTGCGCTATCTCGTTGAGGCGGCTGATTCGGGCAATTAAATCTGGTCGGACATCTTCGGGTTTGAGTGCCGTGTTCAATTTTGACGCCCTCGAGCCTGATGGAATGCCCTTGAGATACCTTTCTGTTAGCAAACCTTGTTGAAGCGGGGAGAATGCAATACATCCTATGCCCTCATCCTCTACCACCTCCAGTAGCCCTCCCTCCACCCAGCGATCCATCATACTATAATTGGGCTGGTGTATCAAACAAGGCGTCCCCAGTTCTCTCAAGATTTTCGCCGCCTGCCGTGTTTGCTCCGGGCTGTAACTTGAAATTCCAGCATACAACGCTCTCCCGCTTCGGACGATAAAGTCAAGTGCACCCATCGTTTCCTCTAATCGAGTTTCTGGATCAAAGCGATGTGAATAGAAAATATCCACATAATCCAAACCCATTCTCTTCAAGCTTTGATCAAGGCTTGCCACCAGGTATTTTCGGCTGCCCCATTCCCCGTACGGCCCAGGCCACATGAAATACCCTGCTTTTGTTGAAATGATTAACTC
Source organism: Chloroflexota bacterium (assembly GCA_029782365.1). Lineage (GTDB taxonomy): Bacteria > Chloroflexota > Anaerolineae > Anaerolineales > UBA4823 > CAWBUW01. Next base: position 256,646 of record JAKOUW010000096.1, read on the forward strand.
ATCTCGAAATGAACGGAAATCCTTTTCGAATATGATTCCAAAATTTTCTTCAGCCGATCCTGGCGGCGGCCCATAATTGTTGGCAAGATCAAAATGAGTGATCCCAAGATCAAAGGCTCGTCGGAGCATCGCCCGCCCATTTTCGAGTGGATCTACACCGCCAAAATTATGCCATAACCCAAGCGAAATAATGGGTAATCGAAGACCACTAGCCCCGATTCGGCGGTACTGCATTTGAGTATAACGGTTCTCCGCTGGAACAAAAACCATAATGCCTCCTAACTAATTCCGGCTTTTGGAAATTGATATGGGGTCTTCAAGTTTATTTTTACTTCACGAATCTTCAGCATAGTCCCAAAATCTATCTGCACCATGCCTGGTATCGACCGTTTTCTATGCGAATCCACAAAGAATTCATCGGGAGTGATCACAACAGCTTTCGGCAATCGGCTGCTTTGACCTGAAAATCGCTTTTCCTTCTGATGAATGAAAGAAAACTGATCAACCACACTGTACGTTATAAAATCTAATTCTCGATTGTTCCACATTGCCCATTGAACTTTTCCGCTTTGATCGAATTTGGCAAATCCTGCATCGAAAATTACTTCCAATAGAGCTCTTGCTTGTTTTTTCCCCAGATGAAGTAAATAAGGCTCAAATTGTGCTGGGTTTTCTAAAATTGAATCCCAATCATTTTCTAGAGCCTGCTTCACGCCCGGATCTATTCGCATATGGCGCAGCAATTTGAGAAATACGGTTTTTGACCATTCATCAACCGTCAAGACAGGTTTGTAAATATTGATTTCCCAATGATCTTTGGCATTGCTGTCTAAACCAGTGACCCAATGTACACCCCTTTCATCTATGGCGCATTCAAAACGCGAATAGGGTGTGTTATTTTGTTTTATTTCGACATTTTCATATCGATCGAGACCATGTAAGGCGAAAGAATACTCCCGATCAACCGGGAGAATTTGTATATTTCCATTTGGCTCAATGTGAATTGTTTGTAATGCTTGTGATTCGTCCCAGGTTTGACGAATTTGCGTTTCAACAAAATCTCCCTTAAGATACGCTTGTGTTTCCCCGTCATCTTCATAAAGCTTCAATGATCCATTTTCCCCTGGGAAAACGTGAATTTCTAGATTCTTAGGCAAATCAGTTCTGCCGAACTCGGGTTTGCCATCCAATGGAATAATTGCTCCAGCCCTTGCAAAGACAGGTATTTCGTCAAGGGTTCCGTGAAGTGCGTGCCAACCTCCAGCATATCTCCCTGGGCCATTGAATTCAAACCAATTTCCATCCGGAAGCCAGATAACCTGGCGAGATAAACCGGTGTCTTTCTCCAAAGGTTTGACATAAGGTGCTGCCACCAATTCACTGCCGAACATATACTGGCCAGGACACGCGTAAGCAGACTCTTCATGAGGCCAGCCATGATACATCGGTCGAACTAGAGGCGCTCCGCAGTTACGATCTCGCCAGGCCATTGAATAAATATATGGGATGAATGCATGACGCAGTTGAAATGCGGTTCTGGCGCTCTCAAATACTTTTGGGCCGAAAGCCCAAGGCCTGCGATCTTGATATTTGTTTTTTGTGCTGTGCAGTCGTAAGATTGGGCTAAAAACGCCGAATTGCACCCATCTTAAATATAATTCGGGGTCCTCAACCCCTTGCATATGACCTCCAATATCATGGCTCCACCAACCATACCCCACATTCGCCGCGGTCGCTGTGAAATAAGGTTGAAACGCTAATGACTCCCAGGAAACAACCGTATCTCCTGAAAAACCAATTGGATATCGATGATTTCCCAGACCTCCCCAGCGCGAAAAAACAAATGGCCGCCTTTCTTTCGATCTACCCAGATCAAGGTAGTGGATGTGATTAATCCACCACAGTAAATTCAGCGTCTTGCTCTTTGAAGGGTTGCCCTGCTGCCAATCCATCCACCAAAAATCGACGCCGTCCTCTTTTAGCGGCCCCCCTATCTCCTCTGGATGATGCAAAATATCAAAATAATGCCGAACAAAATTGGGGTCTTCTGGTTCGAACCGCACAGGTTTTTTGCTTGAGGGGTCAATTCCCATTGCTGCCGCAATTTCAGGGTACCTGGCTTCATGAGAATGTACACCTTCGGCCGGATGTAAATTGAGGGCTGTTTTCAAACCCAACTTATGCAATCCTCGAATGAAGCCGGGAGGATCTGGGAACAATTCGCGGTTCCAGGTATATCCCGTCCAACCACTACTTTTATTGCCTGTCTTAGTGAGGTGCCAATCCATGTCCACAATACAAACCGACAAAGGTACTTCGCGGCGCTTGAAATCCTCCATTAAACCAGTCAGTTCTTCTTGGGAATATTCCCAATACCTGCTCCACCAATTGCCCAATGCCCATCGGGGAATCAACCCGGGATTACCTGACACGCGATAAAAGATGTTTAGCGCACGTTCATAATCACTGCCATATCCCCAAAAATACACATCAATCGCCTCAACTGGTCTTCTTCGCTCCTCCAACCAGCCTTCATCATTGAACACTAGGCTGCTGCTATCATCAATTACCGTCCAGCCGCTGCGGGCCAACAATCCATGTTCGAGAGTCGTAGCTCCATGCACATTATCCAACGTTCGGGCGGTGCCTAGTAGATTACATGATGCCTGATCTCCATAATGCCAGACTGTACCATTGCTCAGTAAAGCAATTTCTAACGTGTCTCTGCGAAAAGTCTCTCCAATTTGGTAGGTTAATTGTAGATATTTCGTGGTAATTCGTAATTGGGAACCGCGAACCTCCTTCTCATAACTTGGCACAGGTTGTTTGCGATACCAGAATACCTGGCTGGCTTGGTCAATAAATTGCTCTGACAGATCATATTCAATTCGTATCAGACAATCTGCAAGAATAGTAAATCGGGCGAATTTTTCCTGGACTACTGCGTCTAAAGATGGAAAGCCGTCTGTCGAAAGTCGAAAATAATCGGGAATGTTTGACATACTCACCAATGATTCAAAACAGGGGTTGGGCGAGAAACCCAACCCCATTGAAAACGAAAGCTTCGACCGAGAAACCTAACCCAGTCCCAGGCCTTTCATAATTGAGTCAAGTTGACCGCCGCCAGCCAACAAACCATCGATTTGACCAGCGATCGGCGCAGGAAGCTTCTGTTTCAAAAAATTCAATACGGTTTCTACAGCTGCTTTAGCCTGATCCTCAGGCAATCCAGTCTTTTGCATAACTAATTTAACAAGCTCGTTCATAAAATCCTCCATTCATCGTGCATTTCATTATACCAAACCAGGATAGTGGTTCTTGAATTATAATTCTTTTATGGACAATTTTCATCAAGCAGACACGATGACAATCTTGATAGCAGAATGGACTGATATGGCCAGCCATGAACCTGGCTTGGGAGTCCAGATCGATAACCTACCATCGATGGGTGGCAGCATGGTTTCGAAAACTAGCAATTCAATTATTGCCGCATGGGGAGAAGATGAAACTCGCCTGGATGATCCAGAACGTGCGATTCGTTTTGCTTTAATGCTTCGGCAGGCAATTACAAAGGTGTTCCCAGGCAGTCCCCTTCCAATCCAGATCGGTATCAGCACCGGTCCTAAGGAAGAGTGCATCGAACGATCGAGGCGTTTGCTTCAAACTATTCCCGATGGGGGTATCGTATTGAGCCAGGATACCCACCAATTGGTCGAGGGCATTTTTACCGTTCGGCCTCATGCTCAACTTCCTCTGCCTGGTTCAAATAACCCAGTGCCGATCTATCTACTCGTCAATCCCAAACCTCTTGCTTTACGCTTGTTCCAACATGGTATTGAAGGTGTTGTCACCCGCCTGATAGGTCGAGAAATAGAAATGAAACAGGTGCGTGATGCCTTCGAATCAACAATGGAAGATAGGAAGGCACAGCTTGTCCTCGTACTTGGAGAGCCAGGAGTCGGCAAAAGCCGTCTACTGCTCGAAGTAGAACGATGGCGAGATTTATTAACAGAAGGCACTTGGGTTTTTCGTGGGCGCGCAAATCCGGAAATGGTTGATCAGCCCTATGCGCTTTTGAGAGATCTATTCCGCTTTCGGTTCCAAATTCAAGAAAATGATTCTGGCGATGCGGCTTTTGAAAAACTATCGAGGGGGGTTGAACAGTTTCTTGGTCCTGGTCATTTGGAAGATACATTTTTATATGCAAGACTTCTGGGACTGCCGTGCCCGAGTTGCCCACCTACACCTGAGGCCGTAAATGCTGCACAATTCGAACAGCGTGCTCTGCGCAGTCTGGCTGCTTTCTTTCGAGCAGTGGCTGCCAAGAGAACAGATTCGATGTTGGCGCTCTACATTGAAGATGCGCAATGGGCAGATGATAAAAGCCTGGATGCTTTATCCTGGTTCGTTGAAGAGAATTCCCAAACTCGGATATTAATCCTGGTGTTTGCCAGGCCTGAAATTTTAGATCGAAGATCGCGCTGGGGCAATGATCTGAAGTCACACACGCGCATCGAGCTTCGTCTGCTCAGCAACCGCGATGCACGCCGATTAGTCAAAGAAATTTTGCAGAAAGTTCCAGTCGTTCCTGATGAACTGCGCGATTGGATTGCAGACCGTTCAGGGGGGAATCCATTATATATCGAGGAGTTGGTAAAGACTCTGATTTCCAACCAGGTGATTCTTAAACAGGCCAGCGGCTCCCCTTGGCAGATTGACCTCAGTCGATTGTCTCAAGTCCGTGTACCCGAAAATTTGATTGAACTATTGCAAAATCGGTTATACACCCTGCCTGCAACTCAACGCACAATCCTTCAACGCGCCTCAGTAATTGGCAGAGTCTTTTGGGAAAACGCGATTGCGGAGCTTCAATTCGCAGATAGCGTTACGATCTCCATCCCAAATTCTCTTGCAGGTTTAGTTAAACGCGACATCATCTTTCGCCGAGATTCCTCGGCTTTTGCCAATATTCAAGAGTATGGTTTTATCAATAACTTGATGCATGAAGCCACATATAACAGTATCCCAAAGGCTGTTTTGCGCCGTTATCATGCGTGTGCCGCTGAATGGTTCGTCGCAATCAGCGGTGAGCGATTAAATACATTGGCATCGACCATCGCGTATCATTATGAAAAAGCCCAGCAAGGGGAAAAGGCAGTTACTTTCCTGGCCATTGCCGCGGCTGACGCTCGTCGTTTAAATGCATATATCCAAGCCAAGGAATTTTTACAGCGAGCAGTAAAGTACGCCGCGAACCAGGCAGGGAAATCAACCCCCTCGAGATCAACCCTACAATTTCGCCTTGGTGAAATAATGATATTAATCGGCGAATATGCCAACGCTGAAATCGTATTGAATGACAGTTTGCAAAATGTTTTAGAAACAGGTGATGAAGCCGCTGCCGCGGATGTTCTCAGCCGGCTGGGTTGGTCAGGGTATTATCGAGGTAATTATGCGCAGGCGCGTGAATGGTTGGAAAAAGCTGTTTCACTCGCCCGCAAAGTAAATAACACACCAGCTCTCCTACTTGCCTTGCGCCAGTTGGGAAATGTGGTCATGGCCGAAAGTGACAGCGAGAATGCTCGCAATTATTACGAGGAATCCTTGCGACTGGCAAACAGCCTGAATGATGCGGAAAACACTTCATCTGCGCTGAACAATTTGGGTGTGCTGAATATGCAGACCAGGGATTTCTCAGAGGCTCGCCGTTACCTAGAAGAAGCCCTGGCCCTTTCCAGCGCACGAGATGATCAATTGGGAGCTGCGTTTGCTCTTGAAAACCTTGGTATCACCGCCCACATGACAGGCGATTATGTATCTGCAGATCGATACCACCAACAGGTGATTGAAATGAGCCACGTGCTCGGATCGAATCTTTTGATCGCGGAAGCACAGATCTGGTTAGTTTTAAATGAAATCGCATGTGGGAATCTCCAAAAAGCCTGGCAAGCGTTGCGAGGTGCATTGCAGTTCAACTTAAAAAATAAACAACAAGGCCTTGCCTTCGGAGCTCTCGTCGCCTATTCGCGCCTGGCTTTCGTCAAAGGTAAAACTCGCCATGCAGTTGCACTCTTGAGCCTGGCCTTGGCCCAGCCAGACCTGGACGATTTGTTAAAAAATGTGTTTATTCCTCCCTACCTTGCAGAACTTCAGAGTTTATTTAGCGGAGATGAATTTGAATCGGCGGTTTCTGAAGGGCAAACTATGGATGTAAATTCCGTGCTCGATACAATGCTTCAAATCAGCTTAGAAGAGTTTTGAAGTAGATCACAAAATCTTTAATCTATTCAGGTCGGCGATTGAATCAATCTCGCGCCCTTCCGATGCTCGGAATAATCGGTCGCGAATTGCTAATCCAATACCAGATTCTTCAACTTCCCCGATCAAAATAAAATCAACGCCTGCCTGATCGATCTGGCGCAAACAAGAAAATAAATTAATTCCGATTGTGTCCAGGTCATTCTTCGATCCCAAAGACAAGCAGGCAGTCGCAGAACCTTCAAGAGAGCCTTTATCTTCATCCGCGCATAAAATCCCGACCTTCTTTTTGTGTTCAACCAGATAAACGGCGATAGCGTTTAATTTTCCAACAATTTGATCAGCGGATCCTTTCACCAAAATAAGTGGAGTCCTCGGTGAATAATGCCGCGATAATTGCCCTGGAGAGCGTTGTGCTTCGGCATCTTTGACATCTTTGTATTGGCTTTTCAAGATTATCGCAGGCACGATCCGCCGCAGATCTTCCAAAGAAATACCACCCGGTCGTAAAAGCAATGGGGGTTCACTCAACACATCCACAACGCTGGATTCTAAACCAATAGGAGCTGGACCCCCATCCAGAATCATATCCACTCTTTCCTCCAGGTCAGAGAGGACATGGCCAGCCTGGGTGGAACTCGGCCTGGCAAACCGGTTCGCACTGGGCGCAGCAACCGGAACCCCGGCTGCTCTTATTAATGCAAGCGCAACAGGATGCCGGGGAAGGCGCACAGCAATTGTCCCCAGGCCAGCAGATACAACCGCTGGAACTCGAGGATTTCTTTTTTGAATGATTGTCAATGGCCCAGGCCAAAATTCGTTGGCTAAAGCCAGAGCAGGACTCGTCACATCAATCGCGACCTCCATGAATTGGTTGAGGTCGCATATATGAACAATAATGGGATCCGAAGCAGGCCTTTCTTTTGCTTGGAAAATGCGTTCAACGGCCTGCTGATTAAAAGCATTCGCTCCCAATCCATAAACAGTTTCTGTCGGAAAAGCCACTAACCCTCCCGATCTCAGGCAATCGGCAGCGGCACCGATCACCTGGGGATCAGGATAATTGGGGTCGATTTTGATTACACGTGTCATCCTTTGCAGTTTATTCTACAGTCACACTTTTGGCAAGATTTCGAGGTTGGTCAACATCCAGGCCGCGCAATGAAGCAATGTGATAAGCTAACAACTGTAAAGGTATAACGGCCATCACTGGGCTGAGCACCCAAGGTGTTTGTGGAATCCATAACTTATAATCAGCTAATCGCTCTATATTTTCATCCCCTTCGGTTGCCACTGCAATCACCGTCCCACCGCGGGCTTTTGCTTGCTCAATCTGGCTCAACATTTTTTCATACCATGGATCGCGTGGTGCAAGAACTACAACGGGCATATTCTTATCGATAAGAGCAATCGGCCCGTGCTTCATTTCCCCTGCTGGGTATCCCTCTGCATGGATATACGAAATTTCTTTTAATTTTAGCGCGCCTTCATACGCAATAGGCATGTTTATCCCTCGCCCGAGGTAAAGGCAGTGGCTCGTATTTAATAAGGCTCGGGCTGTTGCCTGAATATCATCTTCTCTTTCCAGGCAGCGGCTCGCCATGCTTGGCACATGAGCCAGGTTGGCAACCAGTTGCCGGCGATCTTTTTCCGAAAGCGTTCCACGCAGAGTGCCCAATAACACCGCCAGCATATACAAATCAACCAGCGGAGCAGTAAACGCCTTCGTCGAAGCAACTCCGATCTCGGGGCCGGTTTGCATTGATATATAACCATCTGATACACGCATAGCCTGTGAGCCAATCGCATTGACAATCGCCCAGGTTCTTGAGCCTTTCGACCGCGCTTCCTCCATAGCCGCCAACGTATCTGCGGTCTCACCCGATTGGCTTATGGCGATAACATAAATGTCCGGTCCGAGAATAGGATTTCGATAACGGAATTCTGATGCGATATCCGTTTCCACCGGGATTCGTGCGATGTTCTCTATCAAAACTTTACCAACCATACCGGCATGATAAGCCGTGCCACAGGCAGTGATGTAAATTTTCTTTATCTTGCGTGCTGATTCTTCCGTCAAATTCAACTCGGGCAGGCGGACAAAACCCTTTTCGAAATCCACTCTCCCAGCAATCGTGTCAGTCAAGGATCGCACCTGCTCGTGAATTTCCTTGTGCATAAAATGACGGTACTCTCCTTTTTCAGCCGCCACGGGATCCCAAGAGACAGAAACCACTTCATATGTTTGTTTTTCTCCCTCCATATTCAGGACTTCTAATCCGTCTCTTTTGATCACTGCCATCTGCAGCGATTCGAGAAAAACAATTCGCCGGGTATGTTCAAGAATTGCCGGCATATCTGAAGCCACAAACATCTCACCATCGCCCAAACCGATTACCACTCCTCCAGCGTTTCCAATACGAGCCGCAATAATTTTGTCGGGTTCACGACTTGAAATAACAACGATTGCATGCGCGCCGCGTAATTGGGTGAAAGTTTTCCGAGCGGCTTCTTCCAATGTGCTTTCTTTTGAGTAAAACCGCTCTACCAGGTGGACGATTACCTCTGTGTCTGTCTCGGACTGAAAAATCACCCCTTCAGCACTTAATTCTGAGCGCAGTTCCATAAAGTTCTCAACGATCCCATTGTGCACAACCACAAAATCCCCCGTCATGCCCACATGGGGATGTGCATTTCGCGTGCTCGGTTCGCCATGAGTTGCCCAACGAGTATGGCCTATTCCAATATTCCCACTTACTGGCTGCTCATTAACCAATGCCGCCAGCCTGGAAAGCTTTCCAACTTCTCGCCTTACTTCGAGTTGCCCATTCTGCAAAACGGCCAATCCTGCAGAATCATAACCGCGGTATTCTAGTCGTTTTAAGCCATTTAAAATAATAGGCGTAGCGTTCTGCGGACCAATATATCCAACAATACCACACATAGTTTCCTCACATTTGATTCCTCTCCCGCGTGAAAAAAATCGCGGGGTTGATAGCAAGCATTGCGGGAGGCAGTGCTTACCGCTTGGCCAGTCAAATCGTGTTTGTTCCGGATAACCCGGATTTTGGTCGAATTGTTTTTTCTGAGGGGAAAATAAACGGGTCCTGGTTGACCCGGAGGGCATCCGCTGATCTTTCGATTTTCCTGAGGCCCTTCGTTACCTCAGTTAATCTCCCTTCGCAGGAAGAAACCCTCAACCTCGTCACCGGAAGGAAGAATGCTTCCGGCCATGCGCTCTTTTCCCTTTGATTCTGAAAATCACACCATAATCACCTCTTTCGCGAACGTTGTTCTCAATCCAGCGAATTATACCAAAAGATTTGTTATACTTCACTTATGAAAAAACGCTTCCAGGTACTCGCCATTCTCTTCGGCGCGGCTGCCAGCGCAGTTGGCGCCGCTTATTATTTTCTCTTCCGCCGTCCTCTCCCTGAAAAGAGTGGGGTAATAAAACTTAAGGGATTGCAGAATCCGGTTGAGATTTTTCGAGATCGATGGGGTATACCACATATATATTCCGCCGAAAAAATCGATGCCTTTTTCGCCCAGGGTTTTATTCATGCTCAAGAACGACTCTGGCAAATGGATTTCAACCGCCGCCTTGTCGCTGGCAGAGTTTCCGAATTATTCGGAAGTCCGTCCATTAACCTTGACCGCTGGATGCGTACCCTCGGCATGCGCTATGTCGCCGAAAAAGAGGCGGAGCTGCTTGATCCAGAAATAACTTCTATGCTTGATGCCTATGCGAAGGGCGTGAATTCATGCATTGATCGAGGTAAGCTTCCGCTTGAATTTAACCTCCTTCGCTACAAACCAGAGCCCTGGACGATTGTCGATTCTTTGTCCTGGAGCAAAATGATGGCGTGGAATTTATCCGTTAACTGGGAAGCTGAGATTTTACGGGCAATGTTAATTCAAAAATTGGGTCCAGAACTGGCCACGGAACTAGAACCTGGTTATTCTCCCGATTGGCCCACAATTATACCTCCCGGGATCGATTATTCTGTAATCGGTGTAGATGCTCTAAGAAAAGCTGCTGACGGGAAAAAATTTACCGGCCCTTCAGCCTCACAAGGGATAGGCAGTAACAATTGGGTTATTTCTGGAAAATTGACAGCTTCCGGTAAGCCACTGCTTGCGAACGATATGCATCTAGGTCTCACCGCCCCTGCCATCTGGTATGAAAATCATCTTTCATCAAGAGATTATGAGATATCTGGCGTTTCATTCCCTGGATTACCAGGCATTATATCCGGACATAATTCACATGTCGCCTGGGGCTTTACCAATGGTTTCCCGGATGTTCAGGATTTGTATATCGAACGATTGCTATATCATCCGGACGGCACTGTTTCTTATGAATATGATGGCCAATTTGTGCCAGCCGAATTGCGCCAGGAAACAATAAAAGTCCGAGGCCAATCTAATGTGACGGAGAAAGTCGTCCTCACCCATCATGGACCAATCATTAATTGCCTGTGGAACGAAAATCCACCTGAGCAAACTCTCGCCCTGCATTGGACAGCCTTAGAGCCCTCACAAATGATCAAAGCGCTTTTCCTGATGAATCAGGCCAAATCCTGCTTGGATTTGCGTGAAGCGCTTCGGTATTGGAACACACCGGTTCAGAACGTGGTTTCAGCAGATATTGAAGGAAATATCGCTTATGATTACCCGGGCGCTATCCCCATTCGCCGGAAAGGTGATGGACGGACCCCAGTTCCAGGCTGGACATCTGATTATGAATGGGAAGGCTACATTCCTTTTGAGGAACTTCCCCACCAATACAACCCACCCCAGGGCTTTATTGCCACCGCAAATAATTGTGTTACCAATCCTGACTATCCACATTGGTTTGGATCCGATTTTGCCAACGGTACTCGCGCCAGGCGAATAACAGAGTTGATAATAAATACCCCCAAGATTGATGTGGCTTTCATCAAAAATATGCAGACTGATTGGCATTCTTCCTCGGCGGTATCGGTCACCCAGGCATTATTAACTCTTGAGCCAGTCGATCCTGAAATTGAGATTGTACTTCGCCAAATGCGTGACTGGGATGGAAATTTAGCCATCGACAGCAGCCAGGCGAGCGTTTACCAGGTTTTTTGCTTGAAATTTCTCGAGTTGATTCTTCTGCCCCGCCTGGGCCCTGATCTCACTTCCAGGTATATGGGAAAAGGGCCGACGCCAGTCCTCAGCGAAGGCAGCATTTTTGCAGAGCACGCTCGTGAATTTTTGCTTGATCTTTTGAAGAAAGAATCATCACCCTGGTTCGATCTAGGCAATGGCGAATCGCGAGCCGAGGTGATGACTTTGGCCCTGCGGCAGGCAATAAATTACCTAAAAGACAATTACGGACCATCCTTCAAAGATTGGCATTGGGGGAGAATTCACACACTCTCATTTCCCCATGTATTATCAGCTATACCCGCGCTGAAGCGTCTTTTCAACCGAGGGCCGTATCCGATTGGCGGCGATGGCGATACGATATGGGCCTCTCTGGCTACTCGCTTCGACTTAACACAAAATACACTCATCGGCCCTCCTTATCGTTTGATTGTGGACTTCTCCAATTTCTCCAATTGTTACACCCAACTTGTTCCAGGTCAATCAGGGCACCCTGCCAGTCCACATTATGCGGACAACATTTCTGCCTGGTTCAAAGGTGAATACCATCCGATGATGACGCGTTTTTCAGATATAAAGCAAAACACTGAAGCGCAGCTCCGACTCGAGCCTCAATAAATGAAACGCCCCTCGAATTTTGTCGAGGGGCGGCTTGATTGTCAATTTATACCGATAGCCTGCCTCAACCGCGGCCGCCCTTCAACCTGTCCTGCAAAGTCTTCAATCCTTGCATGTCTCCTGATCCAGCCAATTTTGCCTGTTCCGGCCAACTGGTTGGATCTGCAATTCGGCCCAGGCGAGGATCATTCGCGGTTAATATTTCTTTGATTTTTTCTCCATTCATTTCTGCCAATTTGGCAAATGTGTTGATTCCTGCTGCAGCCAAAACGCCGGCAATTTTTGGACCAATCCCTTCAATAATTTCTAAATTATCAAGGGTTGGCAGCGGAATCTCAGCGGACATAGAAACAGAATCAGCGGCTTTTTTAACTTCCACCGGCTCGCTCAGAGCGATCCCTTCCGACTGTTTGTCCACTACCTTCTCCTCGCTTTGATCTGCTTTTGTCTGATCTTCGATTACATGGAGTTCTTGTGAAGGCTCTGCGACAATCTGAACAGGATGCCCAGAATTATCGTGAGGCGAAAGTTCCTGGATTTCATGAGAAGATGCATGTTCGTGATTTCCATAACCTGCATCTTCTGTTAGACCTGCCTGATGAGCAAGTGCCCACCAGGTGATCAGGATGATCATTAGTAAAATAGCCAAACTCCATATCCACATATTCATAGCTCCTGTCTTTGTGAATGGTAATTCGCTTTAATTTTACTCGATTATCCCTTTTCGGTTTAACCAATTCGAAAATCGCTCTCCAGCCCAGGCATTCATCACCATATCAGGCGTCAGCCAACCTCTCCTGGCTGTACTGACACCGAAATGGAGTAGGTCCAGGTCACTTTCAGAATGAGCATCAGTATTAATACAGATCGGTATTTGCATCTCTGCTGCACGCCTTGCATAAACATCATCCAGGTCAAGCCTTGCGGGGTTGGCATTAATCTCCAGGGATACTGAATTGTTCGCCGCTGCCTGAAAAACTGCGTCCATGTCCAAATCAGCCCCCTCTCTGTCCGGTAGGATTCTACCCGTAGGGTGTCCAATGATATCCACATGAGGATTTTGAATTGCATTCACCAACCGCTGAGTCACTTTTTCTCTGGGCTGCCTCAAACTTGAATGGAGTGATGCGATCACAATGTCCAATTTTTGCAGAACTTCATCCGGAAAATCTAACGAACCATCGGCCAGGATTTCAACCTCTGATCCCTGCAGTAATTTGAGCCGGCTGCCTAATTGCGCCTGTACGTTGTCTATTTCCGTGCGTTGAGCTTGAAGATCATCTATCTTCAAGCCGCCAGCTACCCCCAGTCCACCGGAATGATCGGTGATGGCCAATATTTTTAAACCGCGTTTGATCGCTGCCTCAGCCATTTCGTAAATCGTCAATCGACCATCACTCCAAGTTGAGTGGCAGTGTAATTCCATGCAAATATCATCTAACTTTACAAATGTCGGCAGACTGCTGCTGAGTGCAGCTTGAACTTCTCCTCGATCCTCACGCAGCTCAGGAGGTATCCAGGGAATTCCCAATGCCGTGTAAACCTCTTCTTCTGTCTTACATAAAATCTCACTTCCATCTGTGCGAGCTAAGGCATGTTCTGAAAGGGACAGTCCATGCTTTAGCGCTAATTCTCGCAGGCGCACATTGTGGTCTTTTGATCCTGTGGCATATTGCAGCGCTGTACCAAAACGCTCAGGCGGGTGGGCCCAGAGCTGAGCGCGCACACCATTGTCAAATTCAACACTCGATTTTGTTTGTCCTTGCCCAATGACTCGAATTACCTGTGGATGGTGAATGAATTCCTCCATGATCGCCTCGGAATCGGACACTGCGGCGAGAATATCCAGGTCACCGACGGTTGACCGCATCCTGCGTAAGCTTCCTGCAGGTTCAAGTCGCACAACACCTGGAACATTCCCCAGAATTTTCGCCAGCTCATTGTAAAAGAGCCACGCTTTACCTAGAGGGATTCTACCGCTTCGTCGGTGGATTGCCTGGATGCCTGCAATGATCTTCGCCTCGGATTTTTCACCCATCCCTGGAAGGCTCTGTAGCTTTTTAGCATTCGCCGCCTGTTCTAGTTCTACCAGGTTGGTAATGCCTAATTGGTTCCAAAATAGAGCGGCTTTTTTCGGCCCTAAATCTGACACTTGAAGCAATTCCAACAATCCGATCGGCACCTCATGCACCAATTTCTCGTAAAATTCCAATTTCCCAGTGGTGAATAACTCGTCAATTTTCTCGGCAATCGCCTTGCCAACCCCAGGAATGCCCATAAGCTTCCCCTCGCGCCATACATCCTGCGCCTCCCTTCCAAATGTTCGCAAGCTTTCAGCAGCTTTTCGATAAGCTAATATTTTATAGATCACTTCGCCCTTAATTTCAAGGAGACTCCCTATATTATCAAAAATGTCTGCCAGCTGGTTATTTGTAAAATGATACTCTGCTTGAGTCATATGACACCTATACTTTCATTGAAAGCGCATGCGCCAAGAAGGACCATTGATCGGTTAGCTCATCAATTAATTTTCCCGTGGGCTTGCCGACTCCATGCCCGGCGTTAATATCGATTCGAATCAATATCGGTGCTTGCCCGCTTTGGTCTGTCTGTAGCCTGGCAGCAAATTTAAAACTGTGTGCCGGAAAAACACGATCATCATGGTCGCCGGTACAAATTAAGGTGGGTGGATATTGAATGCCCTGGTGAATATTATGGTAGGGAGAGTACGACAATAAATTTCTAAATTCATCCGGTTCATCTGGCGAACCATAATCGGATACCCACGCCCAGCCAATCGTAAATTTATGGAATCTGAGCATGTCCATCACACCCACGATCGGTAAAGCAGCCCCAAACAGATCTGGACGTTGAGTGATGCAAGCGCCAACCAACAACCCGCCATTGCTTCTGCCACCAATCGCCAACCGCCGGGTTATGGTAATTCCATTTCCAATCAACCATTCGGCGGCGGCGATAAAATCATCAAAAACATTTTGTTTTTGGAACTTCATACCTGCCTCATGCCAGGCTTTACCATATTCGCTGCCGCCGCGGATGTTCGCCACAGCAAATATCCCGCCGAGTTCCATCCAAAGTAGGGCGCTCATCATGAAATTCGGCGTGTAGGCGATGTTGAAACCGCCATATCCATACAAATATGTGGGAGCATCCCCGTTATAGTTGTCCAACCCTTTTTTATTACAGATAAACATTGGTATTTTGGTTCCATCTTTGCTCGCGTAGAACACTTGCTTCATTTCATATTCGCTTGGGACAAATTTTAATGTCGCCCTCTTGTAAAGTCGGCTGGTTTGAGTTTCAAGGTCTAAGCGGTAAACTTCTAATGGAGTAAAGTAATTGGTAAACAAGAAAAAAGCTTGTTTTGCTTGTGTTTCGGCGGGTCCGTTTATCATAGGGATAGTTCCCAATCCGGGCAGTTCAATAGATTTGAGATGATTACCATCTATGTCGTAACAATCTAGCTGGCTCACAACATCATGCAATCTGCAAACAAATATTTTTCCCCCGATCCAACGTGCATACTGGATTGCATCTTTACTTTCTGGGAGGATGACTCGCCAATCTTCGATGCCAGGGTGATCGATATCAATGGCAATAATTTTTCCGTTAGGCGCCTGGTGGTCAGTCTCGAAATAGAAAAGGTTACCAACATTGCCTAAGAATGAATAAGCGGCGTCGAACCGATTCAACAATGTTCGCACATGCTCTTCTTGGCTGCCCAATCGCTGGTACAAAATACCATTTTCGCGTTGTGTCCCTTTCCAAACCGAAATTACAAGGTATGCTCCATCCGGGCTGACTTCGCCTCCAAAACCCCAATCTTTGTGTTCATCGTCTTTATGTATCAACAAATCTGCGTCTTGACTGGTGCCAGCGAGGTGATAATACAATTTTTGATAATAATTCGTATCCTTAATGTCTTGCTCCTCGGATACAGGAGCATCATATCGGCTGTAATAAAATCCTTTGGAGTCAGTCGTCCAGGATGCGTCCGAGAATTTCACCCAATCCAATCGGTCGGATAATTCTTGCCCGGTTTGCACATTGCGTATTTTCCAGGTCATCCAATCTGAGCCTGCGCTCGAAACTCCATACGCCACCAGGATACCATCCGGGCTGGGTGCATATCCTACCAGGGCGACTGTTCCATCGGTTGAAAGTTGATTCGGATCCAGCAGTTCATGAGCTTCACCATCCAGTTCGTCCTGCCAATACAGAATTGCCTGGTTCTTCATGCCATCGTTTCGTGTGTAAAAGAGCCGTCGATTTTTTTCCATTGGCAAATCAAATTTCTCGAAATCCCATAACTCGCTCAATCTTTCTTTGATTCGAGCTCGCCCAGGAAGTTTCGCCAGGTAATCTTCTGTAAATCGGCTCTGTTGGATGATCCATTGTTGAACAGCGTCCTGATCAATATCTTCGAGCCAGCGATATGGATCAGGAACTTCAATGCCGTGTAAAAGATCAACATGTGCCACAGTCGGACTGGTTGGGTATTCCATCTTAACTCCTATTCTGAGTATTTTTCCAAATTGCTTTGCAGCAATTATAACTTGGTGAGATACTCATTATTTGGGACGATATATAAAATGTTCCATGAAAGGACTATCCCAAAAATGTCGACTCGGATACAATTTCACTCATCTGCATTAAAGCGATAACGCATGTTTATTTTTCGGCTTCGTCGGCATTTAATTCCTTCCCCGCTGGTAATCACCTTGCTTTGGGGGGGCGTTTCTTTTGTGGCTATCACATTGCTTTGTTATGCATTAATGCTGGCATTAGGATCGCCAATCGAATCCCCATTCACAGTGATAGCTCTCATTGCCTTTAGCCCTTTGACTTTACTGGTGGCGATTCTAGCTCTATTTGTCGAAAAGCAAAATGGCTCACGTGCCTTACTTTGGGCTTTCGCAGCAGTATTGGAAATTATAATTGGGATATTTTATATCTCTTCGCCCGTGTTCATAACATCAATTTCTTCTCAATTCTTTACTTTACTTTTTTGCTGTGCTCCTTTCATCGTTCCAACATTACTGCTTTCAATCATCTTTGGCGCAAAAGCCTGGCCTGACTTCCAGATATCACTTTACAACGACCGCGTGCTGCGAACGCGGGAAATTCTTCTCGTGCGCTCCGAAATAACTTTTGAGGAATTAGCCGTTAATCTCGGCATTCCTACCTCCGCCATTCCGAATTTCTTAAATCCTCTGTGCGAAAAAGGTTATCTCACCGCGCTGGTCACACCTGAGACCGGCCGTGTTTATACCATCGCTGCCTTAATTGAAAAGAAACGCCTGATGCGCACTGCTGTCCAGGCAAGAGGCCAG
Source organism: Chloroflexota bacterium (assembly GCA_029782365.1). Taxonomy (GTDB): domain Bacteria; phylum Chloroflexota; class Anaerolineae; order Anaerolineales; family UBA4823; genus CAWBUW01. The sequence goes on from JAKOUW010000096.1 coordinate 274,009, forward strand.
GTCAGGTTTACCGATCTCTCTTCAGAGCTGTCTGTGCCAGTCGAACTTATTCAACAGTGGGCACATGGATTGGCAAACGATCCAGCGTTCAGCGGCTTTATCGATTGGCGCACGCAAACACTTAACTCGGTAGAAGCTGAGCGATTATCTCAGCATCCTTCCTGTCCAGCATGTGGCGGTTCCCTGACAATCGCTGGTCAGGGAATAATCCGCTGTCCTTATTGCGCGACAGAAATATTTTTGCCAACCCAACCTTCAGAGTCAACCCTAGAAATCCAAAACAACCCAGCAACCCAAGATATCGCGCAGATATCATTCCAATTCAAGGATATCCTATCTCAATCCTTGACAAAGGATTCCCTTTGGGATTTGGTCAAACCGAAATTTTTCTCGAAAAGCCTGGTCTATCTTTCAGCCGCAATTCTAATGATTGGTATTTTATGCTTTACAGCGCTTTTATTCAGCGTTGATACTCCACAGCGACTATCACTGGCCCTTTTTATGTTTGGAGGCATGGATCTGTCGCTGATTTCCGCTATTCTATTATTTTCTGCTCTTCGAGAAAGAACCAACCCTTCGCGATTCTTCCTCTGGCTTATTACGTTGTTGGTTGCCGCTGCAGCTTTCTTTACCCTGGCCTTTTCGATGGGACTCGATCCAAGCGCTGGTCCTGGGCTAAGTATTTCCTCTTTGGTCGTTTATGCCGGCCCAGCGATTTCACTAATTTCCCTTCCGGTTGTTTTTTTTGGTGTAAAATCCTGGTCGGAAATTTCAGCCTTACTGAATTTCAATTTAGAAAAGCGAGCAGCAAATATAATTAACAAATACGGGGAATTAAGCTTTCTTCAATTGTCTAGACTTGTTGGAGTAAATCTTGAATCGGTTGGCGGACTGTTAGATCAACTGGTTCGAGCAGGATTATATAAAGGAGAAGTTTATTTTCCCTTTCAAAGGATTTATTCACTTCCCGCTTTATTGGAAAAACAGGCCAGTTTGTTAATTTTGGTCGCCAATTTCGGTCAGATCACATTTGCTGATTTAAGTCAGCGGCTCAATGCACCATTCGTTATCATACGTGACTGGATTTACCAGTTGGTCCAGGTGAAGAAATTTCATGGATACATCAATTGGCCGGAAGAAAAACTCTATTCTTCGACCGCCTCTCAACTGGGTGAGCAAACCCGTTGCCCAGCTTGCGGAGGGGAATTGAATTTGGAATCCGGCAATATTATCCGCTGTCAATATTGCCGCAGTGAAATATTTCATTAGCCAACGGTGTAAACAAAACGGGCGACAACAATCCGCCCATTTAGTTTTACACAAATCAAAACTGCCGTTCTCGCTTTGTTAGAAGCCGTACAGTCTTGAATACTTGTCTGTTAAGTATTTAACGTATGGTTCAATGCTCAATGACCCGTTGGTAGCACGTTGAACAATCTCGGAGGCAGTAAATTTGCTGCCATGTTGGTAAATGTTTTCTTTCAACCATGCATGCAATGTGGAAAATTTACCTTTCTGCATATCTTCTGGGATTTCTGAATGTGCTTTGACGGCTTCAGCATAGAATTGTGCGCTCAAAATATTACCTAGCGTATATCCTTGGAATGCACCGCCGACCAGGTTCGCATACCAATGCACATCTTGCAGCACACCATCACGATCATCCGGAGGAGCGATTCCGAAATCCTTTTCGAAACGCTCGTGCCAGGCTTCAGGCAAGTCTCGAATTGATAAAGAGCCTTCCAATAATTGGAGCTCGAAATCAAACCTCAGCATCACATGCAAGTTATAGGTAACTTCATCCGCTTCGGTTCGGATCAACGATTTCTCTACTTTGTTGATCGCTCTGTAAAAATCTTCCAGTTTCACTTTGCCTAATTGGTTTGGAAATGTGGATTGAAGTTCAGGATAAAAATATTCCCAGAAATTCCAACTTCGTCCAACTATATTTTCCCACAGCCTGGATTGGCTTTCGTGTACCCCGGCACTTGTGCCGTTTGCCAATGGTGTGCCTTCCAACTCCATCCGAATACCTTGCTCATACATTGCATGGCCCGATTCATGGATAGTGCTGAAAAGGCAGTCCCCCAGGTAATTTTCCTTGATACGGGTGGTAATCCGCACATCGCCTAAGGAAAATTTTGTCATAAAAGGATGGTGCGTTAAATCCTGGCGGCCTCGCTGAAAGTCATAACCCAACTGGCCGATCACTTTTTTACCAAAATCGAGCTGTTTATCCTTTGGGTAATGAGCACGCAAGCACGAATCATCTGCCAGAGGCTGAGTTGATATTGCCTGTGCGAGAGGCACCAGTTTTTCGCGTAGTTCCGCAAACAATTTTCTTACGCTGGATGCTTTCATACCATAATCATTAAAATCAATTAATGGATCTGCAATATGCTCGAAACCAGGAAAATAATTTGCAAATTTTCGGCTGAAATCTAATGTTGTTTCCAATAATGGGCGCATTTTTGCAAAATTATTTGCCGGCCTGGCTTCTGTCCATGTCTGATACGAAAGGGAAGCATGCTCGTAAAACTCTGCCATTACATTCGACGGGATGCGCACCAATTGTTCGTACCCTCTCCGGGCTACTCGTATCAGACTGGCTTCATCGGAATCGTAGGGCAGGCTTTCTTCATAACTTCGCAAATCATCCAATAATTTCCCCAGGTCCGGATCTGTCGATTTTTGATGTGCCAACTGGCCAATAAGTGCGCTTTGTCGCGCGCGGGCGGCTCCGCCGCCAGGCGGCATATACGTGGCCTGATCCCAACCCAAAACTGCGCCAATATTTCCCAGATCAGATATTTCTTGAAGTCTGGCTTTTAACTCTCGAAATTTTTGCTCCATTCAGTTCTCCTGGTTATTAAAATCACTTACCAATCAAATAATATTCCTCATGCAAAATGACAGAAGTATTATATCTCTATTACCAGTGGTACAATGAATTTGTTCAGGCAGTTATCACTCCACGAGAAGTTAAGCGAGGACATCATGGGATCAAAACTCCAATTTTTAACCGACGAATTTGGTAACCGCACAGGTGTTGTTGTGCCGATTGAAGAATGGCAGAAGTCTCAGCCATCTTCTCCATCTTCTGCCGATTTACATCCAGACCTGGTGCGTGTCATCGTGGGTGCGGATGAAATTCACCAGCGAGTCCAAACCCTCGCAGCCCAAATATCCTCGGATTATGCTGGCGTCGGCAGACTGTATCTTGTCGGGATACTCAAAGGCGCTTTTATTTTCCTTGCCGATCTCGCACGAGAACTTTCGATTCCCCATATTGTAGATTTCATGGCATTGTCTTCCTATGGCAAAACGACAACTTCTGGAGCAGTGCGAATCTTAATGGATTTGCGGGAACCAATCGAAGGTCAGCACGTTTTGATCGTTGAAGACATTCTCGATACTGGTCATACATTAAGTTATCTCTATCGGAATCTCAAAGACCGCAATCCAGCTTCCATCAGAACTTGTATCTTGACTTCGAAAAGACGACCGAATCCCCCGGCTGATGTGCCGATTGATTATCTCGGGTTTGAAATCCCTGATGTATGGGTTGTTGGATACGGGTTGGATTTTGCTGACCGTCACCGGACTCTTCCCTACATAGCTGAAATTAAGAAAACGGTTTGAAACCCCAAGAACTCGGGTGGTTGGCTGGTGGCTGACTCTTTGCGGTTTTCTTTTTTTGCTAATGGGTCCGTTCCCCGCATCTTCTCCGCGGATGGCGATTTATCTACTTTCAAGCCTGGTTTGGTTTCATTGTCTGAGTCTTACTTGAATCTGGTTCTTGGGGATTATATTCAAGCCCGCGATGGCTTCGAACAATCCTTGAAATATTTTCGAGAAGCAGACTCGCTTACTGGACAAAGCTGGGTTCTTTCCTTCCTTGGGCTTCTCTACCACCAGGTGCTCGACGATGATGCTGCTCTCGTTTATGATCAGCAAGCGTTACGTATAACTCAGGAGATTGGCAGCCGGGTTGTGCACGCTCATGCCCTCACCTTTCAGGCGCATTCGTTGGTCCGCTTGAACAAACTAGACCAGGCAGCTGGATCGTATGAATACGCGTACGCCTTATGCGATGAGCTATCTCTTGCCGGACTTCGGCTTGATAATTTAGCTGGCCAAGCTAGGCTCGCTTATATTCAAAACCAATCGAGCCAGGCTCTCGCCATTGTTGGCCAAATGCTCAATTTAATAAATCTAGGTTTCCTGGATCTCGCTGTCGAGCCAGCGCGTTTATGCCTCACTTCTTATATTATATTAAAATCCTTGCGGGATTCGCGTGCTATTGACATTCTAAATTTTGCTCACGACTGGTTACTGCAGAAGGCGGGGCAGTTGGAAAGCCCTTCTAGAGAGCGGTTATTCCTGGAAAACATCTCAGCCCACCGTATCCTATTACAAATATGGCTCGAAAACAACAACAAGCCGCAATAAAACCAGCCAAAGAAAAACACCCTGTTACAGGGTGTTTTTCTTTGGCTGGGGGTCAGGGATTCGAACCCCGGCAAACAGATCCAGAGTCTGCTGTCCTACCGCTAGACGAACCCCCAAAGCTAAAGTCGCGGGCGATATTCTACCATCACCCGCATCCCTTGTCTAGCACTATTTCAAACTTTTGTTGAACATTAATTTATGCACTCAATTCTTCCAGGATCTGAATTCCACGACGAATGCGCTCAAGCGACTTCTGTCTCCCGATAATTTCCATGCTTTCAAACAACGGCGGGCTGATTGTCTGCCCCGTGACTGCTGCGCGCAAAATACCAAAAACTTGGCCAGCGTTCAACCCATTTTGGTCCACAAAATTCCGCATCGCCTGTTCTGCCACCCCTGGCCCAATTGTGGGGATGTTTTCTAAAATCTCCAGAGAGCGGCGGGCTATGATTGCCGATTCCTTCGCAGTCAATTTCTTAGCCACGAGATCGGCAGGGTCCGGCACAACATCCTCACGAAAGAAAAATCCTGCCATAAACGGAGCTTCGTCCAAACCGGCGATGCGAGGTTGAATCAAAGGTATCACCCTTATCAGAATATGATTGTCAACCTGGTATCCAGCCGCTTCGAGGAATCCTTTTACGCGCCGCGCCAATTCCTCCGGCGGTAAATTGCGGATATGCACTCCATTAAAGTAATCATACTTCGAAAAATTGATGGCGGCTGGCGATGGATTTAGATGGTCAAGGTTAAATTTTTCTATTAAATCCTGCATTGAGAAAATTTCAGTTTTATCATCATAGCTCCAGCCCATCAATGCAATCCAGTTAGCCGTCGCTTCCGGCAAGTATCCCAACTCACTGAGATCTTTTACGAAAATTGAATATCCATCTTTTATGAGCTCGGACGATTCGCGTTTGCTCATTTTTCCTTTTCCGCTCGGTTTTAAGAACACCGAGAGATGCACCCACTCCGGTTCCTCCCAACCAAAGGCACGCACGATATGCCCGTGCAGCGGGAAGGTTGATAACCATTCCGAACCACGAATAACATGTGTAATTTTCATTAAATGATCATCCACGAGCGCGGCCAGGTGATATAATGCCAAACCATCGGATTTGACAATGATTGTGTCATCCAGGTTTTTATTCTCCACTGTGATCGCCCCGCGCAGTCTATCGATTACTGTGATACTGCCTTCAGTTGGCATCTTAAAGCGAATCACATGGGTTTCCCCGCGCTCCACTCGTTTTTGGGCTTCATCCGGGTCAATCAGTCTGCAATGCCCATCATAATGCAGCTGGAACTTCTGCTTCATTTGTTCCTGGCGCATCGCCTCTAGTCGTTCAGGTGTGCAAAAACAGTAGTAGGCATTGTCGGAGGCTATTAATTTTCGTGCATAATCCAGGTAGATATCTTTGCGTTCCGACTGACGGTAAGGACCGTACGGGCCGCCTATATCTGGGCCCTCTTCCCATTGGACGCCCAGCCAACGTAAACCCTGGATTATCTCCTCTTCGGCGCCTGGCACAAATCGTTTACGGTCAGTATCTTCAAGACGCAAGATAAATTGACCTCCGGTCTGCCGCGCTAATAGATAATCAAATAGAGCTGTTCTTGCCCCACCAATATGCAAATGGCCGGTTGGAGATGGTGCAAATCGCGTCCGCGCTGGCTTCGTCATTTTGATTGTTCTCCTCGGCGCAATTGTACCAGATTAAAAAAACTCTAATTGTTTGTGTCTCAACAAGATACTTTCGACCAGGCCGATCCCTATCAACATAGAAAGCAATGAACTGCCACCATAGCTGACGAATGGTAATGTCAAACCAGTTGCCGGGATCAAGCTCAGGTTGACGCCAATATTCACCAATGCCTGGAATGCGATCAAAGTCGCCACCCCATAGCAAATCAATGCGCCAAAAGTATCACGCGCTTTGCGAGCCGCCATGAGTACTCTGACAATGACAAATAAAAGCACCAGCATCATTAAAACAGTGCCAACAAAGCCCAACTCCTGCCCAATGACAGAAAAAATAAAATCTGACCATCGAACTTTCAAGAATCGCAGTTGTACCTGTGTCCCTTGGCCATATCCTTGGCCCAAAAGGCCGCCAGAACCAATAGCGATTAGGGCTTGCAGTAGGTTGTAAGCTTCGCCGTAGCTTTGAGATTCACTTGGAAACAAAAAATTCAATATACGTTTTTGTTGGTATTCCTGGAGAAATGGGAAAGCGACAAAAGGCAGGATAAGTGCTGTGCTAATAAAAAGAAAAAGATGCCTCCATCTTAATCCCGAAGCCCAAAGTAGTGAAAACCAAACGACCAGGATGACCAGAGAGGTGCTAAGGTTAGGCTGAAGTAAAATCCACACCACAATCCCAGCAGTGTATGCAAAGCTCACACCTACCCAAACCAGGTTATCCAAACGGTCTTTATATCGTGTAAAAATATCCGCCAGGGTGATAATCACCACAATCTTCGCCAGTTCGGATGGTTGTATTAAGATAACGCCGGTATCAAACCAACGCGCCGATCCATACAAGGCCTGACCTGCGATCGTCAAGACTGCCAAAAAAATTGCAGTTATAAAATATAAAGGCTGGCTGATCGCTGACCACAAACGGTAATCGATTCCTGCAATAATAAATACCACTATAAAACCAACTACCGCGAAAAGAAGCTGCCGGTTGACCAGGTTGGTATCTGTGCTGAGCTCGATATTCCCTGCAATGGAGGATCGTATCATCACAATCCCAAATATTGTCAATAAAGCCACTGCCCCCAGAAGCCAAAAGTCAAAATACCGCCAATTACTGCGTTCCATACTCAACCTCGATTGTTGGATGCAAACCACCAATCAAAGCGTTTTATTTCTTCCTTCTTGACGCCTGCTTAAGAGGTATATCGGCCAACAAACGCTGTTCGCGGCCATCTTGTTCCATCTCAATTTTCACATCCAATGGGTCGATCTCTACATATTTCGAAATCACAGCGATCAACTCATCTTTCATCGATTGCAATGCCGTGGGCGTTAAGTCCGTGCGATCATGAATTAGCACAAACTTCAAGCGTTCCTTAGCCTCATTTGCGCTGTTGCGATCTCGTCCAAATATTTTTTCCAGGAAGCTGCTCATCGATTAGCCTCCACCACTGCGAAAAAATCGCCCTATCCTGTTGAGAATACCATTTTGGGCAGATACATCCAGAAATGGCACCTGTTCACCTTTAAGTCGACGGGCAATATTCCGGAAAGCCTGCCCCGCATTGCCCTTACCATCAAAAGCCACCGGTGCGCCGCGGTTGCCACCCATCAATACATTCTCGTCTTCTGGCACGATTCCGATCAAGTCGATTGCCAACAAATCCAGGACATCCTCCACGCTGAGCATATCACCACGTTTCACCATATCCGGCTTCAGACGGTTGATGATCAAACGCGCTGGCCCTTTCTCTTCTGCTTCCACCAGGCCGATAATCCGATCAGCATCGCGCACAGCAGATACTTCGGGGTTTGTCACGACCACGACAACATCCGCCGGTGCCACAGCATTGCGAAATCCACGCTCAATCCCTGCCGGAGAGTCTATCAGGATAAAATCACACTCGTTACGCAGTTCGTCGCACAATCGCACCATATCGCTTGGGGAAACAGCCGTTTTATCTCTGGTTTGAGCTGCTGGAATCAAGTACAGCTCTGGCAGCCGTTTATCTCGTATCATTGCTTGCCTCAATCGGCAACGGCCTTCAACAACATCCACAAGGTCGTACACAATGCGGTTCTCCAGGCCTAAGATTACGTCGAGGTTTCGTAAACCAATATCGCCATCAATACAAACCACTTTATCGCCTGAGGCGGCCAGGGCAACAGCCAGATTGGCCGTGGTGGTGGTTTTCCCAACCCCTCCCTTCCCCGATGTAATCGTCACTACTTTCGCGGCCATATTCCTCCTGATTTTTCTTTCGCCGGCGTCCAATTTTCCGCCTCTACTTGTCCATTTTGCAATTTAGCCATCATTGGAGAGGTTTTACCCACTTTCTTTGTCAAGTTTCCGGAAACTCCAGCAATCCGAATTTGGGTTGGAGACATCTCTAAGGCGCATATAACTGCATTCTCATCTCCATCCGCGCCGGCCGTTACTGTACCGCGCAAATTGCCCCAAACCATGATGCTTCCTCCAGCCACTATTTCAGCTCCTGGGTTGACATCACCAATCACAATGACATGTCCGGCATGTTTTATACTAAAACCAGATCGTAACGTTCGCCTGACAAGAATCGCTTCCTCGCCGGCGTTTAAGTTCGTATCTGCCGCGGCAACTGACCTGTAAGCTGTTCTACCGGACTGGCGAGACAATTTCGTCGCCAGGCCCAAAGTTTGCGCAGTTAATTCTGTCACTGGGGAATTGCTCAAAACTCCCCACAAACTGATACCATTCCCGGAAATTTCGTTTCTCAGTTCACTGAGCTCGATTGCGTGCAAAATTTGATTACCCACATCGAGGTACACTTTCGCTCCGCGCAGAAATTCACGCTGCTGCGTTAAATGTTCAAGTAAAGAGCTGTGCAGTTCTGGCCATTCCCCTTCGCCAAGAGTCACTAACAGCCCTTCTCGAATCCCCTTAATTTGTACCAGTGGGCCCATCGCAGTTCTGTTCCTCAATCCACCGGATTATAGCACAAACGTTTGTTTATCGTGTATGATTACGACATTCCATTAGAGGAGATGCTCGTGTCATTGAATTACCGCTCTTACCTGGATTTTTTGACCGAAACTGCTTTCTTAGCAGGCCGTATTACCCTGGCACACTTCCAAACCGGAGTAAAAGCCGAGAGCAAAGCCGATAACACGCCGGTAACTCTTGCCGACCGCCAGTCGGAGGAATTTATCCGCCGCCGAATTGAATCATCTTATCCCGGAAGCGCGATTGTAGGAGAAGAATTTGGCGCGCATGGAAGTACTTCGGCAAGTATGCGGTTCATCATCGACCCAATTGATGGCACGAAAGCATTTACACGAGGTGTGCCGTTGTATGCTGTTCTGTTGGGCCTGGAAATTGAAGGCGCAATCGTGGCAGGCGCCGCTTATTTTCCAGGCTTAGACGAAATGCTTTGTGCGGCCAATGGTGAAGGATGTTTCCTCAACAGCCGGCGCGCTCATGTTTCTCCGGTCACCGATCTTTCCAAAGCCTACCTCCTCACCACAGATTGGGGAGGCTTCCACAAGGCAAACAAAGCAAAACGAGTTGAACAGTTGATTAATTCTGTCTTCTACCGCGGCGGTTGGAGCGATGCCTACGCTTTCAACCTTGTTGCCACAAATAGAGCTGAAATCGCCATCGAACCGCGCATGGAAATTTGGGACTGCGGTCCTTTCCCGGTCATTTTGCAGGAAGCCGGCGGATATTTTGGCGATTGGCAGGGAAAAACGACAATCTATGGCGGCGAAGCGGTGGCATGCAGTCAAGAGCTTCTGCCGATTGTGCTAAATTCACTCAACCCAAACGATTAAATGTAAAAAAAGGAGCGGGTGAAAATCCCGCTCCTTTCAGATGGTTCAAGACGAACCAATAAGTCCTATTGGTGGGCGTCGAGGTAATCGACAGCTTGTTGCACAGTGGTGATTTTTTGAGCTTCCTCGTCAGAAATCTCGCCGCCAAATTCATCTTCAAAAGCCATGATCAATTCGACCAGGTCCAGGGAATCGGCCTCCAGATCCTCGCGAAAACGGGCAGAAGAAACCACCTTCGTCTCATCAACGCCTAACAAATCTACTATGATTTTTTTTACACGCTCTTCAGTCGTAGCCATCGGAAACATCCTCCTAAATTTATTTTCTTGGGTTATTGTAATCACACCTGCCAATCTGTCAAGGAAACAGATGTGGTAAGATTATCCGAAGTAAAGGAACACCTGCCCATGGAAGAAGTTACGCCCATTCGCCAGCGAAAAGCAGAACACATTCACATCAACCTGCAAGAAAATGTTGATTCGCACCTGACCACTGGCCTGGAAAAATATCACTTCAGGCATCGAGCTCTCCCTGAACTGGATTTATCCACCGTGAATGCCCATCAGGTACTTTTCAATCGTCATTTAGATCACCCACTTCTGATTTCATCTATGACAGGCGGCACTGACCTGGCAGGACAAATCAACCGCATTCTAGCCGAAGCAGCCCAAGAAACGAAAATCGCTATGGGTGTAGGCTCACAGCGTGCGGCCCTCGAACAGCCCGAATTAGCCGCCAGCTTCCAGGTGCGGAAATACGCTCCCGACATTTTACTTTTTGCCAACCTCGGAGGAGTTCAGCTGAATTACGGCTATGGTGTGGAACAATGCCAGCGCGCCGTGGATATGATTGAAGCCGATGCGCTCATCTTGCACTTTAATGCAGTGCAAGAGGCTGTCCAACCAGAGGGACAAACCAGTTTTGCAGGTCTACTGGCCAAAATCGAGCGTGTCTGCCGTCAGATTCCTGTACCTGTCATCGCCAAAGAAGTAGGTTGGGGGTTTTCCAAAGAGGATATCAAAGGCCTGGTAAACGCCGGCATTAGTGCCATCGATGTGGCAGGTGCAGGCGGCACTTCCTGGTCGCAGGTGGAAATGTTCCGCGCCACATCTGCTGCGCAGGCTCAACTCGCCTCCGCGTTTGTTGATTGGGGAATACCCACTGCCGAAGCAATCCAAATTGCCTGCGAAAATGCCCAGGGCTTACCGATCATCGCCTCCGGAGGCTTAAGGAATGGGATTGACATTGCCAAATGTATCGCTCTCGGTGCCTGCCTTGGCGGCATGGCCGGACCATTTTTGAAAGCGGCCGTTATTTCGTTAGAAAAAACATTAGAAACGATAAGAACGCTGTCCAAAGAAATCCAGATCGCTATGTTTGCCGTGGGCGTTTCAAGCCTGGCAGAACTTCAACAAACTCCTCTTCATTCAGCCTGAAATTCTATGTCATCCATACTCCCGCCGTCTGAACAAATGCTGGCCGCTGTCGAAAAACAATTGCAGGTTGTAATTGGACAGCTCGACCAACCCCTATACCAGGGTTTATATAAAATGCTGGCATACCACATGGGTTGGTTAAATGATCAGAATTTACCAGATGGTCGAGGGAAGCGCGTTCGCCCTTTGGTCGTATTGCTTGCCTGTTCAGCGGCAGGAGGCGCCTGGCAATCTGCTCTTCCAGCCGCCGCCGCAGTCGAACTACTCCACAATTTCTCCCTCATTCACGATGATATCGAAGATAACAGCGATTTACGCCGGGGGAGACCAACGGTATGGGCTCGTTGGGGTGTGCCTCAGGCGCTTAATGCGGGGGATGCTCAGTTCACACTCGCTCATCTGTGCTTGTTGGAATTAAAAGAAATACCCCTCGAACGTGTTTTGCGCGCTGCGCGCCTACTTCAAGAGACATGTCTCGCACTGACAGAAGGCCAATATCTGGATATCTCTTTCGAATCTCGCCTGGAAGTTACATTGGAAGAATATTGGACGATGATCACAGGAAAAACAGCAGCGCTCTTAGCTGCCTGTAGTGGGTTGGGCGCTGTAGTTGCCGGCGCGCAGGATGATGTGTACAGATCATTCTACACCTTCGGTCAGAAAGTTGGGTTGGCCTTTCAGGCGCAGGATGATTTGCTTGGAATTTGGGGAGACGAAACTGTGACCGGAAAATCAGCCAGTTCCGACTTGTTGGCTGGAAAAAAATCTCTTCCTATTCTTTATGGATTGATTCATAGCCAACCATTCGCCGCTCGCTGGAAACATGGTGCAATCATGCAATCCGACTTACCCTACATTGTCAAATTACTGGAGAACTGCGGTGCCAAAGATTATACTCAAAATGCTGCGGACGAGCTTACTGCCCAGGCAGTCTCTGCGTTGTCGCAAACAGGTTATGTAAACGAAGCCAATCAAACGCTCCTCAACCTGGCTTATGGCCTATTGAATCGAAAATTTTAGGCTCAATCGAATGATCTCCCCCTTGCGCTGGAACCGCGCCTCATATTATTTACTGAGCGCCCTCCTATTCACAATATTCTTGATCATTTATATCTGGTGGCCGCTGGCCTCTGCCTACCTATCCTATATTGATTGGCAAGGACCGTGGTGGTTATATATCGATTGGCTGCTGATCGGTATCTTCTTCGTGATGTCAACCTTAATTATGATCGGTGCTGATTTACGGCGCGACATCTTAATTGTTTTCGTTGGCATCTTGGGTGGATTGGCCATTGAAAGCTGGGGAACTCAGACAAAGTTATGGGTTTACTATACTTTAGAACGCCCTCCTCTTTGGATCATCCCTGCCTGGCCTATTGCCAGCCTGTCAATTGATCGCTTGGTTCGCCTTCTCGACCGCCTACTTCCACTTCAGCAGATCAAAAATCTCAAAAATATTTATTATTTCCTTATGGCCTGTTTTCTCATGATCATGGTGATGTTTGTGTTTCCAACCATCGCCCAATCCCTTACGGTTCTATCCACTGCACTGGTTGTTTTGGCAATCTCAACCACTCGTGACTTTCGCCTGTCTATGTTAAATTTTCTTGCTGGCTCTGGTCTGGGTTATTTTCTCGAACTCTGGGGAACCACCCGCGAGTGCTGGACCTATTACACTCACCAGACTCCGCCGTTGTTCGCTGTGTTTGCCCATGGGATGGCTGCGCTCATTTTCTGGCGTGCGAGTCATTTTCTCCAACTCCATTTGTCCGTTCAAAATCTTTCTGACTTGTGGCAGCGTTTTTTCAATCGCCGCGCCATTCGATAATATTTTCCAGGCCTTCAGGCCGGTAATTGATCGATTGGTGGCGAAAATAAGTCTGGTAAAGGGTGGCATAGTGCCCACCTGCCGCCATTAATTGATCATGACTACCTTCCTGGATAATCTTCCCCTTTTCCAGAACAATGATCCGGTCAGCAGCTTTTACTGTGGACAAGCGGTGAGCGATCAAAATGCTGGTAGATTTCTCCAGGATTAATTTTAATGCCTGCTGGATTTGGTATTCCGTAAATGGATCAATGCTGGCTGTCGCTTCATCAAGGATGAAGATGGCTGGCTGTTGCACCAATACCCGCATCAGTGCAACCAACTGACGCTGACCCATTGATAGACGCCCGCCACGCTCACCAACCATGGTGTTTAATCCATCTGGAAGCGCATCTAACCAATCGCCATCTCCTATTTTCCTGGCGACAGATTCCATCATCTCATGTGCTGAATCGTTTGAACAGGCATAGCATATGTTTTCCGCCACAGTCCCATTGAACAAAAAAGGCTGCTGCGAAACGATGCCCAATTGTTTTCGGAAACTGGCCAGGTTTAATTGGCGAATATCCACACCGTCAATGAATATTTCGCCTCCCTGGAATTCGTAGAAGCGCGCCAGAAGCTTTGCAATAGATGATTTACCAGCGCCTGTATGGCCAACCAGGGCAATTGTTTCACCTTGCCGTATTCGCAGCGAGAAATCCTCCAGGACTTGCTGCCGAGTAGAATAGCGAAACTGGACATTGCGAAAATCAACTTCACCACGGATCGGCGCCAAAAACAAGTTAGCGCTCTGTTTGACCACTGGTTGGGCGTCGATCAATCCGAAAACACGTTCCGCTGCACTCAGGCCGCCCTGCACCTGGGTCCAGAACGCAGATAAATTGAGCACCGGGTCGAAAAATCTTCCCAGGCTTTGCACAAACAAGTACCAGGCGCCGACAGAGACCGCGCCAGCCGCCGCGCTGATGCCACCTGAATAAACCAAGAGGGCAGTCCCAATGCCGGCCAATCCATTCAATGTTGGAAACACCATTGAGAGCACAAACCCTCGTCTCACATTTACCTGATACGATATCGCATTGGCGTCTTCGAAATCGTGATAAATCGCGTTCTCCTGGCGAAAATTCTTCGCAACTGCAATTCCACTGACGGTTTCCTTTATCGTCGCGTTGACGTTCGCCATGGCCCGCATGCCGCTGCGAGTGACCGACCTGGCTGCGTTACGAAAGGCTCCGGCTGTTATAAACACAGCAGGCATCATCAACATCAACAAAGTCGCCATTCGCCACTCAATAGAATACAAAGTGATGACAAGGATTAAGGCCTGCACCATCTGTCCGATCGTGTCGGTGACCAAAACCACCACCTGGCTAAACTCCTTGGTATCTGAAGTAATCCGCGAAACAATCTTTCCGGACGGGTGCTCATCGAAAAATGACAAATCATGGTTTACCGCAGCCTGAAAAGCATCCTGCCGCAGGCGCATTTCAACATCCGAGATCAACCGCACAGTGATCCGCCTGCGCAGCCAGTTAGCAGCCCAGGAAAGAAGGTTCAAAATTAAGATCGCGGCAAATAATTCATAAATGATCAATTGACCGGGGTCATTCCGCACCAGGTCAACCCCGCGCGCCAGGATGATCGGACTGGCCGCTCCTGACACACCAATAAAGATGATTAAAGTTGATATCGAAAGTAACCGCCTGCGGTAGGCTTGAAAATATTTGCTTATCCGTGAAACAAGTTGCCGATCGCTGTATTGCCGATCGTATGATTCCTGGTCCAAGTTACCAAAAAAGCCCACAAGTTTTCCTCAGTCGTGGAAAATTCGCCGGTAAGCTTCCGAGCTTTCCAGCAGTGTCTCATGGTTGCCAATTGCTGCTACGGTTCCCTTGCGCAGGACAATAATCAAATCCGCCCAACGAATTTGAGAAATGCGGTGTGTTATAAGAAACGTGGTCCTGCCTTTCGCTGCAGTGTAAATCGCTCTTTGGATTTTATCTTCGGTTGCGCTGTCGATTGATGATGTGGAATCATCCAGGATTAAGATATGCGGATCAGTCAAGAATGCTCTGGCTAAAGCCAGGCGTTGGCGTTGACCGCCAGAAAGGGTAACACCGCGCTCGCCGATAACCGTTTCATAGCCCTCCTGGAATTCCGCGATAAAGTCATCTGCCTGGGCGGCTTTTGCGGCTTTTTCTATTTCGGCCTGTTCGGAGCTGGGCTTTCCGAAGGCAACATTGTCAGCAATGCTGCGTGAGAACAAGAAAATATCCTGTTCGATCATTGAGATGCCTCGCCGCAAAGTCTCGAGGTTCCAATCCTTGACATTCACTCCATCAACCAATACTTCCCCTTGCTGCACGTCATAGGTGCGATTGATCAATTTAACCATAGTGGTTTTTCCCGACCCGGTTTGCCCAACAAGTGCCACTGTATGGCCTGGCTGAATTCGAAAGGATATATCTTGCAGCACCGGTTCGCTATCCGGATATGCAAAAGTCACATGCCGAAATTCAACTTCGCCTCGAATGATCCCGGAATGACCACTGGCATTCTGATCCAGGTTGGTCTCTCTTTTTATCAACTCCAACACCCGCCTGGCGCCGGAGATTCCCAATGAAACCTGAGAATAGGCCCACAAGGACGTAAATGTTGGAAACCCAAACATTTGAATCAGACCAAAGTAAGCAACTACAGAGCCAATATCCAGAACTTGCTGTTTAAATAATAACAGCGCGTGCAGCAAACCGCCAGCTTCAGCTAAAGCCAAAAGAAGTAGTGGAATAAATCTGGCTTCTATATCCCCCTGGCGCACAGAATGGTTTCGAAATGCCTGGGTGTTGTCTTCAAACTTTTCGATTTCGCTTTCTTCTTGAGCCAGGCCTTTCACTGTTTCTATTCCATCCATCGCTTCGCTGAGCCGGGTGTTCAATTTGCCGAAGGAAGACCTAACTTCGGTGGTGATTGGGCTGAGCTCCCACAAATAAAAACCCAGAGACAAGAAATAACCTACGATAAAAAACAGCGGCACCAGAATAAGGCTGGGATGGTATGTCGGGGCAACCAATACCGGGAGCAAGAGAAAATTCGCCGATCCTATCACCAGGTTTAATCCTGGACTGAACATAAAATTCACCTCACGCACATCATTCGTTGCCCGAGCCATAGTATCCCCAACGGGCTGCAAGTTGTGAAAAGTCATGCTCTTTCCCAACAAGCTGACAAACAGCTCCTCTCGTATATCCCTTTCCATTTTTTGAGCCATCAATTCTGCGCCAAAATTGCGCCCGAACTGCAAGACACCCCTCACTATCTGGCTGCCAGCGATTAATAAGGCTATTGTTAATAGAGAAAAGGGCTGCTGTTCTTTCCCGGCAATCAAGTTGAACGCCATGCCGCTCATGACGGGTATTACTGCCGCCAAAGCTGCATTTCCAAAAGCTCCGACAGTCATCAGGAAGAATAAATACCAATATCGCACCGCATGGGAGAAAATCCAAATTCCTGCTCCCCTGCGGTTGAATTCGCCTACTTTCGGAAGAGAAAATTCAACATTTGGCGATGGCATTGTATTCGTCGAAACCCTTCATTAACTCGTTCGTCTATTCTTCATCATCGAATCGCAAGCTCGCGGCAATTTCATAAGGTCCAAATTTTGGTAACCCTGAAGCGTTTATGTGCCTGAGCCGACCATCGCGTGGTGTCACTTCATAAAAATTCCCATTGCGATGCACAAGCAAAATTGTACGGTGTTTTCTGCCAAACACTCTGCGCATGGTCATAGAATGGTATTGAAAAGCCTGAAATTCTTCAGGGCGCACATTAAAGAGTCGGTCAAAAGTGGTAAAAAATTCTGCTAGGTATTCTGGTGACACTACCTTTAAATTACTGATGACCCAGCAACGGTCTTCAAAATCCCAATAATGCGAGAGGCCGATAAATTCCCCTTCACGAGTTATATAAGGAAAAAAGGGGAAGGCCCTGCAAGTTAAGGATCGGAATGAGCGCTGGCATTTTAAATAACCCAGGCACTCAACGAGCACCTGGTCATGCGGTTTTTCGGATTCAAGGAGATTCGTTTCTTGCGCGTCTGAGCCTTGCCAGACATGCCATAAATCGGTATTTTCCTGTAGATATACCCATTCCTCAGTGTATACAGTCGGAACCGCGTGGCGCGTATCACAGCAGAATGGAGCACCATTCTCATTGTAGGGGCTGCACTTTTTTCCACAATCCAGGTGGCTGATGGGCGCATCAAAGCCTGAATAAAGCAAAGCAAATTCACCAGGATTACGCATTTCGAATCGCTGTATCCTTTACAAGTTATCAAAGCTGTTTAAAACCAGCTTACGAGGATACCACAGTTATATTAAAATGAACGGAGTTCTGGTAGAAAAACGACTTTTAAGGTATCATACCGCCTAATCAACGGTAGGAGGTCAAAGTGAATTTTGTTTTTCTTTCACCCCATTTCCCCCCAAATTATTACTTGTTCGGCACAAGACTTGCCAGTTTTGGTGTCAATGTGTTAGGCCTTGCAGATGAGCCATACGAAATGCTGCGCCCTGAATTAAAAAACGCCCTCAGGGAATATTATCGCGTGGGAGATATGCATTCCTATGATCAACTCCTGCGTGCACTCGGCTTTTTTACTCATCGTTATGGGAAATTGGACCGCATCGACTCATTTAATGAATACTGGTTAGAAACTGAAGCCCAATTGCGTACGGATTTTAATATCACCGGCATTCGAACCGATAGCATCGCCCGCATTAAACGCAAGTCCTTGATGAAAGATACTTATGTGAAAGCTGGTGTCATGGTGGCGCGTGGTAAAGTTGTGCGTACACCTGCAGAGGCCAGAAAACTGATCAAACAAACAGGCTATCCAGTTGTTGCCAAGCCCGATATTGGAGTTGGGGGAGCAAATACTTACAAAATTCACAACGACGCCGAATTGGATGATTTTTTCAGGACGAAACCCGCTGTTGATTACATGATGGAAGAATTTGTTGATGGAGTGATTTGCACTTTTGACGGTTTGACGGACCGGGATGGTAACTTGCAATTCTTTACAGCTCACCAATACAGCCAAGGCATTATGGAGACGGTCAATAACGATTCGGATATCTATTACTACTCTTTGCGCGACATCCCTGCTGACCTGGAAGAAGCCGGACGGAAAACACTGAAAGCTTTCGATGTCCGTGAACGCTTTTTCCATTTTGAGTTCTTCCGCCGCGCCAGTGACAAACAAATTGTGGCGCTGGAAGTCAATATCCGTCCGCCAGGCGGCCTGACTACTGATATGTTTAATTACGCCAATGACATTGATATTTATCAAGAGTGGGCGCGTATCGTTGCTTTCAATCAATTTGGTGCAGAATATTCGCGACCCTATCATTGTGCTTATATCGGTCGAAAAAAGCATCGCTCATACCGCCACTCGCATGATGAAGTTTTGTGGGAGCTTGGTTCAAAATTGGTTCATCATGAACCCATCAGCGGAGTTTTTTCGGCGGCGCTGGGCGATTATGGGTACCTGGTTCGCTCACCAGAAATGGCTGAAATCAAGCAGTTCGCAGAGCTTATTCACCAACAGGCTTAATCAATGAATATTGAATATCACAAGTGGTACTCAAACAATCTCGGCAGAGATATGGAACTCAAGGTTTACGGAAATTACGGCAAACCGATGGTGATTTTTCCTGCCCAGGGCGGTAGGTTTTATGAGTTTGAAGATTTTGGGATGTTGGGAGTTATTCAACCATTTATCGACGCCGGGCGCGTCAAAGTGTTCACTCTCGACTCCGTGGACCGTGAATCGTGGGCTAATTGGTCAATTCATCCAGCCGACCGGGCAAATCGTCATCAGGTATTTGACCGCTACTTCATGGAAGAATATGTACCATTTATCCGCAATCACTGTGCTGGTTCACCACAAAAATTCATCTCAACTGGCGTCAGCATGGGCGGTTACCATTCGTGCAATTTTTTCTTCCGCCATCCAGATGTGTTCGATGTGCTGATTGCTTTATCCGGCGTTTACAAGTTGGACCGTTTTGTCGGAGATTATACCGACCACAACATCTACTTCAATGAACCACTCTCTTATTTGCCCAATCTGACCGATCCCTGGTACCTGGATCAGTACCGTCAGAGCAAGATCATTATCTGCTGCGGGCAAGGTGCCTGGGAAGATGAAATGCTGGCTGATACGCTTGAGATCAAACACGTACTGGAGTCAAAAGGCATCCCTGCCTGGGTAGATATTTGGGGAAATGATGTGAATCACGATTGGCCATGGTGGAAGAAAATGCTTCCTTACTTCCTCGACAAAGTTCTCTAATCAAACGGAGTTGGAAATTCACATCCAACTCCGTTTGATTTTTCCGTATGAATTGCCGGTTATGGGGGACAATTGCCCGTTGCCGGGCAAGGTTTCAACCACTGCTCCTTGTAATCTGATTCTGCCGTATATGCAGTTGCATTTGTGCTGACCACT
This sequence comes from Chloroflexota bacterium, assembly GCA_029782365.1. Lineage (GTDB taxonomy): Bacteria > Chloroflexota > Anaerolineae > Anaerolineales > UBA4823 > CAWBUW01. The sequence continues at coordinate 293,748 of JAKOUW010000096.1, forward strand.
TTCACCTGCCAGAAAATTAATCCATCTGCACAAGTCGGCCCGCTGAGCAGCTCAACAACTGCACCAGGAGCGATTGAACCCACAACAGATGCGGTTTTCGATGGGGCGCTGCGCAGACGGTTGCTGACCGGTGGATCAGACGAAACATACGCTTTTGTGCTCGCCTGCAAAATTGCCGGGCAGCCTGGAATCAACCCGGTAACGGTGTTCAAATTGATCGAACCCACCAGTTGGTCGAGTGTATCGAGATTTGGAGTGAATTTATCCGCCGGCTGGTTAGTCAAAGCCTGGCTGACCTGATCGATATATGCCTTATATTTGTTGCCGTAATCTGGATCGTTCAAATCCGGCGCGTTCACTCCGCCGGCTGGCGTAGTCAGTTTATCGAGCGATTCAGGCAAAATAACGCTTTGCACAGGCAGCACTAGCGAGATCACATATTGCCCATCACTGCTCAAAGCCTGGTAAATGTACAGCAATGACTGATTGGTGACCGGGCTGGCATCCTGGGCAATTTTACTAAGGAATCGATAACCATTTCCTGATTGAAATGGAATGATTTTGAATTGAGCGTGAAACACTTGTCCTGCATTGTAAATCGGCAAGAATGGCAAGCTGGCCTGGTCGCTCGCGCCGCTCGCCAGCACATTCTTCATACCATCAATTTGCTTGACAATAATTGCATCAAATCTGGCATACAGTTCTGCAGGATAAATGTTGATTCCGAAAATGACGCTATCCATCGGTAAAGCATAGCCATCCAATTTAAAGTTCAGGTGCGCAGGTGTACCTGCCATCACCGGCACATCAGGATTCGTCAAATTGGCCGGCGTTAACTCACTGCGTGCAGATTGAGCCAATCCTGCGGGGACTGTGAAGGATACGCCTCCAAAACTGACTGGCACAGGCTGTTGTGAAACAGCGCTCGTCGTAACGGTCGGGGTTGCGGCTGCGGATTCTGTCGTTTTCTTGCCTGGAGTAGCCTCTGGCACGCTGGCAGTTTCGGTTTGTGCAGCCTGGGTACCGGCCGCGTTCGTCACTGCTTCTACCGTCAAAGCAGCCATTGTTGCCGGAGAAACTTCGACCGGTGGGGTACCGGTGGCGCACGCCATGCCAACCAGGGTAATCACCAAGAACAAAGAGAAAAAGATTGAAAACGGCTTGAATTTATTCACCTGATTCCTCCATTATCATTATATTCGTTTTGTCAATTATAACTTGCGTTATAATCCTACCCATGCTGTCTAAGAAACCTGTATATTTTGATTTCGCCGCATCAACACCGCTAGATCCCAGGGTAGCAGAGGTGATGCTGCCATATTTCGCAGAACATTACGGCAACCCTTCATCAATTCATTTGTTTGGGCAGGAAGCGGATGCTGCTGTGGAAACAGCGCGGTTATCATTGGCAAAAGGGATGAACTGCAGTTCATCAGAAGTCATCTTTACCTCCTGCGGTACCGAATCAGATAACCTGGCTTTACGCGGCGTAGCATTCGCAATACGAGCCCAGCGCAGCGCCAATCATATCCTCGTTCCTCCGACTGAACACCATGCTGTTTCCCGTACCGCCCAATACTTGGCTCGCTATCACGGATTCGACCTGGAATACTTACCCGTCGATCAATTCGGCATCACTTACCCCGAGGATGTCGCATCCCGCCTGCGCCCGACAACTGCTCTGGTTTCGATAATGTATGCCAATAACGAAATAGGTTCTATCAACCCAATATCGGCAATTGGAGAAGTTTGCCGCAGCCATGGGGTCCCTTTTCATACAGATGCCGTCCAGGCTGCCGCGTATCTTCCGGTCGATGTGCAGGCATTGAATGTCGATTTGCTCTCCGTCGGAGCACATAAATTTTATGGACCGAAAGGTGTCGGAGCGTTGTTTGTCCGCAAGGGCACACCTATTTTTCCTCAACAGACTGGGGGCAGCCAGGAATCCGGATTTCGAGCCGGTACATCCAATGTGCCATACATTGTAGCCATGGCGAAAGCATTTGAGTTGGCTCAATACGAAAGAGAATCGCGCACAGCACATGTCTTGCCTTTGCGAAACCGCTTAATTAGGCAGGTGCTGGAATTGGTGCCAGATTCAAAGCTTACCGGTCATACTGTCCAGCGTTTACCCAACCATGCCAGTTTCGTTTTCCAGAATATTAATGGGAATGACCTATTGATCAACCTGGATATGGCTGGTTTTGCCTGTTCTTCCGGTTCAGCTTGCAAAACTGGCAGTCCCGAACCGTCTGAAGTGCTGACCGCACTCGGTTTATCTTCCGCCTGGGCGCTTGGCTCTCTCCGTTTGACGCTTGGCAGCAGCTCTTCCCCGGAAGATGTCGAAGAACTGATCGCTGTTCTACCCGGCTTAATTGAGAAAATGCGCTGATATGGCCGGTCCGCGTGTGGTTGTCGCTATGTCCGGTGGCGTTGACTCCTCCGTTGCCGCCGCCTTGCTCGTCCAGCAAGGTTATGATGTCGTCGGCATGATGATGCGCCTGTGGTCGGAACCTGGCCGTGAGGCAGAAAATCGCTGCTGCACCCCAGACGCCCTGGCGCAGGCTCGCCTTGTAGCCGGTAAGCTCGGCATCCCTTTTTATGCCGTTGATGCGCGTACCGTCTTCTATGAGCAAATTGTCTCTTCTTTCATAGATGCCTATGCGCAAGGCGCCACTCCTAACCCTTGCCTCTCTTGCAATCGCCACATTCGTTGGACTTTTCTGCTTCAACGTGCTCTCTCAATAGATGCGCAGTTTATGGCCACCGGCCATTATGTTCGCCTTATTCCTAGTGACCAGGGTCAGATTCAAATTCAACGTGCCGTCGATCAGGCCAAGGATCAATCTTATGTGTTGCATGTGTTGAATCAAGATCAGCTTCGCCATGCCATCTTTCCGTTGGGCGAGCTGACCAAACCTCAAGTTCGCCAACTCGCCCGCGATTTTAATCTACCCGTCGCCGAGCGTCCCGAGAGCCAGGATCTATGCTTCTTGGGTGAAACGGATTACCGTTCCTTCCTGGCCCGCAACTATCCGGATGTGCTCAACCCTGGCCCAATCCAAACTTCCTCGGGCTTGAATCTCGGCAGGCATCAGGGATTGGCTTTCTACACGATTGGCCAGCGCAAAGGCCTGGGCATAGCCGCGGCCGAGCCGCTTTATGTTCTCCGCAAAGATCGCTCCACAAACACCTTGGTTGTTGGTCCTCTCGACGAGCTTGGCCAGACAGAACTGACTGCCGCCAACCTGAACTGGGTCGCAGGAGTGCCTCCGGCCGCTCCCCTTCGATTACAAGTGAAAATTCGTTACAAAGCCGCTCCAGCCTGGGGCATCCTCACCCTGCTGCCAGGCAACCAGGCGCATATACGTTTTGACCAAAAAATGCGGGATATCACGCCTGGCCAGGCAGCAGTCTTTTATGATGGCGATATTGTCTTGGGTGGTGGAATCATCCAGCCATCATAATTGGTTGACAAAATTTACACGCCAATAAGCAATCTCAAAACCTAATCTCTGCAAATTAAGCAGCGAGCGGTTTGGTTGATCTTCATTGTGCTCAAAAGTATCCGAGACTACCCATTTACAGCCCGCTTGCTGAGCTTCGAAAATTCGCCTGGTGACTAAGGCGCTTTGGGCTCCCATGCGTTGATGGGATTCCCGGGTGCCCATAAAACCCAGGTAGGCTGTATCGCCGTGAAAATACATGGCGGCAGCCGCCGCGGGATAATCACCATCGAAGGCCATGAAATGCTTCCAGCCCGGCCGGCCGACGGTGTTAGCCAGCATAGGAAATAAAATTTCTGGCAGGCCGAAAACTTCGACGCCAATCTCAGCAAATGCATCAGCATATTCCGGGCCAATCACATCTACATGCAGTTCCGTTTGAATAAATGGAGGTGTACTTGTATCTCGGATCAACTTGACCCAACTACCATTCGCAATAAGATTTCGGCTTTCGAATATTTCCCACAACCAATCTGGTTTTGCGCCCGGGGCTAGATGGATATAAAACTGGTCAACGCCTGAACGGTAATACCGCTCGATAATTTCATCAACCTGCGCTTCGCTCGTTTCTTCCCCCACACCTAACCCAATTACACGATTGTAATAATAATCCGCTAATCCTGGAGCCATCAACAGCGTAGCTTTGCCCACTTGTTCTGTGTGAACCCCAAACCAATCCACCAGCTCCTGAGGCGCACTGGTGACATAATCAGCCATGACACTGGCTTCGGTTAGCTCTCCGACAAATGCCAACTGCTCAGGAGTGAGTGATACCATACTGCTCGAATTATAGTCGAATTCTGCCATCGGGGTATAATTATCACATGACTTCACCTTCACTGATTCTCATACTGGTCTGGACGTTTATCCTGGGTGCAATTTTCCATCTCTGGCGAGGCGGTGGCGCCGGCAAGTTACTGCTCTTCCTTGTTCTAAGCTTCGTTGGGTTTTTTACTGGTCAATGGATTGCGACATATTTTTATTGGACATTTGATTTGTATGGACAGATTCATCTTCTTTTTGGCACCGCAGGAAGTATCTTATTTTTATTGGTTGGCAATTTTCTTAGTTTTCAAGAAAACGGCCTTTAAACATCGGTTAAGCCGCCGTTTCACTTGGATCAAACTTACAGAAAGGACATACTTATGTACCGGATCGAATCGCTTCTTTCAGCACGCCTTTTTATGGCTCCCCAGCTCGTAGAAAACCGAATATTCTTCATTAGCAATCTGAGTGGGCACTTAAGCCTGTACGCAATGAATCATGGGGGAAGTGTTCCCGAACCTTTACTGCCGCCGCACATTGCCTTACAAAACCCACACCTTACTGGTCGGGCGTTCAAAGTTTTTCCGAAGTTGGGCAAAATTCTAGTCATGCTCGATCATGACGGTGATGAAAACTACCAACCGATGCTGATTCCCCTGGATGGCGGTTTCCCGGAGCCGGCGTTCAACAATTTCTTTGCGCCTTACCGCGCCAGTTTAGGTGAATGCAACACCGCCACCAACCAGCTCCTGATCAGTTGCGATTCGCGCACCGAATCGAAACGCTTTGCTTTTATCGGTGATCTTGAAACAAATACGCTGACCCAGATAGCCGAATCTCCTTGGGGCGCTTTCCCCGATGGAGCCACCGAAGATTTTTCCAGGGTCATTATCGCTGACAGTTATACCTTGGGTGATAATGTCTTGTTTTATTGGTCGAAAGAAAACCCGAGATTAAACCTCTTGTACGGTAAACCGATTGAACAGCGCAAACCTGGAGAAGAAGTGCCGCTCACCTCCATAGGCAACAGCCATTTTGTCGACCACGAACGCAGTTTGCTGGTCTTTAATTCAATCTTTGATGACGCCTATTCTTTGGGAGTGTTTGATTTAGCCAATCCTGCGAGCATCGAGCCAGTGACTATCTCTCGCCTGCTGCACACCGGTAAAGGCGAATTCAATGGCATTGGTCACCTCAAGGACAACCGTTATCTTTTGTTTTATAACGTTGACGGCTGTTCGTGGGTGTACGAGGGTCATTACGAACACGCCTCCCGCACGTTCCATGTTTCGACCGCACTGGTTGGTCAGGGTGAGCTTTCCAATGGGGTGCTTGAATCGATCGATTACGATAAAGCAAGTGACCGATTTATTTTAGCCTTCTCGACAGCAATTTCTCCAACTCAAATCTACAGCCTCGAAGGACCCCAAAACAAAACCCTCATTCGCCATACCAATGAGCGCCTGCTCGGGATTCCTGCCAATCTGCTGTCTCCTGGCGAAGACGCTTCCTATATTTCGCATGATGGCTTGCGCATATCTGCCCGCTTGTATCTTCCAGCCGAAAAACTGGGCTTTAAAGGTCAGCGCCCATTGGTTTATTATATCCACGGCGGACCCCAGTCCCAGGAACGGCCCGATTTTGCCTGGTTTTCCATGCCCATTATTCAATTCCTGACATTGAATGGATTTGCTGTTTTTGTTCCGAATGTGCGTGGCAGTTCGGGTTATGGCTTTTCTTACATGAAGCATGTAGATAAAGATTGGGGAGGCCAGGATAGGCTGGACCATGTTTACGCAATGACCGAAATTCTCCCGGCAGATGCCCGCTTGGACGTCTCCCGAGCCGCAGTTGTTGGCCGTTCGTATGGCGGCTATATGACCCTCACTTTGGCTGGCCGCCATCCAGAATTGTGGAAAGCCGCCTGTGACATGTTCGGCCCATATGATCTGCTGACATTTATGGAGCGCATTCCCGAAACCTGGAAACCTTACTTCACCCTGGCTTTGGGAGATCCCTCAAAGCCTGAAGAACACCAATTCCTGGTTGAACGTTCACCCAAGACGTATCTCCACCAGTTAGCCTGCCCGATGCTCGTGATTCAAGGCGCCAATGACCCACGTGTTATCGAACGCGAATCGCATGATCTTGTCGATCAACTCAATGCCAAGGGAAAGGAAATTGAATACCTGATGTTTGACAATGAGGGCCATGATGTATTGAAGTATGAAAACCGCGTGCGCTGCTACAACGCCATCACCGACTTTTTTACGGAAAAACTGAAACCTTAATGACTGAAATCCCAACTCTCGCTCAAGCCGGAGACATTATTCTCCTGGTGAGCTCCCAAAAGAAACGCTATATTGTTCGCCTTGATCCTCTGGCGACGATTCAAACCCATCGCGGTGTTCTACCGCACACCGATTTGATCGGCAAGCCCTATGGCACGCGCGCCTTCAGCCATCTCGGCTCGCCATTTTTACTTCTGCAGCCCTCCATTGCCGATTTGATTACTGAGCTGAAACGCAATACACAAATTATGTACCCGAAAGAAATCGGTTATGTATTGATGAATCTTGACATCGGCCCTGGGCGCAGGGTTCTGGAAGCAGGCACAGGATCAGGCGGCCTCACAACCGCATTGGCTTATATGGTCGGACCGCAAGGCGTAGTCTATTCGTATGATTATCGCGGGCAAATGCAAAACCTGGCGCGCAAGAACCTGGAACGGATTGGATTGGCTGACCGTGTTTTCTTCAAAGAACGTGAAATCAGCCAGGGTTTTGATGAAACCGGTTTGGATGCTGTTTTCTTGGATGTGCCTAATCCATATGATTATGTCGAGCAAGCGCGTTCTGCTTTGAAAAGCGGTGGTTTTTTTGGCTCCATACAACCTACGACGAACCAGGTGTCCAGGCTGATCATCGCCCTTCGACGCGCCAATTTTGGTTTCATCGATGTTTGCGAAATCCTACTGCGCTATTACAAACCAGTTGCCGAGCGTTTGCGCCCGGTTGATCGCATGGTAGCGCACACCGGTTACCTGATCTTCGCCCGCTCCTTGATCGACATCATTGAAGAAGATGGCATTCCACCAACTGAATATGCCCTGGCTGGTCAAGTCTTTGAAACCGATGATATTTCCTCAGCCAGCCAGCGTGAAGATCCAGAAGATTAGCCTGGCGGTTGAATATGATAATCCAGAACCTGTCTCCTCAAGAAATCTCGGCTCGACTGGCAGATCCAACGCCTATTGATTTAGCGAACCAATTTGAAATGACTGCATTTCCAACAGCTGCTCGTCCAGCCGCCGTATTGATTGCCTTCCAACCAATGGAGAACCACTCAAGTCAATATCAGATTATTTACACCCGGCGGACAGATCAGGTTGCCGACCACAAAAAACAGGTGGCTTTTCCTGGAGGCCGGGCAGAGGATGGCGACAAGTCAATTGTGGAAACGGCATTGCGTGAATCCAAAGAAGAGATTGGCATAACTCGAGAAGATGTCACCATTTTAGGCACCCTTGACCCAATTCGCACGATCAGCAATTATCTGGTGACCCCTGTCGTCGGCTTGATTCCAATGCACTACCAATTCACGCCTGAGCCAAGCGAGGTTGACCGGGTATTTACCATCCCCATTTCCTGGTTATCAGATCCAAACAACTTCGAAATCCGACAGCGCGAAGTAGGATTCCCCCCCTTTTCCATTCCCCAAAAACTGCGGGTAATCTATTTCAATTCATATGATGGCGAAACGCTTTGGGGGGTAAGCGCAGAAATTACTCTTAGACTGCTGTACAAATTGAAATTACTCTAAAACCCCTCCCGGCTAAACACAGGAGGGGTTTTCATATATCTCTTCTTCGAAAAACAGGATTCGGAACCAGCACTATTTGGCTGGCACTTCCTCTTTCTTCTTCTTTTCAATAACCTCGGGTTCCGCTGAAGCTGCTTCGGTAACTTCTTTCTCCTCGGCCTCTGGAGCAGTGATCACTACAATGATTTCGTTCGGGTCATCTAAGATACGCACATCGCCAGGGAGAACGAGGTCCTTAACATGGAAAGCGGCACCGATTGTCGCCAATCCAGAAATATCGACAACGATCTTTTCTGGCAGGTCATTAGGCAGCGCCTCGACTTCAAGTTCATCCAGGTTATCGAAGACGATGCCAGAATAATTCTTCACCGCCGGTGAAACACCGATAAACTCAATCGGCACATTGGCGCGCAGCTTTTCTGTGGCAGACACCACCAGGAAATCAATGTGCAGCAGCTTACCGGTTAAGTAATTGCGCTGCTTCTCGCGGATCAATGCCAGGTGGCTTTCTCCGCCCAATTCTATGGTTACCAGGGCTGATTGGGTCAGGTGATCCAAAACCATATTCGCGTTGTGAGCATCCACCCATGCAGTGGTTGGAGCCAGATGGCGACCATACAATACAATGGGCAATTTACCTTCTCGGCGTTGGGCTTTCACCTGTTTTCCGATCAAATCGCGGCTTTCCGCTTTTACAACAACTCTTTCCACAAATACCTTCCTCGAGCGCCTCTCACAGAAAGACCACCTCTCCATTACCTTCGCTCTGATTGAAATTTCGGGAATTTTCCCGACGCACAATTTTAGTCGGGCGGCGCCTGAATGTCAAGCTAATCTCCAAAACAAATCCCTAAGTCACGCGCTGTTAGCATTGTATCGCAGTCTAGTGGGACAAGTTTCATCCTTCGTGTTGCCTCTTCCAGGGGTACATAGTTCACAACCGGAGGATCCAGTGCCACCATAACACTGCGCCTCCCTTCGTCAAGAGCCCGCACCGCGGCTGCCCCAAAGCGCAGTGCAATCAGGCGGTCAAACCGTGAAGGCGCTCCCCCTCTTAATAAATGACCCAATACCACCACTCTGGTCTCTTTTCCAGTAAGCTCTTGTAAATCAGCCGCCACTTTTTCGCCGGCTCCGCCTAAACGTTCTGCCCGGCCCACCTCCCGGCTGACTACCGATAGATCCCCACCAGCTGGTTTTGCACCTTCTGCGACGATGACAATAGAAAATTTATGGCCTTGGCTTTCTCGTTCAAGAATCTTTTCTGCTACCTTATGAATATTGTAAGGTATTTCGGGGATTAAGATTACATCTGCTGAGCCAGCCACACCGGCTTCCAATCCAATCCAGCCGGCATACCGCCCCATCACTTCAACCACAATCACGCGTTGGTGTGATGCCGCAGTGGTATGCAGGCGGTCCATGCACTCAACGGCAAAACCCACCGCCGTGTCGAATCCAAATGTGATCACTGTCTTTTCAAGGTCGTTATCAATTGTCTTCGGTACGCCGACTACCCACAAACCTTTTTCTGCCAGCGCATTGGCAATTGTCATGGAACCATCGCCTCCCACCGAAATAAGGGCGTCGATACCGTGCAGTTGGAACGAACGCACCAGCTCATCCAACCGGTTGACTTCGGTAATAGTGCCATCAAAATTCTTGACAGGATATTTCATCGGGTTGCCGCGGTTGGTTGTTCCAATAATCGTCCCACCCAGGTGGGTGATGCCTCGCACACGTTCACGTGTGAGGCGAATTAACCCGCCTTCCACATATTCCTCCCTCATTAACAAACCATTATAGCCATCTCGGATACCATATACTTCCCAATCGCGTTTAATCGCCGCCAGAGTAGCTGCTCGGATAACTGCATTCAATCCTGGAGCGTCCCCACCGCCTGTGGCGATCGCTATTTTTTTGATCTTCTGTGTGGCCATAGTACCTCCATTTACAATTAGTATAGCCCAATTTTCCCTTTGTATGCAGACGTTCAATTTTATCGGCTATAATTCCCGCCATGGAATCAATTGTTGCCCTGGACCTTGAGACAACCGGCCTCGACCCACTGAATGACGCAATTATCGAAGTTGGAGCAGTGCGATTTAACGACCGCCGGGTTGAAAATGAATTTTCCACTTTGGTCAATCCTGGCCGACCAATACCGCCAGTCATCACTCAGCTTACCGGAATCAATGACCAGATGGTGCGCTCCAAACCTTCTCTCCCGCAGGTTTTGACCAATTTACGTACATTTATTGGCGACAGCCCAGTCTTAGGTCATAATGTTCGCTTTGACCTGGGTTTCCTGCAAAAGCATAGGTTGTTCCAAGAAAACGAAAGCATCGACACGTATGAGCTGGCATCGGTTTTGATGCCGACAGCCAACCGCTACGGTCTGGCGGCGTTGGCCGCTCAACTGGGCATCCCTGTGCAAACTTCTCACCGCGCCTTGGAAGATGCCCAAACGAGCCGCTCAGTTTACCTCAAGTTGATTGAGTTAGCTCGCCAGCTTCCTTTGTCGGTGATCGCTGAAATCGTTCATTTTGCTGAAAAAGTAGAATGGAGCGGTTACAGCACTTTCCAAAACATATTGAGAGCGCGTTCCAAGGAGCAGTTGTCTGCCAGGCAGGCCAAATCTGGCCCGTTAGGCCCGTTGTTTGAAAATTACGAGACCCGCAACCAGGCCGCGCTTTCGCCGAATTCCGAGCTGTATGCGCTTGATCCAGAAGAAGTCGCCTCCATTCTAGAGTACGGCGGCAGTTTCTCCCAGGCTTTCCCAAACTATGAATTCCGGCCTCAACAGGTCGAGATGCTGCGCGCCGTGACTGAAGCGTTGAACGAAGGACATCATTTGCTCGTAGAAGCTGGCACTGGTACGGGCAAATCGCTTGCCTATCTTATCCCAGCCGCTCTGTGGGCTGCGCAAAACAAGACGCGGGTTGTTGTATCCACGAACACAATTAATCTTCAGGAACAGCTCATTAAAAAAGACATTCCAGATTTACGCAAAGCGCTTGGTCTGGATTTGCAGGCAGTTGTGGTTAAAGGCCGCTCGAATTATCTTTGTCCCCGCCGACTGGATAATATGCGCCGTCGGGGTCCCGAATCAGCAGATGAACTGCGCGTTTATGCAAAAATCCTTGTCTGGTTGCAGAATTCCCAAACCGGTGACCGCTCGGAAATCAACCTTAACAGCCCCACCGAGCGGGATATCTGGCTTCGTTTTTCCGCCGAAGACGATAATTGCTCTGGTGAAACCTGTCTTAAGCGTACCGGCGGAGCCTGTCCCTTTTATCGAATCAAGCAGGCGGCCCAGGCGGCTCATATTTTGATTGTCAATCACGCTCTCCTGCTGGCGGATGTAGCTACTGGAAGCCGAGTGTTACCCGAGTACCAGTATCTGATCGTCGATGAAGCACATCACATGGAAGATGCGATTACCAATGCCTTGGGATTCTCCACCAACCAGCAATCCACCGAGCACTTACTGCGCGAATTGGGCGGCGTCAAAGGCGGGGCCTTGGGTCGGTTGCTCACAAACTTACAGGGCGTGATTGTGCCTTCCGATTACGCTTCTGCTGAAGCGCTAGTCAATCAAGCCACTGACCAGGCGTTTCACTTTCAGGATGTAGCCAGATCGTTTTTCAGCGCGCTTGAAAGGTTCATGATTGAACAGCGTGAAGGAAAGAACCTGGGTGGTTACGCCCAGCAAGAAAGAATCCTGCCAGCTACGCGCACCCTGCCATCTTGGATGGATGTCGAAGTTGCATGGGATGATGCGGAGAAACCGCTCAAAGCCTTGATTGAATCCTTGACGCGCCTGGACTCCGCCATGGCAGATGTGCGCGACATGTTGGAAGAAGAAGGATTGGAAGCCGCATCAATCCTGGTAACCATCTTGCGCCGTTTTTCCGAACTTCAGCAGTCAGTCAACGGCATGGTGTTTCAACCCAATCCCGACACAATTTACTGGGTAGAGATGAGCGGCGTCACGCGCCGGATCGCTCTCAACACTGCGCCGCTGCATGTGGGCCCTCTCATGCGGCAGTATTTATGGAATGAGAAATCCTGCGTTATCATGACTTCAGCAACAATGACCGCCGCCGGCCAATTTGATTATTTGCGCGGCCGTTTATCGGCTGAAGAAGCCTACGAAATGGCTTTAGGCTCTCCTTACGATTACGAAAGCTCGGCAATGATCTTCCTTGCGAATGATATCCCCGAACCTTCTGATCGTCTTGGACATCAACGCTCTATTGAACAGGCGGTTTTGCAGCTTGCGCGCGCCACTGGCGGCCGCATGCTTGTCCTCTTCACCTCATACGACCAATTAAAGAGAACCTCGCAAGCTATTAACTCTCAACTAGCCCGTTTTGATGTGCGTGTCTACGAACAGGGTGATGGCGCTTCACCGCACAGCCTGCTGGAAAGCTTCCGGGCAGACAGCCGCTCTGTGCTCTTGGGCACCCGTTCATTCTGGGAAGGTGTGGATTTACCTGGCGAAACCTTGCAAGTTTTGGTAATAACCAAGCTGCCTTTTGATGTGCCCTCCGACCCGATTATCGCCTCACGCTCAGAGACATTCGAGGATCCCTTCAATGAATATTCACTTCCCGAAGCGATTTTAAGATTCCGCCAGGGATTTGGCCGCCTGATCCGCTCGCAGTCCGATCGGGGCATTGTCGTGATACTGGATCGCCGCATTATGACGAAGAGGTACGGTCGTCTGTTCCTGACGTCTCTTCCTACCTGCACGATGAAAGTTGGTCCGATTGCAGAACTGCCCCAGGCCGCCCGGCACTGGTTGAACATCTGAGTCCTGGCTAAATTCTGGGCAACCGCACAAGAAATGTGCTGCCTTTTCCAAGCTGGCTGTCAACTTCGATTTTTCCTTTGTGCTGTTCGATCACCTGCCTGGCGATGGAAAGACCCAATCCCAGGCCGCGGAACATGTGCCCATTGACTTCTTCTAAGTGATAAAACCGGTCGAAAATGCGGTGCTTCACATCAGCAGGAATGCCAACACCGTGATCAATCACCGCGATCCAGACCTGGGTGTCGTTCCGGCTGAGCTTTACATGCACTTCACCCCCATCCGGGCTGAACTTAATCGCATTATCAACGATCGCGCCAATCGCCCGGGTCAGCGATTTTTCATCTCCATAAATTTTGGGCAAACCCGGAGGGATGCTTAGCCGCAGCCCAACTCCATTGCGTTCAGCCGCCTGGCGGAGACGTTCCACCACTCCTGCCGCCACCGCGCCGATATCCACCGGTAGGAAATCTGGCAGAATGATATCCATTTCCTGCAGAAGAAGGATGTCATTCACTAGCCCAATAATATCTTGAATATTTTTGCTGACCGTGTCTAAAGCAGAGAACAATGATTCTCCCTGCAATTTCTGAGCCCGGATTACTTGCAAAAAGCCATTGGCAATAGTTAACGGCGTGCGCAGTTCGTGGGCGATGGTTGTCAAAAATTCAGAGCGAGCGTATTCAATTTCCGCCAACTGCTGGTAGGCTTGCGCCAGCTCACCAGCCTTCATGCGCAAGTCTTCGATTGCCAGGTCGTTATTTTCTCTCAACCGCCGGCTGACTTCACGCACCATCGCCATCGATACGCTGCTGTTGCGTTTCACAAGATCATCAAACGCGTCTTTTGCCACTTCCAAGACCGAAACAGGTGATGTCGTAACAACTGTCGCAGCGCGTGGTGCATGTTGGATTAAGGCCATTTCTCCAAAAAAGCCTCCAGGTGATAAGAAACACAAAAAGCGGTCTTCCATATCGTTTATCATTTTCGAGACTTTTACTTGCCCTTCCAGAAGCACATAAAAGACATTTTCAATTTGACCCTCGTGACAGAGGGTTATACCATCAGAATATGCTTTTACAACACCGAGTGAAACCATTTCGCTGGCTTCATCCAGTGACATTTCTGGAAATGCTAATTGGATCGCTTTCGTTGGGTCAACTTTCTCCGACATACATGCTCCTGCTCAGGCTTTGCGATAAAACAATACCAACGTACTGCCGTATTTCCTTTGGTCAAACTCTTCTAATGCTCGCAGTTCAACCGGTTCAACTTCGATCGGGTTGATCTGCACAATCACCCACCCATCGTCTGCCAGCCAGCCGGGATGCAAATCCACTCCCATCAGTGCTTTTTTCCACAATCCCTGGTATTGAGGCGGTGCGATGTAAATATATTCAAACGACTTGCTGGGCTGACCTTCTAATAAGCGAAAAGCGTCGGAACAACGCACTTCACCCCCTTCTAATTTCGTTTCCTGGAGGTTGTATTTTATCGTTTGCACTGGCAGGCGGTTTAAATCATTAAATAAGACATAACTTGCTCCTCTGCTCAACGCCTCAATCCCAATCGCACCAGTGCCGGCGAACAGATCTAACAAAGATGCACCCTGGATATCCCCTCCCAGGATATTAAAAACCGCCTCTTTCACCATGTCTGTCACCGGTCGTGTTGTATCTCCGGGCACTGAGCGCAGTTTTTTTCCCTTTGCCTTTCCGCCGATTACCCGCAAACCGCCTGCGGTCACGTGTTTACTGCCTGCCTGGCGGCCAATATGTTCGCTCGTGGCGCAGTGATCTCCATCACACAGCCAGTGCCCAAGATGAACCTGGTTTCGCCAGCCAATTGAATGGCATCCCTGGCCTCAGCCGTGATGGAAACCGGATTTCCTGTGATTATCCGCTCGCGCTGCAGTCCTCCGCAAAGGGCACCTTTGAATGATTTCCTGGCTTCCCTCAAATCCGGCGCGGTGTCACGATCATGCCAGTTGATTACCTGAACAGGATAATTGGCTACCTGCTGGAACATGACATCTTCGCCGTGCAAATGCAGCACGTTCAGCCATAAACTTTTACTTTCCTGAAGAATGTCCAGATCGAATAATTCACTGAATTCATGAAATTCCGCCTCCGAAAGGATCGCATAGCTGGCATGCTGTAGAGCATAAAAAATCCCGGCGATTCCGGTCTCGCGTGCTGCTTCGATGAACCGCCTGGTGCTTTCTACAATCACTTTCAAACCTTCAAGCACCGCTTCGGGGTACAGGCGGATATGCGTCACCAATGCATCCTTGCCAACCATGTTCTTTGCCTGTGCCAAAGGGCTAAAAATCGTTTGGATAACCGGCGCAGGGTCTGGACCTTTTCCTAATTCCTGGTTGATCAAACGCAGGCAAGCCAATTGTTCACCTAGGACTCCCACGTAGGGATCCAGAGGCCGCAATTTCAACCAACCCTCAGGGTTATTGATCACACTTTTTGAATACTCGCGTGTGCCCTCCGCTGATCCTCTCCAAATATCTGTCACACCCCAATCTCTGAGACAAAACGACGACGCCGGAGTCACCTTGACAAAGTCAAAATCATATTGGCGTTGAAAGTCAATTGTGGCGGCTGCCAGGCTCTCTGGTTGTTGATCGTCTACCGGAAAATGCCTCCACAAAGCGACAGGGGTTCGATCCGGCTTGTTTCCACTTAAGCTGGCTCGTAATCGCTCAATCTTTGTGTGCGCCATCAGATTCTCTGCCAGATTTCTTTTTCTAAATCCCAATCACCTTTGGTGAGAAAATTTATTTCTCCCAGGGCAAGCCGCCTCAGCATATGAGCGGTGACCAGGTTCTCTTGTGGTGTATTATCCAATAAGTCGATCACTTTTCGGAAGGCCTGCTCCGCTTGGCCTTTATCGCCGGAGGCTTTCGAGATTAATCCTAATGCATACCAGGCGTCAACGCTTTGCGAATCGATCTGGACGGCTTGTTGGATATCATTACTTGCCTTTGGGAACATCCTGCGAGCATAATATGCCATCGCTCTTTTGAGGAAATCCTCCGCACGAATAGGCGCAGTGATTGTCTCCGGGTCAACAGGGACTGATTTTATTTTTACAAATTTTTTCTTGTTGTTCATGATGCCTCTGATATGGTTAAGTCAAATTATGGTCAGTGAGTGATTGGATGAATTCCTTCTGATTTTATCAAACGTTGAAGTTCTTGTTCCTCTTTTTCTTGAGCGGCGAAGAATTCTTCCATAAATGTGGAACGGCGCATGCGCAGAGCCATCGAACAAACTGCGGCCAGGTCGGATAAACTCGTTTCGTCACGCCCATCCAAAGCGGCGTTTGCCCTGGCGGCCTCGAACAAACTGATTTCGGCGCGCGCCGAATCGATGTGCAAACTGCTGATCATCCGCAGCCCGACCGCAGCAATGTCGGCAGGCAGACTCACCTGGTGCATTCGGTCGCGAATACCCTGGATTTCCTCCGCTACCGCCTGGTTTTGAGCGGCGTATTCTAAGCTGATCCTCCTGGGGTTTTCCTGGTATGAACGGACTCTTTCGTAAACTTGGAATCGTTGATCGACGTCGGTCAGTCCGCGTACAACAACCCTCAAGCCAAACCTGTCCATGATCTGGGGGCGAAGTCGCCCTTCTTCCGGGTTCATTGAGCCAATCAACACAAAGCGCGAACGAAAGTTAACAGCCATTTGACCGCGCCGCACACTGTATCTTCCCTGCGCCGCCGCGTCTAGAATCGCATCCACAACTTCATTCGAGAGCAGGTTGACTTCATCGATATACAATAAATTTCGGTCTGCCTGTGCAAGGATGCCTTTATGCAATGATCTGCGCTGACCTGTTACACCTTTCTCTTCGACCTTCCCTAAAACATCATCCAGGCCCGCGTTCAAAGGCAGTTCGACCAAACGCACTTTATCCAATTGAGTTAATGGCTCACCCATTCCATACTTTTGGGCGCACTCCGGGCAAACTGCATCCATTCCCCCTGTTTCGATATCTTCTGGCATACAACCATAATAGCATAAACTGCGGGGTACAGATGGTAACAAATCCGTTAACGACCGCACAGCAGTGGTTTTTCCGGTGCCGCGTGGGCCGATCAAGAGCACCCCTCCGATGGCAGGATTGACCAAATTCAACAATAATGCCAGTTTCAATTCGGTTTGCCCCACCAACGCCAGGAACGGAAATGGTGTAATATCTTCTATTCCACTATCTTCCAATTCACTTAGAGTCCAAAGTTCCTTCCGCGAAACTTTGTCAATTAACTCCTTAAGCGAGCGAAAAGGCGCTTCCCGAGATTGATTCACGGACGTTTCAAATGATTCTGGTGGAGGTTCGCCCGGATTAAGTCCCATTTTTCACTCAACCCCTGCTTTGGCGTTCTTCAAGCGTTCAGCCTGGCGTTTTTTTCCCTCTTCAATTCGCTGCTCGTCTTCTTCATTTTCCGCAGCCAACCCAGGGACCGTCGTGGGACTGCCCTTGTCATCCAGCGCAACGTAAACCAGGTAGGCGGTGTTGGTGTGGGTTCGAACACCTGTGATGGAATTTTCAGCAATGACCTGTACTTCTGCCTCCATCGAAGTTCTACCTGTATAACTCACTTCTGCAGTTAAGATCACCAGGTGGCCAATCTGGATAGGAGACCGAAAGACCATGCGGTCCACAGCCACGGTGACAACCCTGCGCTGCGCATGGCGCATGCAAGCCAGCGCGCCAGCTTCATCAACCAATTTCATGATCCACCCACCGTGCACATTGCCCTGGGTGTTGGCATGCTCGGGCTGCATGACTTGCGCCAGGCTGATTCTTGAGGCGGATGGAAATTTCTTTAGCACTTCCATGAATTAATCCATATCTTCTCGCTCGCCGGTATCCAGTGTGGGCAGTAAATCTGGGGCATCGTGGAGTACATCGATCACGCCATTCGGAAGCTCGGCCATCAATGGAGCTAAAGGAGATGTGGAAGGTACCTGAATTTTCGAAGGTTTTACAGGGGGTTTGATGCGTGGCTGGTCAAATCCTTGGGCAATTTTCCGCAGCACGCGCGGACCTTTCTCTAAAAATCCTGCGTATTGGCCGTGAACAGAATAAACCTGGCGATCGTCAGTCACCCACCCGATCCACTCACCAGCCAAATTGAACAAATACGGGAAAGCCAGGTAACCCGCCAGTTCGCCGCGCCCTGCATAAACCGGGTAAACAGCTCTTACCGCCATAGAATCCAGGTGATTCCCATGGTGTTTATTATACTTGACTAACCAAGCGCCTGTGAAAGGTCTCCAAGAATATCCTGGATATCTTCGATTCCTGCAGAAAATCGGATCAATCCATCCGGAATGCCAAGTCGAGCCCTTTCTCCAGATGTGAGTGAACGGTGTGAACTGGTCGCTGGGTGGAGAACCAGGGAATATATATCTCCCAAGGTTGTTGCCGGCAGGCAAATCTTTAACTTTTCCATAAATCGAAATGCTGCTGCCTGGTTGGCGTCCTTAATCTCGAAGGAAAGCATGCCGCCAAAACCGGTGCCGCCGAACATCTCTTGGGCAATATTGTGCTGGGGATGGCCGGGAAGTCCTGGATAATTGACTTTGGAAATTCTTGGGTGAGCCTGCAGCCAGCTCGCTGCCTGCGCTGCATTTTCACACTGCTGCTTCACGCGCAAGGGAAGTGTTTTTATGCCTCTCAGCGCTAACCAGGCTTCGAAAGGTCCCAAAGTGCTCCCGACCAACTTGTTTATCTCGTACATTTTATTGCGATTCTCTTTACTGGAAACAACGACACCGGCCATCACATCGCCGTGCCCGCCCATGTATTTCGTGGCTGAATGAATCACGAATTCCGCCCCCAGGTCAATCGGCCGCACTAAATAAGGAGTGGCAAAGGTATTGTCCACCAAGAATTTTGCGCCAAATTTGTACGCAAGTTCAGCCAACGCTTTCAAATTGGCCACCTTCACCAATGGATTAGATATAGTCTCAACGAGCAGCGCCGCCGGCCGGTTTTCGGCAATCATTCGCTCAACGCTTTCTAGATTTGTCGCATCGACAAAATGGACCTGCACGCCGAGAGAAGAAAACAAAGAACGCAACAAAGTAAATGTAGCCCCATAGAGATCGTACGCAGCAACCACCGAAGTTCCAGCGTGCACGCCAGCCGATAACAAAGCGACATGCAGCGCCGCCATGCCGGTGGCAAAAGCATGCGCCGATTCGCCATTTTCCAGCTCTGCTACAGCCTGTTCAAAGGCAGTGACTGTCGGACTGCCATATCGTGGATAAACATAGCCGCTCTGCGCCCCTGCAAAAATTGCATCAACATCATCCATGCTTTCATAAAGGTAGCCAACCGACATATGAATCGGTGTTGCCACTGGGGTAAACCTGCCAGTCGCAGGGCGTTCTCCTGCATGCACTGCGCGGGTAGCCAGTGCAGATTTTTTTTCTTTGGTCATGCAGCCTCCGATGTCAGAATGATATTCAAGCAAGCCAAGTATAATATAATCTTTATCTACCAATCCAATATTCCCACCAAAGGATAAATCAATGGCGATCTGGTTTCTCTCCTCAGCATTGGAAGATATCGAAAAAATATTTCAAAACACCTTGGTCGATCACCTGGGTATTGAATTCCTGGAAATTGGCGATGATTTTATCAAAGCCCGCATGCCGGTTGACTCTCGAACCATCCAACCCGCTGGCATTTTGCACGGCGGCGCTTCCGTCAGCCTGGCGGAGACCATGGGCAGCTTGGCAGCGTTCCTGACGGTCGATCCCCAAAAAAAACGCTGTGTCGGCCTGGAGATCAATGCGAACCATGTTCGCCAGGTCGCAACCGGTTTTGTTTACGGAATTTGCAAACCACTGCACATTGGGGCGACCACCCAATTATGGGAAATCAAAATCAACAACGAACAAGACAAGCTGGTTTGCATCGCCCGTCTGACGATAAGCGTTCTCTCATTGGAGTAAATCGGCAGTCCTGTCTCTTATCGTCTTTCTTCTTGTATAATGAAATCAAGCATGATTCGCCGCCGCTACCAAACGATTCTGTTCTTCTTTGCTCGCCTGCTGATCGGGTTGGCGTTTTGGGATATTTTGTTGCCTCGAATAGGTTTCAAAAGCCTTTCACGCCGTTCTCGACCAGAACGATTGCGCTCCGTTGCAGTGCGGTTTCGCCAGATGGCGATTAAGCTCGGCGGAGTGATGATCAAAGTGGGCCAGTTCCTCTCAACCCGCGCCGATGTCCTGCCGGTTGAAATCACCAACGAATTAGCTGGATTACAGGACGAAGTTGCCCCCGAGCGTTTTGAGGACATTCGCCAGGTTGCTGAAGCTGAAATCAATTTACCCCTCGAACAAAAATTTGCTTTCTTTGATCCAAAACCGCTCGCCGCTGCTTCTCTTGGCCAGGTTCACAGCGCTCGCTTATGGCTGGTAAATGAGGAAATTGCCACAGATGAAGTCCCCGCCAGGCAGGTGTCTGTTGTCGTTAAAATTCAGCGGCCCAATATCCAATCGATCATCGAAACTGATTTGGCGGCGTTGCATATTGTCGGCGACTGGTTAATGCGTTATCCGCCGATCCGGAAACGTGTGGACATCCCGTCTTTATTGACCGAGTTTTCCCGTATTTTGAAAGAAGAGGTCGACTACCTGGCTGAAGGTGTGCACGCTGAGACTTTCGCCGCCAATTTTGCAGAAATACCCGGTGTACGCGTTCCCCGGGTGGTTTGGTCTCACACCACGAGCCGGGTTTTAACACTTGAGGATGTGGGCGGCATCAAAATAAGCGATCTCACAGCTATTCGCTCCGCCAGGATCGATCCGGGTGAAGTATCCAGCCGTTTGATTAATACATATCTAAAACAGATTTTCGACGATGGTTTCTTCCATGCCGATCCACACCCGGGCAATTTGTTTGTCAACCCTTTGCCCTCAGGTGGATGGGAATTAACTTTCGTGGATTTCGGCATGGTCGGGCGTGTTCCGGCGAACACTCGCCTGGCTCTACGAGAAATGTTGGTTGGCGTAGGCACTCAGGATCCGGCGCGCGTGGTAAATTCATATAAAATGCTCGGCCTCCTATTGCCTCATGCCGATCTTGAGCTGGTCGAAAAAGCCGAGAGCCGCCTTTTCGAGAAATATTGGGGCAAAAGCATGGGCGAGCTGCGGAATATTGACCCACGCGAATTGACCGATCTTGCAAAGGAATTTCGTGAGTTAATTTATTCCCTCCCATTTCAGGTTCCCCACGACATTATTTTCCTGGCGCGTGCTGTGGCGATTCTGTCTGGCATCTGCACCAGCCTTGATCCCGAATTCAACATCTGGCATCACCTTGCGCCTTATGCAGAAAAGCTCGTTTCTGAAGAAACGATCGGCGCTGGACCAGAAGTCTGGTTGGGAGAGCTTTCAAGCCTGGCTCAACGCCTGGCATCCTTACCGCGCCGGGCTGAAGGAGTGCTCGACCGGCTCGAGCGGGGCGAAGTCGTTGTGCGCGATCCGTCTCTGGTTGAACAATTCCGCCAGTTAAAATCTGTTATGGTAAAGATGAGCGCGAGTATCATATTTGCCGCATTTTTTCTTTCAGCCATCCAGCTTTACCTCGCTGATCAGCTGGCTCCGGCTATCGTCGTAGGCATTCTAGGGTTTGCTGCACTGGTGGCCGCCGTTCGCTGAGCTGCCTTTTCCCTTGTAACCTTTCCCTGCCAAAATCATCTAATGGTATGATATGATTAACCCGGAGTACGGGAATACGTCTCCAGGGCTAAATCGAGAGAAAAAAACGGGTCAATGCGCATCCATTAAGCTCGCCTGTGGAGTAATTGATCCTTGTTCTTTATCAAGAGATAATGCCCTGGGCGCTTTCGGAGGATATGATGTCTTTTTCGCTATCAGGAATTTCCGCTGCCACATCCAATGGCCCCGCCCGGCACGTGAAAGTACTCATTTTAGGCGCGGGGCCTGCGGGCTTGTCCGCTGCCCTCTACGCCGCTCGAGCTGAGCTGGCGCCTGTCGTTCTAACTGGCACCCAGTTGGGAGGCCAGGCAGCATTAACCCACACCATCGAAAATTATCCAGGCTTTCCAACTGGCGTTGGCGGGGCTGACCTCGGCGAATTATTCCAAAAACAAGCCGAACGCTTTGGCGCGCAGATTGAATATGGCTCTGCTTCAGCGGTAGACCTTTCTCAGCGGCCTTTTAAAGTATCAACCGATTCGGGTGTTTTTCTTGCCGACAGCCTGATTATAGCAACCGGGGCTACGCCTACGCACCTGGAAATTCCCGGTGAAATTGAATATACCGGACAGGGAGTTTCCTACTGTGCTACCTGTGATGGCTGGTTCTTCAAAGAAAAGCACGTAATTGTTGTTGGCGGCGGTGATAGCGCCTTGGAAGAAAGCCTGTTTCTCACTCGCTATGTGAAATCTGTGACCCTCATCCACCGCCGTGATGCGTTCCGGGCGGGCAAAATTCTCCAAAATCGCGTCTTTGCCGAACCTAAAATCAAGGTTATCTGGAACTCTGTATTGACCTCCTTGATTGGCAATCACAAAGTTGAAACAGCAGTTTTAAAAAACATCCAGACCGGTGAATCCAGCCAACTGCACATCGATGGCGTTTTTATCTTTGTGGGTCACCGCCCGAACACTGATATATTCAAACCCTGGCTCGAAATGGATGCCAACGGCTATATCAAGACAGATAATTTAATGCAAACAAACATATCTGGCGTCTATGTGGCAGGCGAAGCTGGGGACCCTATCTTTCGCCAGGTAATCACATCCGCCGGCATGGGTGCGGCCGCAGCCATGCAGGCCATAAAATTTCTGGAAGCCGAAACAATTGAAGCTTGAAATCAACAAACCTGGCATAACGCATGTCAGGTTTGTTTCGAATAATTAATATAGGAGTGAACAGATGAAAAACAAAATTTCTGTCATCGGCGCTGGCATGACAGGATCAACCACCGCTCATTGGTTGGCCGAACGCGAGCTTGCCGATATCGTCTTGATCGATATTCTTGAAGGCATGCCGCAAGGTAAAGCCCTCGATCTTTCTCAAGCTTTACCAGTGATCGGAAAGGATTCAAAGGTCACTGGCACCAATAGCTACGATGCTACATCTGGGTCAGACATAATTATCATCACAGCTGGTGTGCCCCGAAAACCCGGGATGAGCCGCGATGACTTGCTCACGATCAATGCTGATATCGTGCGCAAAGCTACCGAAGCCACGATGCATTCCTCTCCCAATGCCATTTACATCATTTTGACCAATCCATTGGACACCATGGCTTACCTGGCGATGAAAGTCGCCAACCTGCCGCGAGAACGCATCGTCGGCCAGGCTGGAATTTTGGACTCTGCCCGCATGAGCGCTTTCATTCACATGGAAACCGGTGTTTCGGTCGAGAACATCAATTGTTATGTACTTGGCGGACATGGTGATGAAATGGTCCCGCTGACCCGCCATTCCAACATCGCTGGCATTCCCTTGCGCGAATATTTACCAGCCGATAAACTTGAAGCCATTGTTAACCGTACCCGAAAAGGCGGCGGCGAAATTGTCGCCCTGCTCAAAACAGGTTCAGCCTATTATGCGCCAGCTGTTGCTTGCGCTCAGATGGCGGAAGCTATTTTGAAAGACAAAAAACTGATCGTCCCAGCTTCTGCATACATGCAAGGGGAATATGGATTGAAAGATATGTTTTTCGGTGTACCCGTTGTGCTCGGCGCACATGGTGTGGAAAGGATCGTTGAATACAGCCTGGATGAATCCGAAAAGGCTGCTTTGCAGAAAAGCGCTGAAGCCGTGAAGGCCACCACAGATGCCATGCTCAACCTGGTGAAATTTTAGATCTCGTTACCAAGGAGTTTCCATATGATTTTGGCAGATAAAATTTCCGCTCAGCTCCCCAGTTGGCGGGAGCGCACAAAAAAACTGAACAAAGAATTTGGCGAAGTCGTCATCGACAAAGTGACCATTTCTCAAGCCTTGGGGGGAATGCGCAATATCAAGAGCCTGGTCACGGATATTTCGTATGTTGACCCCGTCGAAGGCATCCGATTTCGTGGCTACACCATCCCCGAATTAATTAACAAGCTCCCAAAACTTCGCGGCGCAGAAATGCCTTACGTGGGCGGGTTATATTACTTTCTACTGGTCGGCGAGGTCCCCACACGCGCCCAGGCAGTTGAAGTGGAAAACGAATGGAAGAAGCGCTCTAAGGTTCCTGCATATATCTTCAAAATGTTAAAAAGTATGCCTGCAGAGACGCACCCAATGACTCTCTATTCCATGGCAGTATTGGCATTGCAAACACAGTCGGAGTTCGCCCGGCAGTATCACGAAGGTTTAAAGAAAGATGATTTCTGGCTGGCAATGCTCGAAGATAGCCTGAACCTGACAGCCAAGCTTCCGGAAATCGGCGCCTATATTTATCGCATGAAATACAAAGGCGGCAAAGCGATTAAACCCAAGAAGAATTTAGATTGGGGCGCAAATTTTGCTCATATGATGGGCGTCGAAGACCCAACCTACGCGGACTTATCTCGGTTGTACCTGATTATTCACTCCGATCATGAATCGGGCAATGTATCTGCACACGCCACTCATCTGGTTGGCTCCGCACTCTCCGACATCTATTATGCCACCTCTGCCGGTCTGAACGGCCTGGCTGGCCCTCTGCATGGCTTGGCGAACCAGGAATGCCTGGGTTGGTTGTTGGATGTATACAAAAAATTCAATGGCGTCCCATCCAAAGATGAGCTTCGCCAATTCGCCTGGGACACGCTGAACAGTGGGCAGGTCATTCCTGGCTACGGACACGCTGTTCTGCGCAAAACAGATCCACGTTTCACTGCCCAGGCTGAGTTTGGCAGCAAACACTTCCCGAATTCCGACATGTTCCGCCTGGCAATGATGGTCTATGAAGTCGTTCCGCCTGTCCTGGTAGAACAAGGCAAAGCAAAAGACCCATGGCCAAATGTGGATGCGATTTCTGGTTCTCTCCAGTATCACTATGGTGTGAAGGAATTTGATTTCTACACGGTTATGTTCGGTATCAGCCGTCTGCTTGGCGTCTCTGCAAACGCTGTTTGGGCGCGTGCGCTTGGACAACCAATCGAAAGACCAAAATCCCTGACCACCGCGATGCTCGAAGCCGAGGCCGCGAAGGCCAAGTGAGACAAAGAAGGCGGAGGTGCGAGAAAACCTCCGCCTTCTTTATTCCATGCGCCGCCTCAACGATTCAAGAGCAGCTTGTTTATTTTGATCAAAATACCGGCGCGCGGATTCGGTATGGTACCGATGGGTGTCCAAAAGCTTCAGCTCAATATTCAGCCACTCTCCATCGCTGAATGGAAGGCCAAATTCTGCCATTTCCATTCTCAAGTCGGTGCCGCGTTTCCAGAAAATGTCCACCCCTAATCCCAATGTAGCCAGGTCGGCGTCCTGCAGCACAGCTTCAGTGCCATTTTGGGGGGAAACCGAAACGCGCGTCGCCAGAATCAGGTCACACACCTTAATAATATCTCCTGGCTCGTATCCGAAGTCAGGAAGCACCTTCCTCGCAATTTCAGCGCCAAATTCCTCATGCCTGGAGCCCAGGGCATAAAATTCCGGATTGCACTGTGTGATGCGTATCCAACCGGTATCATGAAAATAGGCCGCTGTCATCAACAAGTCAAGCTCCCGGCCGTGAATTCCTTCTGAGTCAGCCAGTTTTTCGGTCCACGGCACAACTTCATCCTGGGTGTGTTCCCGGCTGTGATAATGCAGTTGAGGCAGCAAATTCTCGCTGAGCATGGTGAGTGCATACTTTCCTGCCTGGCGAGTATTCAATCGTTTCATACCGTTCTGTCCTCGCGGCATTATATCATCCACGCGCGAACTGGCCCTTTTCTGGGAATAATTTCACATCTTTGCCTTTTGAAAAAATTATATATAATGTATAATATTTCCGTCTGGAGATTCTCACTCCAGGCTGCCCCTCTAATAACCTATGGAAAAAATATCCGAACCCGAGTCCGAAATTGGTTTGTTGCAAAGAAAATCGCTCAAAGAAGAGTTATTTGAGATTCTTCAACACCAGATTATCGCTGGCAAATATGCACCTGGCGAGTGGTTGCGGCAGGAAGAAATATCCTCTCAATTTCATGTCAGCCAGACGCCCGTCCGCGAAGCACTGGATTTACTTGTTTCTACAGGTCTTGCCGAACGAGTGCCTTACCGCGGTGTGCGCGTCATTCAACTCACTCAGCAGGAAATGGTAGATGCCTACATTCTCCGTCTGATTCTGGAAAGCATCGCCGCAGGTTTAGCTGCTCAAAATGCCGATGCCGACCAAACTGAATTCCTCTTCAAAACCTTGCAAGCCACCCGCGACTTACTCAACCTACAAGACATGCCCCGCCTGCGCGAGCTTAATCGAGATTTCCACAAAACAATCGTCATGGCCGCTGGCAATGCATTGTTGTTTAAGTTGTATGATTTGGCATCAAACACCTTTCCAGATTGGATGTTGTATGAAGCGATGTTTCGCCACCCGGAATTGCTCGCTTCCAGCCTGAACAATGAATATCACGAACACCTTGAAATTGCCAACGCCATTGCCTCTCACCAGCCAGGCGAAGCAGCACGAACTGTTTGGCAGCATATTTACAACCTGGGCGCATCGTACAACGCGTTGTTGGCCATCCCTCAGGCGGAGATTTGGGAAAAAGAACGCCAGATTCTCGCGTTTTTATGTATTTCAAAATAATCCATTGTTATCCCACCCCATATAAGGAGTAATTTTATGACAACCGAACTGTTTTCCGCAATGGCGCAAAGCATCATCGACGGCGATGCTGACGTAGCGATCGAACTGGCCCAAAAAGCGATTGCCTCCGGTATGGACCCGCTTGAGGCTATCACTCAGGGGTATGTGGTTGGAGTCAACCAAGTGGGTGATGCTTTTAGCAATGGTGATGCCTTCTTACCCGAGCTGGTTATGGCAGGAGAGGCAATGAAGGCGGCTGTCGCCACCCTGGAGCCAGAAATGGCTCGCCGAGGAACTCAACGCGAAGTTTTTGGCAAAGTGGTTCTCGCTACGGTCGAGGGCGATATTCATGAAATCGGAAAATCCCTGGTGGGCACCATGTTATCAGCCTCCGGATTCCAGGTTTACGATCTGGGAGTCGATGCCTCTTCAGCGAAAATCCTTGCCAAAGTGCGTGAAGTAAACGCCGACATCGTGGCTCTTAGCGCCCTGCTCACCACAACCATGGTCAAGCAAAAAGAAGTGATCGAAGTGCTGACCCGGGAAGGCATGCATGGCAAAGTGAAAGTCATGGTGGGCGGCGCGCCGGTCACCCGTGAGTGGGTCAACAAGATTGGCGCGGATGGTTACAGCGAAGATGCGATCGGTGCAGTTCATGTCGCCAAGCAGTTAGTCGGAAAAGAATGATCCGGTAACCACTATGGCTGGAATGATTAAATCCATCACCGATCCCAAACTGCATTTGGATATCCTCACACCCGCAGAGATCAAACGCCTGCATGAAGCCTCACTGGAGATCATTGAAACTGTTGGGGTGCGTTTTCCCTCTCACAGGGCTCTAGAAATCTGGCAGTCATTCGGAGCGCAGGTTGATTTCAAAACCATGGTCGTTAAAGCCAATGCCACATTAATCGAGACAGCTCTTCAAAAAGCGCCCCCTGCTTATTCGCTGGCAGCGCGCCGCCCAGAAGAAGACTGCTTGATGGATGGGAACCATGTGTATCTGGGCACAGATGGCTGCGGAGTCGAAATTCTCGATATCCACACCGGCCAGCGGCGCACCACCTGTTTACAGGATGTCGCAGACATCGTTCGGGTTGCAGATGCGGTTCCCGAAATTGGCTTCCATTGGATTGCCGTTTCTGCCCAAGATAAACCTGTCGAGACACGTGGCCTGCACGAAATCCTGACTGCCTGGGAAAATTCAACCAAGCATGTGCAAACTGAGAGTATCTATCACGATCGTGAAGCACGCGCAGCTATTGAGATGGCCGCAATTGTAGCTGGGGGCAAGGATAAACTGCGCCATCGCCCAGTGCTTTCGTTGATGCAGTGCACTGCCCCTCCGCTCGGACATGACGGCGGCAGCCTGGATGCGGCCCTATTGGCGGCTGAACATGGCATTCCCACCGGCTTTATGACTATGGCCTCTTGCCTGACCACCGGTCCCGCTACGATGGCTGGGACACTCGTGGTTGGCAACGCTGAGGTGATCTCAGCCACTGCGCTGCTTCAACTTGCCTTTCCAGGTGCGCCAGTATTTTACGCAGCAGCTCAAACCGCATCTGACTTGAGAACAGGTGCATACACCGGAGGAGGCCCTGAAGATTTTCTATTCGGAGCAGCGACGAATGCCCTTGCCGATTATTACCATATTCCTCTTTCGATGGGCTCCTTTGCAACAGGCGCAAAAGAACCCAACTGGCAGGCTGGCGTTGAAAACAGCCTTTCCACCTTCATGGCCTCTGTCGTCATGTCGGATATGCTGCTTGGCGCCGGTTTGTTGCACGGCAGCCGTATCTGGTCATTTGCTCAAATGTTAATGGATTGTGAGATTTTTTCGATGATCCACAAAGTCATGCAAGGCATCCGTGTCGACGAAGAGTCACTCGCCTTGCAGGCGATCGCCAATGTAGGCCCAGGAGGCAATTTCCTATCGCAAAAACATACCAAGGCTCACATGCGCGATTTGTTCTTGCCTCAATATATGGACCGCCGGCCTTACAACGAATGGGAAGCTAAAAAAGACAACGCACCGGATTGGGCTTTGGAAAAGGCGCGTAAAATCCTGTCCACACACCGACCCGATCCCCTAGATCAGGGTATTACGCGGGAACTCAAGCGCATCATCGCCGGTTTGGAAAAGTGAGTGTCTATGCAGCCAAGAATTGAACAACTTACTCCCGATTTGCTGAATCGCATCCTGGACGAAGCATTTCAACTCATGCAAAAGCCTGGCATCAAAGTTCAATCAACAGAAGCGCGCAACTTGCTCGCCAGCGCGGGCGCTCAGGTTGATAAGGACACCGAGGTTG
Source organism: Chloroflexota bacterium (assembly GCA_029782365.1). GTDB lineage: Bacteria > Chloroflexota > Anaerolineae > Anaerolineales > UBA4823 > CAWBUW01. The sequence continues at coordinate 322,753 of JAKOUW010000096.1, forward strand.
TCCGTATTTCCGAAGATCTGGTGCGTAGATCTCTAGCCACCGTACCGGCGTCCTTCAATTTGTACGATCGGTTTGGCAACTTTGCCATTACTTTCGGCGGCGACTCGGTCAATTTCGACCCGGGTTCTTCAGGAGTCCACATCCTTGATCCTGAGACATTGGAGCACAGGCCATCGTATGCCCCAGACTTGTTGAAGGTGATCCAGGTAGCTGAAATGCTGCCCCAATATGCCGCCCAATCTACCGCAATTGTATGCAACGAACTCCCGAAGGCAATTGGCGACCTTTACCGGCTTTACCTCGTTTTGTCTTATTCTCAGAAGCCGGTTATCACGGGCTCATTCACAATCCACTCCCTGCAGACTATGTTTGATATGCTGGCGTTATTTGCTGGGGGGCGCTCAGCTCTGGCTGAAAAGCCCCAGGCCGTTTTTGATGTGTGCCCATCTCCGCCTTTAATCTGGAGTGAATTTGGCGCGCAAAATTTGATCGAGCTGGCCCGAGCCGGCGTTCCAGCCGAAATAGTCTCGATGCCGCTCGCGGGCGCCACAGCGCCGGTCACATTGCTCGGTTCAATCGTTCAGCATGCCGCTGAATGCTTGAGCGGTATCACAATTCACCAACTGGCAAAACCCGGCTCTCCGATCGTTTGGGGCGGCGCACCAGCGATCTTTGACATGCGCAAAGGAACCACCCCGATGGGTGCGATCGAAACAGCCATGATCGATGCGGCCTATGCCCAGGTGGGTAAATCCCTCTCCTTACCAACGCACACCTATTTGGGCGCTTCAGATGCCAAAATCGTTGATGCACAGGCTGGCATGGAAAGCGGCATGTCTGCCCTGGTAGGCGCCTTGGCTGGCATTAACATGATTTCCGGTGCAGGTATGCTGGACTTTTTGGCCTGCCAGAGCCCGGAGAAGCTGGTGATTGACGCTGAAGCGATTTCGATGGCTCTTCGCATGGTGCAGGGTATTCAACTGCGTACCAATACGCTTGCAGTCGAATTGTTTGAAGGGATCAATTTCAAAGGTGATTTTCTCAAACAGCGTTATACGCGCACCTTGTTTAGCCAAGAACAGGTGATTCCCTCTTTTGTCATTGACCGCGATTCAATCCGCGGTTGGCAGGAAAGTGGCAGCCTGGATACTTTCCAGCGCGCCATAAAACGCACCAATCAGCTCTTGCAGGCCTATCGCAAACCAGAATTCAACCCGGCTGTCCTGTCAGAGCTTGATAACCTGGTTCTATCACTGGCTCGGCAAGCTGGTATGGACAAACTCCCGGTCGTTTAAACCATGGACAGCATGCTCTACGCGGCGCAGCAAATCAAGGAACAACTGGTTGCCTGGCGGCGTGATATTCACATGCACCCCGAACTGGGATTTGAGGAAAAGCGCACATCAACATTGGTCGCAGACACTTTAGAAAGTTTGGGCTGGAAGGTACAGCGCGGTGTCGGTAAAACCGGCGTGGTGGCAGAATATGCCATACATCCTTCAGAAGGCCCTACCGTCGCCATACGCGCGGATATGGATGCCCTGCCTATCGAAGAAGCCAATGACCTTTCATTCAAATCCTGCTACCCAGGCGTGATGCATGCGTGTGGGCATGACTGCCACACCGCAATGCTGCTGGGGGCGGCCAGCCTCCTGGTGAAAGAGGAATTCCCCGGAGTGATTCGCCTCCTTTTCCAACCCTCTGAAGAGCGCTCTGATCAGGAGGGCTTCTCCGGCGCCGCGCGGATGATACAAGATGGCGCCATGCAAGCTGTTGACCTGGTGTTGGCCTTACATGTCGATCCTTCTACCCCTGTTGGAATGGTGCGCATTTCTTCAGGTCCCTCGTCGGGCGGAGTCGATTCTTTCAGCGGTAGGATCATTGGCAAAGGCGGTCATGGAGCTCGGCCGCATGAAGCAATTGACCCTTTCTACCTTTCGGCTTTCGTTATACTGGCGATCAACGGAATTTTCTCCAGGCGCATTGATCCCTTCGACGCCAATGTGGTCAGCATCGGAGCAGTGCACGGTGGGCAAGTCGCAAATGTAATTCCGGATCATGTCGATTTGACAGGCACGATTCGTTTCACAGAAAAACGAGTCCAACACAAACTGCATGCTGAAATCCGGAGGTGTTTTGAGGTGGTGCGGCCGCTCGGTGGTGATTATACATTGTCTTTTGAAATTGGTCTCCCGCCGATGATCAACCATCCCTCTGCCGCAAGACTGGTTCAACGCACAGCAAGCGAACTCTTGGGGCAGGCTAATGTTCTTCCGATGGAAAGAGAATTGGGCGCAGAAGATTTCGGTTTACTTTCCGAGGTGTGCCCGGGTGCTATGTTTGTCCTGGGTACAAAAATAGAAGGCGACCAGCGGTTTGGCCATAATTCCAGGTTTGATATTGACGAAAACGCACTGCCGATTGGCACGGCTGTTTTGGCGCAGAGTGCTTTAGATTTCTTGCGCCATTCGAATAAATGACAAACGTCACCTCTTATCGGTACAATCAGGACACTTTACTTGTTGTAAAATTAACCGATCCTCGAATCTGCTTAGAAAACAAGAATCCAGCCACGATATGATTTGACGAAGGAGATTGTATGAACACTGTATTAAAGGGCTCACGGAAAGAAGTGAAAATTAGCATAGAGCGGCCATTTGTTATGATTGGCGAAAAAATCAACCCGACTGGACACAAGAAGCTGGCCGCTGCGCTCTCATCTGGCAATCTGGATTATGTGCGCGACCTAGCAAATCGCCAGCTTTCCTGGGGTGCCGATGTGCTGGATATTAACGTCGGAGTTCCGGGCTTGGATGAGGTTGCCTTAGTGCGCCAGGTCGTGGAACTGGTCTCTTCCCTTACAGACGCACCGCTGTGCCTTGATTCCGCCAATCCGGCAGTTCTAGAAGCCGGTCTGGCGCTAGCCCCTGGTAAACCACTCGTTAATTCTGTCAGCGGTGAAGAGAAGCGTCTCGAGGCCGTTCTTCCCTTAGTGAGCGCGCGCGGTGCGGCAGTGATTGGTCTGACTATGGATGATAACGGAATTCCCCAAACTGCTGAAGAGCGGGTCGCCATTGCCGAGAAAATTGTCAACCGGGCAGCACAACTTGGCATTCCGGCAGAAGATATCATCATCGATCCATTGGTGCTGACTGTGGGTTCAGATAGCAAAGCCGGCCTGGTAACACTGCACACAATCGAGCTGGTCCGCAAAGCCTTGGGGGTTAATATCAACTTGGGCGCTTCCAATGTCTCCTTCGGATTGCCTGACCGGCCAGTTATCAACCAGGCATTCCTTACTCTGGCGATTCAGGCCGGTGCTACCTGTGCCATCACAGATCCCTCCAAGCTGGGTTCCACAATTCGTGCCACAGATTTGCTCCTGGGCAAAGACGACTATTCAGCGCGTTATATCAAGTATTTCCGGCAGGCGGAAAAACTGCGCGCTGCTGAAAGTGCTCCCACACCAATCGCCTGAATGAAATCAGAGCAGGTTGAAGTCATCCTACAGCCAGTTGGCCGGCGTGTGTTAGTCACTCCAGGCATTACTTTGCTTGAAGCTGCACGCCAGGCAGGCGTTGAATTGGTTGCCATCTGCGGTGGTGAGGGCATTTGCTCAGAATGCAAAGTGCGCCCGATGTCCGGCAAGTTTTCTCCTCCGACCTTGTCAGAGTCAGCAGAACTTTCCGCCGAGGAATTGGCTGGTGGTGTGCGCCTGGCCTGCCAGACTCTGGTGCTCAGCAGCGCCTTAGTTGAAATTCCACCAGCGTCTCTCACCACGCCTCAGCGCTTACAAATCGAAGGCCAGGAACCGCCGCAAGAAATTGACCCCACGATCACCGCCGTGGATGTCGTTGTTCCAACAGCCGGTTTGAACGATCTGCGTTCTGACCACTCTCGCCTTGTAAACACTGTCCAGGCTTGCGGTTTCTCTACGGTGAAGGCAAGCCTGGATGTGCTCGCCGAAATATCTCCAACTCTCCGCAAAAAAGGCCCCAACCAAATTATCCGTGTGCTGCTGCGCCGGCTCAGCCAACACAACACCACCGAAGTAGAGCTCGTCGCGCTCCTCGATCCTGCCTCACCCTATTTCGGCCTGGCGGTTGATATTGGCACAACAAAGTTAGCCGCATATCTGGTTGATTTGACAGATGGAAAGACTGCCGCGCGCGCAGGTGCGATGAATCCGCAAATCAGTTACGGCGAAGATGTCATCAGCCGCATCGCGTTTACAATCAATCAGCCTGACGGAGCCAGAACTCTCCAGGCCGCTTTGGTAAACACCTTGAACAACCTGGTTGATGAGCTGTGCACATCCGCCGGTGTGGCCCCCTCTTCGATCGTTGACGCGGTGATTGTCGGCAACACCTGTATGCACCATTTGTTTGCCGGCCTGCCGGTTCAGCAGTTGGGAGTGGCGCCTTACGTCGCCGCTCTGAGCGATGCTTTGATGTTCCCTGCCTCTCAGGTTGGCTTGAACCTGGCGGCAGGCGCTATGGTGTATCTACCGCCGAATATCGCCGGGTATGTTGGTGCTGATCACATTGCTATGCTGATTGGTGCCGGGTTAATTTCTACTGACCAGGCGACGATTGCGTTGGATATCGGCACCAATACCGAAATCAGTTTGTTTTATGCTGGTAACCATTGGAGTTGCTCTTGCGCCTCCGGACCAGCCTTCGAGGGCGCCCACATTACTAATGGCATGCGCGCCGCGGCCGGTGCCATAGAACGACTGCAAATCCATGGCGATAAAGTCCAAATCAAAACGATCGAAGATCAACCGCCTGTGGGAATCTGTGGCTCCGGTATTTTAGATACTGTTGCCGAACTGCGGCGCAACGGTTTAATCGATCACCGTGGCGTTCTGAAAGGCCAGCATCCCAACTTGCGTTTGCAGCCCGCCAGAGGTGCGCCGCCTTCGGCTTTTGTCCTTGCCTCTGCCGCGGATTCTGGATCCGGTCGTGAAATCCAAGTAACACGCTTGGATATAAACGAAATTCAGCTTGCCAAAGCGGCCATTCGGACCGGTGTTGAAACATTGCTTACAGAAGCTGGCTTGCAAGATGATGATATTGAACTATTCGTGGTTGCTGGCGCATTCGGCACCTATCTCAACCTGGAAAGTGCAGTCTGCATTGGTATGTTTCCAGATCTTCCACGTCAGGTCTTTACCCAAATTGGCAACGCGGCTGGAACTGGCGCTCGGCGGATGCTCCTTTCTGCCAGGCAGCGTGTCCTGGCCGAACACATCAGTCAGAATGTCCGGTACGTTGAGTTGGCAGCCAACCCAGCATTCCACAAGCATTACATGAACATGCTCACCTTCCCCTAATAATCCATCAACAAATAGCCACCATCCGGTGGCTATTTGTTTTTCTTAAGGCGTTGGCGTGGCTACTGGTTGGTTACCACCGCCCATCCACACGAACACGCGTGGCTCGCTGGTGGAGCCTGCGCTTTCATAGACAGGTTTTCCAGACGCGTCTGTGGACGCTTGCCGGACGGTGGTTATTTTCCAACGAAATACATGCGGCGCGTTCACTTTGGGTCGCAAAGATTGCGGCAAAATGTATTTGCTGTCGCTGACATAATCCACTAATTTAACATCCCCACCGGTCGTCACGTCATCGATTGTCACCATATACAGCTCGTCACTGCGCAGGGTGCCCACAGAAGCCCACTGCAGAATTACATTATCGGTGCCGGAAAATGCCGCACCATCTACGGGCAACAGCAGTGCAGGCGCCTGGTACGGGGGTGGCAGTGTTGGCGTGGGGGAAGGCCCAGGAGTGGCGAATCGCATGCAGAGTGGTATCGTTAATTTTTGGCCGATGTAAACAGAATTATTGGGTAATCCGTTATAGGTGCGGACCGCCTCCATTGGCACTCCGTAAGCTGCGGCAATTCCCCCCAATGTATCATTTTGCTGTACGGTGATATCCACTTTATCACAGGCGGCCTCAGTCTGCTCCGCCGAACTGAAAGTCGCTGAGGGCAGATCGGTAGCGGTGGGCGTCGGTTGAGGTATCAACAGCGGCATGTTCACATATAAGTCACAGTTGGTGGAAAGATTGTTCAACGAAACAATGCTTTGTACGGACACTTTGTAAAACAACGCAATGCCAGTGCAGGTTTCATTTGCTTTGACCAGATGAGTGACTGGTGTTGCCGTGGGAGCGGGCGTAAACGTGGCAGTTGGAGGCACAGGTGTGGTGGTGATCGTAACCGTTGGAGTCGGCGTCAAAGTGTTTGTTACAGTAGGGGGAATCACGATGCTGGGTTTTTGTTTGAGGGCATAGAAAACGGTCACTGCACCGATCGCCAAAGCAACCATCACCAATAGTAATGCTATCGGCAGGCTCAATGTGACTTCAGGTATTCGGCTGGGCTGGAGCTGTTTGGTCGACGTCGCGGCTTTTTCAGCGCTGCTCAAATCGGCGCCACACACCACACATCGCGCAGCGTCGGCAGCCACCTTCGAGCCGCAGGTAGGACAAAGTTTTGTTATTGAAGGTGTATCAGGGGTCATAATTTTGAGGATTATACCAGATTAAATCTGCCATTTTCCTTCGCGGCATTTCGGCAAAGCGATCTGACATGCCTCCGATGGGATGAAACTACATTTAAAATCCTGCGTAGATTAATTGGATTCGAATGATGCTCTCTTGAAGCAGAGTATAATGTGAAGAGTGGGATTGAGTTGTTCTACCTATCCCAAGGAGAAAAAATGGATTTTCTGATCATATTTATTTTTGCCCTGATCGTTATTTTGATCCTGGCAGGCTTGGTTGCGCTATCTGGTATCCGTATCATCGGAAACAACCAGGTCGGTATTGTAGAAAAACGCTTTAGCCCCAAAGGCTCTGTGAAAAGCGGTTTCATCGCCTTGAATGGGGAGGCGGGCTTTCAACCAAAGCTGCTGCGCGGTGGTATCCATTACTTGTTCCCGATCATGTACACCGTTCACCCGGCCCCGCTGGTGACAATTGCCCAAGGCAAGCTGGGTTACATTTTTGCCCGCGATGGCGAACCGTTGGGTGCAACGCAAATCCTGGCGTCCAATGCCATGACCGCCAACTTCGAGGATGTTGAAGATTTTATCAAAAAAGGCGGTCAGCGCGGACCCCAGCGCCGGGTGCTGCGCGAAGGCACGTATGCGATCAATTTACTGCAGTTTGTGGTCATCACCGAAGAAAAAGTTTTTTCGATGCCTCTAAACAGAGATGAAGCCGAAGTGATCCGCCGCATGGCTGAATTCATCGCCGAACGGCGTGGATTCAGGCCTGTAGTTATCAAGGACAGCGATGACAGCATCGGCGTTGTCACAGTGCACGATGGTCCATCGCTTCCCCAAGGCGAAATCATCGCCCCGGTAGTCGGTGACGATCCGCACAAGCCGGAAGTTTACCATAACAAATTCCAGGATCCAGATCACTTCCTGGCTGCCGGCGGCTTGCGTGGTCGCCAGCTTCAGGTGCTGGTCGAAGGAACGTATGCCATTAACCGGCTTTTCGCCACGGTTGAGATGATCCCTAAGACCACCATTGAAGTTGGTAATGTCGGCGTGGTTGTTTCGTACACTGGAGAAACTGGCATCGATCTATCCGGAGAATCATACCGCCATGGCGAGTTGGTCGAACGTGGCAAGCGCGGTGTTTGGAGTGATCCGCTCTTACCTGGCAAATATGCCTTCAATACCTATGCCGGTAAAGTGATTTCGGTGCCAACGACGAACATTATTCTCAAATGGATACGCAGCGAAGTTGGCTCTCATCGCTTTGATGAAAACCTGAGTGAAATTTCGCTGATCACCAAAGATGCCTTCGAGCCGAACTTGCCGCTATCGGTGGTCATTCACATTGATTATCAAAAAGCGCCCTTGGTGATCCAGCGCTTTGGCGATATCAAGAAACTGGTGGAACAGACACTCGACCCAATGGTCGCCGCTTACTTCAAAAACATTGGTCAGACCCGCACACTGATCCAACTGATTCAGGAGCGCAACATCATCCAGCAAATCGCCAATAAGGAAATGCAGGACAAGTTCATGCACTACAATTTGCAGTTGGAGGAAGTTCTGATCGGCACTCCAACATCTCCCACAGGCAATACCCAGATTGAAACTATCCTATCCCAGCTCCGTTCACGCCAGGTCGCCGAAGAGCAGGTCGAGACCTACTCACGCCAGGAAAAAGCTGCTGTGAAGGAGCGCGAATTACGCGAAGCCGAATCGCGCGCGGCGATGCAGGGCAAAATCACCGAATCAGAGCTGTCCATCACCGTCCAGACGAACCAGGGCAAAGCGGAATTCCAACGCTCACTCCAGCAGGCCGCCCAAATTCGCGCCCTCGCCGAAGCTGAAGCTGAGAAAGTCGCCCGTGTGGGTATCGCCCAGGCCATGGCAACCGAAGAGCAGGTGCGCGCTTACGGCGGACCCCAATTCCAGGTGACCCAAACCGTGCTCAACCGCTTCTCTGAAGCGATTCAGCAGTCGCGCGTTGATGTCGTTCCACGTGTGATGGTTGGCGGCGGCGAAAATCAGGGAACTGGCAGCATCATGGAAGCATTGCTGACTTTACTGCTCTCCGAAAAGATGGGCGTTCAGGTGAGCGGCGAATCCACACGCTCTCCTGAAGTGGAAGCTATGCGCAAGAAAATCCAGGAATCTATGACGAAGGAAAATCCTCAACAATAAATGAAAACCAGCGGGCGGCGGCTCGGGTAAGCCGCCGCCCGCTTTTTGTTTAACCAGTATAATTGCCGCATGCAGCCGTACAGTCTGTATCTACATATTCCATTTTGCGTTCACCGCTGTGCGTATTGTGATTTTAATACGTACGCCAGCCTCGGCGATCTGATTGAGCCGTACACGCAAGCCCTGGTGCGGGAAATTGCTATTTCTGGCCATTCAGCTCAAGCCGCTTTCCACACCGCTTTACCTGTGCACACGGTTTTTTTCGGCGGCGGCACGCCTTCGCTTCTGAGTCTCGATCAGCTTGGTCGAATCATTTCAGCTCTGCACCAATCGTTTGATCTGCAGCCCGGTTGTGAGCTTACCCTGGAGGCCAACCCGGGTACATTGTCAGCCGATTTCATGTTTGGTCTCGAAGGATTAGGAATAAATCGCCTCAGTCTGGGCATGCAGTCTGCGAATCCCTGGGAACTTAAGCTGCTCGAACGCCAGCACAACTTGACAGATGTGATTCAGGCAGTCTCTTGGACCAGGCAAGCTGGCATATCAAACATCAACCTGGATTTAATTTTCGGCTTACCCTACCAGAGTGTGCGATCCTGGGAAAACACACTGCACATGGCGATCTCATTGCAGACCCCCCACCTTTCGCTTTACTCGCTGACTCTCGAACATGGCACTCCGCTGGCGAATTGGGTAAACCGCGGCCTGGTTTCCGAACCAGATGGAAACCTGGCCGCAGAAATGTACGAACTTTCCATGCGCATCCTGGCCGAAAATGGCTATGCGCAGTACGAGATCTCAAATTGGGCCCGACCTGCCGCTGCAGCCTGCCGACACAATCTCCAATATTGGCGCGGTTATCCCTGGCTGGGGCTCGGCGCCGGCGCTCATGGCTATATTCCAGGTTTACGCACGGTCAATATTCTCGCTCCGGCAGCTTACATCCAACGTCTCTCAAATACAAGCACCTCTTCAGACCCTTTTCCTCTGACTCCTGCCACCCAGGATCAACGCCGCCTCTCCTCACAAGATGAACAAGGCGAATACATGATGATGGCTCTGCGCCTGACTGAGGCTGGGGTTGCAGATCATGAATTTACCAGCCGGTTTGGTATCTCTTTGCATTCTGCCTATTCACGCCAGATCCGGCGCTTGATTCGCAAAGGCTTAATCGAATGGACAGGCAGCGGCAATTTGCGACTTACATATACCGGACGCATGCTGGGCAATCAAGTTTTTATGGAATTTATTTAGCTCCTCATATCTGTACATTCCTCCCGTACTCTGCTTCCTCCAATTTTCCAACAATTACAATTTTCCCTTGACATGTCACACATTACCGCTATAATTTGTAGGAAACGGAAATAAATAATAACTGCCATGTATGAAATTGACAAAATCGACCGCGGAATCATAAATTTGCTCATGGAAGATGGACGTATGGCGGCGTCTGAAATTGCTCGCCGCATCGGCGAAATTTCCGAACGCTCCGTCCGTTACCGGATCGATCGAATGGTAGATGAAGGCGTGATGAAAATCAGCGCCATTCCCAACCCGAAGGCACTTGGCTACAGCGTCGTCGCCGATGTTTGGATGGAAGTCGATTCGGGTTTTATTGCCAGTGTCGCTCAAAAGATTTCTGAGTTTAGTTGTGTCACCTATGTCGCAACCTCTATTGGTGAAAGAGATGTCAGCGTGCAGATTATCGCCCATAGCAATGAAGAAATCTACCGCATCGTGACAGAAGATTTTGGTCGCATCCCCGGTGTGCGTAAGACGAACACTTCGATTGTGCCCATCATTCTCAAAGATGTCTATGACTGGCAGGTTCCAGAAAGTGTTTGCGCCCAGGATGTAAATCCTGCCGGTTAGGCATCAATGAAAATAATCTTTCGACAGAGAGGCGATGTCAACTTCTGACAGAAAATGCGCCAAGATCCGCCAAAAATCCCTTCCCTGGGCGATTTCTCCCTGCATTTCCAGGTGATAAGCTTTCATGAACTCTTTGAGCTTCGCCTCTCCAATTTTCCTGCTTAGCTCACGCATAAAATAGGCTCCTCGCAAATAAACCGCATTCACGTACGACCGAAAACTGCTGAATTCGTAAACACTGCTGTTCACCCAGCCTTGCGGTTCAAAACGATCTGCTCGAAACGCCCACCACCAATCAACCAGGTATGGATATTCACCCTGGTAAAATAGAACCTCACTGTAAATGCACAGTGTCTCATCCAGCCAGGGTTCATCAGCCTGGTCGTTGGCTACGCTGGCGTACCACCATTGGTGGGCTACCTCGTGGGCGCTGAGCATGGTCAGGTAACTCATCGGGTTTCCACGGTATTGCTGGAAATAATCCTGGCTGAGAAAGAAAAGACCGTCGTATTCCATCCCATCAAAAAATCCTACTTCGACGACGCTGAGTTGGTTCAGATGGATTGGCCCATACAAGGTTGTGAATAACTCGTAGGCTTGTCGGATTGTGCGTAATGCTTCTTTTCCGCTGTCCTCATCGCCAGGCAAGGTGTAAACCTTGTAGGTCATCTTTCCTGAACTGTCCTCCAACAGTTGAAAAAATGGACTTGCAGCCCAGCTTACATTTCGCCGCCCTTCTCCATGAAAATGAAGCCACTCGCCAGCGGTTTCCGCTGGCAGGCTGGTTGCAAATTTCAACAAATCTTCGCCTGCCTTTAAATACACATCGTAATTTGCCAGCGGGTACACCTGGGTTTCTCCAACCTGGCTGGCGGGATGAGTAACCCAGCCTTTTCGGGGTGTATAGGCCGCCAGGTATGGATACCAGTCTCCAAAATACGCTTGTTTCTCGTTAAATCCGCTGGGACTGCCGCCATATTTTATTTTCAAATCGTAATTTAGCGCAATATGAAGAGTCTCGCCTGGGTCAAGTTCAGCCTTCAATGGCGCAGAAAGAACACCTGCCGCTAATGAATAGGTTGGGCTTGATTCACTTCCAATTTGCAAGTCAACCAACTGAAATCCGCCTTCGACTCGCTGGGCATCGATCACTATCACTACATCTGCCAGTGTTTCACTGCTTTGGTTTGTGAATGTGATTTCTTCGTGAACAGATAATTTGTGTGCAGGATAATCAAACATCGCTCTGAGCAAGTATTGGGTTGGCAAAGAGACAGACGCCGGATAAGGTGTGGGACTGGGTTCAGGTTGAGGAGGCGGAGTATATGTTTTGTCCCGAGTTTCTGTTGGAAATTCAGTCGCTATTTGTTTTGTTATTTGGATGGAAGCCGAGGCAGGTGGCGCATTGGTGCCCTGGTTCAATCGCGCGGAAGCGCTGGCAGGCGGCTGTGATTCATGCACAACAAGTGTTGTTGGCTGGCTGCAAGAAGCCAAAATGAGCAGGCTCAAAATAACCGAATGGATTGGCCAGTTGTATTTCTGTGATTTCATCAATGTTAATCTTAGCAGGCTTTGTGAATTTTCTGGTGGATGTATCCTTGCGAAGCTGTCAGAAAGTTTTTGCATCCCAGGTGCTACAATTCGGTATATCCTGGAACGGAGGATCAAATGCTTAAGTTTGGGTTAAGAATTTTACCTGTATTTTGCCTGTTTTTTTTTCTCTTCTTGGGTCCAGTTGGCTCGTTCGCTGGTCAGCCCATTTTGGTTTATCTTCCATTTCTCACCTACAGCAAACCCAGCCCTCAACTCGCAGGTTGCCCAATTTTGCCTTCGGATAATATTTGGAACACACCCGTTGATAAACTTCCGGTCTCTGGATACTCTAGTGCATATATCAATTCCATTGGCTCTTCGACAGGCCTGCACGCCGATTTTGGTTCAGGTATCTGGCCGGATCCGGGTGGTTTTCCCATCGGTATTCCCTACACCCTGGTGCCTGGTGACCAACCGAAGGTCCCGATCACTTTCCAGTACGCATCCGAAAGTGATCCAGGACCGTATCCAATTCCCTCAAATCCCTTGATCGAGGGTAATCCTAACAGCGGCGACCGCCACATTTTGCTGTTAGATAAGGACAACTGCCTGCTGTACGAAATATGGAATGCCAGGAAACTCAACCCGGCCGGCACTCAATGGTCAGCGGGATCCGGTGCTATCTTCGATCTTCGCTCGAATGCTCTACGGCCTGATAGTTGGACTTCGGCTGATGCAGCAGGTCTGCCGATACTGCCTGGGCTGGTCCGCTATGATGAGGTGGCCAGCGGTGAAATCCGGCACGCCATCCGCCTAACCGTTCAAAACACCCAGATGGCTTACGTTTGGCCTGCCCGTCATTATGCTTCGGATCTGACCGATCTTTCATATCCGCCAATGGGCCAGCGCTTCCGCCTCAAAGCCTCGTATGATATTTCAGGGTTTTCACATGACGCACGCGTGATCTTACGTGCCATGCAGGTGTATGGGTTTATCCTGGCAGATAACGGCAGCGATTGGTATTTCACTGGAGTTCCTGATGAGCGTTGGGATAACGATGTGCTCCACGAGCTTGACCGCGTGACTGGGTCAAATTTTGAGGCTGTGGATGTTTCATCCTTAATGATCTCACCAGATACTGGGCAGGCACGCCAACCTTGATTTTTGAATCAGCGCGATAATAAATGCATGCTCATCAGCCTGATTCATAACCTGCCTTTTATATTCTTCTTTTATGGATTAGCCTTCTTTTCAATGGGCTTGTCAATTTCGTTGGAAATTGGCAGATCCATGCACGAGAACGAATTCGCCTGGGCGCTTGCGCCTCTAGGTTTATTCGGGTTGGTGCACGGCGCGCATGAGTGGTTCGAAATGTGCTACATCCTGACCTGCGGTGTTCAAACACCAGCGACAGCCTGGGTTTTCCTGTTGAGATTATTGCTGTTATCAACATCCTTTTTACTTCTATTGCTCTTCAGTTTTCGCCTGATTGTCGGGCGAGAAAAATCAAGGTTAGCCTCAAAGCTGTTGCTGGTTCCAGTTGCTGTCTGGTTAATCGGCTTTATTCTGATCTGGTTGCTGGCGCCAGGCGATACTGCCTCGAGCGATGTGTACACCCGCTATACACTGGCATTGCCTGGTTCAATCCTGGCCGCTTGGGGACTACTGCGACAACGCGAGCGGTTTATCCGGTCAGGATTGAGCAGTTTTGGCCAGGATGTCCTTCTGGCAGCCCTGGCTTTTCTCGTTTATGGGTTGGTTGGCCAGGTGTTTTCCAACCCCAGCCGGTTGTTTCCCTCAACAATTCTCAATGCGACCGTTTTTGAAGAATGGTTTGGCTTTCCAATCCAATTGCTGCGCGCCGCCACCGCCTGCATGACGACGGTATTTATCGTGCGCTCACTGCGCTCTTTCGAAGTGGAATTTTCCCAGAAACTGGAAACACTGCAAGCCGAAATGCTGCGGCATGTTGTCCACGCACAGGAGGCAGAACGCCAGCGGATTGCCCGCGAACTGCATGATGAGACTGGCCAAACCTTAACCGCCCTCAGCATGGGGCTGCGCGGCCTGAGCGAAACCCTCACCGCCCGACCGGAGCGCGCCGCTGAGAAAGCCCAAAAGCTCGAAGTCCTCAGCACCAACGGCCTGGCTGAGCTCCAGCGAATGGTCAGCGGCCTGCGGCCGCCTCAATTAGATGACCTCGGTTTGCTGCCGGCATTGCGTTGGTTCGCTCACGATATTTCAGAGCGCTGCGGACTTAGAGTGATTGTCAACTCCCCATCGCGCCTGCCCGACTTATCGCCTGAGCTACGCACAACGCTCTATCGCATCGCACAAGAAGCTGTGACCAACGCCGTTCGCCATGCCCAGGCCAGTCAAATCAACCTCAGTATTTCAGTCGAACATCCCATTCTGACGCTTCAAATTCAAGATAATGGCAAAGGTTTCGATGTAGCTCAAACCCTCTCCACGACACGCGACAGGCCATGTTGGGGCTTGCTTGGAATGCAAGAGCGCGCCCGCCTGATTGGCAGCGAATTCCATATTGACTCACATCCTGGTAAAGGTTCTACCGTGCGTGTACTGGTCAACCTCGAGATTGTTCTCAAACCTGAGGAAGCCCATTGAGCGAGTTGATCCGCCTGCTTCTCGTTGACGACCACACGGTCGTTCGAACTGGCCTGCAGATGTTATTGGAAAGTGTCGAGGACATCGAAATCGTTGGTCAAACCGGCAGCGGAATGCAAGCCTTGGATTTGATCAAAGAGTGCAAGCCCGATGTGGTCATCATGGATATTACCCTGCCGGATATCACAGGCATCGAAGCCACTCGCCGCATCAAGAGCCGCTTTCCCAATATTTCCGTCGTTGCCCTCACGATCCATGAAGACCAGGCATATTTCTTCGAAATGCTGCGCGCTGGCGCTTCCGGATATGTACCCAAACGCGCTGCCCCAGAGGATTTGATCACCGCCATCCGCTCTGCCCATGAAGGTGAGATCTACTTGTATCCTTCTCTGGCAAAAGATTTGGTGAATGATTTTCTGCACCGCGCAACCGTAGAGCCAGATATTCAACCGACCGAAGAGCTGACTCCCCGTGAACAGGAAGTGCTCGAACTGCTCGCTCAGGGCGCCACCAATGCCGAAATCGCCCAGCGGCTAATCATCAGCACACACACTGTTGCCCGTCACAGAGAAAATTTAATGCGTAAACTCCAACTTCATACCCGCAGCGACCTGGTGAAATTCGCCATTCGCAAAGGCCTGATCGAAGCTTAATTCTTCCTTCGGTTGCTTCAACAACCACAATTCAACAGCATTGAGATAGGGCGTTTAATTGGTTGAACACCCTATTCAAATCTTGCATGTCTCCAGGTATGATGAATTTAATAAAGCATCATGCAAGCTCTCGGAATTCTCAGCCGAACAGCTCACAGAAAGGAGATTTTCATGAACCGCCTGTTTTGGATCACCATGTTTTGGACTCTGCTGATAGGGATACCGGCTACTGCTCTTGCAGTCTTCCTCGCCGGCCTGCTTTCCCTGTATGGCCTCAGCGCCACCAATTGGATCTTCAATTGGGGCAGCCAGATCTCATATATTGGCAGAGCTTACTCTGTCGAAATATGGACTCGTATGCCTGAAGTTGCTGGCGCATTAGCCGGTCTGATTGTCATGTTGATTACGGTTTGGATTGCTCGCGAGCCTGCCAGCCAATCAAACGACAATATCCAACGGCGTAAATAATTCTTGGCAAGTCGCCTGTGTGGGTGTTTTTTGACCAGCACAGGCGGCGTTTTTTTCTTCAAAACATATTATATTATCACCATCCACTTGTGATTTTTTGAACTTATGAATAATGTCGTGAATCACTATGACTTTTGTCACTCGAATCAGTGTGACATTTATCGCGATAATTGAGGTGAATAATTCACCGCTTTTTCCCTTTTTGCTTGATTGGAAAGGAGATAAAAATGGAGAAATCGATATCAGACCGGCCGCCTACTTTTTTCGAGCAGGTGGTAGCGATGACGCCTGGGAAAGCAAATCTCGAAAAATGCATCCAGTGCGGCACCTGCGCAGGCTCCTGTCCTTCCGCATCAGATATGGATCATACGCCGCGAGCGCTTTTTGCTCTCGTCAAAGAGGGAGATAAGGAAACTGTCCTGAAAAGCAATACCTTTTGGTACTGCGTATCCTGTTACTACTGCATGGTGCGCTGCCCTCAAGATGTCCATGTAACGGATCTGATGTATTCTCTCAAACGATATTCCATTCGCGCTGGTTATTACACCCGCCCCGGCAGCAGAGCGGCTTCTGGATTTGCATCTACCTTTATCGATAATGTAGAAAATTTTGGCCGCAGTTTTGAGCTCGGCCTGGCTGCGCGCTATCACCTGGCGCACCATCCTCTGGATATGTACAAAATGGCGCCTCTTGGGCTGGGGATGATGCGCAAGCGCCGGATGGATTTGGTTCCGCGCAGGATCCGCAGCATCGACAGTCTGAAAGCCATTCTCCAAAGAGCCAAGGAATTGGAAGAAGAAGATTTGAGCGCCCTGGAGGTCGCCTGAGCATGAAATATCCATATTACCCCGGCTGTTCATTAGAGAAAAATGCTTCCGCATATCATGTCTCAACATTGCGAGTCGCCAGGGAATTTGGCATTGAATTCTCTGAATTGGATGATTGGAATTGCTGTGGGGCAACCGAATATATTTCCCTCAACGAAATGGCGGCTTACTCGCTGGTTGCACGCAACTTGGTTTTGGCCAAAGAGCAGATCAAATCCGGTGGTCACGTGCCGCAGTTAGTCGCCCCATGCAGCGCCTGCTTCTTGAATCTCAGCAAGGCGGAAGCTTACCTGACAAACAACCCGCCGCTTTCGCAGCGTGTCAACCTGGCATTGGAAGCTGGCGGTCTGCATTATGATCCAGGTGGATTGGCCGTCCGTCACCTGCTGGATGTTTTCGTCAATGATATCGGTTATGATGCCATTGCCGCCAAAGTGAAACGACCGCTGAAAAATCTGCGTATCGCGCCTTACTATGGCTGCCTGATCGTCCGACCCCGCTTTCAAGGCGTGTTCGATGATTTTGAATATCCAGACACGCTTGACAGGCTGATGGCTTCGCTAGGCGCGGTGGTTGTCGATTATCCACTCAAAGCCCAATGCTGCGGCGGTCATATGACCCAAATAAGCGAAGACACAGCGATGGATATATTGAACCGTTTACTGCGCAGCGCCGCAGAAAAGGAGACAGATGTCATTGTGACATTGTGCCCAATGTGCCAATTAAATCTGGATGCCTATCAGGACGCGGTTAATCGTTACTATAAGACCAATTATCACATTCCCATTCTGTATTTCACTCAGGTGATGGGCCTTGCTTTGGGGCTGACGCCCGAGAGCCTTGAAATTGGCAAGGAATTTATTGATGCCCGGCCAGCCTTGTCCAAAATCGATCATGAGGCGGCGCAAGACGACCAGCCCGTCAAACCCAGGCGTCCCGGAAAAGAAGAATTGCCTATGCCGCGCATGCCCAAACCAGAACTGGCGAAAGAGAGGTAGCGATGGTAACAAGACAGGTCGAGGAACGAATAGGGGTCTATGTCTGCCACTGCGGTTCAAATATTGCCGCCACGGTGGATGTCGCCGATGTAGCTCTCTGGGCTGAAAATGAGCTGAAATCGCGGGGTGTGGTTGTTGCGCGTGATTACAAATTTATGTGCTCCAGCCTGGGACAGGAATTGATCCAAAAAGACATTCAAGAGTTGAAACTTACCCGCGTCGTCGTTGCTGCCTGTTCGCCCCACTTGCATGAACAGACATTTCGCAACGCCTGCAAGAAAGCCGGACTGAATCCCTACCTGTGCGAATTGGTCTCGATCCGTGAACAGGTTTCATGGGTTCATACAGACCGGACAGCGGCTACGGCGAAAGCAAAAGCGGTGATTTCAGGCGGAGTGGAACGCGTTATTCACAATCAACCGCTCGATCCACTGCGCGTCAACATCCACCCAGCCACCCTGGTTGTCGGTGGAGGCATTGCAGGTATCCAGGCCGCATTGGAAATTGCTGACGCCGGATTTCCGGTTTATATGGTGGAGCGTGAGCCTTCCATAGGTGGGCACATGGCGCAGTTTGATAAAACCTTCCCCACCCTTGACTGCTCAGCCTGCATATTGACGCCTAAAATGGTCTCTGCTGGTACCCATCCCAACATCACCCTCTTGTCGTGGGCTGAAGTGGAGCACGTCGATGGTTATGTAGGCAATTTCAATGTTACTGTGCGTCAAAAACCCCGCTTTATCAATACCGAACTCTGCACAGGCTGCGGTATTTGCCAGGAAAAATGTCCAAAGAAAGTCATCGATGATATCTTCGAAGCGGGCTTGGGCTATCGCAAGGCCATTTACACACCTTTTCCCCAGGCGGTGCCCCGCTTCCCTGTGATCGATGTGGAGAATTGTACTTATTTTATCAAAGGCACATGCAAAGCCTGTGAGAAATTCTGCCCAACCGGGGCAGTGGATTTCAAACAACAAGAAACCCGCGTGAGCTTCGATGTTGGTAACATTATCCTGGCCACCGGTTATGATTTGTTCGACGCGCGCCGGGTCACCCAATACGGCTATGGCCGTTTCCCCAATGTCTTCACCAGCCTGGAAATTGAGCGCATGTGCAATGCGGCCGGCCCAACCAATGGAAAAGTGGTATTGCGCGATGGCGTTACCAATCCCCAGGCCGTGGCGATTGTACACTGTGTGGGCAGCCGGGATCGCAATTACAATAATTACTGCTCCGCCATTTGCTGCATGCAAAGTTTGAAGTTCGCCCACCTGATCCACGAGCGCACCGGCGCTGAAGTTTATAACTTTTACATTGACATGCGCACCCCAGGTAAAGGATATGAAGAGTTTTACCACCGCTTGCTGGAGGAAGGCGTTCATTTCATCCGTGGTCGTGTCGCTGAGATAAGCCAGACCGCACGCAATGTGCACGAAGATGGTAAATTGATCGTTCAGGCCGAAGACACCCTGGTAGGCCGTCAGGAGCGTGTGCCGGTCGATATGGTTATTCTATCTGCCGGCCTTGAGCCTCGGCAGGATCACAAGGAAGTGGCCCGAATTTTTGGACTTTCCTGCTCCTCGGATGGATGGATGATCGAACGCCATCCTAAGCTGGACCCGGTGGCGACCATGACGGAGGGCATTTTCATCGCTGGTTGTGTCCAGGGGCCGAAAGATATCCCGGCCAGTGTTGCGCAAGGCGCCGCCGCGGCAGCCCGAGTTTTAGGGAAGATAAACCAACGCCAAATTTTCCTCGAACCGTTTAACGCCACGATAGACTCCACCCGTTGTTCAGGCTGCCGCATTTGCAACAATTTGTGCCCCTTCAATGCGATTACTTTTGACCAGGAAAAAATGGTCAGCGCAGTCAATCCCGCGCTGTGCCAGGGTTGCGGGACATGTGCGGCCGCCTGCCCGGCTGGTGCGATTTTCGCTTCTGGTTTCAGCAGCGATCAAATTCTGGCGCAAATTGAAGGTTTGCTCATGGCCAACCTGGCCCCGCTGGCTGGTTGAGAAAGGCGGTAAACATGGACTCAAAATTTGAACCCGTCATTATTGGTTTCACCTGCAACTGGTGCAGTTACAGGGCTGCTGACATGGCCGGTACAGCGCGCGTGAAATATGCTCCCAATGTGCGGCTGGTGCGTTTGATGTGCTCCGGCCGTCTGGATCCAACTTTTGTGCTCAAAGCGTTGGCTGGCGGAGCTGACGGCGTTTTGATAACCGGCTGTCATCCAGGCGAATGCCACTATTTGGAACAAAACTACAAAGCCCTCCGCCGCTTTCATCTTCTCCGCCGCACTATCCAGGCGTTTGGGGTAGAACCAGACCGTGTCCGCCTGGTGTGGGCCAGCGCCGCTGAAGGGGTGAGGCTCGCTGAAGAAATTACACGCTTTGTTGAGGACATCCGCGCCCTCGGCCCATTGAACTGGCCCTCTCATTTGAAGACCACACCTTTGGATCTTTCTGCTCTGGAAAAAGCCGAATTGCCGCTCGAGGAGGTGCCGGTATGACTCTCAATGGTAAACCAAAATTCGCAATGTACTGGTCAGCTTCTTGCGGAGGCTGTGAGATTGCATTGCTGAACATCCACGAAAAAATCCTGGATGTGGATGCCAATTTCCAGGTTGTGTTTTGGCCTGTGGCCATGGACGCCAAGTACAAAGATGTCGAAGCCATGCCAGATGGTTCGATTTTGTTGACTCTTTTCAACGGCGCCATTCGCAACGAAGAAAATGAACACATGGCGCACCTGCTGCGGCGCAAATCGAAAATTCTAGTTGCTTTCGGCTCGTGCGCCAATGAAGGTTGTATGCCAGCACTGGCGAACTTATCTCCAATTGAGGAAGTTTATCACACAGCGTATTCAACCCCATCCACAGATCCTGCGTTGGGCGGTCTGCCTCGTTCGGATTATTCCGCTCCCGAAGGCGATCTTCATATACCGCGCCTCTTTCCTTACGTGCGCACGCTCGATCAGGTTGTAGATGTCGATTATTTCATCCCCGGCTGTCCGCCAGAATCACATCAGATAGCCGCGGTGATCGACGCCATCATCGCCGTTCTCAAAGGTAGTGCTGAGCTGCCTCCCGCAGGTTCAACCCTCGGGGCAGGCAGCTCTACAGTGTGTGAGGAATGCCCTCGCAAGCGCGATGTCAAAGCCATTCACGAATTCAAACGTCTGCAGGAAGTCATGTTGGATCCAGCGGTTTGTATCCTGGAACAAGGCGTTGTCTGTTCTGGTCCTGCGACCCGCAGCGGCTGCAGCGCAGTCTGCCCAAAAGCCGGCTCCCCCTGCATCGGCTGTTATGGTCCGGCGGAAGGTGTGATCGACTACGGAGCGCGCTTGATCACCTCGCTGGCCTCCGTGATAGAGGCAAACCAACCTGAAGAGATTGAGCAGATTATTGATGGAATTCCAGATCCGGCCGGTTCATTCTACCGTTTTAACCTGGCCAGTTCTCTGCTGAAAGCTGCCCGGCCTGCAGTGAAAGGATGAGATCTATGCAGCGCATCACAATTGACCCAATTACCCGCCTCGAAGGCCATGGCAAGATCGAAATCTTTCTCGACCCGGAAGGAAATGTGGCGAACACGTACTTCCAAATACCGGAACTGCGCGGCTTCGAGCGTTTTTGCGTTGGTCGGCCAGTTGAAGAAGTGCCGATCTTAACAAACCGGATATGCGGTGTCTGCCCTGAAGCCCACCATCTGGCTGGCGCAAAAGCGGCAGACGCAGTCTACCACGTCGATCCGCCCCGCACGGCAAAACTGCTGCGCGAATTAATGTACAGCGCCTTTTACTTCACCGACCATACCACTCACTTTTACGCCCTCGCCGGCCCTGATTTTGTCATGGGGCCGGATGCGCCTGTTGATCAGCGCAATATCCTTGGGGTGATTCATAAAGTAGGGCTCGAAATTGGCGCCCAGGTAATCCAGGCACGCAAGTATGGTCATCGCACGGTGGAAATCATCGGAGGGCGGAAAGTCCATCCATGCACTTCTATTCCTGGCGGTTTGACCAAAGGCATCACATCAGATGAACGGCGCGAGATTGCCGGTATGGGACAATGGGCAGTCAATTTTGCCCGCTTCAGCCTCAACCTCTTCACAGACATCGTTCTTGGGAATCCTGATTACGTCAACTTGATCCTCGGTGATATCTACACGCATCACACCTACTATATGGGCACAGTTGACGATAACATGCACGTCAATTTTTATGATGGTCGCATAAGCGTCGTCGATCCAAACGGCAGACGAGTCGCCCTTTACAACCCCGCAGATTATTTGGACTACATTGCTGAGCATGTGGAACCCTGGACTTACTTGAAGTTCCCCTATCTTAAGAAGATCGGTTGGAAAGGGCTTGTGGATGGCGTGGATTCAGGTGTGTATGTCGCAAGCCCACTGTCGCGTTTGAATGCCTCCGAAGGGATGGCGACGCCTTTAGCGCAAGCAGAATATGAACGTTTCTATGCCACCCTGGGTGGTAAACCCGTTCATCAGCGCCTGGCAACGCACTGGGCGCGTCTGATCGAGCTGCTTTATGCTGCCGAGCGCTGGGTCGAGTTAGCCGCTGATCCAGAGATTATTAGTGACAATTTTCGCACTCTGCCCACCGAAAAACCCACCGAAGGTGTGGGCTGCGTCGAAGCGCCGCGCGGCACCCTGACGCACCATTATTGGACAGATGAGAGAGGCATCACCACCCGAGTGAACCTGATCGTTGGCACCACCAATAATTATGCGCCGATTGCGATGTCCGTTCAGAAAGCGGCTTCCAGCCTGATCAAGAGAGGGACACCCATCACCGAAGGCTTGTTGAACCGGGTCGAGATGGCCTTCCGCGCTTATGATCCATGTTTTGGCTGTGCCACCCACACCCTGCCCGGGCAAATGCCGCTGGAAGTCACCATATACAACGCATCTGGTGATGCTCTGCAAGTGCTCAAACAATGCTGCTGAAAACCTTGGTGCTTGGGCTCGGCAATCCAATCTTAGGCGATGATGGCGTTGGCTGGCGGGTTGTCGAAGCCTGCCAAAAAGCATTTTCAACCTCCGCCTCTGCGAGTGATGCCGATTCTTCCTCAAGCGCCCTCATTTTTCCTGACCAGGCGGTCGAATTCGACTGTCTTGGAAGTGGTGGCCTCAGCCTGATGGAGCGTCTGATCGGCTATGATCGTGCGATTTTGGTGGATGCTATGCAGACAGGAAGCACTGATCCAGGCAGCGTTTGCTGCTGTGAGTTGTCCGATCTCGCCGACCCTCACCTCGGTCATTCAGCCTCGCCGCATGATGCCACTTTAAAAACAGCGATTGCCCTCGGGCGCAGCCTTGGCGCCAGCCTGCCAAGTCCTATCTGGGTTGTGACAATTGAAGCTCGGGAGGTGTTTGAATTCACTCCCGAGCTTTCGCCATTGGTTGCGCAGGCGGTTAAACCGGCTGTGCAGCAGGTGCGCGCGTTACTCATTTCCCTTTATTCACCGACCCCAGGCCGCTGACCGTCTTTGTCAGGTTCGGTTCCCCGTAATAGGTGATTGAACCGACGCCGCTGATCTGTGCATTCAAGCTGTTTTTCACCTGGACCTGTGCGCTGCCGGTACCACTGACCTGGGCATCTGCTGTCTGGGTGGCCAGGTCTCTCCCGAGGAAACTGCCCGCTCCGCTGATTTTCACAACCAGGTCATTTGCGCTGCCGTTGGTGGTTACATTGCCAACGCCGCTCAATTGACATTCGAGCTTATCGGTTTTCAGATTCTCCAGGCGCAGACTGCCAGCTCCACTCACGTTCAATTCGAGTGCGTCCGTTTCCAGGTTTTCAAACCGCGCATCAGCCGAACTCGAGAAACTGGCTTGATGCAACCGGGTGACTGTGATGGTAATCTTAACTGTCTGGCTTGGTCGGACGCGTTTGCTGCGGTTGGATTCGCTGTTTTCAATGACAAGTGAGCCACTGCGCACCTCGGTGCTGAGCTGGGGTATCAAATTGTCATCACCGACAATGGTCAGGCTTTCGCTGGTTCCCTGGCGGACAACAACCTCTGCAGGATATTCCACATCCAGAGCATCAAAACCGCTGATCGACCGGGTGACTGTGATGATATTTTTGGAGCCAGGCACCGCACCATCATAACCACCGATATTAAAATTCCACTGTGGAGTATTCCATCCCAACTGCGGGGCGAATAGTATCGAGGCAATTACCAACAGAGCTGCGGCTGCCTGGCCAATATTTCGGGATGGTTCCCAAACGCTTTTTGCGATCAAGCTCAGGCCTGCCAGAATCAACAAATATGGCCAGACGTGAGTGAGCGCCCAAAAGTTTTCGCCTGGCATATATCCAAGGGAAACAAGCAGCCACAATAAACCAACAACAATTAGAAAGAGAGGAAAAAAAAGGGATCGCTGTCTCATATCAAACTCCAATCAAAGTAGTGTTTATTGAATTTACGTTCTTGCAGCCCAGCGGTTGCAGTACTATTGAATAAGCCAATCGTACCCATTTGCAGCTCTGTCAGCATCTGCCAAACAGTCAGTTTTTCCCTGGCTATCTGGATAGGGTTTGCCCTTTAACTGTCGTAGGGCAATCGTTGCTTGCAAATTTCCTTTTTCTTCGCTAAAATATAATTAAGATATTTATACTCCGGTTAATGATCGCTTTGAGCGTCATTCCCAGCCAACGCAGGTGATGGCTGGACGAGGTTTTCAAATTATGAATAAGCTCCGCATTGTTTTGTTTGGAGGGGGACGAGTCGAATTTGCCGAGTCACAAAAGTACGAAGCGCTCACTACGACGACATGCGCCTTATTGGCTTTCCTGGTTTTTTACCGCCAACGCACTCATCCACGGGAGGTTTTGTTAAATCTACTATGGGGTGAGCTGCCACCTGAACGTGCGCGCGGCTGTCTCAACACTGCTCTCTGGAGGCTGCGCCAGCGCATCGAACCCTTCGGAACTCCCTCAGGTACTTACCTGGTGACGAGTTCTTCAGGGGATGTTTGTTTTAACTGCCAGAGCGATTTCTGGTTGGACGTGGCGGCTTTCGAGAAGTCGGTCGAATCAGCCCTGGCTGTTTCACATGACCAAACTGATAATCAAGCTGCCCAACTGGAACAGGCAATCTCCTTATACACCGGTGATTTATTGGAAAATAGTTACTGTGATTGGGTTTTACCTGAACGGGAACGTTTGCGCAATTTATGCCTTGATGCCCATGAATATTTGATGCACCATTATCACACCCGCCTCAATTTCCACCGTGCTCTAGACCATGGCGCCCAAATCCTGGCTTTTAATCCCCTACGAGAAGATATCCACCGCCAGATGATGCGAATCTATGTGGATAATGGTCAGCGCTCATTGGCTGTGCGCCAATATCAGATTTGCCAGCAAGTCCTCCACACCGAGTTAAATATCGAACCGATGCTCGAAACTCGCTTGTTATTGGAACAAGTCTCTGGAAGTTCTCTGATTTCTGAAAAATTCCCCATATCCGATCAGGTCACCAGTGAAGTGAAACAAGCCATGGAACGCCTCCAACTAGCTCTCGATGTTGTCAACCAGGCCCGCCAGGATCTTGAACGAGCTCTCAATCGCATTTCGAAAACCTGATCAACTTCTGCCAGAATGAGATTTTTCTGCCTTTTTCTCCAGCAGATCTATTGACGCGTCTGGAACAATCAAATTTCATCAAATTAAGGTATTTATTATCTTATTCTAATTAGTTGTGATCGAGGGGTGATTTTGCGGTGATCCCCCGGTGATTTGGTCATGGTATAAGCAAATAGGAAGATTTCTTCCAACTGGCTACCGCTTTTACTTTCTCAAGGAGCATCCAGCCGATCAGAATGCCAGGATTCAACACCCAGTCTTTCCTCGTTCGCATCTGGATCGAGCCGCGAGAAATTCAAGGGATGTCCATAGTTTGGCGGGGTATGGTGCAGATGGTATCCAGTGGTGAACAAATCTACTTCAAATCCTTTGCCGAGTTGAATATGTTCATCGCCGCAAAATTATCTATCCCCTACCCGCCAGAAAACGATGGCGTTATCCCTGGGAAGGAATCATAAGTATGGCTTTTTATACTGCCATAGCCGCAGTTGGTACCGCGATCGTCAATTTACTAAAAGATGCTTCACGCACAGAGTTTCCCCAGGCTGATTTCAAACTTCTTCAGGCATCTGACTTCACCCTCAACTCAGCTATACCTTCCCCTGAAGGCGCCAGTGTGTTTTTATACCGGGTGACTGTTTCCACCCAGCGCCGCAACATGCCTCCTCGCACAGACGAAATAGGCGTGCGCTTTCGTCCATCCCTGCCAGTGGACCTCTATTTCTTGATAACCCCCTGGGCTGCCGATCCTGAAAAACAGCTCCGCCTTCTTGGATGGATTATGCGCGTTATTGAAGACGCCTCGATCATCCCTTCCGCCTTATTGAATGAGCTTGAGCAAAATGGCAAAATCTTTTCCTCAGCCGAGAATATTGAGCTGTTCTATGAACCGCTCAATATGGCTGATATGTCAATCCTGTGGGAGAACTTGAAACAGGTAAAACTGGCGCCATCTGTGACCTATGTTGCTCGCATGGTGTTATTAGACTCGTCCTCACTGCTCAAAGTGTATGATCCGGTCCAGGCTCGCGATGTCCCCTTCCAGGAGATGAATTGATGACTGAACCGTTGATCTTCGAACATCTAACGCGTGTCGCTCCATTGGGCTTACGTTTTTGGGATAGCGCATCCGGGCAGTTCATCTCAGATGGGCTCTTCGTCCAGGCAGTACCCAAGTTGCCATCTGGCGTTTACTTAGGTGCTCCTGTCCAGGCCAACGCAAACCGCTCTGGTGTGTTTGTATTCAACCACATGCCAGGTTTGCAGGTCAGCGAGTTCGGCTCTGGCGACCAGGAATATTGGCAAACACCTCCCGCCAAAAAAGATTACACCATAACCGTATTGGACACACTCTTCAGGTTCCTGCCCTTTACGTTTGATGTTCAGGCGCCTGCTAAGAAAATCCTGGCCTTTGCTTGTTCAAATGGCAAACCCACACCTCTGCCGGACAAACAACCTTCTGGCAGTATTCCGTTGTATTCTGCGCCTGGGCGGTCTGTGCCAGGGGGCTGCGCAGTCATCCGGGCCTCCCTGGCGCGCAACCCTTTAAATCCCCTGCCGGCTGCCTGGGCTGTCGTAGAAGCCTATGTGGAAGGAGCCCTGGTTTGCCGCGGCCTTTCAGACGCCAAAGGCCAACTGGCCCTTTACTTTCCTTACCCCAAATTTGTACTGCCGAACCCGATGAGTAACCGTCCGCCGCTCACTCAGGCGACATGGCCAGTGGATATCCTGGTATTCTCGAGTCTGAGCCCACCATCGAGCAGCCCGCAAAACCTGTGTACGTTGTATGCACAGCCAGCCGCCAACCCGCTCAGGCAAGTCTCACCGGATCTGCCTTTACAGAAGCAAAACCTGGCCTACGGCCTGGAACTGGTAATCCAAACCCAGGACAAATCCGAATTATTCATTAGCTAATCGATCTGGAGGTTCAAATGCCCGAATATTTATCCCCCGGTGTATACGTCGAAGAGGTTTCCTTCCGGAGTAAATCCATTGAAGGCGTCAGCACCACCACAACTGGTTTTGTCGGTCCAGCCAGATTCGGCCCGGTCGACATCCTCCCAGATATCCTCACTAGCCTGGGAGATTTTGAGCGCACCTACGGCGACGGCCAACAACTCACATTTGGCACTGGCACAGTCGTTGATAATTTCCTTTGGCATGCGGTGCGCGCCTTTTTCGAGGAAGGCGGAAAGAGGCTGTACATCTCACGCATCTTCAAGGTGAAATCCGGCGATACTGCCAATGGCATCGCCAGCGCCAAGGTGCCGTCTGCCGGGACAGATGCGCAAAAAATCGTCATGACTGCGCGTTTTCCTGGCTCGGGCGGCAATGTCCGTGTGAAATATTCGTTAAAGATCGGCCAAAACATCCTCACCAGTGCCGGGTTGAAATCTGTTGGTGATGGCGACATGGTTTGGGTTGGCAAAGGCAATGCCGGTAATCCACCTACCACTGGTGATTTCGAGAAGATTGTTTTCGACACAGTATCCCAAACTTATAAAATAAAAACATTTGCAGGCGCTGACACAACAGTTTCTTTCGCGTCCAAAGATGAAGTGCGCATTGTGACATTGACGGTTACCGTCACGCTGACTGATAATACACAGCTTGTTTTTGCTGGCCTGGCATGCGAGCCATCTCATAACAAAGGCGGGCAGGGTGATTCGCTCACTGCATATTTTGCTTCAATTCCGGCCAATGCATCACTGGCTCGCACCTTGCCCCTGGTGATCACTGCCGGCACATCGTTGACCAACGGATTGTTAATAGCACAAGCCCTGTTCAGCGCAACCAGCGTGATAACAAGTAACGCCGCCATCCCAATCCCCGCAAATTTCACCTACGACTCAGCTGAAACGCTCCTTTCCGGCGGGAACGACGGCGACCGGCCAACCTCCACAGAATATGTTGGCACAGCTAACGATACCACCGCCACCAAAACTGGCTTGAAAGCCTTCGAGGACCTGGAAGATATTTCCATTGTTGCTGCTCCAGGTTCAACCTTTGGCTATGACAGCGGGGCAACCCAGCAAGCTGATTCAACTGCGACCATCAACGCGTTGATCACCCATACAACCAATATGCGTTACCGCATCGCAGTACTCGATAGTGGCAATGGTCAGGCTGTCGCCGCTGTGCGTGCCATGCGCGCTCAATTCGACTCAAAATATGCCGCACTATACTATCCCTGGGTGCGTGTTCTAGATCCGATCACGCGCAAAGAAATCTATTTACCTCCCAGCGGCTTTGTTGCAGGCATTTATGCTCGCAACGACATCGAGCGGGGGGTGATCAAAGCGCCGGCCAATGAAGTCGTTAATACCGCCCTAGGTTTCGAAGTCAATCTGAACAAAGGCCAGCAGGATGTGCTGAACCCCGAAGGCATAAACTGTTTCCGCTTCTTCGAGGGGCGCGGCAACCGCCTGTGGGGTGCTCGTACTATTTCATCCGATCCCGAATGGAAATACGTAAACCTGCGCCGTTACTTCGCCTACATCGAGCGTTCTATCGACCGGGGGACCCAGTGGGCGGTTTTCGAACCGAATGGCGAACAGCTCTGGGCAAATGTGCGCTCCACTATCTATGATTTCTTATTCAACGAATGGCAAAAAGGCGCTTTGTTGGGTGATAAACCTGAAAAAGCATTCTTCGTACGCTGCGACCGCTCGACCATGACCCAAAACGATCTTGACAATGGTCGCCTGGTTTGCCTGGTGGGTATTGCCCCGCTGAAACCAGCCGAATTCGTCATCTTCAAAATTGGCCAGTGGACAGCCGATTCTAAGGTTTAGGAGGTAAATCATGGCAGTCTTGCGTGACCGTCCGTATGTTCAATTCAATTTTCTGGTGGATTTAGGCACCGGAAATACCGAAGGGCCCCAAGCTGGTTTTCAAGAGCTTTCTGGGGTTGGCATGGAAGTTACAGTTTCAGAATACCGCCCTGGAAATTCGCGTGAAAATAGTGTGATGAAAATTACAGGCCTTAATAAAGCCAGCGACGTGACTCTGAAACGCGGTGTAATTGGCTCGTTAGATTTGTATGCCTGGTTGGACCAGATTCGTAACGGCGACCAATCAGCCCTGCGCACGGTGACGATCAAATTGATGAGCGAAGATCATACCAGCGTAGTCCAGACCTGGAAACTGCTGCGCGCCCGCATTACAAAACACACCAGCGGCCCATTTAACGCCAAGGGCACCGATGTAGCCATGGAGGAATTGGTGCTGGCTTACGAGAGGTTGGAGATGGAGTAGCAGATGCCGGGTTTATCGAGCGCCGAAAACAGCTTGCAGTACCTGCCTGGGGGCGTCTCGCGCCTGCCTGGTATCCGTTTTGAGACGGTGCCTGCTCGTCAGCCGGCTGTTTTGCCACGCATGGATATCCCGGTGTTCGTGGGGTTTGCAGGGCGCGGCCCGCTCCATATTCCTGTCCCGCTCAAGGATTCGGCTGAGTTCAGCGAGATATTCGGCCCAGACCAGCCGCTCGCCTGGGACACTCAACGCGGTCGCCAGGAGTATGCCTATCTTGGACCAAGTGTGCGCTCTTTTTTCCAGAACGGTGGCGTGCGCTGTTGGGTGGTGCGTGTCGCGGACGAGTATAAAGCACATACAGCCTTCTATCCACTGCCAGGCCTGGCTGTCTTCGATGGCGCCGCTCTCTCCCCGGCTTTTGCCCCGGCGCGCTCCCCTGGTTCTTGGGGGGAAGCCCTGCAGGTCAGCACAGCGCTCGCCAGCCAGTCATTATCGCTGACAACTTTCAACCATAACCAGGCGAAAATCGATCTGACTCTCCCCAGCCCAGGTTTTGTAATCGTCGGGGATCTGCTCCGCTTGAACTATGATCAGGATGGCTGGTTTGCGCTTTTTCCAGTCAATTCGATTGAACGGCAAGCCATCGAAAAAGCCCCCAGCCTCGATCAGGCCCGCGCAGTCACACTGACCGCCAACCAGGTATTTTGGTTTCGCCCTGCGGAAGCGCGCAAACCCGCATCCTTGAAGGCCACCATGAAGGTCTATACGCAAAACGCTCCCATCGCTGCCTTACAGGTTACCATTCCGCAGGGTTTTTGGCCCACAGACCCGAGTTCTGCTGCCGCTTTTGACTACGCTGGTGTGCTCGACCCGGCTGTTCTCGCTGCTTCCGACCAGGGCTCTTTGCTTCAATTCTCTTTCGCCGATCACTCGATCTTCTGGATGCTGGTTTCAAGCCAGGCCGCCAATGACACACAACCCAGCCTGCCCGGCGTTGGCGAATTCGAGCGCTTCAGCGGCTACGGCGTCTGGCAAATGCCTTCACCCCCCGACCTGGCTGCATTTAAAAACCAGTTTCCGCGGCTCGAAAAATTGACATTCGACCTCGCCGTGCGATCTGCCAATTTCGCCCCTCAACGGCTAAAAGACCTCGCCTTTGGCTCGGAACATCCGCAGTATTGGGCCGCCCTGCCCAATGACCAGGATCTTTTCACCACGCACGCTCACCTGACAACCAGCGATGCTTCGTACCCTGACTTGCTGACGAACCCCGCCTTCCTGACAAGCGCTGCCACCACAGCCATCGATCCACATGCCGCGCTATGGCAATCGGCTGCCAGCCCTCGTTTTCCCCTGGCAGGCAGCCGCGCCGGCCTGCTCTTCTTACCTTTGTTAATCCCAGCGTTCCCCACATTTTTTGCCAACCCCAGCGAACCAGCCGGCGATGCCTTAACACGCGACGGCCTGGATTCTTTTGACGCCAGCCTGTTTCTGGATTCCGCCCTGGCTGGTCAAACCAACGCCGCGCTCCTGGATATCGCCGATAGCTTGCGCTACTTGCAAGCCAATCCTCGGCCTTTGCGCGGTATTTTCGCCGCTCTTTCTGTCAGCGAAGCCACCGTTGTCTGCGTGCCGGATGCAGTTCACAACCGCTGGGAGAAGGGTTTGCTCGATCCAATGCCCCCACCTCAGCCATCTCCCCCGCCAGAAAGGCCGGTCTGGTGGCGTTTCTTGCCGTGCAATCCGCGCCCCCACTCCTTCCCCCGCACCAGCCAGCCAGAATGGGGCCAGTTTTTACGCTGCGGTTTGCGGATTATACCCGCTCCGGTGCTATCCATAACCCAGCCAGACCAATCCGGCACGTTTACCCTGTCTTGGACGAAAGTGGTTGATGTGGACCGCTATGTAGTGGATGAATCGCCTTATCCAGATTTTCGTTCATTTCACACAATTTATGATGGCCCAGACACAGGCCTGACATTGTTTGGCTATATCGAGGGTGATTATTATTTCCGCCTGCGCGCAGAGGCAGATGCTAAACCGGATGGCTTGGTAGAGACCAGCGATTACTCAAATTCTGTTGGCTTGCGGATTTCTCCTGACGCTTCTTTCTTGCTCTGGGAAGATAATCTCTACACCCCAAACACCCTGCTGGCTGTTCATCGCTGCCTCTTGCGCCTATGTTCTGCGCGTGGCGATCTTTTTGCCTTGCTCAGTCTGCCTCGTCACTTCCGCTCTGCACCAGCCATCGCCTGCTCTCAGGCCCTGCGTTCACCCCTGGACCAGATCCTTACGGTGAATATTCCAAACATCGAGATGTCCGGTTCGTTGTCAGCCGTTGATATTTTGCCGATCTCTTACGGTGAAGCTGGCTGCCTGGCTTTTGGCGCCCTTTACCATCCCTGGGTGGTAACCATCGATGGACAGTCTCAAGAGGTGCGCATAATTCCACCAGATGGACCGGCAGCAGGGGTGCTTGCCCACCGCAGTTTGCAGCGCGGCGCATGGATTGCCCCAGCCAACGAGAAATTGCATGGTGTGGTTGGTTTACAACCGGTTATCTCTGCAGATGATTGGCTTGACATCCAAGAGGCGCACATAAACCTCTTTCGTGATGAAGCCCAGGGTTACCTCTCACTCTCTGCCAATACGCTCAGCGCGGATCCGGATTGGATCCTAATCAACGTGCGGCGCCTGATCTCCTTGCTCCGCAGACTGGCGCTGCGCTATGGCCCAAATTATGTATTCGAGCCGAACAGCCCTGCATTTCGGCGCACCGTCCAGCGTGAGTTTAGCGCCATAATGGGGTTGATGCTCGCTCGCGGCGCTTTTGCCGGCGACACGCCGGAGACTTCCTTTCAGGTCAATGTCAGCGCCCTGCCGCAAGATATCGACGCCGGCCGACTGGTGATCGAGCTGCGCGTTGCCCCTTCTGTTCCTATGCGGTTTATTCTGGTGCGCCTCGTGCAGTCTGGCGACCAGAGTGCGATCACCGAAGCCAGCGCAGTGCTCGGCGCAGCGGGAGGTTGAGGCAGTGACAGATTTTGGTTATCCATTCACCAATTTCAACTTTTCCGTGGAAATCTCCGTCCCCGGTCTAAAAGGCTTGCTGTGCAAAGCATCTTTCTCCGACTGTGATGGCCTGGAAATGAGCATGGACGTCAAAACCATCCGCGAAGGCGGCAACAACAATCACCAATTGCGTTTCAGCGGCCCCACGAATTTTGCCACCCTCACTTTGAAGCGCGGTATGACCACCGACGATTTTGATCTCTGGAAATGGTTTTCCAGCGTGCAGTCCGATCCTTCGCTGCGCGCTTCCGCTGAAGTGGTGATTTTTGCCGCCGACGGAGCTACTGAGCGCGCCCGTTTTATCCTGGAGCGCTGTTTACCAGTGAAACTGAAAGCCCCGACTTTAAATGGTAAGGACGCGGCAGTCGCTATTGAAGAGCTGCAAATTGCCTACGAAGGATTGAGCATCAAACCCGGAGGTACAGGATGACAACCGCCGCCAAACTTGAAAAAGCCAGGTTGATCGAGATGGAGGCTGATTTTGCCAATCCTAAGAGTGGCGGCAAGACAACCATCGTGCAGTTCAACCCCGAATCCCTCAAAGTGACCTTTGCCAACCAGCTTGTTCAGCCGGGCAACGGTGGAGCCAACGGTACGGGCGACCAGAGCAACCAGGCCGGGCGGCAGTTCGTCGGCGCAGGTACAACCAAGCTGGCCCTCCAATTATGGTTTGATGTTGGTTCGCAAGATGCAGACAGCGGGGACCGCAAAGCGGACGTGCGTGACTTAACGAAGGATGTAGCCTTCTTTATCACACCCAAGCAAGAAGGTTCAAATTACCTGCCGCCAGCCGTGCGATTTTCATGGGGCTCATTTCATTTCGATGGGTACTTCGACTCCCTCGAGGAAAACCTGGATTTCTTTTCCACCGATGGCATTCCTCTGCGCGCCAGCATGAGCGTGAATATGAGCCAACAAAAAATTCAAGAATTCAGCGGCAGCGGCGGCTCGCTCAATGCGCCGCCAGGAGCACCCGGTTTTTCCAAAGGTGGGCTGGGCACATCTCCATTGGCCGCCGCTCGTTCTGGCGCTTCACTGCAGAGCATGGTGTCGGCTGGACAGGATTGGAAAAGTATTGCCTCCGCCAACAATATAGAAAATCCACGTTCTTTAGATCCCGGCCAGTGGATTAATCTCAATCTTCGCTCTGGCTCGAGCGGATAAAGGAAAAATTATGCCAGTCGTGATTAATACAGTTGAAGTTACACCAGAACAACCCCGCAGCGCCATTCCCGAGCCCGCCGCCGGGCAAACAAATGCACCGGTGAAGCCTTCTCCTGAAGAAATTCGCCGCCAATTGGAATTGATCGCCAGCCGCCTGACGCGCTTGCAAGCTCATTGAGGAATTTATGCCTCCTACGAATGCGGTGAACACGGTTCTCTCAGCCCGGCCGGCAGTTTCTGTCAGCGGTCAGGATAGTCCGACTGCCAGCGCAGGTCTGCTCAATCTCGAAATCATCGAGACTGTCGAAGGTCTTTTTCGCTGCGAGATAACACTGGGTAATTGGGGCGTGGAAGATAACTCCACAGGATTTCTTTACCTGGATCGAAAGAAAATAGATTTTGGCGATGAAGTCGAGATAACAATCCCTGGCGACCAACCCGTGAAGCTGTTTACCGGCCGTGTTATGGCCATCGAGGGGAAGTATCCCGAAGGAGAGGCGCCTCAAATCACTTTCTTAGTTGAAGATAAACTGCAAGACCTGCGCATGACCCGCCGCACACGCTCCTTTAGTGATGCAACGGATGCGTCGGTTATTCAACAAATTGCGGGAGATCATTCGCTCCAGGCCCAGGTTGACCTGTCTGGCCCAAGCCACAAAATTCTGGCACAGGTCAACCAAAGCGACCTGGCATTTTTACGCCAGCGCGCTCGCGCCCTGGCAGCAGAAATCTGGCTGGATGGCACCACCCTGCATGTGGCGCCGCGCACAAATCGCAGCGGAGCGCGCGCCAACCTGACTTATAACGCCAATCTGACCAGCTTTATCGTGCTGGCCGACCTGGCTGCCCAACGCACAGCGGTTACCGCCAGCGGTTGGGATGTCAGCGGAAAGCAAGCCGCCACCCACGAAGCAGACGATTCCGTGATCAGCGGCGAATTAAATGGACAAAAAAGCGGTCCTGCACTGCTTTCCGAAAAACTTGGCGAGCGCAAAGAATACCTGGCTCATACGTTGCCCTTCAGCAGCGACGAAGCCACCGCGCATGCCGAAGCCTATTTTCGTCTGATGGCGCGCCGCTTCCTGACCGGCAGCGGTGTGATCCAACCCCCACCGTATTTGCATGCTGGCGATACAGCCAGGCTTTCCGGTTTAGGCGGTATTTTTTCAGGCGAGTACTATATCACCGCGGTGCGCCACATATTCAATTTATCGCATGGCTTCCGCACGGAATTTCAGGCGGAACGACCGTTCATCAGTGCAAGCGAGTGAGCAGATGTTAACCGAAAAATCTCCCTTCGATCAGGTTTCTGACGGCCGCCAGGCGTCTGGCCTGGGCGGCCGTTGGTACGGCGTGTTTCCAGCCCTGGTCACCGACATCAAAGACCCCGACGGCCAGGGTCGAGTCAAGATCAAACTGCCCTGGTCGCCCGACTCCAGCGGCTCAGATTATGAAGCCTGGGCTCGACTGGCCACGATGATGGCAGGCAGCAATCGCGGCTCGTGGTTTGTGCCAGATACCAATGACGAAGTCTTGGTTGCCTTCGAGGCAGGCGACCCGAGCCGCCCGTATGTGGTTGGTGGCTTGTGGAATGGGTCAGATTCGCCGCCCCAATCCATGGACGGCGGCGGCCAGAATAACATCAAATTGCTGCGTTCGCGAAACGGCGTCAAAATTACCCTCGACGACCAGAGCGGTCAGGAGAAGTTTATAGTGGAAACGCCAGGCGGCCAGAAGATCACACTCAAAGATGGTCCAGGCGTTGTAGAAATTGTTGATAGCAATGGCAACACAATTAAGTTGGAATCCAGCGGGGTGACCATCACAGCCTCAGCGAAGATGACATTGAATGCCAGCACTTTCGAGTTGAACGCCGGTATGGTCACGGTCAATTCGGGTATGTCTCAGTTCAGCGGGGTTGTGCAGACCCCAACGATCATTGCCACCTCCGTAGTTGGCACGACCTACACCCCCGGCGCCGGGAATATTTGGTGATCTATGAGTGACATTCTTTGGACATCCGCTCCTCAAACCTGGCCAACGGCCAACGGTTCTTTTGGCAAGCCCACCTTGCTGCGTTTTGCCAGCGACACTTTTATGAAGGATTTCATGAATATGCTGGACAGCCAGCCAGATATGCTTACCACCTACCAGGCCCGGCCTGAAAATTGGATGCGCCCCATGGACGCGCCCACACCTGTCAAGCTTACGCCCGCCCCGATCCGCCAACTGCAGCTGCGCCGTGCCGGCGTGCTCGGCGCGCTGGCTTCGCGCACCTTAATTACCCAGGAAGATCAGCAAACGGCCAGCGACATACCCTTTAAACTTTTTCAGCCGTCCCATCTGCGCTACTACCTCGTGACAGCCAGCCTGGTTTGCCAGGAAATCGGTATGCCCGACCGGGTGATCGATTCTACAGCTCAGGAAAAAACAAGCTTTGTTGTCCGCCG
Source organism: Chloroflexota bacterium (assembly GCA_029782365.1). Lineage (GTDB taxonomy): Bacteria > Chloroflexota > Anaerolineae > Anaerolineales > UBA4823 > CAWBUW01. Next base: position 358,990 of record JAKOUW010000096.1, read on the forward strand.
CATGATGCTGAAGAACCCAACCGCATTTGGGTTGAACAATCCTGCTCCCAGCCCAGATGAAAATCCATCCCTGTATGATGAATATGCCTTCGTTGAAATAGGAGGCGCTAAAGCCTGGCAGAAGCTTACCAATGTGCAACTGCTGGCAACGAACGAGGAGCAAAATCCATTGTTCGCGGTGAACTTTACCCAAAGCGATACGCGCAGGCGCCGGCTGTTCGGCGGCCTGGTACCCACCGGCAAGCGTGACGCGTATCATGGAGCCGCCGCCAGCGCAGATGCGCAGGCAGCCTTGCCCGCCCCAAGCGGCCAAACACCGACCGTGCAAGATCCTCGCCTTGAATTTCAGGCGCGCCGGGTTTTTTTCGGCCCGTGGCAGCAGTTGGTAGAGAACATGTTCGACCTGGTGGATAAATGCGAGCAAGACCTGGCGCTTGATAGTTCGGGGAACAATCAAACTTCCCAGCGCCAATTGTTGGGTAAAACTAGGTTGCGACTGCAAGAATCCTCCTGGTATTTGCTATTAGATTTCGCCAATTTTTTAGCAGACCAACTCCCGAATTTAATTGCAGTTCTTGAGGCTGGTTCGAATGGCTCTTCCCTGACGTACGAAAAACCTTTATTTGACGCCTTGAATGCAGTCAAGCTCTACAAGGATTCAACCATTGATATTGCACAGACACTTCAAGATCAATACGGCGTCAAACCGCTTGATTCGCTCGGTGCCGCGCTTGGCAAAATTCGTAAATTCAAACCACAGCTCGAAGCTGCCACCAGCGCATACAACAAATCAGGGCGAGGTGTGGATTGGCCTGATTTTCTCTTTCCTTTGGTCGATGTGGCTTCCGCGAACTGCGATGCAGGTAATGCCGCGCCGTACCTTTCGATTGTTGAACCTTCTCCATTTACTCCTTATGGTTCCACCATGGTGAACGCCGGTGCGTTCGTCAAAGAAATTGAGAGTTTGCTCACCGTGCTGCTTTCCGTCCTTCCATACAAATCCGCCACGCCTTTGCCGCCAGTTCCCCTGAACGGCCTCCAGCCCACACGCATCGCTGAAACTGGTTGGTTTGTCATTCGCTGTGTATTCGAACGACCCAACTGCCTGCCCTCGCCTACACCTTTACTGAGCGACCCAACCTCGGCCTTCCAAATAGCCGGCTTTTTCGATCCAGACGCGCCAGCGCGGCCTTTACGAATAGATCTGCCCATTGACACCAGCCCGGCTGGCCTGCGCAAGTTTGACAAGAATACAGCTTTTTTAGTTTCCGATATGCTGTGCGGACAGGTCAAACGCGCTCGCTCCCTGGGCCTGGGCGACCTGATTCGCTCCGTTTTGCCTTTTCCACTTCATAAGGATCTGGATGTATCCAATGACCCGTGCCAGGATGGCGCGAATCCGATCGGTATGATTTGCTCCCTTTCGATTCCGATTATCACAATATGCGCCTTTATTTTGTTAATGGTAATTGTTTCTCTACTCGATTTTATCTTTCGCTGGATTCCGTATTTTATTCTGTGTTTTCCACTACCTAAGTTCACCGCCAAGGAGGGCTCATGAACAACGCAGGTCTTTTTGGACGCAGCATCAGCTTCCCGCCTCGCGTTGGCGCCGATGGCCGTTGGGCCTGGTCGGAGGGTGAAGACAATATTCGCGAATCGATTCGTATTATTCTCCTCACAGAACAGCACGAACGGCTGATGCTGCCAACCTTCGGGGGAGGATTGAGTGGTTATTTGTTTGAGCCCAACATTGTCTCTACCCGCGCTTTGATCGCTGAGCGCATCAAAAAATCTCTGGCAGCCTGGGAGCCGCGGATTTCCGTGGAGACTGTTCAAGTGGAGCAAGATCCCCAGGATGCTCAGGTTGTTATCATAACCCTGACTTACAAACTCATCGCCACCCAGGTGCTGGAGCGCATGAATTTAAGTGTCCAGTTAAAGTGATCTAGCAAAGGAACTGTATGCCGATCAAAATTCCAACCCTCGATGATCGCAATTTTGACCAGCTTCTAAAGGAAGGCCTGGCGCGCATTCCGGTTCACAATCCCGAGTGGACCAATTTCAATAAAAGTGATCCGGGTGTCACACTCATCGAAGTTTTTTCCTTCATGACCGAAAGCTTGCTCTATCGAGCCAATCAGGTGCCAGAGCGCAACCGGCGTAAATTTCTCTCACTGCTGGGCATGCCGCTGCAAACCGCTGCTTCTGCGCGCGGCATCGTTACGCTCACAAACGACCGTGGGCCTTTAACCACCATCACACTCAATGGTGGTCTGGAAGTATCGGCAGGAAAAGTGCCTTTTCGGACACAATCTGGATTGGATGTTCTGCCAATCGAAGCCCGTGTTTATTACAAACGCGCCATCAATAACTTAACGGAAACCCAGAAAGAGTATTACCGCCAACTTTATGCCAGTTTCTTTCCGGAAGATAAGCTCGATTCCAGCACATTAATGATGTACGACACCGCCGCTTTTCCAGATCCTACCCCTGCCAGCCAGGGCGTCGATCTCACTTCGCAAGATGTGGTGGACGGACTGTGGGTTGCACTTCTGGTGCGCTCGAGCGAGAAAGCCCCCAACGCTGTTACCCTGACCCGCCAGCAGATCGCCAACAAGACAATCAATCTGGGTGTCGTACCTTACATCTCGGATGCAGAACGATTATTGAACACCATCGGTCAATCCATTCCCGACCAGGCGACACGCCTCCAATTTTCCATCCCTGCCGGCGGTTCTTTGGGAAAGGACCGCGTGCCCACATATCGCGCCCTGGCAGTCCAATCTGATGTGAATGTTCTTTCCCTTCCGGGAATTATACAGATCACCCTGCCGGATGAAAATGCGTTAAAAATGTGGGACAACCTGGATCCTTTGGATTTAGGCGTTGGAGCCTTTCCTCCGGCTCTGGACGACACCAGCCTTGACGCCCGCCTTGTCACCTGGTTGCATATCGTTGCGCCATCCGGCTTGCAAGCTGCAATCTACTGGTTAGGGATCAATGCAGTTGAAGTTACCCAGGGACGGCGGATCACGAATGAGCGGCTGCCCGCCGCAACCGGAGAGCCAGACCAGACCACTACCCTGGGGCGCACGCCGGTGATCCCCGGTTCTGTCACCCTGGTTGTCAGCGAAGTCAGCGGAGACACCACCTGGACCGAAATCGATGATTTGATCAGCGCTGGCCCAGAAGTCCCCACCGCCAACCCCATCCTTCCGCCCGGTGTTGCTCAGGTGAACCTCGCGCCGACCGATGTGTTCGTGCTGGACGCAGAAGCAGGTCTGCTCAAATTTGGGGACGGTACCCATGGCCGCCGCCCACCGGCTGGCGCTGTGCTGACCGCATCTTATACCTACAGCGTTGGCGCGGCTGGAAATGTGGGTATCGGTTCAATTAACGCCGGGCCAGCCCTGCCCTCCGGGCTCAAAGTGAGCAACCCTGTTTCTACTTGGGGAGGCGTCGATGCAGAAACACAAGCCGAAGCCGAGAAACAAATTACTCGTTACCTCCAGCACCGTGACAGGTTGGTCACAGTAAATGATTTTGAAACGATTACCTACCGCACGCCCGGCGCTGATGTCGGCCGCGTGGAAGTCCTGCCGGCATACCACCCCCGTTTTTCTACGCAGTTCGGCGATGCTCCTGGCCTGGTTTCTCTGTTGGTTATCCCCAGTTTCGATTACTTACATCCAGACACACCCGAGCCTTCTAAAACATTTCTGGACGCTATTTGCGCCTATCTAAACCCTCGCCGTCTCGTGACCACCGAGCTTTACCTGTGTGGCCCCGAATATGTCCCGATTTGGATTTCCATTGGTATCCAAAACCAACCGGGCCTCAGCGTAGCCGAACTGCGCGAACAGGTCAAAGCGGCCGTTTATGCCTTCTTATCTCCCCTGCCGCCCTTCTCCGGCCTGCCGGTAGAAGATGTCATCACAAATTATTCCGCTGGAGCAAAAGGTTGGCCGCTGACCAAGCCTGTGGTTGCCCTTGAATTAGCGGCAGTCGTCAGCCGCGTACCGGGCGTTATGGCCGTCAAGAATGTTTTGCTGTTCAAAGGTGACAACGCAGTTCAACAGACTTCGATTGACCTGCAAGGCATCCAACTGCCTCGAATCGCTGGGCTTTCCGTCTCCATTGGCGATCCGTTGAGCGCCGCTCAGCTCGGTTTGAGCAGTTCCACTCCGCCCAGCGGTCCGAAGCCTCTGCCGATTCCGATCATTCCTGAGGAGTGCCAGTAGTGGATGCCAACGGGGTACGCTACCACTTGCTGCTCGGAGAAAGCAATTGGTCCTCTTGCCTGGATGAACTAGGCAAACCGCTTTCTACATCCTGGCAAGATGGAGCTGTTAATAATACCCACTTGGAGTGGGATGTTGAAAACAACCAGGTGATCTTACAGCCTTTGTTGTATTATTATGCCGCTTCGCCCGCCGACCGTCCGCCGGTGGTGGAAGACCGGCGCGGCGCAGCGCGCGATAACCTGGGCAACTGGTATTGGATTGATCCTTCCCAACAGCTAATCCGCACAGGTTCAGCAGGCAGTCGGGTTGTAGTGGATTTTTATCCGATCCCAGAACCATTCGCCTGCCTGCCCTCATCGGAGTCGCCTTTTCAACCGGTCGAAAGTGCTTTCCCAGGGAAAAGATTCGTTTTCAGCGGTTTAGCCATTACAGAGGGTCAATACCTGGTTGTCGGCGTACTCGACCCCGCCGGTCTGTTGGTGTTCGATTTGCTCGGCGGCAGCGCGCCTCTCCAGGTGCTCTGGCCACGCGATATCCCTTTTGTACCTTTCGATATGGCGCCTGCGCCAGGCGGAGGTTTATGGATCCTCGACCGGCAAAACAAACGCTACTGGGCGCTTGACCGTTTCTTCAATATCTTAACTCTCGACCAGCAAGTGGTTCCAGGTCAACCTGCCCAGCCAGATATCTTCCAACCCACCAGTGGTTCAGCCCACAGCCATGCTGTGCTCAATTTTCCCCAAGGCATTCGCCTGGACGATTCAGCCAATCTGAACCCACTCGAGGATCCTATCGCCATCGAAGGCTTGCCCGATGGAACGGTTCTTGTTTTAGACCGCAAGCCATCTAAGAAATTTTCTTGGATCGCGCGCTATTGCTATGGGAAACAACTCGGCCGGGCTTTCACCCTTAAACTGATGCGTCGAGTCATGCAGGAGTCCACCTTTGGCCATTTTCGCCTGACTGCCCATGATTTTGCCTTTGTTCCCGGCCATTCCACACCTGAAGGCGGTGTTCCCGATCGCCTGTACATAGCCTCCTTTACCGGCAACCAGGCTTTTGCATTCCACATCACCTGGACAGATGCGGCTCTGATATTAAAACCCCTGCCAGAGATTTACCTCCCGATGCGCTTGTTCAGCGGCAAAGGGTTGGTGTGCGCCGGCGAGGATGTTTTTTACGACTTGGGTGAGCGCTGGCTCCAGCTGGTGCGTCAGATCCGCCCGCGTTACCATTCGGATGCCGTCTTTTACCATACGTTCGATTCGCGCCTGCCTGGTTGTGTCTGGCACCGCCTGATGCTGGATGCCTGCTTGCCTCCAGATACCCAAATAACAATCAGCAGTCGAGCGGCCGATGAGCAGGCAGACTTGGAAATCCAACCCTGGCAGATAGAAACATTGTACTTGCGCAACGATGGTTCTGAGCTTCCCTTTGCATCCAATGTCTTCCGTAAGCCTGTCCAGCCTGGCAGCCCGCCGCCGTCCGTTCCGCTCGGTTCAGGCACTTGGGAAATGCTCTTCCAACATGCCCGTGGCCAGTTCATACAGCTAAAATTCGAATTATCTGGAAATGGGCAGCGCACCCCGCGTTTGCGTGCTATGCGCCTGTATTATCCACGCTTTTCTTACCTTGAGCATTACCTTCCATCGCCTTATCGATATGATCCATCTTCCTCCTCTTTCCTGGAAAGATTCTTAGCCAACATGGAAGGCTTTTACACAGCGGCTGAGGACAAGATCATTCATGTCCGCCAGCTTTTCGATGTTGCCGGTGCGCCCCCCGAAGCGCTCGATTGGCTGGCTGGCTGGTTTGGAGCTTTGCTCGATCCTTCATGGGACGATTACCGGCGCCGTTTGTTCATCCGGTACGCTATGGTATTTTTCCAATTCCGGGGCACCTTGCGCGGTTTACGCATGGCACTGCGCCTGGCGTTGGATGAATGTATCACGCCCGATATTTTCACTGAACCGTGCTGTTCTGACCTGCCTTTTGCCGGGCAGAAGCCTTCTGCATTGCGGATCATCGAATCATTTCGCTCGCGCCGCTTCCCGGGCGTGCTGCTCGGCGACCCCACCGATGTTCGACAGCAGGGTGTGGTGCAGGTTGGTGCGCTTTGGAAGCCCGATCAGGGCGGAGCTTTATTGAATAATCTTTATGAACAGGCGACGGGCATGAGCGCTGGGTACCCGATTCGCCAACCCCAAGGCGACCCGACCGCCTGGCAAACATTTTCCCTCAGCGCACTGGGCTTTATCCCCACCACCACCTCCTCAGATTGGAATCTATGGCAGGCTTATTTGATGCGTGCCTACGGCACCCCCGCCAATTTTAATGATGCCTATGGACTTTCCGGCAAAGCCGGATTGGAGTCATTTGATGAAGCCGTACTCCCTTCAGACCTGCCTCCGGATGGTCCACCTTTGGAAGATTGGTACAACTTTGAAACCGCGTTTTTACCAATGGCTCACAATGCTCACCATTTTGTTGTTTTATTACCGATGAAAGCTGGTTTATCCAAGGATTCACAGGTGTACCAGGACCGTCTCATTTTGGCGAAGAAGGTGATCGAGCTGGAAAAACCAGCCCACACCACCTATGATATTCGTTTATTCTGGGCGCTCTTTCGCATCGGCGAGGCGCGCCTTGGGCTGGATACACAATTGGATGTCGGCAGCCGTAATCCGAATTTCCCAGGTCCATTCAATCTTGGCCGGGAGAGTCTCGGTGAAGCGTATCTGGCTTCTGACACGCCTCCGCTCCCTGCGGATCGCCTTTCACTGCAGGCTGGTTGCTTTCCAGGCGCTGGAGCGCCTCCTCCCCAGGCAAAACAGCCTCAGATCCGTTATGCCAGAACTATCAACCGCTGTGCTGGTTAATTGCTATCGTTCGCCTAAAAGGAGTTAGTTTATGAGTTTTTCACCTGTCCCCATCAGCAGCGCATCAGCCTCTTTAGATCCATCCAAGCATGTCAACTATACCCTGGGCATGATCCTCGGTGTGGATGACTTGAATCAAGACTTTGTGTATCATGCAAACCGCGAACAGTGGATCGTGCGTGACCTGATCGGCTACGGTACAGCCTGCGGCATGCAGGTCTCAAAGGATGAATCCGACATCAACAAAGGTCCCAGTCTCACGGTCTCTCCTGGTGTGGCTCTCAACCCAGCCGGGCAATTTATTCGCGTCACACCAGCCCAATGCGCCTATCTGAATGCCTGGTTAAATAGCGACAAAGTCAAAGCTACCGTCGCGACTAATTTAGATGAAGGCAAATCAACGACTGTATTTATTAAACTCTGTTACCGCTCCTGCTTGACCGATTCGGTGCCCGTTCCAGGCGAAGCCTGCCGGACAGAGGATTCGGGAGACTTGCTCGTGCCCTCCCGTGTTCAGGATGATTTCAGCCTGGATTTCAGCTTCGACTCGATTGATCAAAACGAAGAGACTGGCCTGCGTGCCTTTGTCGCCTGGCTGCGCTTGGTGAAAATAGCTGCACCTGGATCGGATTTAAATGTATTTTTAACCGCATTACGCACAGCCGCTGGCCAAAAATTTGTCAATGCTCCCGATGCCAGCCTGGCTATGGATGCTGACACAATTTACGACTACCTGCGCTCGGCCTTTTTGGTCTGGACAACTGAATTTCGTCCAACCCTGCGCGGCGTCGATGCAGATTGTGTGACTCCTTCCACACAAGATTGCGTCATGTTATCAGCATTGACATTTCAAGTCACTGGCTCTGAACAAACAGGTTGGGCTGTGAACGGCAGTGTTACCATTGATGAAAGCGCCCGCCCGTATCTACTTCACTTGAGAATCCTGCAGGAATGGCTGCTCACTGCTTCAAGCAAGCCGCTGGTGCCAGACGACAGCTTATTCGTCACAGAAATGACCTATGGCCAGGCATCGACTGCAGGCGTATCAGATCATTACGCCCGCGCTGATCACACACACGGCACCCCTCCGGCCATCACCTTGCCATCTCCAGATGACACAGCCCTTAAAACAGAAAAGAGTTTTAGTCAAGATTCAGACCCTGGCAAATCCGACCATTTTGCACGCGCCGATCATACCCATGGGACGCCAGATATGGGCGCTGTGCCCAGCCCGGATGATAACCGCCTGGTAGCAGAAACCACATTCAGCCAGTCAGCGAATGCTGGCCAATCCACCAGCTTCGCCCGCGCCGACCACACGCACGGCACCCCGCCCGATCCGATTCCTCCTCATGTCGCCAACGCGGCTGCGCACAAACTCGATGGGGATGTCACCGGAGCGCTCAACCGCACCTTCATTGATCTCATCCAGGGACAACCCTTGAAAGCAGCTAATCCCGCAGATGGCCAATACTTGAAATATGTGAAGGATCATTGGGAGCCTTCCGCTGGGCCTGCTGGCACCCAGGGCAATTGCGTTTTGCGGCCATTCAATGCACCAGACTATTTCATCATGGCCGCCGGCGTGGTGCAGATCGATTCAGCAAAACCTTTCGCTGCTATGATCACATCTTACAACAATTTAGATGTATCTGCTTTCAATCGGGGTAAATTCGGCATCGAGATCACGCTGAAATTTGACGGGTATGATCCAGGCCGAAAGTATATTGTGAAGCTTACGCCCTGGCCGGACCGCGATACCATGCCATATATTTCCTGGGTGATCGATACCAAGGAAGGCATCAAGGTGGCGGTCGGAAGCATGCAGACAGGCTTCGATGGCCAGGCGGTCGGCAGCTTAATGGTCGAAATCAGCGAATTCAATTAAGCGGAGTTGGACCATATGGACAAAGTTTTTACCGAACAACCGATCCTGGATGCTGGTATCCGTTCTGTCAACTTTTTTAATGGCCGTTTGCTCACGGCAGAAGATCTGACAGCAGAACAAACCGCCAATCTGCTTGCCAACCGCATGTTAGGCCAGGCTATCGGTGCAGGCATTGCTGCAGGATTTTTCGTCAGCCTGGCAGGCAAAGCCGAAGATTTCTCTGTCACTGTCCAGGCAGGCCTGGCTGTCAACCGCCGTGGAGATGTCCTCCAGCTTGCCCAAAATGAGATTGTGTCCCTCACGGGCAGTGTAAAGAATCCTTCTGACCAGGTGGCTTCCGTATTCTCGGATTGCACCGCCTCGCCTTCCGGCCAATTCACTCCCACCGGCCTGTATTTGTTGACTATTTCTCCAGCCTCAGCAGGAGAAGGCCGGGCGCCGACCAGCGGATTAGGCAATACCACAGCCTCTTGCAATACTCGGTTTATCGTCCAGGGAGTAACTTTTCACCTGATCCGCCTGTCCACGCCCGCTATCTCGAACCAACTGCGCAACATCCTGGCTTACCAGTCCTTCGGCTTCCTTTCCTCCGACAATCCCCCGACTGCCAATCCGTCGCCGTTACTGACGGCCCTGGAATCGCCATTTGCCTCCCAGCCTTCTGCGTATGGACTGCTTGACTCGCTCAGCCCCGACAAATACCCTGTTTGTCATGTTCCGCTGGCGTTAATCTTCACGACTCCCGGACAGGTGAATTTTATCGACAACTGGTCTGTCCGCCGCCTGGTCACCCCACAAACGGTCACACAGCCATGGCAAATCTTCCAGAGCCCGCGCCGCATCAGCGAAGCTCTGGCCGCCTTCCTTCAATTCCAGGAGCACCTCTCTGACCTGCTGGCAAACAAGTTGCTCACCAGCGCCTCCGCCGCTTCTACGTATTTCAAAATGCTGCCTCCCGTTGGTCTGTTGCCCAGCCCTTCCGGCGGACTCGATTGGCACAATTTTCTCGGCTCACATGGACCTGCATACGAAATCCGCCCGGATAGCGGTTTGCTGACTCAATTGCTCGCAGAAGCGCTCACTTGCTCACCATTTGTGGTCGAGGACAGCGTTCGCCCACCGGCCGCCCTGGATGTTTACGCCGTTCCGGTCAGCCCAATCAACCTGGTGAAGGCACTGGATGCCAACCTGGCCGGCCAATTGGAGCAGGTAGACCATGATACACTTTCAAATCTTCTAAACCTCAACCAGAATGACCCGGGGTTTGTTCTTTTCACCCGCTCGCAGCGCGGCCGCGTCCGCCTCTTCTTCACGCCGCACAATTTTCAAAATTCGAAAGCTTCCTTCGATATCGCTTCAACTGAATCCAACCTGGATTTCCAGGGCAGCTTTGCATCCAATGGAGATATCGTATCCCCAGATCTGGAGCATGGATTTTACCTGGTCAACGGTGCCATCCAAGGTTTTAAACCTATTCCTCCATATGCAGCTAAGGTCAACCCAGGCCAGGTAACAAAAATCCAAATCACCCCCGTAGCTTTAACCTTACGCTTGTGCTTGGTGAGGGAGCTTATTGATCAAATTAATCTGCGCAGTGTGCGCTTTTGTCTCGTGGAAGGCACCTTCGACGATGCAGTCGTTCTCTCTGCCAACCAGCCGTGGGCAAATTATTTCCCCATCGATGTGAGTGACCTGGCGGCTCAAAAACAACTGCATGACTGGCAAGATGTTTTCGAATCACGCTACCCAGAACAAGGCATTGCTAAGAGCGACCCGCAAATCTTGATCAGCGATACTCTGGCTAAATTTGGCGAGGCTGTCAAAGCAGATGGAAAAGCGAAGATCAATATTATTCAAAAAACGGTAGATTCAGCTCAGGCTTTTGTCGTTTTTGGTGAGATTGGGTTCCCCCTCACCATGGTGGCGAATACCAATATCAATCGCGACCCCCTGCCATTGGTGAATTTAGCTAAAACCCTCGATACTGGAATAAGCAAAGGCATCTTAATCAACCAAAACACAGTCACAATGTTGATGATCAAGAGGATGTTGAAATACGGTATTCTCTATGTGGAGCAGGCGGCTGGCGCCTGGCTGGAGTTGATAATGGATGCCGCCGGAGTTTCCAAAACCCAGGCATCTCTTATCATTCAGACTTTCATCCGCTTGCTGATGGAGTACGACAAAACTGCATGAACCTGCCGGTAACACTTCGCGCGCAACCAAATGGAGTGATCCAGCGCCTGCGCCTGCTGGGCGGCTGGCAGGATACCCTCTCCGCTCGCTTGCGCCTGGAGTCCTTGCTCAATGCCGTGACTTTTAACATTCCCGGTTTGCCTCAAACTGCTTTGCTGGTAGTGGACCAACTGCGCATCATCGAAAGTCTTTCCAAAAGGGATGAGCATCGCCTTTCTTTCTCATCAGGCAGCCGGGCCTGGGAACGAACTTTGGGCAGACAGCTCGCTTCGCTGGCTGCCCAGGCAGTGCGTCCAGCTCTTTCTCCGGTTCCGCCCGGAGTTTCCGCCGTTGTGTTTCTGGATGAAACAGAGCTGCTGGTTTCCCTGGCGCGTGACTTGCTGAACGGAGATGCATCCAGGCGTTGGTGGTGGCAGGCCGTCTATCCTTCAGGCGACTACTCAACCGAATTAATCACAACGTTGTTGGCTGAACCTCAATACTTACCTGTGTTCATTGAACAGCTCGCCCAGATTGGCGAGGCGGCCGCTTTCACTCGACTGATTGGCGAAGTGGTATGCCAACGGCTCTCGTACGCACTGCTTACCTTTTTCCAGATCTTCGGCCTGGAGGCCCTTCTGGAGACTTCTCGGTTCTCGCAAATCGATGGGGAGATGAAGGGTGCGCCGTCCTCAGACATTGGGAATTTATTCCCTGGCGGTGGAACCCTGACACCTGCCAGCACATCCACAGCTAAGCCGCTGTCGGCCAATGACACGCCGGCGCTGACACATCAATTTTATGCGTTAGCAGGGGCACGTGTGCGCGCTGCTCTGCCTGCGGTTAATCTCGCGGCTCGCTTTTTGCTTATCTTAGCTTCCGCTGTCCATCGCCATCCCACCCAGGTTCGCCAGGTGGCCGCTCTTTTCAACCAACCAGTCGCGCTGGATGCTTCTTCACAGCCTGTAACGCCGGGTATCATGGGAGAAGCCCAAGAGAAACCGCTTCAGTCAATACCCACCTCGCCAGGCGATCCGAGATTGTTGATTAATCTTCCTCCCGATTCAGTAATTCAAGAGGAAATCACTGTAGTCCATCCTCCAGATAAACCTAGTTCTGCCGATCCTGGATTACTCATATCCGAGGAAGATTCTTTTCAATTGTTTGAGAAGCCGGGGATGATTTCTACACGCTTTGGTGGATTATTCTATTTGCTGAACCTGGCTGTTTTTCTCGGCATTTACAATGACTTCACCCGGCCTGCCGACCCTGGTTGGCTGTTTTCACCCTGGGATTTGCTCGCCTTATTGGGTGATCGATGGATCGGTGCGGAATTACATTCCGACCCACTCTGGCCTACCCTGGAACGCCTTGCCGGGAGGAAACCAGGGGAATGGACTGCCGAATTGGTATTGGCCTCTTTCACTCCACCTGAAGGTTGGCGCAGCCATCTTAACTTGCCTCACAGCCATAATTTGCCGCCGGAAAGCCCCGCATGGCTGGATTCTCTGGCAAGTATCATGCTCTGGCGCCTGTCGCAAGCATTTGGAAAGGCGATGGATACCGGGCAAGTTGGGCTTGAATTGGTTCAGCCAGCCCGCGTGTGGACATCATCCACACGCCTGGATGTACATTTCCGCCTGGTTGATCATCCTTTAGAACTCCGCCTGGCCGGCTTAGATCGAGACTTGGGTTGGCTGCCCGCCGCTGGCCGTTCAATTTATTATCATTATGAAACCTGAAAACCTGCCTCCCCTCCCTTCCGCGCTGGAACAAACTCCACGCCGGGCAATGGAACATTTTAAGCTCTATTTCTTCGCCGCCATTTTACGCGTGCTCAGCCTGATTGCCACCCACACGCCAGCCGAAACAGGGCGCCAGCTGGAGGAAGAAGTGTTCGCCCGATTTCCATTCATGCTGGCTTACACTGAAGAATTGGCCTATTATGGGTTGGATGGTTTGACTCTTGACCAGGCGGAACGCTGTTGGGCTGGCTGGTTGGAACAATGGGAAGAAAGTGCAGCATTTCTGCCCATCCGGGCGCTGCGTTCCGCGGCCAATTTGGATTATGCCACGCTGCTGTTGCTGTTTGTCATTGGCCTCAACGAAGAGGACGCCCGATTTTCGAACCTTTTCCGCGCCTTGCAAGGTGGCCCTGAGGGCGATCACCCTGGCCCATCCCTGGCCTTGCTCAGCACCCTAGATTCATGGCCGGGCAGTTTTGCCAGCGGAGCAGATGGATTCAGCGAAATGAAGCGCGCCTTAAACCGCCTGCACGAACTAAACCTGCTCGAAATAAGCAACCCAACCGCGCCTCGCCTGGATTGGGTTTACCGGCCCCTGGGCATCTTGTGGGATGCACTGCACGGGGATTTGACGCCGTTCGACCAGCCTGTGACAATCTCCACCTGGTGCCGAGCTGTCCCTATGCTGATGGCTCCCCGCTTGCAAGATCTTGTTTTGCCGGAGACTTTCCTCGCCGCTCTCAGCCGTATTCCAGCCCTGGTTACCCAGGGAGAACTGCAGACCATTGTTTTGCGAGGGCCCCAGCACAACGACCGGCAGTTGGTTCTTCAGGCTTTGGCTGGTTTGCTTGGCTTGGGCAGTCTGATGATGGATGAGTTTGCACCCTTTTCCGAAGAGCATTGGAAGATCGTTGGTTCATTGGCTATTCTGACAGGATGCATGCCCATCATTTCCTTTGAACTGGCCCCCGGTGAAACCGCTCAACTCCCCAATCTTTCCGGTTATTCCGGACCGATCGGGGTTGTCGCCGGACGGCAGGGTGGTTTGATCGGCCCGCGCGCCGAACGCCTGTTGGCCCTCAATCTTGATCTGCCTGACCTTCCTTCTCGGCGCCGCCTATGGAAAGCCGCTTTGACTGGCTGGCCTTGTTCACCAGATGTCATCCCAACTGCCGCAAGTTTACGTCTGACGCGTGGATCAATCCGCAGAGCCGCACGCCTGGCGCACACCGCCGCCTCCCTGTCTGGCCATTCGGAGCTGACCCCGGATGACATCCAGCAGGCTATTCGCTTGCTGAACCGCCAATCGCTGGAAACCCTTGCTCACCGCCTCGACAACCATGGCAGTCTGGCCGACCTGGCTGTGAATGAAGAAACCCGGCTCGAATTGGACAGCCTGCTCAGCCGGATCCGCCACCGCGAGCTCCTGGCAGGCAGTGTCGGTTCATCTCTGCGCGATCAGATAAATCCTGGGGTGCGCGCTTTATTCTCCGGGCCGAGTGGATCCGGCAAAACCCTGGCCGCTCGTCTCCTTGCGGCTGAGTTGAATCTCGATATTTACCGTATCGACCTGTCATCGGTGGTCAACAAATATATCGGTGAAACAGAAAAGAATCTCAGCCGCGTATTCTCGCGCGCAGAAGAATTGGATGTCGTACTTTTATTAGATGAAGGGGATGCTCTGCTCACCAACCGCACAGCAGTGAGCAGTTCGAACGACCGCTATGCCAATCTAGAGACAAATTATTTGTTACAACGCATTGAATCATTTCACGGCATATTAATTGTGACTACGAATGCCAGCGAGCGCATCGACCAGGCGTTTCAGCGGCGGATGGATGTGATCATCGAGTTTCATTTGCCAGATCCGGCCGAACGGTGGGAAATCTGGGTTTCGCACCTGCCAGAATATCACCAGGTCAGCGCGCCATTTCTAACTGAAGTGGTTGGTCGCTGTGCATTGAGCGGGGCTCAAATCCGGAACGCCGTTTTGCATGCCTCCTTGCTGGCCTTGCAGGCAGAGGGCGCTGTGAATGACGCATGGCTTTTCCAGGCGCTTCAGCGAGAATATCGCAAAGCTGGCGCTAATTGCCCGGTGAAATTCCAGCCGCCTGCCGCCAGCTTGCCTATCCTACCTAGCCGGCCTGCCTCTCAACCTGTGCTGCCTGGCGCAGATCACCAGGAGCTGGACTGATGCCTGCACAGCCCGCGCCAGCTAATCTTCAGCGTCGCCCAACACCAATTCCTCAACGCCAGGAACGCCGCGGCGCTTCGCCTGGCGCGTCAACCATCCAATCTCCTCCACATCATCCTGCCGTCCGTGTGGTTAAGCCATCCTCTGGTGCATCTTCGTCCTCTTCTCCAGGTACACCATTGCCCGGTCCTCTCCGACTGAAAGCCGAACGCACCTTCTCTGCCGATCTATCCAACGTGCGCATCCATACCGGCAGCCGCGCAGCCCAAATGGCGCGCGGTGTCGGAGCTCGAGCCTTTACCATTGGCAGTCATATTTACCTGGGGCAGGGCGAGCAGCCCACCGATGAGACTCTTGTCGCTCACGAGTTGGCGCACGTCTTACAGCAAAACAGCGCTGCCAACGTCCAGCGCTGGCCCAGAGACTCAGCGCTTCGCGACCAATATGAAAGTGAAGCTCATTCAGCGGCGTCCGCCGTTACCCAGGGCGGTTCATTCACGGTGAGCCAGCAGGTCTCCTCGCCGCGCATCCAACGCTGGGGCATTTCGGATGTGCTTGATTACTTCGCCAATGCGGCCAATAATATCCCTGGCTTCAGCATGCTCACTTTCATTCTCGGCTTTAACCCGATCAATATGCGTTCGGTCGAGCGGAGCGCAGTCAATTTATTTCGGGCGATCATAGGTTTTATTCCAGGCGGAAATTTAATTTTTCAAGCCCTTCAGCGGCATGGAATCATCGATCGTGTTGGTGACTGGCTGCAGCAGCAGTTGAACAGCCTGGGCATGGCGGCCAGTTCCCTGCGCGCCGCTCTAGATCGGTTCATTGATTCACTCAGCCTGGGTGATATCTTTCGACTGGGCGATGTCTGGGAGCGGGCCAAGCGTATATTCACTGAGCCGATCGATCGCATCATCAATTTTTTGGGCAGGCTGGTCGGTGATATTTTGCGGTTCATTCGCGATGCAATTTTACGCCCTGTCGCTCGCCTGGCTGAAGGCACGCGCGCCTATGACCTGATGCGCCTGGTGCTCGGTTACGACCCGATCACTGGCGACCCTTACCCTCGCACCGCTGAAAATATGATTGGCGGTTTCATGCGGCTTATCGGGCAGGAGGAAAAATGGCGTCAACTGCAGGAATCCCGCGCCATTCCTCGCGCCTGGGCCTGGTTCCAACAGCAGATCAGCGCATTGATGGGTTTTGTCAGCCAGATTCCGCAGTTATTTCGCAACCTTTGGAATGTCCTGGAAATAAGCGACCTGCTGGATATTGGCAGTGCTTTTAATAAAATCCGCAGTATTTTCGGCGGTTTTGTCTCCAACTTCACCACCTGGGCGCTCAATGCCGCCCTGGAAATCATGAAGTTCATTTTCGAAGTCCTGGCGCCTGGCGCGATGCCGGTTTTGCGCCGGGCGTCTGCCGTGTTGGGTATCATCTTTCGCGATCCGATTCGCTTCGTGGGCAACCTGGTGCGCGCCGGCTTGCAAGGTTTCCGCCAGTTTATGGATAACATCCGCACACACCTGATCAACGGCCTGGTCGGTTGGTTGACTGGAGCGTTGGCAGGCGCCGGGCTTGTCCTGCCGACACGTTGGGACCTACGCGGTATTCTCTCTCTGGTTTTACAAATATTGGGCTTGACCTGGCAGAATATTCGCCAAAAATTGGTGCGTCAGATTGGCGAGACGGCGATGACAGCCATCGAAACCACGCTGGATATCGTCGTCACTCTCATTCGCGACGGCCCCGCCGCCGCCTGGCAAAAAATTCTCGAGCAGTTGGGCAACTTACAAGAGATGGTGTTTGGCATGGTGCGTCAATGGGTTACCCAAACCATCGTGGTGCAGGCTGTCACCCGCATTCTTTCCATGCTAAACCCGGCCGGCGCAGTCATTCAGGCCATTATCGCCATCTATAACACCATCATGTTCTTCCGTGAACGTCTCCAGCAAATCATCCAGGTAGCAGAAGCCTTCTTCAATTCGATTGCCGAGATCGCAGGCGGCAATATAGCCGCTGCGGCCACTTTCGTCGAACGCACAATGGCTCGCCTGGTGCCGGTGGTCATCAGCTTCTTAGCCCGTCTGATCGGCCTCGGCGGCATATCTGATGCCATTCGCCGCATCATTGACCGCATCCGGGCGCCCATCGACCGTGCTCTTGACCGTGTGGTTGATTGGATTGTCGGGCTGGCCAGGCGAGTGGTCTCCGCGGTCGTCAGCGGTGCGCGGCGGGCAGTTGCCGCCGTCACGAACTGGTGGCGTTCCCGCCGGCGCTTCAATGGGCAAGATGGCTCCGCCCACGAACTTTTCTTCCAGGGTGAATCGGGCTCTGCCCGATTGATGATCGCCAGCGCCCCGGAACAGGTGCGCGCCTGGTTGGCTGCAGTGCGCAGCCGTCCCGAAAACGCCTCCAAACAGGCAGTCGTCAACCTGATCGTACAACAACTGGACGACTTAGATGAGCTGGCGTCGGCAACTGCAGCGAACCGCCCGCCCGCCCGGCCTGTGAATGCTGAGACAGCCATGCAGACGATTGCCGCAAACGCCTCGCAATTAATTTCTGGCACTGGCACCTATGGCAACGAAACGAACCCAATCCCGGTTACCGACTGGCGCAAATACGCCACAGCCAACTATGCGCCGTTGTATTTCGCCGGGCAGGCCAGTCAGGCCATCCCCCAAACTACCCTGCAGCGCGCTTACAGCAGCCAGGCCAGCAAAACAACGACGCAGGCGCGCGCCGCTGATAACGACTTTCGGGCGATCAACACTGCCACCGGTGTGCCTTTTGCCCAGATTCGCATCGAAATGTACCGCCCACACGAAAGAAAAGCGCTTCCGGACGGCGGCCCCACCATTGGTCTGGACACTCGATACCAGATTCGTGTGGGATCTCTGCTCAAAATGAACCGGCCCGGAAACACCACCACTCCGGTCTTGAACCGCATTTTACGCCTGTATGGTTTTTACATGAGCAGTGAAGGAAAAGCCGGCGATCACACACAGGAGATGCAGATTGATGGCCCGAATGTCGTGGAGAATATCTGGCCTCTAAATTCTGGCGTCAATTCCAGCGGTGGCTCATCTTTGGCAAGCGCTACCTTCACCATCGGCTCTATAACAAAGACTATGCCGGAAATCAAGGATGAAAGCCGCCGCACCGGCAGGGCTATGTGGTTTATCATTCGGGCTGTGCGTTCTGGCACCGACACAGTTGGTCCTTAAACTCTCGTGTATTATTGGATTTTCCCCTTGTATTTTGGAAGGATTATGTTATGATGAATATGTCGCCGCTTGACCTGCCCCCCTCAGGCCAAGCGGCGGCAACTTTTAAACGCTTTCCTCTTCGGCTTTCATCGCCTGGAATGCTTCGATCGCCACTTCCAGCATATCCAGGCTGGGCTGTCTGGTTGTCAGGCTTTGCAAAGCCAGGTTCGGACGAATGAGCGCTTTCACAAATTGAGAATCCAGGTGATCAGCGGTCCAGCGAATATATTCATAAGCCACGCCAGCCAGCACAGGTATTAATAAGATGCGTGACGCCAGCCGCCAGGCCAGGGGCAGCGGGCCAAGCAAGGTGAACAAAATAATGGAAAGCAGCACAACGCTCAATAAAAAGGATGTGCCACAGCGAGGGTGTTCCAACGGAAAGCGAGCGACCGATTCTGGTGTCAGCTCTGCTTGCGCTTCAAATGCATTAATCGTCTTGTGTTCCGCCCCGTGGTAGCCAAACACCCGCCTGATTTCTTCCAGTTGACCAATGGCAACCATATATAAAATTAAAAGCACCAGCCGGATCAAACCTTCTCCCAGGTTCCCCAGCCAGGCTGCCGCTCCACCCAGGAATGCCAGCCAACTCTCGATCCAGTGCCCTGCCCAGGCCGGCAGCAAAAAGAACAGGCCGATGGCAAAAGCAAAAGAAAGCGCCATCGTCCCGAATAACGCCGGGCCTTCCAACTTTTCGTTTTCCCCGGTCTGCGTGTTTGCTGAAATCGTGATGGCGCGTGTCCCCAGGCTCAGCGCATCGTAAAGCAGTACCAATCCGCGCAAGAATGGCACACCGGCCCAGCGGCTGCGGTAGATTGCGCCTAGTTTTTCTTTGTGAACCACAATCCTTCGGTCTGGTGCGCGCATCGCAATCGCCGCAGCGCGCTTGCCGCGCATCATCACGCCCTCAATCACCGCCTGGCCGCCGTAACTCGCCATCCGTTCGGGCATTCTTAAGCCTCCCCCACATTGTACAGGAAGTGGATGATCGCTTCAGTGCCCTTGCGCCAGGTGGGCAGGTGCAATTTTTCGTTCGGCGAGTGAGCATTGTCATCCGGCATGGAAAAGCCGGTGTTGACCGATTCGACACCCAGGATGCGCTTGAACTGCACCACCACAGGCACTGAACCGCCTTCCCGCTTGAAGATTGGCTTTTTACCCCATACGGATTCAAATGCTCTCCCCAGAGCCTGGATATATTTCGAATTGCGGTCCGACATGGCCGCTGGGCCGCTGGCCATCTTGTCAAGTTCCCACCGCACGGCGGCCGGAGTGTTTTTCTGCAAATATTGGCGCAGAGCCTGGTGTACTTTTTCTGGGTCCTGGTTTGGCACCAACCGGCAGGAGATCTTCGCCATGGCCCAGGCTGGCAGTACGGTTTTCGAACCTGTGCCGGTGAAGCCCGAAAGCAGCCCGTTGATCTCCAATGTGGGCCTGGCTCCGACGCGCTCGGTCGAAGTATAGCCTTGTTCACCCCACAGAGCCGGCGCTCCCGTGGCCTGCAAATACCAGTCATCGTAAACTGGCAGACGCCCCAGCTCGGCGCGCTCTTCTGCGCTTAAAGCCAACACATCATCGTAAAATCCGGGCAGGGCGATGGAGCCGTTCGCATGATGCATGCCGGCTATCAGTTCTGCCAGCGCCTGGGCTGGGTTCAACACAGATCCGCCAAACACCCCGGAATGCAAATCGTGGTCGGGGCCATACACCCTCAGCTCAAAATATGCCAACCCACGCAATCCGTAAACAATTGTTGGCAGATCTGGCGCCTGCATTCCCGAGTCCGGATTCAAAGCGACATCACATGCCAGCAGTTCTTTGTTTGCCAGCATGAATTCGTCAAGGGATGGTGAACCGATCTCTTCTTCACCTTCAATCAAGAACTTGATATTTACTGGCAGGTCACCGCCCTGTAAAATCGACTCCACAGCATGCAATGTGACCAGCACCTGGCCTTTCATATCTGTGATACCGCGCGCGAAGATGTGCTCGCCCCGTATCGTCGGCTCGAAGGCCGGCGACATCCACAGTTCCAGCGGTTCAGCCGGTTGGACATCATAGTGACCGTAGACCAACACAACTGGCGCGCCAGGTGTGTGCAAATAATCGGCATACACCACAGGGTGCAGGGCGGTTGCCAACACCTGCACATGTTCCAGGCCAATGGAGCTGAAACGGGTCGCCAGCCATTCTGCGGCGCGCATCATCTCAGCTTTGGCCTGAGGGTCGGTTGAAACGGACGGAATGGATGAAAGGGCAATCAAATCATCCAAGAAACGTTTCTGGTTATCCTGAGCATAGGCAACCGCCTTGTTACGGGTAAAAGTCATCGAATAGCTCCTTTATGAAAAGATCGAAAGCTAATTATAACCGATACGCTTATCCCCATTTTCCAAAAGCGACCGAGTTGAACCGGTCGCTTTTGGAAAATAAAATGCTAATGGCTTTTTCGCCGAAGGACGGCGAAGCCGCCCAACAACAAAGCCGCCAGTGTTGTGATCAACCAAAGCCAACTGCCGTTGGTATGTGCGGCGTTTAAAGATGCTAACTGCACATCTGTCGGGTTGGTGGCAAAAGTGTTATAAGCGCTCCACAGTGTCTCGTTGCCTGTGACCGCGCAGTTGTCAGCGGCCGCTCCAATCCAGAACTGGTACGTGATGGTGGCGCTGGAAATATTGGCAGG
This sequence comes from Chloroflexota bacterium, assembly GCA_029782365.1. Classification (GTDB taxonomy): domain Bacteria; phylum Chloroflexota; class Anaerolineae; order Anaerolineales; family UBA4823; genus CAWBUW01. Next base: position 380,073 of record JAKOUW010000096.1, read on the forward strand.
CATATTGCAAGTCCACTTGCCGGTGCCTGCGTTATATGTGCAGACGGCGCTGCCTGCCCAAGAGGTGCCGCCATTTGTTGACCAGCGCAGACAGACTTTTTGCGTGGCGTCGGCGGTCGCCAGGGTCACATCCCACCCATAACCAGGGTTAATATGGCGATCCGGGCCGTTGGCTTTGAAGCTGATATATGGCGTACAGGATGGAAAGCTGAAAGCCGCAATCCTGGTATGCCAGGTGCTGCTGCCGTTGGGTGCTGGATAATATTCGTTGACGTACCAGAAAGTGCAGTTATCCACCGGGTCAACATTCATAGCAGAGTAATCGCCCCAGCGCGTGCAGGCTGCAAGGCCGCAGTTGAAATTCATATTTCCAGTGGAGGTCACGTCCGTCCAGGGCAGCATGACTGTTTCGCCTTGCCCCAGTGTGCTCAACGGGTCAGTTACCAGGCGGCCTGCGAAGCGGATTGAGGGCGTGTTTGTGCCATTCGATGCGCTGTAGCCAACTGCCGCATCACCCTGGTGATCAGCCGCAATGCTTGGCACCCAACGGTACAGACCATCTGATCCATTGGTGAAGAATTGTTCCTGCACCGGGGTTGTGTTTACTGTGCCGCTGGTGACGTTGATTTGCGCCCATTGGACAGCAGTCACCCCTGCCGCCGATACGCGGGTGGTGTGTGCTACCCACAGCGACTCGTCCGCGCCGATATGTGTGTACTGCGCCTGCATCATCATCCGTTCACCCAAAGAATCCAGGCGAGTCGCTGTGCCAGGTTGAGGTATGACAGTGCCGGGAACGGTGTAACTGGTTTGGGTGACATTTGTCGGTCCGGTAAAGGTGGAGTTGGCTGGCGTCACCCAATCGGTGTGAAATTTATATACCTCGTACGCATATAGGGTAGTCGATTCGGCCACCAGGAACTCGTCACGCCCGTCTGGCGGGCGTGTGCCGCGCAGCGTAGCCGGCAGGAAACTGAATCTTGCATTCGAGTTTGTATCGATAATAATTGAGGTTGCTGTGCCGCTTTCCAACTGCTGGCGGTTGAATGCCCACACCCGCACTTCTGCGAAAGTTAATGCGCTGTTGAACATGTTGGCAGTCATGTAGAGGGCGTCGGTCCACACACCCATTTTGGGATAATCAGGAAAAAAAACATGGCTGGCATCATCGCCTCGAATTGCATACAGGTACCAACCGCCGTTCACCGGATCATTTGTCTTGGACACTGCGATGCACTCATAGAAAGGAGCCACGCTTGCACTGGTGAAGGCAAAATCGGCGATAATCCAGCGGTCGCCGATGGGGTCATACACCACCGTAGGGTCTCCCTCGTTATTGGCGTCGCAATAAGTGCCGCTGGCTGCCCCATTCCACAACTGGTTGAAACTGAACAATGCCAGTTGAGTTCCGGTCTTGTTGTAAATGGCTACAGCCGTGTTGACCGCCGCAATGTAATGGCTGGGTCCGACATCCCCAACTGTGTCTGGCGGGAAACCGCCGCCGCAGTTGGAGCCACCGCAGTTGTCATCTAATTTGATGCCTTCGAAATTAATCGTTGGCGTTGGCATATTCGGCGCCACCGGCGCGTCGATCTTGGTCGGCGCCAGCCCAGGCGGCGTTTTCAAGAACACCGGATCATTTAACCCCGGTTCAATATACGCCGGAGTGGGCACGTCTGGCAAACCGGCAACCGAACCATCTCTGTGAATTGCGACCACACTGGGGCCACTGCTGATATCTGTGCCAGCCAGCACAGATTGAGGCTGCGCAGTCTGGGCGCTGGCTATGTTTACGACCGATCCCTGCATACTGAAAAGCAGAGTAAGGACCAGGAAAGCTTGAATGACAAACTTTCTTTGGTAGATATTGTGCCCTCTATGATTCATTTTCCGACTCCTTCTTCATCTGAACGATTAGCTTCTCCAGCATTGGAAGATTAATGTGGAATAATACCATCTTTTTAGGCGCAATCAATGAGAATTGAATATGGCTTTCCTTTGGGTCTTCAGGCTCGCGGAGCTTTTCAGATAATTGTGATAAACTTTAACGAATGGATACTGACCTGGAACTCTATCGCAAAGAAGTATTAATCTCCACACGCCCAGAAGTACGCCTATCAGCGATAGACATCGCTCCAGAGCAAGCCCAGCGCACCTTCGTCTTCTTACATGGCTTTGGCGGGCGAGCATCCCAGTGGCAGTATCAAATGGCATATTTCGGGCAGGAAAATCGGGCCATCGCGCTCGATCTGCGGGGTCATGGGCAGTCTTCGCGGCCGCACTCCGAGTACACCATGCCTGACACACTGCTGGATATTCATACCAGCCTGGAACGCCTGGGAATAAACGGCCGGTTCATTTTGGTGGGTCATTCCTTCGGTGGGGCTGTCGCGGCCGAATATGCCGCCGCCTACCCCGAGCAGGTTGAGCGCCTGGTGTTGGTTGCTTCTGCTGGGGAGTTTCGTCTCAATCCGTTAATTCGCCTGGCTTTGAAAGTACCGGCGCGCATCGCCTCCCTTCTGGTGCCATTTGCGCCTGCGCCTTTGGGCGCGCCTCCGCATGTGCTAAAAGCCTGGTATGCCAACACAGTGCGAGATTGGAAAGGCTGGGACTTGTTTCGCAGTCTGAACCTGCCAGTCTTGATCATTCGCGGTCACCTGGATCTCGTGCTCGACCGCCCCGCTTTCGAGCTTGTCGCTCGCACTTTTCCAGCCGCAGAGGAAGTTGATGTCGGTGCTTCCGGCCATATGGTGATGTTGGAGCGGCGCGCTGCGGTGAATCGGGCTATCGAGCGCTTTACCAATGCTGGGAAACGCTCCTGGCGCGAAGCTTCCGATATCGAATTGGCGGCGCGACGCGCTGCCCTGGTGCGTGAACGTCCCTGGCTGTCGCATTATGACGATGGCGTACCTTACACCATTGCAGTGCCAAATGCCAATTTACCACGCCTGGTTGAGTCTGCCTCCCGCCGCTTCCCACTCAACCCGGCCTTCATTTTTGAAGGCCGCGTGATGACCTATCGCCGGCTGGACCTGGAGACGAACCGTTTTGCCCATGCCCTGGTGGAATTGGGCTTGCAGCCCGGCGAGCGCATTATGCTTCTTCTGCCCAATCTTCCCCAAACAGTGATCGCTTTTTTCGGCTCTCTCAAGGCCGGCGGCGTGGTCACCCTCCCCCCTCCTGGCACAAAGCCCGAGGAACTCTCGCGCCTGGTCATCGACAGCGGTGCGCGTATTGCGGTGGGCCTTGCCAGCCAGCGCAAGATGGTGCGATCTATGCTGGACCAGGCGCGCCTGGAGCTGCCCTCTGCCGATGTGCCCAGCGAGGCTGGTATATCCTCGCCTTTCCAGATCATCTGGTGCGATCCGATCGAATACCTGCCCCGCCTGGCGCGGTGGTTGATGCGGTTAAAAGGCATCCTGCCCAAATCAGACCTTGCACAGACAGAAGCTGAGTCTACGCGCAAATTCGGCAGTACCGAATCGAATGAATCTGCCGAACCGACTGTTTCATCTGCCAGCTCAAGAAATCCACCTGCATCTAATGGAAACCCCGGCGCTTATTCATCCACTGCCTGGCTGAAACCTGAAGAGTACCTCTTTCGCCGCCTCCTGGAAAACCGCCCTGCCAGCCGCCCTCTGATCAACACCAGTGGAAAAGACCTGGCAGTGATTGCCTACACCGGCGGCACCACCGCAGAAGCCAAAGGTGTCATGCTTTCTCACCGCAACTTGATCGCCAACGCCCTGCAAACTCGTTCCTGGATTCCCGATGCCCGCGAGGGCCGCGAACGGTTTTTGAGCGTTTTGCCGTTCGCCCATTCCTATGGTCTGCTGACAGCGCTCCTCACCCCCGTCGCGCTGGGCGCGACGCTGATTCTCAAACCACGTTTCGAAGTAGCCGATATCTTAAAAACGATCCAGGCTTTTCGCCCAACCATCTTTCCAGGCGTGCCGCGCATGTACCTGGCGATCAACGACTACCCCGGTGTGCGCCGCTTCGGTATCCAATCCATTCGCGCCTGTCTGAGCGGTTCTGCCCCCTTGCCCGTTGAAGTCCAGGAGACTTTCGAGAAACTCACCAAGGGTCGGTTAGTGGAAGGCTATGGATTAACCGAAGCCTCGCCGGTGACTCACGCCAATCCGTTGAACGACGTGCGCAAAGTCGGCAGCATTGGCGTTCCTCTGCCTTCCACTGAAGCGCGCCTGGTGGATTTAATCCATGGGCGCGACCCGGTTCCCGCCGGCCAAATCGGCGAGTTGGCAGTGCGTGGGCCGCAGGTGATGATGGGTTATTGGGCGAACCCCGAGGCCACCCGCCAGGTGATCACTCCAGATGGTTGGCTGTTGACCGGGGATGTGGCTCAAATGGACGAGGAAGGTTATTTTCGAATCATCGCTCGCAAAACGGATATGTGGTACGCTGATAAGCCCGACCAACCAGCCTTCCCAAGAGATGTCGAGGAAGTGTTATACGAAATTCCCCAGGTGAAAGAGGCTGCTGTCGTGGCAGTCGCCGGTCAACCGATTGCTTTCATCATTTCACGCGGCGAGCGACCGACCAGCGAAGCTGTGATCGGTTATGCCCGCCGGCGCCTGCCTCCCGAACTGGCGCCCCGCCTGGTGATTTTCCTGGATGAATTTCCGCGCAGTTTTATCGGCAAAGTACTGCGCCGAGAGCTCGCTCGGCGAGTTGAATATTATGGAAAAACAACTGATTAAATACACATGCACCGGAAACGGCCCCCCGGTCATCTTGCTCCACGGTTTGAGCGCTTCACGCTGTGACTGGATCTGGTTATCCAGCGATTTGGAAGACGCCGGTTTTCGCGTTTACTCTCCCGACCTGTTAGGACATGGTGAATCAGCCAAGCCAGAAGACCCGGCTTTGTACACCACCTCGGTTTTATATGCAGTGATCGCCGATTGGCTCGAATGCCTGCCTGAGACGGATCCGTTCTTCATCGTCGGGCATTCTTTGGGCGGTCACCTCGCTATGCTGCTCGCTCTCCGCAGGCCTCACCTGGTCAGGCGTATGGTCCTGCTCGACCCGTTTTACAGCAAACGTCAGCTCAGCGCCTGGATTCGCCTTGTGTTTCGCCAGCCGCGCCTGGCTGAAGAAGCTGTGCGTTATTCTCCAGCGTGGTTAATCAACAGCATTATTGGGCTCGATCCCTGGACAACCAATAATTTTCCACCAGACGTGCGCCGCCAGATCGCAGGAGATTACAAACGCTCTGCCGCTCAAGTAATGCATTATCCTGCAACTGCCCAGGATCTGACTTCCCACCTGGCGCAGATCAACCACTCCTCTCTGGTCATTTGGGGCGAACGCGATTTGACGCTCGCTCCAGACTCATTCCCCAGCCTGGTCCGCCAACTGCCTCTGGCAGCCGGCCGTTCTGTAGCCAACTGTGGTCACCAGCCGCATGTCTCGCGCCCAGAACTGATCAATCCCTGGATTGTTGATTTCTTCTTAGATTCTATAAAGACAAATGACGGATGAACTAGCCCTGGTTCTGTAACTGCCCACGATTCTGTATTTATCCTAAATTGAGAACACTTTTTTGCTCATCACCAGTCCACCAGTTGGCCACACTGGTTGCTTTGATTTCGAAAAAAGGGTATAAAATTATCTATACTCTTTAGGAGGAATATGAAATCAGAAACCCGCGTCGTTGTAACAGGTATGGGTGTGATCTCTCCGGTCGGTCTGAATGTATCGGAGATGTGGCAAAACCTGGTCGCAGGCCGCTCGGGCATTGGCCCAATTACCTTGTATGATTCTTCTCCTTTCAATGTGCATATCGCCGGCGAGGCGCATGGCTTCGACCCATTGAATTACATGCCGGCGCGCGAAGCCCGGCGCATCGACCGGTTCACTCAATTTTCGCTGGCCGCGCTGGTCGAAGCCCAGGAGCAGGCCGGCCTGGTGATCGGTGCGCACAATGCAGATGATGTGGGAACCATTATCGGTTCGGGCGGCGGCGGCGTCACCACGCACAACCAGGCGCATGAGGATCTGCGCTTGAAAGGCCCGGGCAGATTGAGCCCATTCTTTACGAATGCCATCACCATCGATGCTCCTGCTGTTAATGTTGCCATCCGGGCAGGTGCTCGAGGACCGAACTTGGGCGTCAGCTCAGCCTGCGCTTCTGGCGCCGACGCCATCGGGCAGGCCTTCGAAACGATTCGCCGCGGCCACGCCCGCGCCATGCTCACGGGCGGTTTTGAAGCCGGTTTGACGCCCCTGACAATGGATGCTTTCGACTGCATCCGGGCTATTTCTCGCCGAAATGACGATCCGGCACGCGCCAGCCGGCCGTTCGATATCCAGCGCGATGGCTTCGTCGCCTCAGAAGGCGGAGCTCTCCTGGTTCTTGAAGACCTGGAGTTCGCTCTCGAGCGTGGCGCTCAACCACTGGCTGAAGTGGCAGGTTATGCGGCCAATAGTGATGCGGCTCACCTCACCGCGCCAGATCCAGAAGGGCTGGGAGCAGCACGCTGCATGCTGCTTGCCATCCAGCGCGCTGGTATATCGCCCCGGGATGTATCTTATATCAATGCGCATGGCACCTCCACTCCCCTTGGTGACACGTCTGAGACGCGCTCCATCCGGCGCACCTTCGGTGAATACGCCGACCACCTGCCTGTCAGTTCCACCAAATCGATGACCGGTCACTTAATGGGCGGCGCCGGTCCTCTGGAAGCGGTGATCAGCGTTCAAGTGCTGCGCACCGGCTGCCTTCCGCCGACGATCAACTTAGAACAACCCGATCCAGACTGCGATCTGGATTATATTCCGCACACCGCCCGCCAGGCTCAGGCTGAGATCGTGCTCTCAAATTCTTTTGGCTTCGGAGGTCACAACGCGGTGCTTGTTTTCAAGGCATATCACCCATAAGAGTTATTTCCAACGGATTTCTGCCCAATGCGCCGGATGGTCGGTGGCTGATTCTGGCGGCGGCAGGTAAAATGCATTGATTGCTGTCAGGTCTGGTGATAGGAAAATATGGTCGATGCGTTTATCGCCCGACATATCCAGACCCTGTGGGTTAATGCCGCTTGGGTAGACCTGCAGCCAGGCGTTCACCAACACATGAGCAATTTGCTGGTAAGCTGGCTCGCTCTGCCGCAGGTTAAAATCGCCCAGCGCAATCGCCGTCCCGCTGATATTCACTTGCTCGATCAACGCCCGGGCAAAAGCCTCGTCGGCGGCTGGTGACCCGTCTGGATGAACGTCAAAAATCTTCAGCTTCTTGCCATTCAGCATAATTTCGGCGCGTGTCGTACCGATCTCATCGCTGTCGCTGAATGAGTAGATCACCGCTGGGTTTTCCAACGGGTAACGCGACAGCAAAGCAGTGCCGAAAGTGCCGGCTGGTGTCGGCGGTCCATAATAACTAAAATAGCCCAGTTGGCTGGCATAAAAGCGCACATAATCATTGTTGCCCAAAGAGATGCGCGCCGAGTCGCTCTCCTGCAGCGCCAGGATGTCTGGATTGATCTTGCGGATCAGCGCCAGTTGGCGATCATAAGATCGCTGAGCCCGCCCATCATTCGCCTCCTGGATGTTGTATGTCATCACCACCAATGATTGCTTCCCATCCGGCGGCCGGGCGTGCGGTTCCCCGCTGAGTGTGAGAAATAGGATAAAACCTGCAATTCCGATGCTGGCTGCCGCCAGCGCAATGCCTGTTTTTTTCGTAATGGCTGTACCACTGGCAGGTCGGCCAGGATTGCCTCTCTCTGTTTGCCAGGCCAGCCACCCTGCCAGCCCTGCCAAAATAAAGAACGGCAGCCAATACTTCCCTCGCCAGGGTGTGCTGACCGGGTCGACATAGCCCCAGACGTTGGAGAAGATATTCAGGAAAATCATCACAACCCACAAAAAAATTCCCCACAGGAATCCCCCCGCGAGCTGTCTGGGGGCAGGCTTTTGTTCCACCAGCACAGCGCCAAAAATCGCCAGGTCGTGGTAGATGATAGGCGAAAGTAGAATAGCCAACCACAGAAAACCCTGCTGCCAAATGCCAGCCGGAAATGCGACCTGGGCAGCATTCGTCGGATCTTGAGGAAATATCGGTGTATTGATGATAGCGGCCGCGCCGATGGCGAAAGCAAACGCCACGTTCCAGCACAATACGAGCCCTGGCGAGATCTTTGCCAGGCGGCCCGGCTGCCACAGGCTGAAGACCAGATACCCCAGCGCCATTCCGCTTGCCAGGCTGGTGGTCAGAGGATAATTGGCATCTGCCCAGCGCGCCAGCACACCAGGTGAAAAAAAGACGAAATGAGACAGCGCCAGGATACATGCTGTGCCGGCCATCGCTGGGGCCAATTTCTTATTGGTCCGATTATCAGTTTCCCAGGACCTGTCAAACCGATCCACAGGCTTGCAGATTAGATAAAGAAGAACCAATCCGACCGCTTCCAGCCAGCCCAAAATGCTGCCAGTGCCGGCCAGCGAGATATCCAGCGACCCATACATACTGCGCTGCAGAGTAGATGCCACAGCGCCCAGCGCTAAACCTTGGGCGGGCGCCAGCCAGGCGTGGTCGTCAACGACCTCCTGGGTCGTCGTCAGCCATAACGGCAGGAGCACCAACCCTGCGCCAGCCGCCATGCCCCCAGCCAGCAAGCGCCCGGCCGTGTCCAGGTAAGGCAGCAAGCCGCGCCCGACTACCAGTATAAACAGGCAAACCCAGCCAACAGTGCGGCTGCGCTGGCGATCAATTAAGAACAGCATCACAGGCGAAAAAAAGAACAGCACACCCGCCGCTTTCTCGTCCAATGATGTGTTCATCAAATCCAGGATATAAATTGACTCCACGAAAGTGGTAACCGCCTGAACCAAGAAGAGAAACAAAATGGCAAAAGCCGCCAGGATGCCGAACGTGCGCAGCTGATTTTTCATGATTTGCCTGCCTGTAAATTTCGGATAATTTGTCTTTTATCTTACAATACAAACGAAATTGTGCCAATCGATCAGCTTCAGTTTCAAAAAAAGCGGAAACTGCACCTTTACAGAACACATGTTCTATATTATACTTGACTTAACACATAAGATTCATCCAAATAAACCAAAGGAGAAAACCATGTCACGCATTGTCCATTTCGAATTACCCTCAACTGACGCAGCCGCCAGCCGCAAATTCTATGAAACTGTCTTTGGCTGGAAATTTGAGCAGTACGGCTCGCCAGAGATGAATTACTGGCTCATTATGACTGGCGACCCAGCTCAACCCGGCATCGATGGCGGTTTGGGCGGCGCCGCTAACGAATTCAAAGCCACTGTCAACACAGTTGGCGTCGATGATCTCGACGCTACCATTGAAAAAGTGTTGGCCAATGGTGGCGCCATCATCATGCCCAAGGATGTGATTCCCGGCATGGGCTATCTGGCCTATGTGCGTGAACCAGGCGGTGCACCAATTGGTCTGTTCCAGGCCATCTCAGGCTAACCTCCAAAACACCACCGCCTGGATTATCCTCCGGTGGTGTTTTTTTATCTTAAGCAACCGTTGACACCTGATTCAAGTGGGAAGTATAATTCTGACCAATAGGGTCTCAATTTTTCAGGAGTAGAGGAATGAACAAAATGCACAACGTCCGATCGTTTCCTGGCACTGCCATTAATCTGTTGGTGATAGCCAGCCTGGCCTTAGCTTGCCTGCCGCTCTCACCGGCAGCCGCCGGTTCGGGCACACCTGACCCTGCTTCAGTGACTCTGGTGGGCGATTTGCAAAGTGAGCTTGGCTGTGGAACTGATTGGGACCCCGCCTGCGCTGTGTCCCATCTGACTTACGACGCCAGCGATGATGTCTGGCAGGGTACCTGGGGACTCCCAGCCGGCGCCTACCAATACAAAGTGGCTCTCAATGATAGTTGGAACGAAAATTACGGCGCAAATGCTGCGCCGAATGGAGCAAATATCAACCTGAACCTGGCCTCACCAGGGACGGTCAAATTCTATTATGATCACAAAACCAACTGGATCACCAGCAGTGTCAATGATGTCATCGTCACAGCTCCTGGCAGTTACCAGAGCGAGCTGGGCTGCCCTACCGATTGGATGCCAGACTGCCTGCGCTCCTGGTTGGAGGATCCCTCCGGTTCTGGCGTCTACTCATTCAGCACCACCAGCATACCCCCGGGCAGTTACGAAGCCAAAGCAGCTATCAATGAAAGCTGGAACGAAAATTACGGCCAGGGAGGTGCTCCAAACGGCGCCAATATTCCTTTCACTGTCCAGATGCCAGGTTCCACGGTGACGTTTAAATACACACCATCTAACCATGTGCTGGATATCAGTGTCAAATCTCCCGGTCCGTCTCCGGATAATGATATCTGGTGGGATGGCTTGCGGCACGATTCTCGCGATACACTCTACCGCACGCCTGGCGGAGCCGTTCCGGCTGGCACCTCTGTCACCCTGCGTTTTCGCACCTACCACAATGATGTGACCGGTGTTCAAGTGCGCCTGTACGATTTGAATGCTGGAGCTCAGCGGATCGAGAATATGAGCCTGGCCGCCAGTGATGTCTCATGTTACCAACCTGGTTTGCTTTACACGTGCGACTTCTGGGCTTACACCCTCTCGAATGCCGCGCCAGACAACTTTTGGTACCGCTTTATCATCACTGACGGCACCAAAAAAGCGTACTACGCCGATGACACAGCCGCCTTGGATGGCGGTTTGGGCAGCCCAAGTGACAGTGTGGTAGACAACAGCTATGCGTTGATGTTCTATGATCCGACATTCCAGGCGCCTGCCTGGGCAAAAAACGCTGTGATTTACCAGATTTTTCCCGACCGCTTCCGCAGCGGCAATCCTCGCAACGATTTGCAAACCGGCGCTGTGCGTTACGATGACCCGGTGCTAAAACTTCCCTGGGGCGTCCTGCCCGAAGGCTACTGCCGCGGCTATTCAGATGCTGCCGCAACATGCACCTGGCGTTACGGCCCCCCTCCTCCCTGGGGTGTTGGACAGCCTGAAACTCCCCGCGGTCGTGATTATTATGGCGGTGACCTGAAAGGAGTTGACCAGGAACTGGATTACCTGAAAACCCTGGGCGTGAACACGCTGTATTTCAACCCCATTTTTGACGCGGGCTCCAACCACGGCTATGACACCCAAAATTATTACCGCATCGACCCGGCCTTTGGCACGCAAGAGGATTGGGATAAATTGGTCAGGCATGCCGACAAGTTGGGAATCCGTATCCTTTTGGATGGGGTGTTTAACCACATGTCATCGGACAGCCCATTTTTTGATCGGTACAGTCACTATGCCAGCCTGGGCGCCTGCGAGTCGCTCAATTCCCCTTACCGTTCCTGGTTCACGTTCCATAACGTCGCCGCCGGAAGCGGTCCTTGCGCTGGCGCCAGCGGTCCGAATTCGGCCACCTATGATGGCTGGTTTGGTTTCGACACCATCCCCGTTTTGAACAAAACTCTACAGCAAGTGCAGGATTATTTCATCAACAACACAGACAGTGTTGCCAAACATTGGTTGGATGCAGGCGCTTCTGGCTGGCGGTTGGATGTGATGGGCGACCCCTCTTTTCCAACCGGTTACTGGGAAGCTTTCCGCAGCGCTGTGAAGACTGAAAATCCCAATGCGCTGATCATTGGTGAGTTGTGGCAGAAAGACAGCACACTGCTGCGCTTCTTGCGCGGCGACCGCGCTGATACCACGATGAACTACCGCCTGCGTGACGCTGTCATGGGCTTACTCAGCGCCGGTCCTTATGATGGGAAAGGTTTCGGCGACAGCGGGCGCGTCCTGAGCGTCTCAGAATTTGCCAACCGGTTGGCATCGATCCGTGAAGATTACCCCGATGCCACATTCTACTCTTTGATGAACCTGCTCGACAGCCACGATACTGCCCGCCTGCTGTGGGTGGTGACCCCTGGGTCCAATAATCGTGCCGAAAAAGAGTTCAACGCCGCCAACCTGACGGTTGGAAAACAGCGCCAGGAAATCGCATCACTGATCCAGTTCACCTTACCCGGAGCGCCCACGATCTATTATGGCGACGAGGTTGGCATGACAGGCAATGACGACCCAGACAACCGCCGCACTTACCCCTGGTTGGACAAAGGTGGTCAACCCGATTTCGCCCTGTACACCCATTACCAGGCGCTGGCCCGCCTGCGCAAGGCCAATTCAGCTTTGACGTCTGGCGATTTCCGCATCCTTTTCACGAATGACGCCTCTGAAATTGTCGCTTATGGGCGCAAAACCGCCTTTCAGGCGGCATTGGTGGTGATTAATCGCAGCTCGGCAGTTCAAACAGTCTCCATTCCCCTCGCAGGCTATGTCCCGGACGGTGTGCGCTTCAGCAGCCTGTACGGCGTGGCTAACAGCGGCAGTCTCAGACTCGCCGTAGCAGGCGGCCAAATCAGCCTCACCCTAAACCCGCAAAGCGCCTGGCTGCTCGCTACAGCCGCCAAAGTCGATCTGCTTCCAACAGTCGCTCCCACCGGTTTATCGGTAACAAATGAAGGTGATGGCAGCCTGAGCCTGGCCTGGAACTCAGTCCCCGGAGCTGTGGCTTACAACCTGTACCGCAGCCCGGTCAGCGGGGGTGGTTGGATCCGGGTGAACAGCGCTCCACTCACCCAAATGAACTTCAGCGATGCCGGCTTACGCAACACCCAATTGTTTTATTATGTAGTCACTGCGCTGGACAGCGCAGGCAACGAAAGCGCTTTCTCCGGAGAAACCAGCGGCATGCCGCACCTTTCCATTGGCTGGGCGAATCTCCAATGGCCGCCAACGGTGAGCCACACGATCAGCGTAGTCAATCGCACCGCGAACATCTACGGCCAGGTCTGGATCAACGGTTACACCGATCAGCCCGGACCGACGCCAGGTTTACGCGCCCAGGTAGGATTTGGACCGCTTGGCTCCAACCCCACCGGCTCTGCCGCCTGGACATGGGTGGAAGCCGGCTTCAATTCCAACTCGGGTAACAACGATGAATTTGTCGCCAGTTTCCTGCCCGAAACCACAGGCAGCTTTGATTATGTTTATCGTTACTCTACCACCAACGGCCGTGATTGGCTGTACGCTGACCTGAACGGACCAATCGCTTCTGGCGCTCAACCCTCCAATCCCGGAAAGTTGACCGTCCTCTCCAGCGGAGATACCACCCCACCTGCCGCACCCACAAACCTGCTGGTCAGCGGTTCATCACCTTTCGCCATCGATCTCGCCTGGGATTCGGTGCAGGGAGATGCCAGCCTTTACGGTTATGAAGTCCTAAGGTCGCCAGCCCCGGGTGAGCCCTTCATTTTGTTGGCTCGCCTCACAGGCACCTCATACAGCGATGCCAATGTGACTGAAGGGAGCACATACCGCTATGTCGTGCGCGCTCTCGATTATTCCTTCAACCGCTCCGGCTTCTCGAACGAAGTTTCTGCCACGGCTCAACTGCGTACTGTGACAATCACTTTGAATGTGACCGTACCCACATCGACAGATGGCACCGGCAAGAATGTGTACATCGCTGGTTTCCTCGATCGCCTGGACGGCGGTCTGCCCCAGTGGGACCCGGCCGGTGTCTCACTCACCAGGATCGATGCCACGCACTGGACAATTACCCTGACAGGCAAGGAGACAACCCAAATCGAGTACAAATACGCTCTGGGCGCCTGGGACTTCGTTGAAAAAGATTCTGCTTGCGGCGAAATTGCCAACCGTACCTTGACACTTAGCTACGGATCAAATGGCATCCAGATGATCAATGATCTTGTGATGAATTGGAGGAATGTCTCACCCTGCGGGAATTAACAAACCCGAAAACATTCCTGGCACAGTCCGCAATGGATTGTGCCAGGAAAGGGTGAATCTCACATGAATGATCCCTCTGCCATTCTGTCATACCGTTTGAAAGATTATACTGTCCCAGCCAACCAGACCCTCTGCGAAGCCTTGCGCTTACTGGACTTACTGCCCGAACAGGTGTTGGCAGTGCGCGGCGGGACGATGATCACCGCCGATCAAATCCTGCTGCCCGGTGAACGGGTGGAATTAATCAGCGTGATCAGCGGCGGTTGAGATCAGCTAGGGCACCCAAAATTTTCCAAAACCGAACAGGCTCAGCGCCAGGCAAACGATAAAGAGCGCTGCGCCGCTCCACATTAATACCCTGTCGCGCCGGGTATAATGCAGTTCTTCTAACCAGGTGCGCGGGCCAGTGCCGAAGGCGCGTAAATCCATCGCATCAATGATATCTTCGCTGGCGATCATAGCATGAATAGTGACCGGCACAATCAATGGAATAAGTTTGCGCACCTGCGCCGCCAAGCCACCCTTCAGATTTTCGATCTCGTAGCCTCGTGCCCGCTGTGCATCCAAAGTGAGCTGGAAGTCCCGGCCGAAGGATGGAATAAAGCGCATGGTCAAATCCATGGCATAAGCAATTTTGTCCGGCAGCCCCAAGCCCCTGAAAGTCACCCCGTATAATGCAGGGTTAAGCGTGTAAGGTATCAGGATGGTCAGGCTGGCGATGCTGAAAACCCGCATGAACTGGCTGATGGCGAAAAAAATGCGCTGTTCTGTCACATCCACTGCCGGGCGCCAGCCCAAAATGGTGAAAGGCGCTTCCAGGCGCGCCAGCAGGGTCTCGCTCTGGTACACTTCCATCCCGCCCCGCCCGGTTAGAAAAGTCAGTCCTGCGTAAACCAAAATGAAAGCGCCGATAAACAGCCAGGCGCGCTTGCTTTCTGCCCACGTTACTTGAGAAGTCAGGATGCATACCCATGAGATGCAGAAGAACACTGCCAGGTAGCGCACATCCCAGAACATCAGGGTTGAGCTAAAGAAACAAATGAAAAAGATCAACCAGGCGCGTGGATCAAAGCTCTGGATGATGGAGTTGCGCTGTCGGTATCGCCAGGTGACTAACATGGTTCATCAAGGCTGGGATGAGCGGCACCACTCATCCCAGCCAAAATAAGGTTTATCGGCCAGATTGGCGGCGGAAAGCCGCATAGGCGGCGACCAGGGCGGGCACCAAAATGGCCGCGAAGATCAGGTTTGGACCAGCCGCCGGCAGGAATTCGCCGACCAGGGCCGCCTGGGGCGGAAAACCGTTGATCCAAATATCCGAGATCGCAGCAAAACCCAATCCCAGGAAGTTGCCTAAAGCGCCCCACACAACCGCAGCAGCAATATCTTCATTGTTGGCAAAACCGAACCGCACTGCCAGCACCAGCACAAAACCAATCACACCGGACACGCCTGCAAAAAGCGAAATTGGTGCATCGCCAAAGATGTTGTTGGCCGCGTCGAAAAACATCATGTTCACCTGGCTAGAATTGAGCAGATACAGCACCAGGCCTAAGATAGCGATTGCGCCTGAAATGTAAAGCACCAAATCCATCGATTTTTTCTTGTCACTGAACAGCATGACCATGCCCGAAATCATCCCGATCAAGCCGTTGCCGATGCTCCACTGCGGCGAAAGCCCAAAACCAGTGATTGCATCCCCAAACATGTTACCCACTGCGCCGGTAAAGAAACCTACTGCCGGTCCAAAAGTGTAACCGAAAAACATTGGGATAGCGACTGCCGGCCGCAGCGCCACCTGGCTGAGCGAGGGAACAGCAAACACAGTGCCATTGAACAAATAGGATAAGACAGCATACAGCGCCGCGCCAATCGCCATGTAAACTACTTCGCGCGTGCCCACTTCCCAGGCCGGGCTGCCTTTAGTAGCCCAATACACACCGAACACGATCAGCAAGCCGATGCCCACAAAGAAAAACCGCAAGCCGGCTGTCTGGTCAAGCGCCAGGCTTTTGTTGAACATCGGGCCGACATAGATGATCAACAAGAAAAACACCAACACTGCCGCCAGGGCTCCGATTACAGAAACCAATTTACGATCCATCAGTACTCTCCTTTTAATGCAGAATATGCGCCAACGACTCGGCGCGTTGAAACCGTTGGGATACAGGAAAATATTTCACGTTTAAACGCAGCAGCGAACTTGGAACCAGGCGAGCTTGCAACAGGCGCTCGAAATCACTCAACGCAACCTGCGGCGGCGCATCCGCCGCGATGCGCCCATCCCCCACAATCAATACTCGGTTGGCGTACACCAATGCCAGGTCAATGTCGTGGGTGATGAACAAAATCGCCTCGAAGTTGGGCAGCTGCACAATGGCATCCATGAATTCGGTGTAATTGCGGTAATCTTGCCCGGCTGTGGGTTCGTCCATCACCAGGATGCGCGACCGCATCGCCAGGACGGCCGCAATCGATACCCGTTTTTGCTGTCCGAAGGAAAGCGCCAGCGGAGGGTCTTTTTCTAAGCCGCTCAGGTTCACAATCCGCAGTGCTTCGCGGCTGTCACGCTCGATTTCCGCCTTGGCATGGCCCAGGTTCATCGGCCCAAAGGCCAGCTCCTCTGCCACGGTCGCCGCAAAAAGCATGTGACTGGGGCTCTGAAACACATAACCCAATGTGCTCGCCACCTGCGCCACAGATATCTGCCGCGTATCGCGGCCTTCCACCAACACACGGCCTTCGCGTGGTTTCAGCAAACCAATGGCATGCTTGACAAAGGTTGTTTTGCCAGCGCCGTTAGGCCCGAGCACGGCAATTACATCGCCGCGCCGGATTTCCAGGTTGACATCCTTCAGCACCGGCGCCTCAGGATCATAATAAAATGAAACATGCTCGAACCTCACCAGCGGAAGGTTGCTTTGTGGAGGCTCGCCGTGGGGCAATTTTCCCCCGGGTAATATATCCAAAGAAACAGGCGCTTCCATCTTCTTTGCCCGCTCCAGCACCAGCTCAGCCGGCAGCTTGACATCTTTGAGATCCACCACTCTGCTCAACCCTTCTACATCCCCCAGATATCGCGCCTGGCCGTCTTGCATATACAATATTCGGTCAGGCCGGATATACAATACATCTTCTACACGGTGCTCAACCATAATCACCGCCAGGCCCTGGTCTGCCAGGCGGCGCACGGCAGCCAGGGTTTCCTGGGCTGAGGCAGGGTCCAGGCTGGCTAGCGGCTCATCTAACAACAGCAGTTTTGGCCGCAGCGCCAGCACGCCCGCCAGTGCTAGCTTTTGCTTTTCACCGCCAGACAGGCTGAATGTCTGGCGGTCTTTCAGGTGCATGATATTTAGCTCTTGGAGCGCCTGCATGGCGCGCTGGCGTACTTCGGTGCGCGATAATCCCAGGTTTTCCATCCCAAACGCCACTTCATTGAGCACTTTTGAACCCAAGATTTGCCGCTCGGGATCCTGCAATACGGTGCCGACCATTTGGGAAATGCGCGCCAGCGGCATTCCTCTGGTTGGCTGGCCCAGCAACTCAATTTCACCCTCCAGCTCGCCTTTGTAGCTGCGCGGTGTCAACCCATTGATGCAGCGGATTAAAGTGGTTTTCCCACAACCGCTGGCGCCGGCAACCAGCAGGAGTTCACCTGCCTGTACATCCAGGTTAATATGCTCGATTGCTGGATGAGGCCTGTCGCGATAACGAAACCTCAGCTCACGAATCGATAAGACTGGTTGGGTTGGGGCGGCATCAGGCATGAATCGGTGGACCCTCCAGATGTATATAACCCTGGATGGATTGGATGGTTTCGGGGAGCCGATGAAATATGCCCCCAGCGGCATATGCACGATCTGCTGGGGGCATATTCAGGATGTTTTTATTTCTTGAACAGGTATGGCAAAGTGATCTTAAACGGCTTGATTTCCACCGTGAAACCGCTGATCAGGTCGCCGCCCAGGTAAACAGACACCTCTACTCGCACCGTATCGCCAAACATTTGTCCGCCAACAAAAGGTGTGTGCAGATCAAACGCCGCCTGGCGCACCTGCAGCATGAAGGGAACGATCTGCCCTGGCATCAGGTCAGGCGGTGGATCAGGCAGCATGTGGATGATAAATCCGGTCATCCCTATCGGAGTGGTAACAATTTGCAGTGTGCGTGTGAATGGCGATGTATTCCCGACCGAAAAGCTAGCGGATGTGCTGCCAGGCATTGCTCGCACTGCTTCAATATTGCGCTGGCTGTGCTGGTCACGGAAATTGGGCATCGAAAGTGTCACCAGCAAACAGCGGTGCAGAGTGCCGCCCACCCCAGGCGTCCAGTTAATGCAGTATTTGTTGAGACTGCTGGGTGGCAGGTCAAGGCGCCTGGAACCAACCGGCGTAAAGCCTATCCCTGCGCCAAAATCAGCCTCAGCATAAGTAACGGTGACCACTTTGGTCACGGTCAAGGGATTCTGCAGTTCGATGCAGTATTGGTTTACCTGCCCGATCACTGCCGGGTCAGGCTGGGTGCTGATTTCCATCTCTTCCCAGGGCGGGTTGGCGGCCGGAAGATTCACCGGCGGCACATCCAACTTGCGTATGCCTCCAATCAACACGCCGTTCAACCAGCCCTGCACATCAATATGACAACCTGTGCCCAATATGCCGCCGCTGGGCGGTGTTACTTGCAATGTCGCCGTGCGCATATCGGTATCGTTCGGCCCAACCCCGGCCAATGTCGAAGGTATTATTACCGCTGTCCAGCCCGGACAGGTATTATCGACAACCAGCAGGATGTCTCCAGAGGCTGCAGTTGGGTTGCCCACTTTGAAAGTAAGGCTGTCCGTCACACCAGGCCGCAGGTTCTCAGCTACATCCAGGTTGTGTTGTGTAAAGATTGGGTTGTAACCTGCCCCCTCGATTTTTACCTGGATGCAGTTTAAGCCGCTGACAACCGGAGTCCAGTTCAACCTGACTTCAATTACACCGTGCGCGGGTATGGTGACCAGTCTGGGGTTTCCCGGAACAGGCAGGGCTGTGAAGTTCAATCCGATGCCAAATTTATTTGGGCTGGTCTGGAAGGTGACAGTCACAGTCTGCGAGGCCGCTGAATTATTGCGCAAGCGGGCGCTTAACTGAGTTGGAGTTCCAGCTCGCAGAGGATATGGATAAACGGTGACTTCTTCCTCGGCGTACGGCGGCTCATGGTTGACCGGCGTCACTGGCGGGCAGGCGACATTGTGTGAAACCGTATTGCTGGTGAACAGTCCCGTGCTGGCAGATAATTTGGCATAATTTGCCAGCTTCAGATTCTCGCAAGCGTTATCTGTCAAATGTACGGAAAAATTCTTGGTGATCAGCGCGCCAGCCGGCAGGTTCAATGTCCAGATTAAGGCTCCTTCAGGTGTCGGGCTGATTCCATCGCTCGCTGAGCCTGGCACATAGGCCGAGCCGTAGGGGATATCATCCACCAGCGTCGCCTGGCTGGCGGCGCAGGCCTGGTTATCCAACACCTGGATTGTCAGGGTGTATTTGAGGGTATCTCCCGGGTGAAGCACCGTCGTGGAGGGCAGGCTGGCGCTCTTTGTCAAGGTGACGCAATTCTGCACCACCGGCGGCGGGTTGCACTTGGTGTATTTGATCAGGTAATTCAATGCATTGACAAACAAATGCCCCGCATCTGTCGTCATATCCTGCGGCCCGTTGGAAAAACCCCACAATCCATCACAGCTTTGGGTAATCAGCGGCGCATGATCTGGATTGCCGTTAACCACTGCCGGCGGCTCCATGCCAAAGGCGGTTGCGTCAGGCGGCTGGCCAACAAGATATATCCCAACTTCATTAACCGGCAGTGTGTAGAGCGTCAGGGGATCACTCAACAAGCCGCTGAAATCATAAGGATCGTGAAAATAAGCCAGGCCGGTGTTCACCGCCAGCACCCGATCATTCGGGCCGTGCCATCCGTGCGGCCAGCCGGTGAATTTGCCTTGTTTTCCAAAAAAGGCGTACCCTCCTTCCCCCAAACCGAGAGTTGGCTTGCCACCTGCCGTGATCTGAGCCACCTGGCTGGCTGTCGAGCCCCACTGATCCAGGCTGCCAGTGTCTTGAGCGATGACAATGGCAGTGTAGCCGCTGAAGATCGTGGATGTAACGGTACTCAAAGGAATGAGATCGACGCCGTAGCCATTAGCCGTCAGCAAGGTTTTGAATTTTCCGGCAGTGTACGTGTCTTCACGATAAACATAGGCAATCTTGCCTGAACCGCAGGCTTTTTGAGAAAGTACTGCTTCCATCCATGTCCCCGGCTGATCGTACCACTGATTGCCCGGCCATCCATAATCCACACCCTGGTTGAAGGGGCGATGGTGATATACAGCAATGCGGAAATTATCTCCACACGCGCCGCCAGTCAGGGCCAGGGGGATGCTGTATTCAGCGCTGTCCGCATTGCCGCTGGCAGGCACAGCGCTCCAGCCGGGAATGGTTGCCGGGGTGTAGTTGCCAATTCCGGTGCCGACACCGCTGGTCTGGGCGCCGGAAGGGATATCCACATCCAAGGCATAATCGGTAGGGCCTGCAAACCCTACCGTTTTATTTTGAGTGCTCAGATAGACCGCGTAAAAACGGTCATTTTTCTGCCCGGCCGCGCCCGTCACACAGACATACAGGTATTGTGAGTCCTGCACCAAGAACACGGAGCCGGTAACCTGGCTGGCGTCGTTGAAAGAGGCTGAAAATCCGGTGGAGTATTCCAGCTTATTGCACGCGCCGTCCACCACCGGCGCAGGCACGCCGATCGGCACCTTCGGGATGAGAATTGGCTGGGGAGCGTTTTGAGAAAAACTGGTGGTTGCCCCTTCTACAGGTTTCGTCGCAATAAAAACTGCTCCAATCAAAACCGCGCAGATCAAGATTGGCAAAAAACCGCGCGCCAATTCTGCTGGCTTGATGAATGCTCGCTGTGTTCTGGGGTTCAACGTGTTCATACATCCTCCTTTGGCTAAGGAAAAGAACCGAAACCGCTTGATTTGTTTTAATTTGTGATGGACAATAGTAGTATACAGGATTTCGCATCGATCGTGGATGAGAAGTGTGTCCCAGCATCATTGGGTCGAAGTTCTTTCAATTAATTGTCAAAGCAATGTGGAAATTGTTAAAATCAGGTTTGGGAGGGTGCACATGCTGAAACGTCTGTGGGTGCACATATTGCTGTTGGCTGTATTGACTGCTCCAGCCTCATCAACTTTGGCGGATCTTACTGCTCCCAAGGCCAGCCAACCGCTGTACCTTGCCAGTGATCACATGGCGCTGTTTCCGGGGGAAAACAACCTGATGAGCGCTATTATAGACCGCGCGCATGGCTTTGCGTATTTTGCCACTCAGACTGCTCCAGGGTATATCGTCAAAGTGCGATTGTCAGATATGACGCGCCAGGCAGTGTTAAGACTGAACCCTGGCGAAGATAATCTGACAGTCAGCCTGCTGGACGCCTCGCATGGCTTTGCCTATTTTGCAGCTGGCGTCAAGCCGAGCATCATTATCAAAGTGGCCCTGGCATCCTTCACCCGCGTCAGCGCTTTGACTTTGCAAACCGGCGAGGATGGTGTTTTCACGGGTGTGATTGATCCTGCAAACGGATATGCTTATTTCGGCACGGCCGTTGGCGGCGGCCAGCCAGCGAGAATTATCAAAGTGAACCTGTCCAATTTTAGCCGTTCTGGATCTCTGGTTTTGAATCCAGGCGAACTGGCTCTGCTTTCTTCTGCCATTGATACTGTTCACAGTTTTGCTTATTTTGGCCTGGACGCCACGCCAGCGGGTGTTGTGAAAATCAACCTGGCTAATTTTAGCCGCGAGGGCGTGCTCTGGCTCAATTCAAACGAGTCACGCGCTCGATCAGCAGTTGTGGATCCCGCTGGTTTGTACGCTTATTTTGGCATGGAGGCCAAAATCGGCTCCTCAGGTTCTCCAGTTGTCCGTGTGCGTCTGTCGGATTTCAAGCGAGTTGATGCGCTCGTATTAAACAGCGGCGAACAAGGTGTTTTTTCTGAAGCGATCGAAGACAGCGGAACTTACCTATACGCAGTGTGCGATACAAATCCAGGCCGTATTGTGAAAATTAACTTGACCAATTTCACCCGCAGCGCTGGCCTCAGCCTGGCTGCAGAAACAAATTTGCGTTCCCTGGTGCTCGACCCTGCCAATGATGGTGGTTTTGCAGGCAGTTACACTTCACCGGGTAAAGTGGTGAAACTCCAACTCAGCAGCCTGGCACGGCAGTCAGCATTGACTTTGTCGCAGGGGGATAAACGGGTTACCAGCACGCTGGTCGATCCGCAAAACGGATTTGCCTATTTCGCGGTTGACACAACCCCGGCTCGCATCGCTAAGGTGCGCCTTTCCGACTTCAACCAGGTGGCAAGCCTGGCGCTTAACCCGGGAGAAGTCTCATTCTTTACGGGTGTCCTTGATCCAATTCATGGTTTTGCCTATTTCGGCAGCAACACCAGCCCCGCGAAAGTGGTAAAAATCAACCTGGCCGACTTCAGCCGCGTCGATTCGATCACCCTGAGCGCCGCAGGTTTTGAAAATTATTTGCGCTCTTCACTGATTGATATCACGGCCGGTTTTGCCTATTTTGGCACGGATTTAAATCCTGGCCGAATAGTCAAGATCGATTTATCGAATTTTTCTCGCCTATCTGCGTTGCCGCTCAACAGCGGTGAGGCAGGCCTGGAAAGCGCGGTCTTGGACTCGACAGCAGGCTTTGCCTATTTCTCCACCCGCACCGACCCAGCAATGGTAGTCAAGGTTCGCCTTTCCGATTTCAGTCGGTTTAGTGCAGTCTCTTTCCTGCCGGGAGAAGCGAATGTGATGTCCGCGTTAATCGATCCTGCCGGCGGAT
Organism: Chloroflexota bacterium; assembly: GCA_029782365.1. Taxonomy (GTDB): domain Bacteria; phylum Chloroflexota; class Anaerolineae; order Anaerolineales; family UBA4823; genus CAWBUW01. Next base: position 402,771 of record JAKOUW010000096.1, read on the forward strand.
TTGCTTATTTTGGCACCGATACCTCTCCTGGCCAGGTGATAAAGCTTCGTTTGAGTGATTTCAGTCGGGTCGGAAGCCTTACTCTGAACAGCGGTGAAAATGGGCTGCAAAGCGCTGTGATTGACCCATCTCGAGATATCGCCTTCTTCGGCAGTTATACCTATCCAGGTCGTGTGACAGGAGTGCGCCTGTCCACTCTGGCGCGCGCCGGAAGCTTAGCGCTTGGCGATGCTGAAAATTACCTGATCAGCGGCGCAATCGATCCTGCTCACCAGGATGCGTATTTTGGTGCATACTTTGATCCAACGCTTGTTATTCGGCTGCATTACACACCCGGTTTCAGCTTGTTTGTTCCAGCGTTGAACAGATAACCCTGGTTCTCATGGATATTTTTCTGCGGCTGAATGTTTGCCAAGGACGAAGTGCAATATTAATTTTTCTTATTTTAATTTCCCGTTTCTACACAATTATTAATAATTAATCCACTTTTAACGCCCTCAAACACCGCTTTTTTATAACTATATTAATAATTCATCCGTATAATGTTGGTATAATTTATCATAATTATTAATAAAATGATCGGACAACCAATCTCTATCTTTTTTTGCACGATTATTTTTTATCGCAGCTAGCTGCACAAGCTTCGGTAGTACTTGTATAAAGGCAGGTCCGGTTTGAATCCAGCAAATCTCATGCGCTTTTTTCAAAGCACCAAACACCGCTGGCTTTTTATAATAATATTGGTGTTCCTGGTGATTACTCTGGAGTTGTTAGAGACGATCACCAAAAGCCTGGTGCCTGACATAATAGATCTGGCCGCCGAAGTCTTTTTTGAAGGTCTTCTCTTACCATTCAGTATTGTGCTGTTGCTGAACGTGGTAAACCGCCTGTATGCCGAAAAGAACGCCGCGATTAACCGCCTGTCTCTCCTGCAAGACTTAGAGAGCAAATTGGCAGCCTGCACAACCTGGCCCGACCTCACCAAAACGATTTGCGCTTTCCCATTTACATTCCTGCCTCTGCTGGGCGTTCGATTGTTTATATTTAATGAAAAAACCCAGGGATTCGAACTCGAGTCGTGGTCCGGATTTGATAACAACCCTCAACAATTGCTGGCGCTTAACCAGGCCGAGATCGAGATCAGCGAATGCGAAGCAGGTTCGTCGTATGACTGCCTTGCGCGCGGTCTTTACCGCTGCGATCCACCAGCTAACCCATCGGGAGTGCCATTCAACCGCTGGTGCCTGCCGCTCAGTCAATCCAGCCAGCCGGTTGCTCTTCTTCACTTATACACCTCTCCGTTTGTATCCATCGCCGTTGAACACTACGATTTCATCGCCCAAATGGCAGGGCAAATGGCTCTCGCCCTTCTAAACGCGCGCCTGAGCCGCCAGGCAAGCCGCTCCACAGCTCTGCTTGAAGCAGAACGACAGCGTATCAGCCATGACCTCCACGATATTCTGGGCCAGGATCTGGCGTTCCTGGCGCGCAAATTAGAATCCCTGGCCGGCGAAACCATTTCACCTGATTTTCCTTTGGTGCGAGAAGAGCTGCAGCGCTTGCACAAGGTCGCGAATGAGGCTTACGAGGTTGTGCGCGGCACACTGGTTGCCTTGCGCGGCTCAGATACATCTGAATTCTTCATGACTATGGAAGATTATGCCCGTGAATTGGGAGTGCGCTCAGGCTTTGAAGTTGATTTTCAATGCCTTGGAGAGCAAATTCCCCTTTCGCCTTCTTCGCGCTTTCAAATCTTCAGCATTTTTCGTGAAGCCCTGGCCAACGTCGAACGGCATGCCTCCGCCAGTCAAGTTAACGTGCGCCTGCTGGTTGCCGGGGACGGTTTGATGCTGGATATCCAGGATGATGGTTGTGGGTTTGATGCTTCCCACCCGGTAGGCGCTAACCATTATGGGTTGAAGATCATCGAAGAGAGAACACAACAATTAAATGGAAGCTTCTTATTGAAATCAACCCCCCAGTCTGGCACACGGGTGTCAGTGCGGCTGCCTATCGATGCCTTACTGCAGCCGAACGGTTCACCTGGATAAGCATTTAGGTTTTCGCATGATGAGGAGAATTATATGCGCGTAATGCTTGTTGACGATCATATTATGTTTCGTGAAGGTCTGTCTGGTTTGATTCAAGCCTATAAAGACATAGAAGTTGTTGGGGAGGCCGGCAACGTGCATGATGCAATTGACCTCGCTCAGAGACTAAGACCCGAATTGATTTTAATGGATTTTGGCCTCACCGACGGCACAGGAGTTCAGGCCACCACCGCGATTTTGGGCGCCTGCCCCGAGACAAAGGTGGTCTTCCTTTCCGTTGAAGACAGCAATGAAAGTCTGTTTGCCGCCCTGCGCAGCGGCGCCAGCGGTTACTTGCTCAAAAATTTATCCACAGCCAAATTGATCGCTGCCATACGGGGCTTGAACAGCGGAGAAGCCCCTCTCTCACGCAAGATGACCACGGAGATCATCCAAGAATTTTCACGTCCCAAGGGTCATGTGCGCCCTTCACTCCCGAGCCTTTCTCATCTTACTATGCGCGAAGTGGAAATCCTGCAGCTTCTGGCCAAGGGGTATTCAAACCAGGAAATCGCTGTTGAATATTCACTGTCGGAACCGACCGTCAAGAATCATGTGCACGTTATTTTGAAGAAACTAGGCGTGACTAACCGCCGCGAAGCCGCCCACTATGCTCGCCAGCAGGGCTTGACCAGTCCGCTGTAAAAGATATTTTCTTACTTTCGGGGCTGTCCAAAATTGAGACAGCCCCTTTTTTTTAATATTCATATCGCGACTGCCTGCCATCGCCTAGTCGATTCTTTGCCTCTATGACATTTATCCATTGAAAATTCCTGCTTGAAGTGCGTAACACCGTTTGATCTAGGCGTTTTAATCAAATCGATTAAAACGATTAAATTTCCTCCCACGAAATGAACCTTTATTGAACCCTAACGGCGGAGGGGGGCTCATTGACCCGCCAATCCCTGAGAGCTATCATATTAGATAAAGAAAATCTAAATTGTCCAATCGTGCCTCTAAACAGGATCATTCTTGTGGTGAAAGTATTGATCGTTCTTAACACTCGTAAGGATTTACTGATCGAAGGAATTGAAAGCTATCTTTCCAATCAGCCCGGTTTACTTTTAGAAATGACGATGGTGATGAGCAAACAAAAATTAACTCAAAAATTCAAAGAGTGCCAGCCAGATGTGATTGTCATGTTCTCGGACCGGGCATCTTCCCAGCAAGAAGAAATGCTGAAAACTTTATTATCTCAAAAGAGTGACCTGCGAATTTTATTGGTCAGTAAGGAGGAAAACTCGTGTCTGGTTTTAGATAGGCGAAATATTCAAATCACCGCGCCAGGAGATTTTATTACCTCTCTGCACGCGCCATCAACCGTGACTCTGGATTGGCCTGCGAATCATAGCTGAGCCAAATCGCAGGATTTCCCAGTCATAAAACGAAACAAAGGAGAAATTTTGAGATGAAAAAAGCAGTCTGGAATATATTCCTCAGCCTGGCAGTCATTTTAGGAGGATTACTGCCGGTAATCCAAATCGCGCCACAGCCAGCGCTTGCGAAAGCGACCGCAACCACGAACACCCTTAGGTTGCGCGTTGAAAGCGCCCGCCAGTGGATCCCTGCCGGGATTAATAAAGGCGACCCAATCCCTCATTATCGCTGGCTTGTCGTCCAAGACGACACCGGTGACCCCAGCCATTATGGAACAAGTTTACCTTATGCCCTGGGTAATTCGAACTTCGACTGCACTCCTCAGTCACAGGGCGGCGATCCTAATTACCCCGCCAACTGCCAGTGGCCAGCTATCCATTCCGTCAAGGGTGGAACGAGCGCTGAAGTGGTAGCCCAGGGTGATGAAACAACTCTCAGCGAAAGCGTCGGCATCGATACCTCCAACTGGCCGGCCAACGATCACAATCCCTTCCACAGATACATGATCTCGGTTATGGCAGATGGGTTTGATGTTCCGAGTTGCGCGCCATCCCCAACCGTGACCTGCCATGTCGATGGGTTTAAAATCGACGGCGCCTGGTTTTCTCTGCCCCTAACAGATAATGGCGCCACCACAGCCAATGTGACCGTGGACATGCAGCCTTACCCACTGCCCTTGACCACCGTGCGCATGGCGGTCTGGAATGATATTCAGACCAACGGCGCCTATGACACCGGCGAGCCAACGCTGGCCGGGTTTGAAGGTCACATCGCCGATGTGCTTGGCGACGTGGTCACCGATTGGTACGGCAATCCGCTTTGCACCACCTACCAGCACGATCCGAACGGGCTGATGGTGTTTGATGCAGATGGCCGGCCGGTCATCCAACAGGTGGGCGGCCATTGTTTCAGCGATGCCAACGGCGTCATTACCATCCCATACCTGGGCCCGGATCGCTACTCCTCCACCGTCACTCCACCCAATGGACAGGATTGGTTCCAGACCAGCACCCTCGAAGGCTGGCATGACTGGGATACCTGGTCCATCGAAGGCTGGAATGGTTACGACCCCGAGTTTGTGCAAGGTGCCGAGCCTTTCCCCTTTGCTGAATTTGGCTTTGTGCAGATTCAAACCGCCGCGGGTTTGACCGTCAATTCCAGTTCCTGCTGCAACTACGCCTCGCCTGCTTCCGGTGGCTCGATCAAAGGCACCGTGGTGGGCATCGGCGAATACGCTCCCCAAATCAGCGGCTATAACTTCGGCGGCCAGGGCAAGTACATCATCGAAAACATCAACCGGCCGCTGGTTTCATTGATTGATACGGGCCGCAATGACAACACCGTCTATGTTGGCCGGGGCAACCCAGATGGAACTTTCAACATCACAAATATCCCAGATGGCGATTATGTTCTTTCGTTTTGGGACGAAGATCAAGCCTACCTGCTGACCCAGGCCAACGTCAGCATCCAAAACGGTGAAACCATCGATTTGGGTGACCTGGATGTCGCCGCCTGGCACAGCCAGGTGTTTGGTAAAGTGTGCTTTGACACCAACCGCAACGGCAAATGCGATCCCGATGAGCATGGCATTCCCGGCCTCACGCTCAATCTGATCGATCGCGATAACAAGCTGGCCTTTTACGGTGATAACACCGCGCACACCGATTCAAATGGCAACTACCGCTTCCCTCGCGCTTACCCGCTTGGCCAATGGGTCGTGACCCAGGGCTACTGGGAGCAATACTATACCGTCGGTGTGACTTACCAAACCGAGAACCAACCCACCGAGACGACCGTCATGGCGAACGGCGGTTTTGTGGATGTCAGTTCATTGAATATCATCGGCCACCTGACTCGCATGGACTGGGCGATCCACACCTATGAGACGCCTGCCAATGCGGCGCTTGGCCCCACCAACGGCGGCATCGTCGGTGAAGTGGTCGCCGCTACCACACGCAATGAACTCGACGCCCGTTTCCAGGCAGTCGAATCCTACGAGCCTGGTCTGCCCGGCGCAACCGTCCACCTGTATGCTCCGGTGAAATGCGACCCAACTGTGGCCGCTCCGACAGGTACAACCTGCACGCCAACGACAACCGCCTTTGGCTCGGCCAATTACCTGACGAATAACTCAGACGGTTCGTTTGTGAAACTGTCCGATAACCTGGGCAATCCGATCGACCTGTATGATCCTTACACCAGTGAAACCTGGCTGCGTCCCACAGATTGTGTGGCGCGCGATGCCAGCGGGAATCGTGTTCCGGAGCAGGTTTTGCCTTCACTGCCCGGCGACCCTCTGCCTGGCGGCGGTACCGATCCCGGAGGCCATGACTGCCTGGAAGCGCCGATGATGTCCAGCCAGGTTGGCAATAACAATATTGGCGACTTCATGCAGGTCAACGGTAACTACGGCTTCACCGCTATCAACCGCGACCCAACCACTGGCGCCGCTCTCACCAGCGACCAACCTATCCCGCCAGGCGATTACCTGGTGCAGGTTGACCCGCCCGCGGATGCCAACGGGCGCCAGGCATATGAAGTGGTCAAAGAAGAAGATATCAATATTTTCTCCGGCGACGAATTTGTTGCCCCCGGCGAGACGCCGATCGACCCGCCTTTGCCCAACCGCACACCCCCCAACAACATTGTGCCGGCTATCCCGCCCTTCCCCTGCGCAGGTGCTATGCACACGGTGGATGTCGTCGATGACCCAACGGCTGCCCATTTCAGTGTGCTTGATCCTTCGAACACGCAGGGTGTGTATAACCCCGACATGTACGATGGCGGCGGCAGCCCCTACCAGAATTTGCGCAAGCCTTTGTGCGATGTCCGCCTGGTGACCGTGCGCAACGGTCGCTCTGCCACGCCGAACTTCCATTTCAAAACTTTTACAGGCTTTGATGCGAATGGTGCACCCTTGCCTGCTGGCGCTGGCGTTCCGCTGCCCGGCCGCATCTTCGGCATCGTGGTCGATGACCTGAACCTCTCCACCAACCCGAAAGAGCTGTTCTACGGTGAGAAGTACGGCATCCCGAATATTCCAATCGGTATCTATGACTTCGCTAACCGCCTGGTCACCACCATCGAAACCGATCCGCAAGGCCAGTATGAAGTCATCCTGCCTTCCACGTCCAGTTACAACTGTCCCCTGCCGGCCGGTCCATGTCCGGGCATTTACCGCTTCCTGGCCAATGACCCCGGTCAGCCAGGCCACTTGAACGCCAATTTCAACCCGGCTTACCGCACCATCGGCGGCTTCTTCGAAGTCTGGCCGGGCGTAAGCCTGCCTTCCGACCTTGCTCCCACGCCCGTGGCGTTCGGCATAGAGAATCCCGGCACCCAACAGTCTCACCCGGCGGCCTGTCTGCTGAATGATCCCACCCAGCCTAATGCGCCGAAAGTGCCCGAGTTCTTCTCAATCAACAAGCCCTACATGCGCACCATAGACTCTGGCACCGCCCGCAGTTTCACCATCAATGGGCAGGGCTTCGGTGCAATACAGGGCAGCGTGACGCTCAAACCGCAAAACGCAAACACAACTTTCGTGATGGATATTATCTCGTGGAGCGATACGGCGATCCAGTTTAGCGTACCGACCTCTGATCCGAACAATCCGGGTCCTGGACCTTACCAATTGAAGATTGCTTCAGCCAACGGCCAGAACACGGTGAACGGACTGACCTTCCATGTACTCAATCCAGCCAATGCCAATCAGAATGCCGCTTACAACCCGACGGTTTTCGAAGTTGGCCCCGGCCTGACTGGTGCACGGCAGTTCAACTCCACCGATCCAAACCCGACGCTGGCTGCGCATGCTATACAGCGAGCCCTGGACGCCGCCGCGAGTGTTGGTGGCAGCCCACGTGCCCTGGTGGTGGTGTATCCGAACACTGTTGGTCTTTATAATCCGTATGGTTCTTATTTCGAGAACCTGATCATGCACTCACCTGTCAAACTGCAGGGCGTCGGCCCCGGTGGCCTGCGCTCCGATGGCACTTATATCCCCGGCACCGTGATTGACGGCCTGGGGTATGGAACAGACGGTGAACGTGAAGCTGCCTGGGCAGCCACCTTAGCCGCCATCCCCAACATCGTTGGGCCAAATGGCGCTACGGTTGACCCGGCCACCACCGCCGTGCCAGAAGGTGAAGTCATCCTGGCTGTGGCGACCACCACCGGCCAATACGGCTCTTCTTACCAGGCCGCCATTGATGGCATGACTATCCAGAATGGTGACGTGCTCGACTTCGTGCCGAACGTTAACTCTTTGGGTAACGGCGGACAGGTGGGCGGCGGCAACAACACACCGGCTAACCCGAATCAGGGCGGCGGTATCGTGGCGTTTGCCTCTACTCAAAACCTGCGCATTACCAACAACGTAATCAAGCAAAATGGCGGCGCTTATGCTGGCGCTGTCCGCCTTGGAACTCCGCTGGTCGGCGATAACAATCTGGATAATATCAAGATTGCCAACAACCGCATCATCAACAACGGCGGCAGCAACCTGGCCGGCGCGGTTGGTATCTTCACCGGCGCTCAAAATTACGAAATCAACAACAACGACCTGTGCGGCAACTTCTCTGCCGAATACGGCGGCGGCATCAGCCACTTCGGTCTGAGCGGCGGCGGCAGCATCCATGATAACCGCATCTACTTCAACGGCTCCTACGATGAAGGCGGCGGCATCATCATCGCTGGCGAACCTCCGCTGTCACCGACCTCCTTTGGCGCTGGCGCTGGCGCGGTGAATATCTTCAACAACCTGATCGAAGCTAACCTGGCCAATGATGACGGCGGTGGTTTGCGCTTCCTCACGGCTGGTAACTTCCCGTACAACGTGTACAACAACATGATCGTCAACAACATTTCCACGCATGAAGGCGGCGGTGTCGCTATCGATAATGCCCCGAACGTGCGCTTCTACAACAACACGGTCATGAAGAACATCACCACCGCCACGGCCGCCACCAGCAATGGTCAGCCGGCTCCCGCTGGCCTCTCATCGGCGGCAAACAATGTCTTCCTGGCCTTGCCCCCCGGTTCGCCATCCTTCAGCAAGCCGCTGTTGTTCAACAACATCTTCTGGGATAACCGGGCTGGCACCTGGGATCCGAACAGCGGCATGGTGCGCGGCATCGGCGGCAAAGATCTGCAGGGCAATGTCGATCCCACGCCCATCAACCATTGGGACATGGGCGTGCCCGGTACAGCCTTCCAGCTCGAGCCGACAAACTCGCTTCTGCAAAGTGAAACCACACCTCACAACGATGTTGTCGCCAGCTCGACCAACCTGGTGGATCAGGATCCGCTCGTCAAGGACGGTTCTTACGACACATCCATCAACGCACTGCCGTGGCGCGGCAACCCGAACTTCATCGCCAGTGTGATCGTGGCTCAAGACGTCCCTGTGACCATCATGGGCGACTACCACCTGAGTGGTTCCGGCTCGCCAGCGATCAACCTCGGCGCATCCAGCAAAGCTGTACCATCTTATCAACAGCCTCCGGCAACTTTGGCGGCGCCTGCCTTTGACTTCGATAACCAGGCTCGCCCGGCGCTCGGCGGTTTCGACAGCGGCGCTGATGAGTATCCTGGCCTGATCTCCGATCTGGCGATCACGAAATCCGATAACGTCACCACCGTTCAGCCAGGCAGCGCTGTTCAATACTCAATCGTTGTCTCCAATGCCGGACCGAATGCGGTCACTCAGGCAGCCGTGAGCGACACGCCTCCTGCCTCTCTCACCAACGTGACCTGGACGTGTGCCCCAGGCGCAGGTTCAAACTGCAGTGCAGCCAACGGAACAGGCAGTATCAACGCTACCGTTGATATGCCAGTTGGCGGGAGCGCGGTCTTTACGTTGAACGCCACCGTGTCCAGCAGCCTGACTCCCGCAACAACCTCCATCGCAAACACGGCAACCATCACCGCGCCGGCGAACACGAACGACCCGAACACGGGCAACAACAGCGCCACCGACACGGACAACGTGGTGTGGGTAGATTTATCAATCACCAAAGACGACGGTGTCAGCAGTGTATCTGCCGGTGGCAATGTCATCTACACCATCGTCGTTCACAACGGCGGGCCATCGTCTGTGACGGGTGCCCCAGTGACCGACAGCTTCCTCTCGCCAACCACTTTCAGCGCTGCTACCTGGACCTGCTCGCCCTCCGCTCGCTGCGGAGCTGCCAGCGGGACCGGGAACATCAACACCACGGTCACCCTGGCTGCCAATCAAGACGCTACCTTCACAGTCAATGCCACGGTCTCCTCCAGTGCAGCCGGCTCGCTGACGAACACGGCCAACGTGGCGGCTCCTGCTGGTGTGTCTGACTCAAACCCCGCCAATAACACGGCGGCAGATACAGACGCCATCCAATCTATCCCGGCTCTGCCGGCGATCGGCCTGTTGGATAATTTCAACCGCACCAATGCCACCAACCTGAACACAGGCGCACCGGCTGGTGTGAGCTGGAGTTATGTAACCGTTCTGCCGATCAGGGACAACGCCAACCAGGCGAACAACAACTCAGGAGCCACTTCCCAGGCCATCTTCAATGGCACCGGAAACCTCTTTGGAGCAGACCAGGGTGCGGCGTACACCTTCGTCCAGAACGCTGGCAGCCCCGGTTCCGTGCCGAGCGGTGCAAGCCTGATCCTGAAAGCCAGTGGTGGCACTTCGGTCGGTTGTTCACCTTCAGGTGCGACCTGCTTCCCGGCGAACTTCATCCGGGTGCGCTTCAATACCGGCAGCGGCGGCCAGGTGATTGTAGAAACCACCACCAATGGTGGAATCTCCTACACCTTCCGAGCCTCTTTCCCGGCTACCTTCGCCGCCAATGATATGTTCAGCGCCACAGCCTCGGCTGGCGGCACCATCCGGGTCTACAAGACAACCGGTGCAACCACCACCCGCATCGGTTCCGTCACGATCGCAGGTGCAGGTTTCTGGACCGGCACCGGCCAGGTCGGCATCCAATTGCCAAACAACGCTCGCGTCGACAACTTCAGCGCTGCGAACCTGCCGGGTCTGCCGGCCGACGTAAAAGCGCCCATGTTCCAGGTATTCGTACCGATCATCAAACACTAACGGACTAACCAGCGCTGGATGCCTGCCAATACCAGGTATCCAGCGCTGGACCAGGGATATCACCATCCTTAGGAGAAAAACGTATGAAGAATCAATTTGATCCAAGAAAGTTGAACCGGCGGGATTTCCTGAAATTAGGCGGCGGTTTACTGGTCGCAGCCGCAGGCACGAGTTTACTGCCGCGCTGGTCAGGCAAGGTGCTCCAGGGGGTTTCGCCCGCCTCTGCTGCCGCTTATCAATCTCCCGCCCCTACCATCTACCGGCATCTGATCGGTTCAGATGGCTGGATTTCCATCCCAATGGGCATTATCATGAATGACCTGGGTGCTCAATTGGGTCCAGATCCTCTGGCGCCTGCCGGTCGAACAACCTATGTTTTCGGCTTTCGGGATGTCACCCCTCTGGACGGCGGCCCTTCTAAGCCGACCGCTTCCACAACCACAAATCCACTCATCCTGGCCCAGAAAGGTCATGTCCAACACTCGGCGCCGTTGATGTATTTCGATGAAAACGACGCCATCCAGATCACCCTCAGCAACCTGGGACTGGCAGTGCGCCCCGATCTAACCGACCCGCACACCATCCACTGGCACGGTTTCCGCAACGCTACCCCGCTCTTCGACGGCGTTCCCGAAATGTCCATCTCAGTTGGCCGTGGTGCAGACTTTCCTTATTACTATCATCCAACCGACCCTGGCACCTATATGTACCACTGCCATAATGAAGATGTCGAACACGTTCAAATGGGTATGGATGGCGTTGTCTTTGTCCGCCCTGCCCAGAACAAAACAGGCAATGTCGCCGGCGCTCCAGTTGCACGCTACAACGGCGGCGCTTCGACCGCGCCGCTGGGGTATGTTTACAACGACGGCGTTGCGCTGAGCGATCCACGCTCCACAGCCTACGATCGGGAGTTCGTCATCTTCCTAAATGAGTTTTGGGCGCAGTCCCATTACGACGACGCACACATCCAGGTGAGCGACTGGAGCGATTTCCACGCTGACTTTTACCTGATGAACGGCCGCTCCTACCCGGATACGCTGGCGCCGAATGGTGGTGGCACGAATATGTCCACCGGAGATTTGATCCCTCCGCCTGGTCGTCCAGATCTGGAATCTCAACCGCTTTCTTCCCTCATCCGATGCAATGCTGGCGACAAGGTTTTACTGCGCTTCGTCAACCTGGGCTACACCCAACCAGCCATGAAGTTGAGCGGCATCCCGATGCATGTTGTGGGCAAGGATGCCACACCTCTGCGCGGCATCGGCAGCTTGGGATTGCGCGATGGCGCCGACACCAGCTATTACGCCGACACGATATACCTTGGCGCTGGCGAGAGCTATGATGCGATTTTCACCGCCCCGCCCAAAACCGGTGTTGGCTATGACACTTACTTGCTCTTCAATAACTCCCTTGGTGCACTCAACAAACCAGGCGCAAGCGGTTTGGGCGGACAGATGACAGAAGTTCGTGTGTACGCCGCCGGCACCCTGTCGAAACAGAGCGCTCCGAACACATAATGGAATCAGACTTTGGATAGGAGAGTTACAAATGCGTAATCATATCAGCAAATTCTTCCGCCTTGGCCTTTCGCTGGTGATGCTTGCCGCCTTCCTGTATGCGGGCTCGAGTCATCTCCAGATCGCCAAGGCCGCTCCCCCTGCCACCTCAGGGGTCATGTGCACCACCAATGCGACTGCCAGCTTTACGCTGTCCACCGGAGCTGATTACATCAACATGCCCGACGGCAACACCATTTATACCTGGAGTTACTACGTCAGCGGCGGTGCATTTCAATTTCCCGGACCTGTTTTGTGCGTCAACCAGGGCGATACGGTGACAGTGGTCCTCAACAATACCCTTCCGGAAGCCTCATCCATCATGTTCCTGGGCATTGACAATGTGATGGCCAACGGCGCTCCAGCCCTACCTGAGTTCAACGCCGGTACCTTAACCTCAATGACCACCAGCGCCGCCGCCCTGAATGGATCCGTCACGTACAGTTTTGTCGCCTCCAACCCGGGCACCTACTTGTATGAAAGCGGGACGGATGTGGGCAAACAGGTGCAGATGGGCCTGTACGGTGCTCTGATTGTGCGCCCAGCCGGGCACTCCGATTGGGCGTACACGAAACCAGATGGCTCAGCTTTTGGCGAATTCTCAAATGAATTTGTCATGCTGCTTTCGGAGATCGACCCCAATTTGCACGCCGCGGTTGAGCTCGGCCAGCCCTATGACGTCACCACGCTTCACCCCCGCTACTGGTTGATCAACGGCCGCTCATTCCCTGACACCATTGCTCCAAACAATGCTGCCTGGCTGCCTAACCAGCCTTACAGCGCCTTGTTCCACATCACGGTCACCGACAGCAATGTGAACCCGGATCAACCGCCGGCTCTAATTCGCTATCTCAACGCCGGCACGCGTAACCACCCCTTCCATCCTCACGGTCAGAACGGGCGCTTGATTGCCCGCGATGCGACTCCGCTGATGGATACCGTTTCCGGCTCAGACCTGTCGTATGAAACCTTCTCCTTCACCATCGGCTCGGGACAGACCTGGGATCAGTTGTACCACTTCGATAACCAGGAGCATTTTAGTGCCGACAGCAACCCGGTGCCGATTACCATGCCCCAGTTGCAAAACCTGACCTTTAAAGATGGCGCCACCTACTACAGCGGAAGCCCCTACCTCGGTCAGCAAGGCAAACTGCCGGTGGGTACAACCAGTTTTAACGAATGCGGCGAGTTTTACATGGTGATGCACAGCCACGCGCTGTACGAAGTGGCCAATTACGACACCGGTTTCGGCGGTATGTTGACCCTCGAACGCATCGACCCAATAACACCTGCCCAGGACACCACTTGCACTCCGTAGGAGGAAAAAATGAAAAAATATACCCGTTCTCCCAATCTCATGCGTACGATCCTACAGTCTGCTTTGTGCCTTGTCCTTTTGGCTGCAGGACTTTCAGCTACCCGCTCGCCCGCTATGGCGGCACCTGGGCCGCTGACCGGCATCACCTGCGCGCCATCCTGTGACTTATATGCCGTGCAGGGCACGATGCCGCAGTCCAGCCTGCCCGGTTCGCCTGCCGCCGGAGTTCCGATTTACGGCTTCAATATCTCCGGCAGCCCGGCAACCGCGCCAGGTGGACCGGTGATCATCGTGAATCAAGATGACGCCGTCAGTATCACCCTGCACAATGTGGATATCCCAAATGCAGCCTCCCTGATGATCAACGGTCAGCCAGGTGTGCCAGATACCGCAGGCGCCACAGCCGGTGGTACAAAAACCTATACCTATGCAGCGAATACGCTCCGGCCTGGAACATACCTATACGAAGCTGGCTTGACCCCTGATGGGCCGCGCCAGGTGGCTATGGGCTTGTACGGCGCTCTCATCGTGCGCCCTGCTGGTCTTCCAAACCAGGCTTATGCATCAGCCACCACTGCCTTCACAGACGAAGCGGTGTTGGTGCTGAGTGAGATTGATCCTGCTTTCGCTGCCAATCCTGCCGGCTATGACATGACCCAGTTTGCACCGAAATACTGGTTGATCAATGGCAAATCCTTCCCCAATACCGACCTGATTCCCAGCGCCGCAGGCAATACAGTTCTTCTGCGCTATGTGAACGCCGGTTTACAGCATCACTCGATGGGTTTGTTGGGTCTGCACCAAACGGTTATTGCTTCCGATGGTCAGCCTTCCACCAACCCTCTGCGCGTGGTTGCCGAAACCGTACCGACCGGCGGCACGATGGACACGTTGGTCTCCATGCCTGCCAATGTTCCCGCCAATGCCCAGTATGCGGTGTTTGAAGCGGCCGAACATCTGGACAATACAGGCTCCACCACCGGCGGAACAATCAATTTCGGCGGGATGATGACCTTTATCACCGCCTCTGGCGTTACAGCGCCTTCAGGACCGGTCACCTCGGCTGTAACCGCTTCTCCCAACCCAACCAGCGGGTCTGGAGGCAATGCACCTGGGCCTGTGACATTGAGTGCATCGATTGATTCCACCAGCCCCTTCACCGTGGCAGAATACTTTGTCGACGCATTGGGATCTGACGGAAGTGGATGCTCGATGGATGTTTTCTCACGCAGTTCATCGACTGCCGCCTCTGCGGTCATTCCCATCAGCGGAGCGACCGCCCCCTGCGTTGACCTGACCACGCTCTCCAGCGCTAACCACACATTCTATGTACATGGCTCAGATGGAACAAACTGGGGCCCTGTCGCTTCGACTGTGCTAAATCTCGATAAGACTGGCCCGGCTTCTTCCGGTCTCAGTCTTTCTCCCAGCCTGACCAACGGCACAGTGAATACCATTCTGCAAGCCACCGCCAGCGATGTCAACTCTGGCAATCAGAACGTGGTGGCGGCCGAATATTTCATTGACAGCCAACCAGACAGCACAGTGCGCGGCACGGCCTTCACGTTTATCCCTGCAACTGTCGTCAGCCTGAGTGACACGATTAACACGTTCGCACTCAGCCAGGGCAGCCACACCCTCGCTGTGCGCGGTCAAGACGCTCTTGGCAACTGGGGCGATTTCGCTCTGATTACGCTCAAGATCGACAAAACTGGTCCCGCCGCAACCGGTGTTTCAGCTACACCGAATCCCAACAACGGCTTGCAAGGCATCCAGGTCAGCAGCGGCGGCGGTTTCTATGTGCGCATCGATGCGACCATCACAGACCCGGCCAACCCTGGCACGCCTGCCGATGCGCCAGCTTCGAACATCGTGGCCGGTGAATACTTCATCGACACGACTCGCATGAATGGCAGCGGCGGTTCCATGCTGCCGAACGATGGATTGTTCAACAGCCCATCTGAAAATGTGTACGCGGCCGTCGATCTGTACGTGATCAACACACTAACCCAAGGACAGCATACCATCTACGTGCACGGTAAGGATGCGGCCGGCAATTGGGGCAGTTTCACCCTGATACCCTTCATCATAGACCGCACAAATCCGACGCTCAGCGCTTTGAGCACCAATCCCAACCCGGCCAACCTGGCAGCCTCGATTACCCTGAATATCACCGCCGCCGATCCAGCCAACAATGGCTCCCCGGTAAACGGCCCAGGCTCAAATATCGTGGGCGGCGAATATTTCTGGGGCACCACAGATCCGGGCATTGGCCTGGCAACAGCCTTCACGATGCCTTCTCCTGCGCCCAGCGGCGGCTTCAGCGTGGTGGTGGATGTCAGCCAGCGTACAATCTTCACCAACAACACCTTGTCGGTGCGTGTGAAAGATGCCGCTGGCAACTGGAGCAATGTGTTGACCACGACTATCTCCATTGATCGCATCTTTGCGAACTCGTTCCCAACCCTGGCTTCTCCCTTTGGATGGTCTGGTGTTGGCGGCGCTGGGGCCAACCTCAGCTTGAACGCCGGAGCGAACATGCTGGATGCTGGCACCAATTCCCTGGCAGCCTCAGTGCTCGCCGGTGCGTCTGGTTATGTCATCAACACCCTTCCGACAGGCGTCTCAGCGTATGATGCCCGGTTCTACCTTAACCCGAACAGCGCTGCACTCGGCACAGCCACCCCCACTGTCTTTGCCGCCTTAGCCAATAATTCAACCGTGATCGCGGTTCAATTGCGGCTCAGCGGCGGCAGTTACCAGGTTCGCCTGGCCGGCAGCTCCACCTGGGTGCCCATATCCAATGCACCCACTGCCATCGAAGTTGTCCGCACTGGCTCCACGCTCAGGCTGTATGTGGGCGCAGGACCGACAGCTTCTCAACAGGTGAGTGTCTCTACGAGTTCGATCAATTCGGCCCGCTTAGGTCTCGTTTCCGGCGTGACGAATGGCATGAACGGAGTTACAATTTACCTCGATGGGTTCGTTTCCAGCCGCACCACGCGCGTTGGTCCTTAGTGATACTTTAAAATTTGACAATGTGCGGCGGAGCAGGGGGCTCCGCCGCACCGAATGGAGTTTTTATGGCCGATTCTTCTCTTGCTTCAACAAACCTGCCCCCGGCTGAACAATCCGGTGAAACTCAGAAAAAAGGTATTTTTTCCAGGCTGCGCCTGGATTTCCTTTTGGGTTGGGTACTGCCCGGGCTGATCATCCTGGCTGGGCTGCTGTACTGGGCCTTGCCCAAACTGCTGAATCCACCCGCTGCAGAAAATGCGCCCATGCCCCAAAGCGCTGCCTTCGAGGAACGTTGGGGCATTCGCATTACCCAGGTTGCAGTCACCGCAGACGGCGGCATGGTGGATCTGCGTTATGTGATCCTCGACTCATCCAAGGCCCAACAAATCGGGGTGGACACAACTACCACGCCAAAATTGATCCCTGAAGACAACAAGACCACCGTCTTTCAGACGGCCAGGATGTCGCATAAAAATGAACCACAGGCCGGCACAACTTATTTCTTGTTATATGAAAATGCAGGCGGAGCTGTCAAAGCGCACAGTTTTATCACCATTCAATTGGGCGATCTGACCATCAACCACGTGCCAGTCAGGTAATATGAATAAAGTCCGTACCCTGGTCTTGAAAATTTCGCTGTTGAGCTGTGTTCTGATCCTCGGCCTGAGCCTGGGTGCGAACACCGCCAGCGCTCACGCTTATCTTGTGCGGTCTGATCCCGCAGACTCGGCTGAGCTTTCCCAGGCCCCAACGCAAATTAGTTTATGGTTCAGTGAGGGTGTGGTGTCTGAGCTGAGCAAAGCTACTCTGGTGGATAATCACGGCCAAACCAGGCAGTTGCCGCTCGCCAGTTCTGCTGGTGCCATCAGTTCTCCCGGCGCAGAGCAGACCTCGATCGCTTTTGCTCTGCCAGCGCTTTCCGCTGGCGTGTATGAAGTGGATTGGCGGACAGTATCCAGCGATGATTTACATGAGACCTCTGGCACGATCGTCTTCAGCGTTCAACAGGCGCTCCCGGCCCGCTCTGCTGAGCCTACAGCTCCGCCCCCAGACAGCCGAGAGGTTTTATTTCACTGGTTGTACCTGGCAGGCTTGGCGGCGCTCAGCGGTTCCTGTGTCTTTGCATTGTTTGCAGGATTCTTGGAAACTGGGGTTCCGACAGCCGCACACTTGCGGCGCAGGTTTTTGAGTATGGCGGTTCTTTCAGCTTTGTTCAGTCTGCTGTCCGGGTTTGGTTCCCTGGCCGCTCAGCAAAATGTAATCTCTGGACACAATGGCCCGTCTTTGGGAGTTTCCGCCTGGTTAAATCTTCTTTTACAAACCCGCTTTGGCCAGGTGTGGTTGGCGGCCCAAACAGCTATGTTGGTCGTGTTCCTTGCCGGTCTGTTGTTGCTAAGATTCCATGACAATCCAATTTTCTCTCGATTCTTAATGGGTTGTTTTTTGGTCTGCCTCATTGCTCTGCATGCCCTGCAGGCTGTCTCCAGTCACCCGGTGACAGTTTTAGGTTTGAATCTGCCTCACCTGGCGATCAACACACTGCACTTATTATCAGCTTCATTGTGGGCTGGCGGCCTGCTTGCCCTGGCTATCATTGTTTTACCACTGCTGCGCGGCGACCCGCCCAGCCGCGCCTTAGGATTAACTTTGCTGCGCAGTTTTGGCCCTCTGGCAGCCGCCAGCGTAGCTGTGCTGGCAGTCACCGGCCTGTACCTGTCAGGTCACCTGGTGGCCAGTCTGGATGCTCTGGTGGAAACGCGCTATGGCGTCAACCTGGCGCTCAAAGTTGGGCTGGTTCTGATTGCCGGCCTGATGGGCTTTTTGAATTCTTCTTCTTTGCATGCCGCGTTGGCGCGTTTCCTGGGGCGTTTACTGCGCCGGCCTGATACCTGGAAACCTTTTTCATTAAATGCCTTGCGCACAACAGTAATGTTGGAATCCGGGTTGGTTTCCGTTATTTTGGTTCTGGCCGCCTCACTTGGGGTTACTCAACCTGCGTTGGGGGTGCAGTTCGACCCGCCGGTCACAGGGTCTGACAAAACCACCGCGGCAGCCTCCGTGCATGATCTATTTCTTACCCTGGCAGTGAAACCGAACCACACAGGCCAAAACTTCATCAACCTGGGTGTGTTCAACACCCGCCGCCCAGCGCCAGCCGCCATTGGCCAGGTGCAGGTGCGGTTCACACCGCCCGATTCCATCGCTCCCGGGTTGAATGCCATCGCCGACATCCAGAGCGATGGGCGTTACCTTGTCAGCGGCGTGAATTTTGATACACCCGGCGTCTGGAAAATATTAATCGTGGTTCAGCGTCCCGGACTGCCCGATACACGTCTGGAAGTGCCCTGGACAGTGCCTTTGAGTGCAGCCGAAGCCGCCCGCCGCCCGGTTTTACTTTCGAATCAACCTCTCGCGCCAATTTTGGATTGGGTTTCTGCCGGCTTGGCTTTGCTCCTGGCTTTGCTGGCTGCCGGTTCCTGGGCCTACCGGCGTTACGCCAGGCGCTCCAGCGGGTTAGTCCCCACTCCACCAGAATCACCCAAACAATTGTAGTGCATCCAGGCCGAATCAGGGTCTTTAATGGCAGCGGTAAAGGTAATGCATTCCACAATGCATTCATAAAAACTTGCTCATTTTTTTGATATAATTTTAATATATCAGGAAATTGATCTTGCCTGTTTTCATCGGGTCTGGTTAATTTTATGTCCTTTGTAAAGGAGCCGCCTCTTGAACGAACACCGCAAATACGTATTTTCATGGGACCTTCTAGGGGATATTGAACTAGGTAGGCCCAACCTGGGCCATAACACCCGCTTAGAGGTGTACCGGTTGATGCAGTTCACCTTTCGAGATGTGATCGAAGAACGATACGGTTCCCAGGTAGCTGATGATATTTTTTACACAGCCGGCGAGAAAGCTGGATCCGCTTTCTATAACCACTTTATCGCCCCTGTCAGCAGTGAAAGTGAATTCTTGCGGAAACTTCAGACTGCTCTCAAAGAGCTCAATATCGGAATTTTTCGTCTCGAGCAGGCCAATTTCGAAACAGGCGAAATCGTTCTGACGGTATCAGAGGATTTGGACTGTTCAGGTTTACCGGAAATCGGCTATGAGGTTTGCACATACGACGAAGGTTTTCTCGCGGCAGTCCTTGAAGGTTTTTTCAAGCGAAAATACACGGTCAAGGAAATCGACTGCTGGTGCACCGGCGACCGAACCTGCCGCTTCAAAGCCACTCTGGTTTAAATCGGGCATTTTAATTTGGACAAAACTTCGATTCGAATGGCTGAAGACCCGACCGCCTCGCATGAGGCAAAAACATCCTTGGATTTGGCTCTCCAACTTTTATTGGAGAAGATATATTATGCCTCCCCAAAAAGTGAAATCCCAGCCGATCTGCACCATAATCCATTTTTCCAGGAATTGTCCAATTATCTGACCGAGCTGACACGCTTTGGCCTGGCGTTATCCAACGGGGACCTTTCGCAAACCCTCAAAGCCAAAGGGGCGCTGGCAGGCAGTCTGAAAAATTTGCAAGCCACACTGCAGCATTTGACATGGCAAACCCAGATGATCGCCAAAGGCGATTTCAACCAACGTGTGGATTTCATGGGCGATTTCTCCCTGGCCTTCAACACAATGGTTGCCAGGCTGGCTGAAGCGCGCAGCGCCCTGGAAAAAAGCGAAGCAGTTTACCGTTCCATGTTCGAAAACAATCGCGCCGTCCAAATTCTGGTCGATGGCAAGGATGGCAGAATTGTGGACGCCAACCCAGCCGCCTGCGCTTTTTATGGTTATTCCCGTTCCGAACTGCGCGGAAAAACGCTGGAAGAAATTCACATTATCCCCTCCGAACAGATTCCTGAGTTTCTCGAACAAATTCAACACACAGCTTCGAACGAACCCGTGGTGCTGCCCCAGCGATTGGCCAGCGAAGAAATTCGCACGGTCGAAATTTATTCAAGCCCGATCGAAATTTTTGAACAGACTTTGCTCTATTCGATCGTGCACAACATCACCGAGCGGAAAATCGCCGAAGATGCGCTTAATTTACGCATGAAACAAATTGAGGAACTGAAGGAGGAACTGCGCGAACAGGCCATCCGCGATCCCCTGACGGGTTTATTTAACCGCCGGTATTGGAATGAAACGATCGACCGCGAAATCTCACGCGCTGCGCGCACCCACAGCCCTGTTGGGCTGATAATGCTGGATATCGATTATTTCAAAAAGATCAATGATACTTTTGGCCATCCTGCAGGTGACCAGGTTCTGCAAACTCTGGGCACCCTTCTAATCAGCCGCCTGCGCGATGCAGATATCGCCTGCCGCTATGGAGGCGAGGAATTTTTGTGCCTGATGCCCGGCGCTCCGCTTGAGGCCGCGCTCGAAAGGGCTGAACACCTGCGCGCCGCTTTCGAATCCCAACAAGTTGATTTCGGGGAAGCCCAGATAAAAGCCACCATTTCTTTAGGTGTAGCGGTGTTTCCAGACCACGGAAACACCAGTCAGGAACTGTTAAACAGCGCCGATCAAGCGCTGTATACTGCAAAACATCAGGGGCGAAACTGCGTGGTCCTTGCCTCAAAAGCCCAGGATTAAAAAAAAACAATAATCCGGAATTCAGGTTATTTTTTTATGAATTATGAAAATATGTCATGGGAGATCTTTTACGATGCAGAGAATAATCTGCTGCGGGTGAAAGTTATCGGTGTTCACACTCCAGATGCCAGCACCCGCCTGCGTCATGATGTTTTCCTGGCCATGATTCAGCACAACTGCTACCGATTATTGATAGACAATAGGGGGATTTTTGAACAAACACTAAGCACTATGGATTGGTACAGTATGCCTGCGCATTACAAGGAATTAGGCGTACCCCATTCCACCCGGCTTGCCGTCATCCCACCTGCCCGCTTCGCCGCCGATTACCACTTGTATGAGACTGTCAGCAAAAACAGTGGTTACCAAATTGCTGTTTTTTCCGACGAGAATTCTGCGCTCGATTGGCTGAAGAATTAATCCCCCGCCTCAAAATAGTTCGTGCGCCGGGTCAATTGCGCTTGGCGTATCGATGGTATGATTTAAAATCAGCTCTCTTCGCTGGGCTGGGTATTGCCTGGGTCGTTTATGTAGTCTTTTTGCTGGTGTTGGCAATTTGGAATGGTGAATCGGGTTCGCTGCTGATCATCTCATTATTCTTGGCGACAGGCCTGATCATCGCCTATTACGGTCTGGCTGACTTATTCGACACCACTCAAATCCTGGTTACAACCAAAGATATTAACGCCTCCGAACGACCATTTTCGTGGTCTAAGCCAAGGCATCTTTACCGACCACAGGTTCGTATGATTTTTGTTCAGAAGGAAGAAACTCGTGGCAAAGCGAAGGCAGCCTGGTTTAATTTAATTGCTCAGGACATTGATGGTAAACCTTACACTTTAGTCAGCGAAATCCATTCCTATACGGCGGCGCATACCTTACAGAATGAAATCGAGCAGTTTTGGTCTTTACACCACAGTCACACTCCTGGTGAATTCCAAACTTGATGCAGTTTCCCCAACCTTAACCTCCCCTTGACAATCTGTTAACACCCTGTTCACCTGCCATAAATCACAGGTGATATGATTTGATTCATGAAACATCTTACAACAAGACAAGAGAGAATTAGAAATGCACATTTTAGTAACAAACGATGATGGTGTCACCGCGCCGGGCCTGCTTGCCCTGGCAGAAGAAATGAGCAAAATAGGAAATGTAAGCATCCTGGCGCCCGATCACAACTGGTCGGCTTCCGGACATGTGAAAACGCTGGATCGCCCTTTGCGGATCAAGGAGGTTCGCCTGAGCGAACAAATAACCGCTTGGGCGAGCGATGGCGCCCCTTCCGATTGTGTCGCCCTGGCCGTGAACGGCTTTCTGAAAGAAAAAGTTAACCTGGTGGTTTCCGGCATCAACCCTTTTGCTAACCTGGGCCATGATGTCACCTATTCTGGAACTGTAACCGCTGCGATGGAGGCCACGATTTGGGGCTACCCGGCTGTTGCCGTGTCGCTCGAATCCCCCGAAAATCTGGTTGGACCAGCCGATTATCGCTCTGCCTCCTGGGCCGCAGGCGTGGTTGCCAGATCAGTCAACCATTATGGTCTGCCGCCGAATGTTCTTTTAAATGTCAATGTCCCTTATTTGCCATTGAATGAAATACAAGGTCTTCGCGTGACCCGCCAGGGATTGCGCGTCTATCACGATAAGATGGATATGCGCCTTGACCCTCGCGGCCGCCCCTATTATTGGACAGCCGGGGATGTGCCAACCGGTTTGCCAGAACGGGGCACCGATATCGGCGTGCTCGCTGAAGGCTTCGTGAGCGTTACTCCCATTCAGTTGGATCTCACCGCATACCATGCGATTCCAGACTTGAATGCCTGGGACTGGGAGCAGGAGCCAATCCACCCACAAGGATTAACGCTGCAAAAGAATCACAAACTGGTTGAAGACCACAAAGTGTGATCAGGATTAATGCTTTTCTTCCTTCTGACGATCGAAAAAATTAAGACTTCTCCGGCCCTCCCAAAGGGCTTTTTCTTTCTTATTATGTTTTGTAACCCGTGCAAATTACATGCAATTTTTATGTACTTAAGGTTAGTTTTAACTATAATCAAAGTATGCGGGCAATTCGTGAACTATTTTCCCGTTCTAATATCCTGGAGTCGCCCATTCTGGTGCGCCTTTGGCAGCATGTTAAATCCCCAGATTTTTCGAACCAGGAGGAGTTGTCTCGGGCGGCAGCTTTTGTCAACAACTTGGATTTGATGATCATCCTCGTGATGATCGTCAGTGGCCTGTGCCTGATTCCGCTGTTCGCTATCGATAAGTGGTTATCTTGGGCGATCGTTGTTTCCATCTTGGGCGTGGCAGGGTTGTCGCGTTTTTTCTTATTCCAGGGTCGGCTTGCCTTAGCGCGCAACATGATTGTTTACACCACCTGGCTGATTTTCCAGGGAATAGCACTTTTCTCTGGAGGTGTAACCAGTCCAATCGCAATTGCCATTTCTGCCGCTACGATCATTGCCGCCATGCTGCTCGAATTTCGCCAGGCACTCATCATGGTGATCCTGAGCTGTCTTGCCAGTTTTACTGCTGTGCTTCTGCAGATCTTCAACATCACTCTGCCTGTGACTTTTGTATTTTCGCCAATTTCCGCTTGGCTTTGGTACTCTTTATCACTCATATTCGTGTTCGCTTCAATCGCTCTGATTATTCACAACTTAAACAACGCGCTGTCAGCAGCTCAAAAACAGAGCGAAGCCCGTTTGCAGGCCGAAGCCACACTCCGCCAGAGTGAAGAGCGGCTTCGCCAGGCAATAAACCTGGCAGGTATGGGTGTCTGGAATTGGGATCTGGTTACAGATCAGGTGGAATTCACCAACGAGATGTTTAAAATTTATGGAATAGCGCCCGGAGATTTCACCGGCCGCGGCGCAGATTACTTGAACTTTACCCATCCCGATGACGCCCACATCCAAAGGGAGAATATCCGCCGTGATGTAGAAAACGCCAGTCTCTACGTTCAAAACAACCATTTGACATCAGATGCCCGGCCCGATCCCAAGGAATATAGGATCATCCGCACAGATGGGGCAGTGCGCTGGGTGCGGGGAGATGCCGTCGAGATCGTCGATTCAAATGGTAAGATCACAGCCATGCACGGCATTCTTTGGGATATCACCGATAGCAAAATCGCAACGATCAATTTGCAAGAGAGCGAACTGCGGTTCCGCTCGCTGATCGAACATGCGCCAATGGCCATCATCCTGTCACGCTCAGGCGCTTGCCTGTATGCCAATCCCAGGTTCGTCGAGATATTCGGTTGGGCGGATGCCAAAGAATTGGAAGGTTATCCGGTCTTCCAATTCTTTGCTCCAGAATATCAGGCAGCCAGCCTGGAGCGCGCTGAGCGCTGCAAACAGGGTTTAGCGGAATCGAATGAATTTCTTGCAATGGCTATACGCAAATCGGGCGAATCTTTCCCAATTTTGGTTTCGCTGTCCGAAGTCAAACTAAGCGATGGCGATGTTGTCCTTTCATTTATAACCGATATTAGCGAACGTCTGCGTACAGAAAACATGCTCCGTGAATCTCAATCCACCTTAAATGCCATCATGGACAGCACCAACGACTTGATCTGGTCGGTTGAACCGCAGAATTACGGTTTGCTGACCTTTAATCAAAGTCTAGTCAATTATTTCCAGAAAAAACGCGGGGTGACCATCCACGCTGGTATGCGGCCCGAAGATCTGTTTCCTGATCCGGAATATATCCACAAGTGGCAAAATTATTACTTGCAGGCCTTGAACACCGGCCCATTCTCGGTCGAATACCGCACATTCAGCGGTTCGAATGTTCTCCAATTGAGTTTTAATCTGCTCGCTCGGAAAGGTGTTGTGTTTGGTATCTCGGTGTTCGGCAAAGATATCACAGATATCAAACTCCATGAAGCTGAACTGGAGGCCATCGCCAGTCTAAGCGCTGCTCTTCGCAGCGCTCCAGACCGGGCTTCCATGCTGCCTGTCCTGGTGGAAAAATTGAGCCAGGTGTTGAACTGCCTTTCTGTATCGGTCGAAATTATTGACCCAGACACCCAGGAAGCGGTCGTTGAGGCCGCCCACGGTGCATGGCTGCCGATGTTGGGCTCCCGCCAGCCTCCTGGCACTGGGCTGAATGAAGTGATCCGCAAGACTCGCCAACCCTACTTTAGCAATAATATTGGGGTTGATACGCGACGCTCCCAGGCCTTCTACCATCCGGAGAATATTCGCTCCGGAGCTGGCGTCCCGCTCATTGCCCAGGATGAACTCATCGGCTATTTGTGGATGGGACGCAGCGACGATATCCAGGATATTGATTTGCGCCTTTTGACCGCGATCGCTGATATGGCCGCAAATGCGATCCACCGCACAACATTGCACGAGCGTACCCAGCAAAATGCTCTCGA
Source organism: Chloroflexota bacterium (assembly GCA_029782365.1). Lineage (GTDB taxonomy): Bacteria > Chloroflexota > Anaerolineae > Anaerolineales > UBA4823 > CAWBUW01. Next base: position 428,221 of record JAKOUW010000096.1, read on the forward strand.
TTTGGCCAGAGCATATGAATCTACCCTCGAAGGTTGGGCGCGCGCCTTGGAACTGCGCGACCATGAAACGGAAGGTCATTCAAATCGCGTCACAGACATGACAGTTCGATTGGCGCGCCGCTTCGGCATACCGGATGGCGAACTGCTGCAAATACGCAGGGGCGCACTCCTGCACGATATCGGCAAAATGGGCATACCAGATATGATTTTGCATAAGCCTGGCCCTCTTACCAGCGAGGAATGGGAAATTATGCGCCGCCACCCAGAATATGCCTACAATTTGTTATATGATATTGAGCACTTGCGCCCTGCGCTGGATATTCCGTACTGCCACCACGAAAAATGGGATGGCTCTGGATATCCACGCAGCTTAAGAGGTGAAGAAATTCCCTTGGCGGCGCGCTTGTTCGCCGTGGTGGACGTGTGGGATGCACTGCGCACCAACCGCCCTTACCGGCCCGCCTGGCCTGTGGACAAGGCACGCGCCTATATCATTTCCCAGGCTGGCGCGCATTTCGACCCAAGAATTGTTCCAGTTTTCTTGGATGAATTAGATCACCAGCCGGTTGAATTGATTTAAGCCCCCGCATAGATTCCCAGCACAGGTTGTAACCAGCACCCAGCATCATTGATGATGATTGCTGATCGCCCTGGTTTACTTTCGCCTGAATCCGCTCCTTTGCTCCTGTTTTTCTTAGGCGCTGCGCAAGCCCTGCGTGTACCTGTTGGCACAACCATCCGTCAGGAGACAAATTATGTTATGCTTGTGCTGAGACTGAATCGATTAGGCTCGACGCATACGTATGTTACCCACATCAATGAACCACCAAGAAAAAAACCTTCAGCGCAAGATTCGACGCATCGAATCCCGCCGCCTACAATGTGAAGCCGTCAGCAGAACCTTTTCCTGGCTGCGATTGACTGTTGTCTTGCTGGGTGGAGTTCTAACCTGGGTTTCAGGCGTGCAGTTTGGTCCTCCTGGCGCCTGGGCGGTGTTTATTTTCTTTCTCTTTGTGTTCGTTGTGATCGTCTCTCTCCACCGGCGGATCGATCGTTGGCAGTTGAAATTTTCCCTTTGGCGCAGCCTGCAAACCGAGCAGTTAGCCCGCCTGACTCTGGATTGGGTTCGTGTTCCCGCCCCTGCCGCCCCTTCGCCTGCGTTGACGCCTCTGGCCGTGGATTTAGATTTGACCGGTGAGCGATCTCTCCATCACTTGCTGGATATGGCTGTCACCCGTCAGGGCAGCTTACGCCTCGCCGAGTGGCTGACAGCTGGCGCGCCTGATCTTTCTATGCTGAATTCCCGCCAGCGGTTAGTGTCTGAGCTGAAGGCGATGCCGCGCTTCAGCCAGCGTTTTATCCTTTCATACCGTTTGGTTTCACAGGAACCTCTGGACGCCGATCACTTGCTCGCCTGGCTGCACACTCCGTTGCAATCCAACACACTCAACAAGTTTCTCCCCCTCGCCAGCGCATTGGCTGGGTTAAACCTGGCATTCTTCTTGTTGAATCTTGCCGGCTATCTTCCAGCCTTTTGGCTGCTCTCTGGGCTTGCCTACCTTGGGCTGTATATCGCCAGCCAGCGTGTAATTGGGGGTTTTTTAGATTCCGTACTGCGACTGGACCAGGCTTTGGAACGATTTCATCCCCTCTTGCTTTTTATCGAGCGCAGCAATCTCGGTCGATCGCCGCAGCTTGCAGAGCTGTGTGCGCCTTTCATCCGTGGAAATAATCGCCCTTCGATTGTTCTGCGGCAGGTAAAATGGATTACAGCCGCCGTCGGTCTGCGGATGAACCCGGTGTTGGGTTTTATCTTGAACATGATTGTTCCGTGGGATTTTTGGGTTGCCTGGTTGGCAGCAAGTCAGCGAACACGATTGTCACGCTTGCTCCCCTCTTGGCTGGATTGCTTCCACGACCTGGAAGCGCTGATCTCCTTGGGTAATTTCGCGCACCACCACCCAGATTATGCATTTCCGGATATTTCTTTCCGATCCTCAGAGCAACCTGTGTTTTCTACCCGTCAGATGGGGCATCCTTTGCTCTCAGCGCGCCACCGAGTACCCAACGACTTTCATGCCCGCCAGTTGGGCGAAATCCAGTTGATCACCGGTTCGAACATGGCAGGTAAAAGCACATTTATTCGCGCCATCGGGATCAACATGTGCCTTGCGTTTGCCGGCGGGCCTGTGTGCGCCGCATCATTGACAGCCATCCCTTTTCGGTTGTACACCTGCATTCGGGTGACCGATTCGCTCGCCGATGGTTTTTCATACTTTTACGCTGAAGTCAGGCGGCTCAAAGGTTTGTTGGATGCAGTTTTCCTCCAAGAAAAAAGTCCGCATCCTCCTCTGAAAGAAGGGTTTCCGGTGCTCTACCTGATTGACGAGATTTTCCGGGGAACGAACAACCGCGAACGCCTGGCTGGCAGCCGTGCTTTTGTCAAGGCGTTGATTGGTTCCCAGGCTCTGGGCTTCATCGCCACCCATGATCTGGAACTTGCCGCCTTCGCGGAAAGCTATACCCAGGTGCACAATTTTCATTTCCGCGATACGGTCCAGGATGGTAAACTGGCCTTTGATTTTCTCATCCGCCCTGGGCCAAGTCCTACCACCAATGCCTTGAGGATCATGGCCCTTGAAGGGCTGCCTGTGGAAAACCCTGAATCCCCATGATGGCTTGTTCAGCGCGGCGGCGCGTTCCTTAAATACGTATCATAAAATTGAATCGTGCGCGACATCGCCAGGTTGAAATCCTGGGATAGATTGTGATCATCGCCTTCGTATTGATAAAATTCCACTGGCAGACCGAGTGCAGTCATATCCTGGTAAAGTTTTAGAGAGAAATTGAGAGGCACCTCACTGTCTGCTGTGCCGTGGTGAAGCTGCAGAGGACCGGAAATATCCGCCAGGTACGAATTCGCTGAGATGCCACTCCAAAATACCGGATTATCCTGCGGCGAACCGTATAACGTGATCCAGTTCCGCCAGCCGCGGTTAGCGCCCGGCGTGCTTTCTGGCGTTTCCGGAATCGGCGTAGGGATCGCCCCTTTTGCCCGCCAACAGCAAAGCATATCCGCATACGACCCTACCACGCCTGCCCAGATCACCCCGGCGCGAATGTCGGGGGTGATCACCATTGCTCTCAGCGTCAGGTAACCGCCCATCGAATGCCCCCACATACCGATGCGCTGTGGATCAACAAAAGGTTCCTGTTTCAACGATGCCACTGCATTGAGTACATCCGCCAGGTAACCGGGGTCGCTGTACGCCCCACGCGCCTCACCCTCCGAGCGATCATGCCCCCGGTAGTCGATACGAAAAACCACATAACCTTGCTGCGCCAGGTTATCCACGTAAGCTATATAGCGCTCCGTCGTTTTGTACACGGCAGGCGGAATATACCCGTGGTTAAACACAATTGCCGGGTAACCTGCCGGTGGCATGGCAGCAAACGGCACAGTCAGCAGCCCATAAATTTTTAATCCCTCGGACATGTAATATGCGTAATAACGGTAATAATTTGCTCCTGCTTCCAACGTTTGTTCAATCACAATTGGACTGCCCGGGTAGGGAGTCTGTCGTTCCGCCCGGATGTCCATCGGATTCAAGGTTGGGGTTGCGGTGTTCGTTGGAGAAGGAGTCGGGGTTATGCTCGCGGTTGGGGATGGCGTTTGGCTGGGGGTGAGTGTCGCTGTGAGTCTTTGGGTGGCAGGCTCCGGGCTGGCGCTGGCCTCTGCAGGCGGATTCACCGGCGTGCTTCCCGACGATTTGCTGCTTGGCGCAGGCTCTTGGCAAGCAATCAACAAAAGAACAGCGGTGATCAAGTATATAGTTTTTATGGAATATTTCATTTCTGTTCTAAGACCGTCACAGTGGTTCGAGAGTAATACTACCTCAAAATAAATGTCTGATCAAGTTACCGAAAGAACCAACTTAGAATCAAATCGAACAGATATATAATCACAATGAAGATGACCTGCAACAGCGCCTGAGCAATTCTTCTCAACTTTCTCATCTATGAACACGGCGTGGTAGAATTTCACTTGAGGAAACAGCATAATGGATATAAAATCGCTTGAATGTCCTAAATGTGGCGCGCCGATTCAACTGCCGGATGGTGCTGGCGCAACCTACGCCTGCCCATATTGCAATAATATCATCGCTGTCCCGACCGAACTGCGGAGGCGAACCGGATTCGCAGATGATCCTTCCATCCAGGCAGCCCTTCGACCCGAAAATCTGATGGAGGAAGTAGCCCGGTTTAAGGAAGTCAAAGCGCTGGCCATGGCTGGCAAGAAGATTGAAGCCATCAAACTGCTGCGCGAATTGACCGATATGGGCCTGGCAGAAGCCAAAACGGCAGTTGAAAATATTGAAGCGGGCCGGCCATTGGTTCTTAACGGCCAGGCGGGGTTCCAGGTTCAGGCTAGCGCCCAGGCGGCAGGCGATGTTGGATTAGAACAGGCAGTCCAAGAGCTTCTGCGGCGCAACCAAAAGATTGAGGCCATTAAGGTACTGCGAATGGCGCGCAACATCGGCCTCGCTGAAGCCAAGGCCGCGGTGGAAGCTGTCGAGCGCGGCATGCCCTTGTCGGAGGCATTGTCCGGTTTGCCATCCACAGCTTCCGCACCTGCTTACCAGCCTGCTGGCGTTTTTACACCGCCCCCTGCTGCGCATCCTTACCAGCCTGCTGGATTGGAAGGATCCAAACCCTCCGGCGGCATCGGCGCCTTGCTCGGACGCCTGGGCGGATGCCTTCTGATTATGATCATCCTGGTGGCGGCTGTCGGCGTTCCTATCGCCGCCATTGTCATGACAACCGATAACCCGATCAATGCTTTCATCCAGAAAATCAACCCCTTTTCGGCCATCAGGCTGGTGGTTACCTCAGGCGGCGAAGGGTCTGGGCAAGGTTTTTTCGATGATCCGCGTGCTATCGCTGTAGACGGCAAGGGGTATGTTTACGTAGCAGACTATTCTGATGGCCGGGTCCAGCGCTTCGATAACCAGGGGAAATTTCAAAATGGCTGGTTAATCCCTCCGCCTGCCAACAGCAAAAATATATACATCAGCGGCATGGCGGCATCCAGCGAAGGCCAGGTGTATGTGATCGCCAGCGGTGCCATTCTGGTCTTTGATGGCGCCAGCGGACGCCAGACCGGACAGTTGTCCATCACGCCTCCAGGCGAAGACAGCCCAATCTACGCCGATGATATCGCAATGGCGCCTAACAATCACCTCGTTGTCATTTACGGCGGCGAGAATGTTGTCACCGTGGACCAAACGGGAGCTGTCTTACAGGCCATCCCGGCTGCGTTCAGTTCGATCACCAAAGATTCTGAGCTGGATGCCAAAGCAGCCGTGGATGCTACCGGTAATTTTTTCTTAATCGGTTCCTTCAATTATGCAGTGGTGCATTACAGCCCAGATGGTCGTTTTACCAACCAGTTCGGCAGTGAAGGGAGTAAAGAAGGCCAGTTTCAATCTCCTCTGGCCATCACCGTTGACCCGTACGGCCGTTTGATCGTCAGCGACATGAATACATTGAATATTTTCGAGCCCGATGGGCGGTTCGTCCAGCGCATCACCATTGATGGCGTGGCTTTTGGCCTGGCATTCGATTCGTCTGGCAGGTTATGGACGACCAACAATCGGGGCAAGCTGATTGCCTATGAGTTGACACCGCCCCAAAAATAACCGCATGCAAAAACACGCGCTGGTGAAGCTGAGTTCCATCCTGATTGCCAGCCTGGCTGTTTTCATCTTGCCTCTTGCCGGTTATGCTTTCCAACCTCACCCGGCGCGGGCCGCAAGCGACCTCGAAGATTACACTTACCGCTTGAGCGCGTCCACCGCCGCCTACCAGTTGTGGACCGCGCCTCCATCCGAGCGTGTCTTCACCGATTCCGCCATACCGAACAAAGCGGGCTCAGAAATTAAGGTGTACGCCGCAAGAAATGAATTCGAACCATTTCAGCTCATTGTCAATCCGTCTGCCTCAGGCAGCCTGAATGTTAGCATCGGTTCTTTTGGCGCCGGCATCGAAGTTGAAATATACCAGGTGAAGTATGTGAATATCAATCAGGCAACAGACAGCCTCGGTCGCCAGGGCCCATATCCAGATCCTCTTTGGCCAGTTGAAAATGGCGCGGTTGTGCCAATCTCAGCGAATCAAAACACAGCCTTTTGGTTCAACATTCATGTTCCCTCGACAGCCGCCTCGCAAGATTACATCACCCAGGTGATTCTTGGCGGCACCTCCGTTCCTATTCGCTTGCATGTGTTTAATTTTGCCATCCCTGCCCAGCTCCATGTTGATTCACAAATGAATTTCTCTTACCAGGCATTCCTGGCGAAATACAGTGTGCCGGGATACAACACAGACTATTGGAACTTTGTCGATCACATCAAGGAATTTTTCATCGATCACCGCCTGACGCCTACAAGTATTTTGTGGCCTGGTGGGTTGACTGGGGGTGGTGGTTTCGCCGCGCCGTTTATCGACTACAACTGTTCGACGCACACTCTGATAGATAACGATGGGATTTGGGGTTTTGTCGATCTCGCTCAACGTTATATCGATGGCACCGGGCTGCTCCAGGGTCAATTTTCCGCGCCTTTCAACGCTGGAACAGGTTTCCCTGCCTTCATGGCAGCCGGCTTTGCGAATAATGATCCATCGATCGATCAGCGACCGGCTACATTCTGTGGCTATGCTCGTTCGCCCTCCGACTGGTTGGCAAATCCTGAATCACCGTACAACCAGGCCTGGTTTTCATATGTGACGGCACTCCAAAATGAGCTCGGCAGGCGTGGCTACCTGGAAAAATCGTACCATTACTTTGCTAATGAACCGCAAGACCTGGCTGACTACAATGCGGTCGCCTGGTATTCGCGTTACTCCCATCAGGCCGCACCGAATCTCAAGCTGATGGTCTCTGAAGAGCCGCGCCCAGAAATTTACGATCAGGCCGGCGCGCACGTCGATATCTGGCTGCCCGTCCTGCAAAACTATGATCCGCTTGTTTCGCACGACCGCGAAATCAACCATGGCGAGTTGACCTGGATCTACTTTTTAGACAGCACCCGGCCTCCATATTTCAACCCGATCACGCTGGATCACCCCGGGATCGAAGCCCGGGAAACCGGTTGGTTCCTCTGGAAATACCGCTTGAGAGGCCTGGCATATTATTCTCTGAACGATTGGTCAGCCAACCCGTGGATTGATCCCTGGAATTCCCGGCAAAATGGCGACACATTTATGCTCTATCCACCGTCTGAATCCAACCAGGCAATACCTTATGGTGCGAACAATTTGCGCTTGGTCCCTTCAATTCGCTTCGAACTGCTGCGCGATGGTCTCGAAGATTATGAATACTTATACCAGCTTAACGGCGGTCGTCCAGTGGTAGGACAACCCAACATAGGGGATAACCAGGCGGATAAGATAATCAGCGGTCTGACTGCTTACTCGCGCGATTCGGAATTTCTTTACAATCTGCGCCGCCTGATTGGTTTGAAGATCGGCGGCGAAATTCCATCAATTCCAGATATTCACCCCGGGCCAGCTCATCCCCGGGCAATAGGGCTCCCCGGAAATTATTACATCAACTTCCAGGATCCTGCCGGTGAACCAACCGCCAATCCCCTGGTGGTAAACGGCAAAACTTACCTCAAAATTGGCGCCAACGATTACAGCGCGCTCGAAGGCTACGGCTGGTTTGCACCGCCGGATGCCAATTGGATGACCTCTTTTCTATCCAATGGACCCAATGTTCTCCAGCGCAGTGTGCTGTATTCAGATTGGGGGCGACCTGCCACCTGGGAATTCGATTTGCCCAACGGTGTTTATAATGTCACGCTCTCCGTTGGTTGGCAAGGTGGCGCATATTCTCACCAGAAAGCAGTTATTGAAGGCATTCCATTTATCAATGACGAAGCCACTACCCCTGACGCGCCTTATTTGGTGCGCACTCGCCCGGTTGTCATCAACGATCATAAACTCACCCTCGAGATGGGTATTTTCGATGAATACACCATTCTGAATTATCTGGATATCGAAGCGTCTGCCCCAACGGGAAAAGTCTTCTTGCCTTTGTTGCACCATTAACTGAGTAATATCACACAGTCTCTTCAAGAGAAGTATTTAGGCGATTTTCCCCAGGTATTTACCTGGATTTTATTATTTCCTGGGGATTTTATTTGTATATTCCATCCGTACACATTCAGCTCCGGAGGAATAAATGCCTTTTCTGTTTAATTTTGCCAATTGGAAGACCAAAACCAAAATTAGTGTTGCTGTTCTTTTCGCCGCACTCCTCTCAATTGCCAGCCTTTTAGTGTTTATCCTGTTGATTTCAATCAAACAGGCTTATGAAGACCACGGGGAAGAAATGCTGAATTATGGGCAGTTGGCTCTGAGCCAGGCTGACGCACGTATCACCGGTGATATCCAGGCCTTGCAGGCGCTGGCATTATCGCCGTCCCTGGTGATGGCGGTTGAGGATGCGAATAAGGCGTACGAAGGCCGCAGTCAATCTGAACTGGATAATGAGATCGCTGCGCTCGACAAAGCCTGGAAGGATGGCGACCCCAGCATTGATAACCAGGTCGCCGCTATTTCATCCTCCACCGCCAGCGGTTTGCTGAAACAATTCGCCAAGACATTTCCTACCGAAGTGGAGGTGTTTGTCACCGATATTCAAGGTCTGAACGTCGGCATGACGGCTCGCACCGGCGATTATCTACAGGCAGATGAAGGTTGGTGGAAATCCGCTTATGCCAATGGGTCAGGATCGACCTACATCAGTGAAGTTGCTTTCGATGACAGTACTGGTATCTGGGCAATTGATGTCGGTGTTCCGCTCAGGAACCAGAACAGCCAGGTGGTCGGAATCTTACGCGGCACGATCGATGTGTCGGTAGTGTTTCAATCATTTGCCGCCATTTCCTTCGGGCAAACTGGCTCTGCCGCGATCCTGGATCAAAGCGGAACTGTGCTGTTTACAAAAGTTGCTGATTTCAAAATGAAAAAAGCTCCTGAAAATTGGGTCACTCTGCTGGCCGCCAATAACCAGGGATGGCAAAGCAATCTTTCTGACCTTTCAGGTCAGCCGGCTGTGATATCTTACATGAGGATGACAGGCGGCCTTGGGAAATCCTTGGGCTGGACGCTGGTGATCTCCCAGCAGACAGCGGAGCTGAACCGCGCCATCTGGTCAGCCAATATGTCAGTTATTTGGATAGCATTGGTCTTGATCCCGGTAATGCTCGCCCTGGCATTTTTCATTTCGAATTATATTTCCCATCCGATCAGCCAGGCGGCGATTATGATCCAACGCCTGGCGGATGGCGATATGCAGCATTATGTGGACAGCGGCGTGCAAGAAGGGTTGGCAAAGCGCCAGGACGAAAGTGGCCTATTATGGCGGTCAATTGAAGCCCTGCATGCCTATATGTCAGATCTATCAACCCAGGCTCAACGCATCGCATCAGGCGACCTGACCGTTGATGTGACCGCTCGCTGTAATCAGGATACCCTCAGCCTGGCTTTTGAAAATATGGTCAGCAACCTGCGCGCCCAGGTAAACCAGGTATCCGGCAGCGCTGCCCGTTTGGAACAGGAAACCGGGCAAATGAATACAGCCGCCCGCCAGGCCGGTTCAGCCTCATCCCAGATAGTGGATGTTATGCACAGGGTAGCTGCCGGTGTCCAGGAGCAAAGCGCATCGATTCAGCATACTTCAGCCTCGGTTGGTCAGATGATGCGTGCAATTGACGGCTTAGCCAAAGGCGCAACCGAACAGGCAAAAGCAGTCGCCACCGCCTCCCAAGTGACCAACGAAATGACCACCGGCATCCAACAGGTAGCTGGCAATGCTCAGGCTGTTTCGAAAGATTCAGCTTCGGCGGCCAAAGCTGCCCGATCGGGTGTTTCCATCGTTCAGCAAACCGTCAATGGCATGGATTCAATTAGAGCCAGGGTTGGCTTGTCTGCTCAAAAAGTTCAAGATATGGGCCTGCGATCCAAACAGATCGGTCTGATTGTCGAGACAATAGAAGACATCGCCTCACAGACGAACCTGTTGGCTTTGAACGCAGCCATCGAAGCTGCCCGAGCGGGCGAGCACGGCAAAGGCTTTGCTGTCGTCGCCGATGAGGTGCGCAAGCTCGCCGAACGCGCCAGCAGCGCGACGAAGGAGATCAGCAACCTGGTTAAGGGCATACAAACCACCGTTACAGAGGCTGTGGAAGCCATGGCTGCTGGCGCGCGTGAAGTTGAAAACGGCGTGACCCTGGCAAACCAGGCTGGTTCAGCGTTGGTTGAAATCACCAGCACCGCAGAAGCGGTGCTGGCACAGGCCGAACAGGCCGCCTCAGCCTCAGAGCGGATGATGATCTCCTCCCGAAAGTTGGTGGAAGCCATGGATTCGGTCTCTGCTGTGGTTGAACAGAATACAGCCGCCACCGAACAGATGGCCGCTTCATCGACCGAGGTAACTCAGGCTGTCGAACACATTGCCCAGGTGTCAAGAGAAAACACGAATTCCATCCAGCAGGTGGCGGCTTCAGCGCAGGCGCTGTCCAGCCAGGTAAATGAAGTCTCCGGCGCATCTTCTGTGATGGCTAACCTTGCGCAGGATTTGCAGGTTGTGGTGGCGCAGTTTCATTTGGAGATCGATGACTCCCCGGTGGTGGAAAATCATAGGCGGGAATTTGCATTTTCCTGAATTTTCCGGGAACTTTTTCATATGATTGAACGTTGAAAAATTAGAGGCTGACAGCCTCTAATTTTTCATGCCAGGAGATTGATATGCATATCAAGAGAATATTGGTCGGGCTGTCGTTAATCGCCAGCCTGGTTTTAGGCGCTTGCGCCTCCACCACGCAAACCCCCCTCTCTACCTCCCAACCTCAGTCCAACCCTTTGGAAAACACGAATTGGCTGCTCACAGCACTCAATGATCAACCGGTGATGCCTGAGACTCAAGTCACGATCAATTTCACCGACCATCTTGTCAGCGGGACCGATGGATGCAATCGTTACAACAGCTCCTACACAGCGGATGATCTCCACTTAGCCATCGATAAGAATATCGCCTCTACAATGATGGCTTGCGCCGAACCGGTGATGCGCCAGGCATCTGCTTTTACCAGCGCTCTTTCCCAGGCAGCAGTTTTCAAACTCAGTTCAGGTACCCTCACCTTATTCGATGCGCATCAAAAAACCCTGGCGGTGTTCACCGTTCAAAGCCAGGCGCTCGCCGGAACAAGCTGGATTGTCACCGGATATAACAACGGCCGGCAGGCTGTCATCAGCGTTTTGGCTGGGGCACCGCTCACCCTCAATTTTGTAGCCGATGGCCGCCTGCATGGATCAGCGGGCTGCAACACGTATTCGGGTTCTTTCCAGACCTCCGGCGCCGACCTGACGCTCAGCGCCCTGGCCTCAACCATGATGGCCTGCTCTGACCCGGTGGGCATTATGGACCAGGAAAGCCAATTCTTACATGCCCTGCAGTCGGCCGTCTCTTACCATATTGATGGCGACCAGTTGGAGCTTAGAGATCGCTCTGCAGCCTTGGCAGTCAGCCTGGTGCGCGCTAACGCCGTCCCATCCCCAACCGACAGCCCGCAGGTTTCTGCCACCCAGCAGGGAAATTCGCTGCCCGACGCATTTATTACAGCTATGCGCAATTCGCCATTTCCAATCGAAGGCGCCACGAATGGCATGGCCTCGCTGATGAATGGTTCTTTCGAAGAAGAATCCGCCCCTGGTTCATCCATGAAATTCAAAGTCCAGCTTGGTAACATCCTGGCGGTTGGCGACCTGAATAACGACGGACAATCAGATGCCGCAGTTAATCTCGTCGTTGAATCCGGCGGCAGCGGTACGTTCACTTATCTTGCAGTCGTGTTGAACCAAAACAACACACCTAAACCTGCTGCCTCCACATTCTTGGGGGACCGGATCCAGCTCGATTCCATAGAAATAAATTCCGGCACGCTGATTGTGAATTACCTTGACCGCGCGCCAGATCAACCGATGAGCGCAAAACCCGTCGTGAAAGTGACTCGCTCCTTCGCTTATCAAGACGGCCGATTGGTAGAAATAAAATAAAAATTCTGCTCGCTGACCACAATTTTGGCTATTTCGAGAGCACAGCAAGGCTGCTTGCTATCATTTTAGCGGCTGCTGCATTGTTTATCGAAGTATAATCATCAGCGGCAGCCAATCTTCTCGAGGAGTAAATTTCCGTGGCAGATTTTTCGATCACCCCCAAGACCCGTTTGAAACGCAAACCAGACCGTGGACATTATGACCGCGCCACTGTTTATCAAATCATCGACCAGGCTCTGATTTGTCATGTGGGGTTTGTCGTCGGAACTCAACCATTTGTCATTCCAACCCTGCATGCTCGCCAGGGTGACCGCCTGCTGCTGCATGGCTCGCCCGGCAGCCGCCTCATCCAACACATCCAGGCCGGCCATCCGATCAGTGTCAGCATCGCCCTCCTGGATGGCTTTGTTTTGGCAAAAACAGTGTTAAATCATTCGATGAATTACCGCTCGGTGGTTTTGTTCGGCGCCGGCCAGGCTGTCACCGGATATGAAGAAAAACTGGCGGCTCTGGAATGTCTGACCGAACACCTGGCGCCGGGCCGCTGGCAGCAAGCTCGCCAGCCGGATGGAAAAGATTTGAATTCTACCGCCGTTGTTGCAATGGACATAATCGAAGCGTCGGCCAAAATTCGGACGGGAGAACCAAAAGATGATCCAGATTTCCAAGGTCTGGATGTCTGGGCAGGCGTGGTGCCAATCATCACCAGCCTTGGTAAACCGGAGCCAGCCGCTTACTGCCTTCGATCCACCCCATTCCCAGATTTAATGAAGTACATCAGAGGCTGATCGGCATGACAGAAATTATACGCAGCGCGGATTGCGGCAATTCACCCAAGAATCTCTTTCTCGAACAGTTGGCTATCGCCTTTGCCCACCGGGATGTCGAATACTTATTGGCGTGTGTCACCGATGATATTCAATGGACAAGGGCGGGCAATGATCAAATATCCGGAAAATCCGCTTTTGCAGCCGCTTTAGAGCATCTCAAATTTGACCCCATCACCCACCTGGTAATAACCCATGTACTGACGCACGGCAAAGCCGGAGCGGTCAATGGGACTGCGGTCCACTCTGATGGTGCTCTCTTCGACTTTTGTGACATAGTAGAATTTGCCAGTGTCAAAGGTGAGAAGGTTCGCTCGATTTTTTCTTATGCCATCGAGCGAGTCGATCAGGTTTATTCCAGGTTCTGAGAATCGGCAATCACTTGCAGGTGATTTGAAATCTTATTGAGTGTGCGATAAGCTTCAACTTTTTTGCCAAACGTCATTCTTGGTCAATTGGGACCGCGCATTTTATCCAAACTATAGATTCTCAATCTCCACCGGATCGACCGGGTCGCCCAGTTCAAACTGGAAAATCCGGGAATAAAAAAACAATTCTGCTTCGATAGCACGCACATTGTTTTCCGCCTTCATGAATCCGTGTTGCTCGCCAGGGAATGTCAGGTAAGCGACAGGCAGCTCACGCGCCCGCACCGCTTCGTACATCTTCTTGGCCTGGTTCGGCGGAACGATCGGGTCATCCAATCCCTGCAAGATGATCATCGGGCAGGATAACCGGTGGGTGTGATAAATGGGTGAACGTTCTATATACAAATCGCGCCGCTGAGGATATAACCCCACCAACCCATCAAGGTAGTGCGACTCAAATTTGTGCGTATCCTTCGCCAGGGCTTCCAGGTCGCTGACGCCATAATAGCTGGCGCCAGCCTGGAAGACATCATAAAACGTCAGGGCGCATAAGGTGGTGAATCCTCCTGCACTGCCTCCAGAAATGGCCATGCGCTCCTCATCCACCAAACCCTTGGCAGCCAGGTAACGTGCGCCGTTCACGCAGTCTGCCACATCCACGATTCCCCACTGACCTTTCAAACGTTCACGGTAGGCGCGCCCATATCCCGTACTGCCGCCGTAATTGACATCCAAAACCGCAATGCCGCGCGATGTCCAATATTGAATCCCGTACCGAAAAAAATTTAGAGATGCACCGGTCGGCCCACCGTGGCTGAGTACCAACAGGGGTGGGCGCTCTTCGGTTGGGCCGCAGTAGTCTCTGTTCACCGGGGCGTAATAAAATCCGTGCGCCGTGAGATTGTTTTCTGTCGGAAATTCCACTTCCTGGCCGACAGAAAAGAATGCCGGGTCCAGCGTCACTTCACGCACCTGTCGTACAACTTCAATCTGCCCGGTGGTCAGGTCTAATCCTGCAAGACACAAAACTTCTTTCTCCGAGCCGCCGTGGAAGTAAACTTTCCCGCTGGCAATTTGGAGGTCTGAAATCAGGTTATAGGGTGTTGCTATTTTTTTCGCCGCTAAAGTACGAGTATTGAGTTCCCCCAGCACATACTCCAGATTGAGGCTGTAAACAAAAATGAGACGGTCGGCGGAAGAAAAACCGTACGTCGTCTGCCCAAAATTCCACTGCGGCTCGCCAAACTCTGCTTCCATCGGCAGTAGGGGTTCTGCCCGGCTCTCCTGCCAGCGGTATAGATTCCACCATCCACTCCGGTCAGAGACAAAATACAAGCGGCCATCCGGCGACCACTCAGGTTGGAAAATCGATTCATCCTGGCCTCCAGCCACTAATTTTGGCGCAGTCAGCCATCCATCGCCATCCAATTCGCTCACCCACAGTTCCGTGCCATCCCAGGGCATATTGGGGTGGTTCCAGGTCAACCACGCCAATTGGCGGCCATCCGGGCTTAATCGAGGGTTCGAATAGAAATCGCTGCCTTTCATCAGCACTTGATCCGGACTGACACCATCCAGGGCTACCGCCACCAGGCTGTTTTCCGGCTGGCTAGCGCCAGTCGTGTGATCTTCTCGCACTGCGACCAGCCGGTTCCGCAGGCGATCGAAACGGTAGTCTGCATATCGCATCCCCTGTCCACCTGCCAGTGCCCTCGGCGCCTCACCTGGAAGTTGGCGGTACAGATGTTGGTCCTGGAAATTGGAAAAATAAACCACTCCATCCACCACCAAAAAGGCCCCACCGCCGTATTCATGCACTCGGCTGCGGACGTTGAACCCTGGGGGTGTTAAATCAGTAATTTGGCCACCGGAACTGCGACGCACCAGGATTGTCCGCCCATCAGGGCGAAATTCCTCCCAATAGAGTTCATCCCCATCACAGCAAAGCCCGCCCAGGCCGGTGTAAGTGGTATATAAATCTTTGGCGGTGATAGGGGATTTCCAAGATCCAAAAGGCGCAGTCAATTGGCTCACATTCATCTCCTTCTTTAGCAAGATAATTATACTCTTCTAGCTCCACATCCTGACGAAAACAACGCCTGCAATGATCAAAACGCCTCCGATTAACTGTTGGGGTTGCAGCCGCTCACCCAATACCCCCACCGCCAGGCAAACTGAAAAGAAAGGATCGAGTGCAGAGATAATGGCGGAGCGCGCAGGACCTAACCGCCGGACGCCGGCCCAAAAGAAGGTGATCGCCAAAACGGTAGAGAACAGCGCCAGGCAGCCAGCCCACAACCAGCCCAACGGAGCGAAGTGAAAGCTTAATTGACCCATTCCCAACGCGTAGATCACTGATCCGGCTGCCGCCCCACAAAACACCCACCACACAGCCGTTTCCGGCGATCGCCGGTTGATCATTCCCTGGCCGACCAGCACATAAGCCGCATACACCACCAGGTTGACCAACATCAATACCAGGCCCAACACCTGCACCGCGCTGAACGGCTGCCAGAACAGCAATACCCCTCCCAACACCACCACACTCAACGGCGCCAACAGCCGCGGCCTGAAATCACCTTTCAAAAACACCCAACTCCCCAGAATAACCAATACAGGTTGAAATGGTGAAAATAAGGACACCAACCAGGCTGGAATCATGCTCAAAGCGACAAACCAGGTTACGCCCAGAGTCGTGTAGGCGGCCAATCCAAGGATGAACAAGCCAAGGCTTTCTTTGGACGGCAGCCTGACCCAGCTACCAGAAAACCAGAGGTACATTACCAGAAGGGCAGCCGCGAACACAAATCGAAGCACCAATGCCGCGCCGGGCTGCAAACCAGCCTGGTAAGCAAACCGAACAAAAACCACCCCACTTGAAAAAAAAGCCGCCGAAAAGGCGGCAAACAAAATCCCTTTTCCCATGTCTTTACCTTTTATGGGCGTTGGATGTAAACCGCCCGCATCTGATCGCCGTTGAGAAAATCCAAAACAATTTGCACATCCTCAGTGCTGCAGTCCAACAGCAGTTTCAACTCAGCGTCCCTTTTTCTCAAGTCAACACTCAACGCCAACCCCGTCAGGTGGTTTCCAGAACCTGAACCATGCCAGAAGTCGATTCCGCCGCCGTCTATCGTGGTGGTGCCTTCCAAAAAGCCATAATCCAACGGATAAATCACCTCAGGATACCGCGGGTGCGCTGAATTTCGAGGACGGTCAACCACCAACCGACTGGATGAGATTAATTCTTCCAGGCCAACCCAAAACTCCAGGTCGACTGGGTTCATCATGCGCCCCATGGAATGCGGAAATAGACTGATCCAGCCTGCCCGTCCGGTTGTCCAATGAGAGCTAGGTTATCCAACTTCATCTCCCAGTTAAATTCGCGAAACAGAAGTTTCTCGCCTATGCAAGGCAGGTTATCCAAGCACAAGTCCTGGAAAACCAGGGTGATATGCGGCATCCACATCGCTGGCGCGTAATAACCTTCACCACCGGATGCTGCCGCATCAGCCGCCTTCCAAACATGTTCGTGAAATTCCAACAGCGAGCGATCTTTGACCAGGGAAATGTAAACGATGGGAAGGTCTCCTGAGAATACTCCTAAGCCGGCTGTGTGCACCGTCAAGGGTGCCTGGCGTTGTGCCACTGCTGTAAGGTTTTCTCGCAGGCGGTTCTCATCATAATGAAGCGCTACATGCCATGAGAAATGCGGCACTGGCGTAGCCTGGATGCCGCGCACGCCGCAGTCTACCGTCAGCTCATGCCAGATCTTTTCAACAGTGCTGTAATAGGGTTCGGGGAGCAGCGAAACCACGCCGTCCATAGGTCAGCGAAACAAATCCATTTCGCGCGGCCGCAGGATTTCCTTCAGTGATCCTTCTGCCAGAGGATAAGGAAAGCCGCGCACATGCACCACAGGCGTTGCTTCCGCAGCCTGGCCCATCACCAGTGAGGCCGCTGCTGCCAGTTCATCAGCTACTCCAACTGTGGTCACACGCAATGTGTAACCGAATAGATCAGGCTTGCCGCGCAAATCGAGCAGGCCGGGCAGGCCAGAGAGACCAATCGCCACGCCCACGGTGCCTTGCCTCCAGGCTCGCCCATGCGAATCAATGACCATCACTCCCAGGTGAGCGCCGCTGGCTTCTTCCAATACGCTGCGCAGCCGTTGGGCCGATGCGTCAGGGTCGGCCGGCAGCAGCAGTACCCACTCGCCCCCAATATCGCCGTCGCCAGCTACGTTGGAATGATCTATCCCAGCATTGGCGCACACAAAACCCAGTCGGTGTTCCACCACGATCGTCCCTGGCCGGGTGCGCAGCACTTCATTGCTCTCCTCCAGGATTAATTCCACCAGGCGTGGGTCCTTTTCGATGCTGGCCGCGATCTGCATGGCGCGCTCTGAAGGATGGATGGTGTGCAGGTTCACCAGTCGGTTTTCCGCCTTCGAGACAATCTTTTGCGCCAGCACTAAGATATCTCCATCTTGCAAAACCAGGCCAGCCCGGTCCAATGCTTCCACAATCAGCCGGGAAATATCATCGCCCGGGTGGATCATTGGGATGCCAGGCAGTGGAGTGAGCATCATAGTCATCGGAGCATTATCTTTCTTCCGCCAGATTCAGGCCGGTGATGGCGATACTGGCAGTCTTGGTGCCGTAATATTTATTCATACTGATCAATAAACCGGTGATCCCCTCCACCACGATTGCGTTGTCCAGCCCGCCAGCATAAAAAGCCCGCATCCCGCCATCCTCGGCCAGCCTCATCACCGCCCTGGCCGCCTCCAAGTCGTCAGCGCAAACCAGCACATCGGTATCAATCGGCTGACCCAGGTTTTTTTTCAAGGCGTGCGCTGGTACATTTTGAAAAGCCGCCGCCACTTTCACACCTGGCCCCAGGATATCTTGCGCCTGGCGCGCCGCCGCTGGCAGTTCAGGCGGGCGCACGTCTCGAAAATCCACGCGGGCAGTGGCATCCACCAATACCTTTCCTTGCAAAACATCTCTCAAACTGCGCAATGCCTCTTCATGGGCTGCCTGCACCACTGTCAGTATGCAGATATCCGCGCGCTGCGCCGCGCTGGCATTATCCAGCCCTTCCACGCTCAAAATGCCCAGGCGAGTGTTTAATTCCTGGGCTGTCGTTTCGGCCTTTTCTGTCTGCCTCGATCCAATGAATACTTTGTACCCTGCGTGCGCCCAACGCGCAGCCAGCCCGGGACCCTCTTTACCTGTGCCGCCCAGGATCGCCAAAATTGGTTTGTCGCTGCTCATACTTCTCCTAGGAAATCATAAAATTCAACGCACCGCTGCGCTGCTTCCTAAGTATACCCAAAGAAATCACACCTGCGAACTCGTTTTGTGAAAACTTACCACAATCCTTTACTTGCAAAGGACTCGTAAATTCTCCACAGCTTTGGGGCTTTTTCACGCGCCTCCTGGGCGATTGCCACCTCATCTAAAACCAGCACTTTGTGGTTGCGCATCAACACTTTGCCTGCCGCCATCGTCATGCTCACCATGCTCTCTCGAAAGCCAAATATAATATGCCACGGCAGGTTGCCAGTGGTCAGCGGAGTGTAAGGGATGTAATCCACCAGGATTAAATCAGCGTAGGCCCCTGGCAAGAGCACACCGAGAGGGGCTTCAGGGAAGAAAACATGCGCCAGCGCAGCGTTGTTGTAAGCGCCCATGTCGACCACCAGATTGGCAGGCATACTGCGAGGGTCCTTACGCCAGGCTTTGTGCACCAGGTATGCAGTTTTCCATTCCTCCCACATGGCATTCGAAAAACCATCATTTCCCAGGCAAACTTTGACCCCCGCTCTCAACATGGCTTCCACTTCAGCCATGCCCACAGCGTTGTTCATATTCGAACGCGGTTGGTGAGTCACCCAGGTGCCGGTCTCTGCGAGTGTGCGAATTTCATTTCCGTCCACGTGCACTCCATGCACTGCGATGCTGTGTGAGCCCAGCAAGTTATGCTTCTCCAATCGGTTCACCACACGCTGACCGCTTTTTTGCAAGCTGTCCAACTCATCACCAACTGCTTCTGCAACGTGGATGTGGAACCCACATCCCGAAGGCGCCGCCCGGCGGCAGGCTTCCAGGGTGTTTCTGGAAAGAGTCAGGCTGGCGTGCAGTCCAAATGTCGCCTGCACGCGCCCGCCGGCCACGGCTTCCCGCCGAGTCCTTTCGATAAAACGCACATTCTCGGCAATGCCTGCTTTTGCACCGCTTTCGCCGTTGCGGTCGGTCACTTCATAACACAACACAGCCCGCAAACCCGCCAGGTCCACCGCTTCTGCGATCACATCCAGCGACCCGTCGATAAATTCTGGCGAGGCGTGGTGGTCGATCAAAGTTGTGGTGCCGTGCCGTATAGCATCCACCAGGCTAACCAGGGTGGAAAGGCGCACAAAATCGGCATCCAACGCCATATCCAAAGGCCACCAAAGACGCTTCAAAATTTGCATAAAATTTTCTGGAGCCGGGCCGGGGATGTTCATGCCGCGCGAAAAAGCGGAATAAAAATGGGTGTGCGCGCATATATTCGCCGGCATTAAATACTGCCCATTCGCATCGATGATCTCTTCCTGTGGATGCAGGTTCAACAGCTCACGTTGGGAGGCTACTGCCGCAATTTTATCCCCTACGATGTACACCGCCTGGCCTTCCAGGATGCGGTTAGGTGTTTCCCAGGTGATTAGCTTGGCGTTTGTGATGAGCATGGCGCCTCCAATCGTTAATGATTCTTAAGTTGATAATTGAATAACTGCAAGAATAAGCAATTAAAACGCGCGAATTGCCTGTTTTGTTAAAAATTTTACCATAAATTAATCATGGTCAAACGAAAAGTAACTCAGGAATGCTCTTATCAGAGCTTTCACACTGCCCGGGCTGAGAATATCCATCACAACCTGGTTGTAAGCTCGGTGCGCCGATACGGCGTCATACAAAGCCCGGCGCAAGCGCTCATCGTGATTTGCCGCTTTCAAGACTGCGCGCATCAAGTTGATGCGCGCCGCACTGATCGTCAGCAGGCGCATGGCCTGGCCATACGGCAGGTCTCCCGTGATATCGCGATTGGCCGTGTGGTATTGGCCAAAAGCGCTGGCGGAAATACCGTCTCGCATAATCACACGGGCAGCTCTCACGCCGGTCTGAATGGCCGAATTGATGCCCTTGCCTTTGAAAGCGCGCACCAACCCGGCGGCATCTCCAACCATAATGTACCGGTCGCCAGTGTAGTGCCGCGCCAGGCCGCGTGGGAAGCGGCCTTTGAAGTAGCGCAAATCCAGAGGATCGTAACGGCCTGCATTTTCAAAACCGGTCAGGGCAGTTTGCACATCAGTGGAATGTAAAAAATTATCCATCAACGGTGATGTGACGCCGATGCCGGCGATGTTGATCGTCAGGTGATTGCCTTTGGGGGTAATCGCGCCAAACTCGACCCTTGCATCTTTGGGTAAGAAGGCATGAATCCGGCCTCCGAATTTTTGCATGGCATTTTCCCCCGGGTGATATTTCGTCACGATGGAACTCAAAGCGGGCGGTGGTTTGTATCTAGTTAGTTCGGTAAAAAATGCTGCCGTCCCTTCATCCATCCCAAATGCGCCTACCACCACATCGGCCTTCAAAGGCGCGTTCTCTGTGTAAATCACAATACTGTCTGCATGCATTTCCAGGCCGGTGACGCGCGCCGGAACCACACGCGCCCCGCGCTGGCTGGCTGACGCCAGCATGAAAGCATCGAACTGCACCCGCCGGAGAGCGATGCTGGTATCGGTTCCACCGTCCAATTGAATGGTGCTGCCGTTGGCATGCAGGGTGTAACCGGAGATCAGACTGCGCTGGAGATGATAAGGAAACGGGAGTTTAAGTTGGTCTTCCAAGAGCTCGACGATCGGCGGCGACAGCACGCCGGCGCATTGGTTATGGTGCAGATCATCACCAAACTGCTTTCCTTCGACGATCACCACCTCAATCTGTCTTCCCAACGCGGCTGCCTCATTAATTAGCGCGATCGCTGCCGCTGCGCCTCCGGGTCCACCGCCGATAATTACTGCCCGGCTTCCATCTTGAAGTGGGCCAAGATCGCCTGTCCTCGGAGGTGTCATCTCAGGCAGCTCCTCGCGCCAGCGCGAGCAAGGCTGACACGCTCATTGTTTGCCAGAAGATCTGCTGGTAACTGCGGTCTCCGGTGAACATATGCCACAGGATACTGCGGTGAATTTGTTGGCTTGGCGGGCGGTTTTCCTCCGCTTCCAAAGCGTTCTGCCAACAGCGCCGGAAAAGAGGCCGGTCGCGCATAGATTTCCAAATCTCGAATAATAAATGGCCGTAACGGTTATCACGGTCGATGCCTTCACATACCGGACGGTATTTGCGTTCAAATTCAACCTTGCCGACCCCACACTGCACCGCGCAGCGGGCGGCTGCCGCCGCGGTTGTGAAAGCCGAACCGATTCCATTTTTGTACAGGCGGGTGACCGCTGCGTCTCCAATCACCACCATGCGGTCGTTATAATAACCTTTCGCCGCGCCAATCGCCACCTTGGGATTGCAACCGCACAGCAGGGGAGGCTTCTGCAGTTCAAGCGGCTGCCCACCTTGCACAATCGAATGAAAATCTAAGAATTTTTCCACAGCCCTGGGCGGGAGTTGTTCGCCCAACAATGAAATATTCATAAATTTACCTTTTGGCACCAATGCTCCAAATAGCAGGCCGGCTGGCTGACGAAAATAAATATGCACAACCTCATCCAATGGCGTTCCCAGGCTCGCAATTTCGTTTTGCGCCATCACTTCACAGCGCGGCGGCGAGTATCCCCACGCCGGGTCCAGCGGCGATCTGCTGTTGACGCCGCTGGCAATCACCACCAGGTCGGCCCGAAATGTCTCTTTGCTCGTCTTCACAACAGGCTGCTCTCCAGGAGACACACCTTCCACCTGCTGTCTCTTCAGTGTTGCACCGGCTTGGCAGGCCTGCTCCAATAACCAGGCGTCGAAACTGCGTTCCAAATCTCCTTTGTCCAAACGGGGACCGCTGCCGCGGTAAACACTCAGGATTTGCGCCTGCTCCGGTTGTCGTTCCACCTGCAACATTCGGCTGGAAAAATGGAGCATATAACTGTTCAACCGCGCCTGCACCAATTCAGGCGGTATGCTCAAGCCGATAGACCGCATCTGTTCAATCAGGCTGGAGGAAAGCACCCCCGCACATTTGTTGCAACCGCCCGGCCCCGGGCGCGAAAAATCTCGTCCCTCATAAATTGCGACCTCCAGGTGCAGTCCAAGTTGCTTGGCTCCTGCCAGCAGTTGGAGCGCGCAGAAACTGCCGGCGGGACCGCCGCCAACAATCACTACCCGGCTGCCATTTGCAAGACGCATAGCGCACCTTTCGGATTGGTTGTCTGGTTGGATAGATCAATTATATAGGAAATTATTGGTTGAAGTGGTTAAGGTTCTGCGGAATTCAATTCATTTGCCTTCGCAACGACTCGTTCTCTTGACGCAGGCGCATCCAGCGTCTTGAGCGCTGCGATCTCGGGCCATATCCGCCCTACCAGCCAAACCACCACGATCGTCCCAATTCCACCGCCCACCACAGCCAACACAGGCCCAAAGAGCGCGGCTGTCACCCCCGATTCAAAACCACCCAGTTCGTTAGAAGCTCCAATAAAAATTGAATTCACCGCAGAAGTGCGTCCACGCATCTCATCAGGCACCTGCGTCAGCATCAAGGTGCCTCGGATCACCACGCTGATGTTGTCCAACGCACCCAGCGTGAATAACATGGCTAAAGACAGCCAGAAATTTGTGGACACGCCGAAAATGATGGTTGCCGCACCAAAACCAGCCACAGCCCATAGCAGGCTGCGTCCAGCGCTTTTGAACGGCGGGCGGTGCGCCAGGATAAAAATCATCACCAGCGCCCCTATCGATGGCGCTGCCCGCATGATGCCCAGCCCTTGTGCGCCTACTTTCAAGATATCGGTGGCATACACCGGTAGAAGCGTCACCGCGCCGCCCAACAGCACGGCAAACATATCCAACGTGATGGCCGCCAGGATCACCCTGGCGCGGCGAATAAACTGCAGTCCTTCTTTCAGTGCGGCAATGGCCTCAACCAGCGATTCTGCCTTCTTGGATAACCCCAACTCTCGCCCTCGAATTTGAGTCACCAGGAACAAGAATGCCATCGCCGCTCCTGCGTCAAGGATATAAATCAAGGCCGGCCCCCCCCACCAACCGACCACAATCCCCGCCAACGCTGGCCCAACAATGGACGCCAACTGCCAGGAACTGCTGTTCCAGGTTGCCGCCTGGCTGAACTGCTCGGGAGGCACAGTTTGCGGCAGCAGGGTAGCCTGCGCAGGCTCGTTGAATGCCCGCGAAACGCCGATGCCCAATAAACAAACATACACCAGCGTCAGATCACCCTGGTTGTATGAAAGCGCCGCCAAACCCAAAGAACAAGCCGCCAGCAGAGCCTGTGTAACCAGGACAATTTTCTTCCGGTCATATTGGTCAGCCACTTGCCCAGCCGGCAGAGAGAGCAAGATCACAGGAATCACCTGTACCAGGCCGACCAAACCTAACGCAAAGGCGCTGCTCGTGCGCAGCCACAATTCCCATCCAACTGCCACGGTTAACATCTGGCTTCCAAGTGTCGTCAGGAAACGCCCGGCCAATAAGAAACGAAAGTCGCGCCGCCTCAACGGCGCATATGGATCATGAATGGAACTCATTTTTCAATCCATCCACCAATTTTCAACAAACGCCACCTGCAGTTCGTTCTCCAATGCTGTTGGCACATACTTTCTCACCCACCGCACTGCCTGTGGTCCATCCAGGCTCAACGCCTGCCTGGCCAGACAGGCCAGGAATAAACCAGTGCGTCCAAAGCCGGCATTGCAGTGAACCAGAACATGCTCACCGTGCTGCAAATCAGCCAACACTGTCCTGACCGCTGGGCGTAGATCGTCGGGGCCAGGAACGCTAAAATCGGTTACCGGCGCATAAATCACTCGCAAACCCCTGGCGTGGTAAACCCGCCTCAATTCCAGGCCGGTTTTTAACCGAGCTTCTTCATCAGGCACCAGATCCACTACCACGCTGATTCCTGCCTGCAAGGCACGCTCTAAGACTTCTTGACGTGCGTCATAACTGCCAAACGGCATTGGGCTGCGGAAAACGCGCCCTGGCAGGCCGAACGGCAGCTCCGTCAATCCGGCAGGGTCAAAAGGCGTTTCAGTCATACACTGCCAGCTTGCCGGGATCAGCCAGAGCAGCGAAAGCATCGGCAATATGCCGCGGTTGGGTGCGCAGTTGAGAAAGGGGCGGGATTTCATGCTCGCCAAAAAAACTCACCTCCAGCGTTTCGTGACTGGTAGCCGCCTCTCCACCCAACAACTCGCACAGAAAAAGCAGTTTGACGGCATGAAACAATTCCAACGGCCGCCCATGGGTGCGGTTGGCATCATATACACCGATTAAGCGTGTGGCTTTGACTTGATAACCGGCTTCCTCCCTCACTTCACGCGCCGCGCCTCGAGACGGCACATCGCCCACGTCCGCCCAGCCTCCGGGCATTGCCCAAAAACCATCAGAGGCTTCGCGCACCAAAAGAATTTTACCGCCTTGAAACACCGCCGCGCGCACATCCACTTTCGGTGTGGCGTAGCCGTTTTGCTCTAAAAAATCCTTTGTTAACCCCTCAAGAGGTAAATCTGAATAGGTATGGATGATTTCTGCCGCCAACTCACTCAGGCGAGCATAACGGTCATGGTCGAACTCGTTCGTGGCGTAGTGCAGTCCGGTCTGGGCCAGCGCCTGGATTTCACGGGCCCAATCCAGCCAGCGGTAAGCAGCATTTTCAAGCATGGTCATCCTATTCCTTCGGTTAAGTTAACCTGCCTATTGTAACTGAGTTTTTTTGAAAATAAGTATTCTAGAGCGGGAGAATTTTTTCGCTCAAAAAAATAGTCCTCTCATTTTTGTTAGGTTACTAATCATCGACTATAATAAACCTGACAAAAACGTCAGGTTGTCAGGAGGTTGTGAAACGATAGGGAAAAAATCAATCGATCATCTATCAAAAGTTCAAAATCTATTCAATTCTGGAGGAACATACATGAAACGCTTGGTTTTGGTCAATCTTATGGTCATTTTAGCCTTTCTGCTGGCTGCGCCAGCACCGCAGACGGCCTCGGCGGCCGTTGGTGTTACGGATTACCTGATCTTGGCTAAGGGCCAGGGAAAAGGCAGCACAGATTTTCTGGCGGCTGTCAATCAGGCAGGTGGCACAGTCACCGCGGTGATGGAACAAGTCGGTGTGGTGACCGCCCAATCCAGTAACCCGAATTTCATTGCCCTTATGAAAGCCAACGCCAAAGTGCAAGCTGTGGCGATCGACACCGCGGTCAATATGCTCCCCAATGAACAGGTTGTGGAAGCACCGGACGACATGGCTGGTTCTACCGCCCTGCTGACCGAGCCGCGCGGCGTGTTCCAATGGAATATGGTGCAAATCCACGCCGACCAGACAGCGGCGGCTGGTGATCAAGGTTGGGGCGTGGTGCGGGCACGCGTGGCGGTGTTGGACAGCGGTATCGTGTACAACCACCCTGATATTGCCGCCAATGTAAACCTGGCTTTGAGCACATCATTCGTTCCTGGCGAAGGTCTCTTGCCCCCACCCGGGACCTTCAACCATGGCACGCACGTCGCAGGCATCATCGCCGCTCCGATCAACGGACTTGGCGTGCAAGGTGTCGCCCCGAAGGCTGAGATTGTTTCAGTGAAGGTGTTGAGCGCGGCTGGCTCCGGTGAATTCGGTTGGTTGATCCAGGGACTTCTGTACGCTTCAGGCCCCGCTGTGCATGCTGATGTGATCAATATGAGCCTGGGCGCCACTTTCGACCGCATCAATGCCGGCGGTGACGGCGCTGGCGCATTCCTTTCTGCTGTTGGCAGGGCAGTCAATTACGCCACTGCTGCCGGCACACTGGTTGTCTCATCGGCTGGAAACGATGGTGTCGACCTGAACAGCCGCATCTGGACCATCCCGGCCCAATCTGGCAACGGCATGGCTGTTGCCGCCACTGGCCCCTTTGGCTATGGCACGTATGGCTTTAATGCTGTGTTCGATCGTGCGGCCTCATACACCAACTATGGTCAATCGGTCGTCAGCGTGGCAGCTCCCGGCGGCGATTTCGCCTGGCCGACCAATGAAAACTGCCTGTTGGGCGGGCTCGTGCGGCCGTGTTGGGTGTACGACATGGTGCTCAGCCCATCTTTGTACAATGCGAACAACACCTTCAGTTACAGTTGGGCAGCCGGCACCTCGATGGCCGCGCCGCATGTCTCTGGCCTGGCCGCCCTCATCGTTGGCAAATATGGCCACATGAAGCCCTCTCAATTGCGCGCTTTGATCGAGCAGTCAGCAGATGATATTCTTAAACCCGGTGCAGATGGTTTAGGCAAAGGCCGCATCAATGCATGGTCAGCTTTGAACGGTAAATAATGGGATTAACTAAAACTGGGCGGCTTATAGGCCGCCCAGTTTTATTTTAAAGAGAAGCACTCTTCGGCAGCTGGCTGTCATGACCTTGAGGGGGGCAAGGTGTTAGACCCGTAGCTTTGCGTCGCTGGTTTTCACCAGTTTTGCCTTGTGCGGTAACCGGCTGTCTTGGCGAGCGACCAATAATATCAAACTGTGGTCGTCAGGCATCCTGCCTGAAGTGGGTATTTCGTACTGCGCAAAATCACCCGCTCCGAATGGAGTTTTTTGCGGTACACCTGCACTTCGCTTTAGACCCTATGGTTTTGCGCCCTGCGCTTTCGCGCAGGTTGCCATTGTCGGCGGCCTGGCTGTCCTGGCGTTTTTCCTTTAGATGAGTGGTTGGGCTTCCCTTTTTTTCAAAAGGTTCGTCTTTGCCGGTTGCCGGTTTATCCTGGATCCCCTGACTGCGAGTGGCCTTCAGGTTCACGGTAGATTCATAGCTTGCCCCAGGTTTTTTCAACCCTGGCGCTTATCGGTTTCCACTTTTCATTGTCAAACGCTTTAGACCCGTGGCTTTGCGTCGCCGGCTTTCGCCGGTTTTGCGTTTTCGGAGTGCTTTTTCAATCTGTTCACTTCGTAATGTGCTGTTTATAATTTAGCAAAATTTATAGGAAGAGTCAACTAGCACCGGTGGCGTATTGTCTGAACAACTTACCCCCCACCGGTACAGGTTTTAACTATCTAATCTGCCACCCACAGCCTGGCATACGATATAATCATTCACATGATCAACCGCCGTTCAATAGAAACCCTGCAATCGCTCAAGTTTAATGATCATTTTGTGCGTCCAGCTTACGGCTCTTACTGCTTTGCCCATTTCCCAGATACTTTGAAAAGCCTGTTTGGCTTGCCAGGTGGAACCCCCCTGCCAGTCGACGCTCTGCCTGCCTGGCAAGGCTACGAACAGGTTGTATTTTTCTTCGTCGATGGCTTTGGTTGGAAGTTTTTTGAGGAGCAAGCCGACCGCCATCCCTTTCTGCGAGAGATGCTCGCCAACGGCCTGGTCTCTCAATTGACCAGCATGTTCCCGTCCACCACCGCCGCCCACACCGCCTGCATTCACGGTGGTTTCGACCTGGCGACCAGCGGCATCCACGAATGGTTCTATTACGAACCAGTGGTGGATGAAGTGATTGCTCCTTTGCTTTTTTCGCTCGCCGGGCAGAAAGAACGCGAGCAATTGTCAACCCTTGGCTTCAAGGGTTCTCAAATCATCCCTGCTGGCCAGTTATATCCCAGCCTGTCTGCCGCTGGCATCAAAACCCATGTTTTTAACCATTATGAATTTGCCTTTTCCAGTTTCTCCAACCAGGTTTGCCAGGCAGCGAAGATCCATCCATACGTAACCCTGGCAGAATCCCTGGCGAGTTTACGCCAGATTCTCGCCGCCAAAAGCGGCCCAACGTATATCTTTCATTACTATCCAGGCTTCGACACAATTGCCCACCGCTACGGTCCTCGCTCACCCCAGGGCATTGCTGAGCTGATGGCGTTCTTAGACCAAATGGAACGATTCGTTCATTCCATCCGCCACCTGCCGCGCACACTGCTGCTGATCTCTGCCGATCATGGTCTATCCAACACCGACCCGGCTACCACGGTGTATTTGAACAAGGAGCTGCCAGGCCTGGAAACCGCCCTGCGCACAAACCGCCGCCAAGCGCCAATCCTTTTCGGCGGATCCCCGCGCGATTTGTTTCTCTATGTCCAACCCGCGCGCCTGGAGGAAATACACAGCCAACTGAGCCATCTGATGGCTGGCCGAGGCGAGACCTACCTCACCAGCAGTCTGTCAGCTCAGGGTTTTTTTGGACCAAACTATGCCAACCCCGCCTTGCAAAGCCGCCTGGGCAACCTGGTGGTGCTGCCTTACCTGGACGGGTCAGTTTTTTGGTTTGAACAGGGCAGATTCGAGCAAATTTACTACGGACACCACGGAGGTTTGACGCCTGATGAAATGCTCATCCCTCTGTTCGCCTACCCGACAGGTTAGCCATGAATTTCTATATACGCCCTTTTGATAAGGCAATAGATACCTGGTTTTCCCATATGATGCGCGACCTGTGGGGCTCGACTCGCATGGTCAGCTGCGGCCGGCTCTTTGAAGCCAACCAGGAATCTGGTTTCGTTGCAGTCATCTCTGAGCATAAAGCTGGTGGGCAGATCGCCGGCGTCGCCCTGTACCGGCTCGAAGACCAGCAGTGCGAACTGAGCTTGCTCAATTCTCTGGTTAAGGGCCGCGGCGTCGGTACAGCTCTGGTGGAAGCTGTCCGTCAATGTGCCTGTCAGGCAGGCTGCACCCGCCTGTGGTTGGTCACTACCAATGACAATCTGCCCGCCATCCGTTTTTACCAGAAATGCGGCTTCACTTTGGCCGCTGTTCATAAAAACGCCCTGGCGCTTTCGCGCAAATTAAAACCGGAGATCCCAGAGACGGGCCTGGACGGTCTCCCTCTGCGTGATGAAATTGAGTTCGAGATGTTTCTTAGCTCCAACCGGCCGAAATTGGCTCCAAATCCCGAATTTCCTCGCCGCCTGGGCCGTCACACACTGTATTCATCAAATTTCGTGCGCCTGCACCTGGACACTATCCAACTCACCACCGGGAAAATTATCGATGATTTTCACGTGGTCGAGTCTCCAAAAGATGCTGTCGCCGCGCTGGTGGAAAACCCGGCAGGTGAGCTGCTGTTTGAAGAAGTCTACCGCTACCCTACCGGCCGGCTGGAATGGGAAATCCCGGCTGGGGGCATTGACCCGGGCGAGGCTGTGGTGGATGCCGCACGGCGAGAGGTTTTCGAAGAAACCGGTTATCAAACCCTCGACCACCGCCTGCTGTACCATTATTACCCCGCCAACGGTAACAACACCGTGCGCTTTTTTGTTGTTCATTGCCAGGTTGGCGAACGAACCGGGCACGATGACCCTGCGGAAATTCGCGCATCGCACTGGTTGACCCGGCCGCAGATCGAGCATATGCTTTCCACCAATCAGATACAGGATGGTTTAACCCTCACCGCTCTTTTGCTGCTCAGCCGTCACCAGGTATAAATCTGATCAGGTTTCAGCACGATCAGCCGGTTTTGAGGATCTACTATCCACGACTGGGGATCGACCGCCAAAATGCCTTCCACACCCAAATAGCGGGTATAAATCCGCTGTGCCCACTGCGCCACCACGGCCTTGTCTTCCACCAACTCAGCCTGCCCTTCCAGGATCACGCCGGCCGCCGGTTGTCCTGGCGCATCAGTATCCACCACCACTGAGATGCGTGGGTTCTTCAGAACCTCTTTCACTTTGCGCGTCGAGCGAAAGGCGCTGATCCACAGGCGCTCACCATCCCAGTCATACCATACTGGCGTCACATGCGGCTGCAGCGTTTGCGGGTTGCAGGTGGCCAGCCGGGCGATCAACGCCGGTTGGCTGGTCAAAAAGGGGGTAACCCAGGCGATCTTCAATACATCAGCAGGTTTTGCCATGCTTACACTCTCTTTCAAGTAAAATTTTACCATTGAATGATTTGACAGGGACGCCCCGTTGTGCTATCATGTGCCAGTCAGTACATTTTTATTGAAAGGAGGCACCTATGCACAAGGTAAATAGACACATCATGGACGCTGGTTTCCAGCAGATTGCGCAGCTTTGCCTTGGGTAAGCGTGCCTTTTGCTCTTGAATCGAACGGCCATGGAAAACAACCCCATGGCCGTTTTATTTCCTTAGCTGCAGGTTATACCCATCAAAACTGTGCACCCCGCAGGCAGTCCTTGCCTGCCGCTCGTTGGGTTGTATTTTTGTTTTTTTAAGAAAGAGTTTTAACCTGTATGCACACCATCGATTTCGATGCTTATCTGGATGATGACAATTTTGATGCACCCGCCTCCAGCCGTATCATGCGGAAAAACCGCCGCCTGGGACAGCGAGAGAAACGCGTTCACCAGCAGTCTGAACTGATCGAACACGCAGAAAAAGCCCCTCTCGAAGCTCGACCGGCCTTTAATCCCACGTTCCAACCCGCGCGCCATGAACGCGCCTGGCTTTTATCTTACATGGAAGGGTTTTATAACACCCAGGTCATCACAGATATTCTCAACAAAGTAAAGGGCGGCAAAGAAGCCAATGTTTACTGCTGCGCCGCCCACCAAACCACTGGTTATAACCTGCTGGCCGCCAAGGTCTACCGACCGCGCATGTTCCGCAACCTGCGCAATGATGCCCGCTACCGCCAGGGGCGCGACATCCTGGACGAAGAAGGAAAAGCTGTCCACAGCCGGCGTGAAGCGCTGGCTATGAAGAAAAACACTCGCTTCGGCCAGGAACTGCGTCATATCTCCTGGTTGGAGGCCGAATTCACCACGCTGGAGATGCTTTTTGCAGCCGGAGCCGACGTACCGCGCCCGTTGATGCACAACAACAACGTGATCCTGATGGAGTACATCGGTTCGCAGGGCGCCCCAGCGGTCACATTGAATCACTTACGGTTGTCGCGCCCTGAAGCCCGCCGCGTCTTCGATCGCCTGGTTGAGGATCTTTCCTTGATGCTCGCCTGCCATAGGGTGCATGCTGACCTGTCGGCTTTTAATATCCTTTACTATCAGGGCGAGTTTAAAATCATCGATTTCCCCCAGGCGGTGGACCCTCGCCGCAACCCGGAGGCTTTCGATATCTTCCAGCGGGATGTGACCCGCCTGTGCCAGTATTTTGCCCGCTGCGGTCTGCAGCGCGATGCCAGCGCCCTGGCGAGCAGCCTGTGGAAAGGTTACGAAAACACCAACGCATTGGACTCGGATGCACAACTGCAGTTGCCAGATGATGACTGAGCTGATCCACAACCCGTTCGGACAGCCGGAGATCCGGCTGTCCGAACCAGGGTTTTGCATCTCAGCCAGATAAGGCTGTCATTAGAGTTAATTGAAATCAGACACAAATTGTGCTATTATCAACTTAAGCCGGGTAAATAATTCACACCCTTCAGGCTGACAAGGAGATTTTTTATGGCTGAGTTCAAACCGCACAAGTTTGGCTGGCGTCCGGACTTGCCGGATCAACGCGATTTCCTTTACCAGGCGCCTATGCCGGTGCTGGCTGCCCTGCCGCCAGGAGTTGACTTGCGACCCCAATGCCCCCCCATTCTCGACCAGGGGGAATTGGGCTCTTGCACGGCCAATGCAATCGCCAGCGCTCACCTTTTCGATCAAATGAAACAAAAAGCCAAGCGCTTGGTGACACCTTCGCGCTTGTTCATTTATTACAACGAACGCCTGATTGAAGGCAGTGTAAATTATGATTCTGGCGCTACCATCCGTGACAGCATCAAATCGATTACCCGCTACGGCGTTTGCTCGGAAACGACCTGGCCGTATATCATCAGCAAGTTCACACGCAAACCGAGCAAATTGAGCTACACGCAAGGTCTGCGCCACCAGGCGTTGAATTACCAACGCCTTTCTCCGACACTGATGCAGTTGAAAGGCTGTCTGGCAGAAGGCTTCCCATTTGTCTTTGGCTTCACGGTGTACGAATCATTTGAAACTCAACAAGTCGCACAAACTGGCGTTGTTCCGATGCCCGCCCCCGGTGAAAAAACCCTCGGCGGCCATGCCGTCATGGCAGTTGGCTATGATGATGCCTCCTCTCGCTTCCTGGTGAAAAATTCCTGGGGCACCGGCTGGGGCATGGCGGGCTATTTCAGCATGCCGTATGCTTATCTCACCAACGCCCAACTGGCTTCGGATTTTTGGACACTGCGCCTGGTTGAAGTTTAACAGCCGGTCATGCTGCAGTTAAAATTTTCAGACAACGGATCCGACATCGAGCTCCAGCAGGGCGACCTGCTGGAGCTAATCTTGGAAAGCAACCCGACCACTGGTTACCAATGGGAATTTGAGCCGGATCTTCCACCTATCCTTGTTCAACAGGATTGGGAATTTACTCCTTACGCCGAACGAATCGGTTCGAGCGGCTTACTTCATATGCGCATCCAGGCGCAGGAGCCAGGCTCCGCTTCCCTGAGGGTCGTTTACCGCCGTCCGTTCCTGCGCACCCACCCGCCGTTGCATGTGTTTGAGATCACCCTGGAGGTGCGGCCTGCGGAGTAAACCAGTCTGGAGAAATCGGGGGTAAAGTCGGTTACGCCAATCTGCGGTTGCTGAGCAATCTGCGGATGCTGATTCTTTATTGAAAATCCACCTCTTTTGTAAAGGAAAAATGCAAGAGCCGAAAATCACCCGCCCAAAACTACCCCCAGGTTACGTCGATCACCCTACATCGGAAGTTGCCTGGACCGAAGTCGAAGAACGCTTGCGTTCTGCCATCAATTACTGGCTTTGCTCCGTCCGGCCTGATGGACGGCCCCACGTGATCCCGCGTTGGGGTGTTTGGGTGCAGAATGCCTTTTACTATGACGGCAGCCCCGAGACGCGCCATGCGAAAAATATCCAGGGCAACCCGGCCGTGGCTCTGCACCTGGAATCAGGCGAGCAGGCCATCATTCTGGAAGGGCGGTCTGCGCCAGTCGGCAGGCCAGCATTCGAACTGGCACAGCAGGTGGCCGCCGCCTACCGCCTGAAATATGCGTCAGCGGGTTACGCCCCAGAAGCCAATCAGTGGGACAGCGGCGGCCTGTATGTTTTTCGCCCGCGCCAGGCTCTGGCCTGGACCGTGTTCTTCGAGAACCCAACGAAATTCATTTTTCCATCTTTGGATTGAAGATTTTTCGTGCAAGATCGTCTATAATACCTGCAAAAGGAAACAAATGCATGGATGAAACCGCAGACCAGACTCAACACGAAGAACAGGCTCCTTCCCGGCCAGAAGTCAAAGTCAAACAACCGCCGATTTTGTTTAACAAAACCCAGGCGCTGATCGCCAAGATCACCACCTGCCTGGGCGGGCCGCTGCTCACGTATTTTAATAATCCGAAAGGTTCTGTTTGCCACAGCGATGTCGTCGCCTTATACGAATTGCTTGAAAAAATTGGCAGGCAGGATACTTTGTATCTATTTGTGAAATCAGATGGGGGGAACGGCCAGGCGGCCTTGCGCATTGTCAGCTTGATCCGCCAATACTGCCGCCAATTGGTGGTGCTGGTGCCTTTGGAGTGCGCCTCTGCCGCCACCATGATCGCCTTGGGGGCCAATCAAATCTACATGGGACCGATGGCTTTTCTAACCGCCGTGGACACGTCTCTAACACACAGCCTTTCCCCACTCGATCGCGACAATGATCGCGTGGCCATCAGCCTGGACGAGCTGACGCGAGTCAACCGTTTGTGGCAGGAGCACGGTGTGCCAGAAGACGGCAGCCCGTATAAAACCCTCTTTCAATATATTCATCCCTTGGTGATCGGCGCAGTCGACCGGGCGGCTTCGCTTTCGATTATGCTCTGTAAAGAACTTCTGGCGCACCACATGGATGATGCAAGCCAGCGGGAAATCATCGCCAATGTGCTCAACTCATCATATCCTTCTCACAACTACCCGATCTTGTTCGAAGAAGCTCAAAAAATCGGCCTGAAAGTGGATCACATGGCGCCCGAGATCAACACCTTGCTCCTTCAATTGAACGAATTTTACAGTGAGATGGGTCAAAAAGCCACGACCGATTTCGATGAAATACGCGCCCACAGCAATGAGGTGCTGAATATCTGGGAAGCCAAGGATATCCTGGTGTATTACCAGGAAGATAAAGATTGGTTCTACCGCATGGAGGAGCGCCGCTGGTTGACTCTCAACGATGACAGCTCCTGGCACCGCCTCGAGAGGGTCAACGGGCGCACCCGCCGCACCACCCTGCATATAGCCTGAGTGCCACGCTGCACCCGGATTTACGTTATAATAATCGTGAAGAAAATCTCAATCTGACTATTTTAAATAAAACAAGGAGGCGTTTATGCTTGTTGGCGAAAGAATGTCAAAACCCGTTATCCACATTTCCCCCGATTTACCGATCAATGAAGCCCTCAACTTGATGAAACGCGAGCGCATCCGCCGCACACCTGTCGTCCAAGATGGCAAACTGGTCGGCATTGTCTCCGATAAGGACCTGCTGAACGCTTCGCCATCTCCAGCCACTTCATTGAGCGTCTGGGAAATGAACTACTTGCTTTCCAAGATCACGGTCAAAGATGTCATGACCCGCAAAGTGCTCACCGTCTCCGAAGACACCCCAATCGAAGAGGCCGCCCGCATCATGGCTGACAACAAAATCGGCGGCATGCCGGTAGTTAAAGATGGTGAAGTGGTTGGTATCATCACCGAAACCGATCTCTTCAAAATTCTGTTAGAAATGATGGGGGCTCGCGAAAAAGGCGTGCGGGTCACAGCCGAAATTCACGACCAGCCCGGCGTGTTGGCTGCCCTGACCAAGGTTGTTTTCGAAGCCGGCGGCAATTTCATCGCCCTCAATCAAGTTGGCGGTTCCAGTTCGGCAAACCGCCTGGCTACATTTAAAGTCACCGGTGTGAGTGCTGACGCCCTGCGCACGGCGATCTCTCCCCTGGTCGACCGGATCATCGATATTCGCTCGGCTTGAAGCATGTAATTTGCAGTCTTTGAAATAACTTGTGCCCTGAGATCGAAAG
Source organism: Chloroflexota bacterium (assembly GCA_029782365.1). Taxonomy (GTDB): domain Bacteria; phylum Chloroflexota; class Anaerolineae; order Anaerolineales; family UBA4823; genus CAWBUW01. The sequence continues at coordinate 463,693 of JAKOUW010000096.1, forward strand.
CTGTCCTTTCATCGGACAGCTTTCGATTTTACCCTTGCTTGATCATCCAGGTTAACCAAACATCCCCTGCAATCAAATTGGGGTCTGCTATAATAAACTATATGCAGATTGAGAGGGTAGTGTATTCTGAATTTCACAGTTTCACCTGGCTGCTGGCGGGTCTACCGGTCAGCGTGGTTTCAAAACCAGGTCTGCCTTCCTGGGATTCAGCCACCACCGCCGAGAACCTGGCCGCTGGGCAGATTCGCCTGCAGGCGGGCAGCCGGCTGGGAATTTTCGGCAGCCGCACCGGCGCCCTGGCCGCCTGGTTTGCTCGCCAGGGCGTTCAGACCACCTGCCTGGAGCAAAGCTGGCTTGCGCTCACCTGCGCCCGTCTCACATTGGAAGCTAACCAGTGCTCTTCCACAACTGTTCTGCCTGCAGTCAACCTGCCGTCAACTGTGTCATTCGACTCAGCAATCATTTGCCTGCCCAAAGGCCGCCAGCTTGCCCGGCGTTGGTTGGTAGAAGCTTACCGAGTGCTGCCGGATGGCGGCGCCTTGTATTTAGCTGGTGCAAGGGCAGCCGGCTTCGACAGCGTCCTGGCGGATGGCAGAGATTTATTCGCCAACGGTGTTGTGACAGCGTATAAACACGGTGAACGTCTGGCACGCCTGGAGAAACAGCCCGCCTCTTCTGCTCTACCCTCATGGGCTGCCAGGCCAGGGATTGCCCCAGGGAGTTGGATCGAAATTGACTGTCCGGCCGTTGCGCCGCAGATGTTGGCCAGTTTGCCCGGCGTGTTTTCCTCCACTGAGTTGGATGAGGGCAGCGCTTTGCTCCTTCAGAGCCTGCCCGGTTTGCTGAGGGAGACGAGTACCGGCGCCAGCCTGCTGGACTTAGGCTGCGGATGGGGGGCGCTGGGATTGGCAGCGGCTGTCCAGCGGCCAGATCTGCACGTCAGCTTGCTGGATGCCGATCTTTTGGCGGTCGCTAGTGTGCAGGAAAATATTCAGCGCCTTCAGCTTTCCAACGCTTCAGTTTCCGGAGCCGACCTTCTGGAAGGCGCTGCGCCTCCAGCATTTGACCTGATCCTCTCCAACCCTCCTTTTCACGCTGGAAAAGAAACCAACTACACCATCACCCAGGCGCTGATCGAGCAAGCGTTTGAAAGTTTAGCATCAGGCGGCCGCCTTGCGCTGGTTGCCAACCGCTTCTTGCGCTATGAAAAAATCCTGGTCGAACACTTTCGATGGATTGAAACCCTGGCTGAAAACAATAAATTTCATGTCTTGGCTGCCCGTAAATAGGTGAGTATGGAATCCATTATTCCCCTCGATTTAAATTTTCAAGGATTTCCAGGCGTCATAGCGGCTTATTTGCTGCCGCACACCCATGGCGCCGCGCTGGTAGAGTCAGGTCCGGGGTCCACGCAGGATGCTCTGCAAAATGCTCTGGCGGTGCATGGCTTTCTGCCTGCAGATATCACCGATCTCTTTTTAACGCATATCCATCTGGATCACGCCGGAGCGGCGGGTTGGTTGGCCAATCAGGGGGCGCATGTCTATGTTCACGAGGCCGGCGCGCCTCACCTGCTTGATCCCACCAAGCTCCTGGCCAGCGCTCGCCGTATTTATGGTGAGCACATGGATGCCCTTTGGGGTGAATTCTTGCCGGTGCCTGCCGATCGCTTGACTGCCTTGCGTGATGAGGATGTTGTCCAGGTTGGCCGGTTGTGCTTGCGCGCCCTGGATACGCCCGGTCACGCTAACCACCACATGGCGTATTTGTTTGAAGATGTGATCTTCTCCGGCGATATAGGCGGTGTGCGTGTGCGCGGCCTGGAGACCATCAGTGTGCCGATGCCGCCGCCCGAACTGCACCTGGAAAAATGGCGCCAAAGCGCTGCTCGCCTCGCCGCCCTGCCGGCTCAACGCATCGCCCCCACTCATTTTGGTCTCTACTCCGACCCTGCCAATCACCTAGCCCGCCTGGTCAGCCGCCTGGAGGCTATCTCATCCTGGATAGAACAGGCCATGCCGTCTAACCCAGCCCCAGACCAGTTAGAACATGCCTACACGGCCTGGGTTCAGGAGCAAGACCGTTCAGCCGGCCTCAGCGCTGAGCAGAGCCAGGCGGTAGAATCCGTCAACCCCGCCTATATGTCTGCGGCTGGCATCCAGCGCTACTGGCAGAAAATCCGCCAGGCGAAGGCAGAAACATGATGCCTGCCGGCCAACTTCCTTTCTCCATCCCTGAGGCGATCGTCGGGCGCCTTTCCGCTGCGCGCCATCTCACTGCTCTCACAGGCGCAGGCATCTCCGCCGAAAGCGGTGTGCCTACCTTTCGCCAGGCGCAGGATGGCTTATGGTCAAGATACGATCCAACCGAGCTGGCCAGCCCGCAGGCTTTTGAGCGCAATCCGACCCTGGTCTGGCAGTGGTATGCCTGGCGGCGCGGCATCGTTGACCGCGCTGCGCCAAACGCCGGTCACCTGGCGCTTGTGGCGCTCGAACAATTCTTTCCAAACCTGGTTCTGATCACTCAAAACGTGGACAGCCTGCACCAACGCGCCGGCAGCCGCGCGGTGATCGAACTCCACGGCAGCCTTTACCGCACCCGCTGCAGCCGCGAAGGAAAAATCATCTCAGGCTATTCCGAATCCGCTACTCCACCCATCTGCCCCGAATGTGGGGCATTTTTGCGCCCGGATGTCGTCTGGTTTGGCGAACCTCTGCCAGCAGAAGCCTTTGAGCGCGCTGCTCAAGCTTCAGAGAACAGCGACGTTTTTTTGTCGATCGGCACATCATCCCTGGTCTTTCCAGCCGCCAGCCTTCCGCTCATCGCCAGGCAGAACGGCGCTCTGCTGGTTGAAATTAATCCCGAACCCACGCCCCTGTCTGATCAAGCCGACTACGCCCTCGTCGGGCCGGCGGGCCTGGTTCTACCCGCACTGCTCGATGCATTGCGAGCCGCTCGCCAGACTCCTCGTTCATAAGTTCAGCGAACCTAAAGGATCAATCCATGGATTTCAATCATTATTTCACGAATCCTGAGTTGGAAAGCCTGCTTCAACGCTGGTCTATTGACTATGCGCAAATCTGCAAACTTTCAATCATCGGCCGCTCCTTTGAGAATCGCCCCATCTACTTGCTTTCCATTTCCAATGCCGCCTCTGGTCCTGCCGTCTGGATCGATGCCAACATCCATGCCACCGAGATCGCCGGCACCACCGCCGCCCTGGCGGCTGCCGAGCGCCTGCTCACCGGCTACGCCAGCGATCCGCAGGTGACACGTTTGCTTGACGCCTGCACTTATTACATTGTGCCCCGTGTCAACCCTGACGGCGCCGAGTGGGCGATGGCTGCCAACCCACGCTACATACGGTCCGGTGTGCGCGCCTACCCTTACCCTGAGAAAGAAGATGGTCTGCACCAGCAGGATATTGACGGCGATGGCCGCATCCTGCAAATGCGTCTGCCCGACCCGTCTGGCGATTGGAAAATTTCATCCCTTGACCCACGACTGTTGGAAAAACGCACGCCGACAGAGACTGGCGGCGTTTATTACCGCCTGCTGCCTGAGGGCTTGCTGGAAAATTATGACGGCGTGCAGATCAAGATGGCTCGTTCTCAACAGGGCCTGGACTTTAACCGTAATTTCCCCTTCGAATGGCGCACCGAATCGGATCAAAGTGGAGCAGGCGACTACCCCACTTCAGAGCCGGAAATCAAGGCATTGGTAGATTTCATCTTCGCTCACCCCGAAATCAACATCGCCATTACCTTTCACACCTTCAGCCGGGTGATACTGCGCCCCTATTCCACCAAGGCCGACACAGAACTGCCCACAGATGACCTGTGGGTATTTAAGAAAATTGGCGAAATTGGCACCGAATTTACTGGTTACCGCTGTGTATCCACTTTCCACGACTTTCTCTACCATCCAAAGGAAGTGACGACTGGCGCCTTCGATGATTGGATGTACGATCACCTGGGTGTTTTCACCTACACCATCGAGCTGTGGGACCTGCCTACCGAAGCGGGAGTGAAAGAGCGCAAATTCATGGACTGGTTCCGCAGTCATCCCCATGAGGAAGATGCCATGATTCTGAAATGGGTGGATGAACATGCACCGGATGGTTACGTATCCTGGCAGCCATTCGACCATCCTCAGCTCGGCCCGCTGGAGCTGGGCGGATACAACGTGATGTACACCTGGCGCAACCCGCCCGCCAGCTCCATGGGTGCTGAAGCTGTGCGACATGTGCCATACATGCTTGCCCTGGGTGAAATGCTGCCCCATCTGGAAATCCAGCGCTGCTCATTGCAGCCCCTGGGAGAGCTTCAACAGGATGGAAGCCGGCGCTATCACCTTGACTTGGTCGTGGAAAACAGCGGTTTTCTACCCACCTACACGAGCCAGCAGGCCCAAAAACGCCGCGCCGCCCGCCCGGTGCGCGTCGAATTGGATTTACCTCCTGGTGCGCTTCTGTTAACGGGGCAGGCGCGCCGTGAATTGGGCCATCTCGAAGGGCGTTCAAACAAAATGGATGTGGATGTCATTTGGGCAGCCAGCCCAACTGACAACCGCGCCCGCCTGGAATGGTTCGTGCAAGGCATGCCAGGCCAGGTTGTCAAAGTGAATATTCTTTCAGAGCGCGCAGGCAATTTGTCCACGGAGATCACTCTGTCATGAACAACATCGTGCTGGAAAAAGTTACACAGGCCCAGAGCATCCTGGATGAGCTGAATATCGACCTTTGGCTCACTCTCGTTCGTGAAACCAGTGCTGGGGGCGATCCGGTTCTTCCACTGATTTATGGTCTTGACTTGACCTGGACAAGTGCATTGATTCTGACGCGCACCCGGGAGAGCATCATCATCCTGGGGGCATTGGAAGCCGAAGCGGCTCGCCGCACAGGCGCTTACCAACAGGTTATTGCCTATCACCAATCGATTCGCCCAGATTTGCTGGCAGTCCTCCAGCGCCTGGACCCTAAGATCATCGCTATCAATTATTCCCTCAACGATGTCCACGCCGACGGCTTAACCCACGGAATGCACCAGCTCCTGCTGGGGTATCTGCTCGGTACGCCGTTTGCCAACCGCCTGGTTTCCGCGGAACAAATCCATGCCGCCCTGCGTGGGCGCAAAACGCCTTCAGAGGTAGCTCATTTACAAAGAGCGATCAACACCACTTTAAAAATTTACGCTCAGACCTTTGAGCAAGTAAAAGTCGGTATGACAGAAATAGAAATCGCCGAGCTGATGCACCGCGCAACTGCCGCTTTCGGCTTGGTGGAAGCCTGGGGATATGAGCACTGCCCGGCGGTCAACGCCGGTCCCGATTCATCGGCCGGGCACGCCGGACCGACAGAAATTCGCCTGCAGCCCGGCCACTTACTGCATTTCGACTTCGGTGTGCGTCAAGACGGTTACTGCTCTGACATCCAACGCATGGGCTATGCACTGCGTCCCGGTGAAAGCGCGCCTCCTCCCGCGGTGCAGAAAGCGTTCCAAACGGCAGTCTTGGCTATCCAGAAAACTGTCGAACAGATGAAACCCGGCATGACCGGCGCCGCGCTGGATGCCATCTGCCGTGAAATTGTAGTGGACAACGGCTACCCTGAATTTATGCACGCCACCGGCCACCACCTGGGCCGCAGTGTGCATGATGGCGCCGGCGTGATCGGTCCACTGTGGGAGCGGTACGGCGATACACCCAATTACCGCCTGGAGGCCGGCCATGTATACACGGTCGAACCTTCTATCTATGTGCCCGGTTACGGCACGGTCGGCATTGAGGAGGATGTTTTGGTGACGGAAAATGGTGCGCAGTATCTCGGGGCTCCTCAAACTGAGCTGATTTTGATCAGGAGCTGACCATGAAATCATTCCTGCAGCGCTATTGGTGGGTCGCACTCATCGTGTTTCTCATTTTGATCCAGCTCATTCCGTACGGCCGCGATCACACCAATCCCCCCGTATATCAGGAACCCCAATGGCCCAGCGATAGGGTGCGCAGCCTGGCTGTGCGCGCCTGCTACGATTGTCACAGCAACGAATCGACCTATCCCTGGTATGCGAACATTGCACCCATTTCCTGGTTGGTGATGAATGATATCGAAACCGGGCGTGAGGTGCTCAATTTTTCCAACTTTGCCGCCATCAAGGGCACCGGCGAGATTGCCGAAATTGTATTGGAAGGTGAAATGCCCCCGCTCATTTATTTGATCACACATCCATCGGCTAATTTATCCTCAGCCGAACGCCAGGAGCTGGCCGACGGCATTAACCAGGCTTTTGGCCGTTGATTTGAAGGAGTTTCCAATGACCGCTTTGCCGATCACACACATGACTCTCTACAAACACGGAGTAGGATTTTTCCAACGCACCGGCAAGCTCAAAGCCGATGAGGTGCGACTATCATTCCGCGAAAGCGAGATGAACGATATTCTGAAGAGCCTTACCGTGATCGACACGGGCAAAGGGAAAGTGCTGGGGGTGGATTATGCCACCCCTCAGCAGCGCGACGAGTTGTTGGCCGGCTGCACAATCAAGCTGGACGATCAGCGCAGTCTGCGTGATTTGATCGCTGGCTTGCGCGGCCGGCGTGCGGCGTTGTGGTTGAAAGCCAACGAGGGAGCGCGCGGCCTGCTGCTCGGCCTGGATGAACTGCCTGACCGGCAGCCAGTTGGCAGCTCTCTGGTTTCGATCCTGCTGGAAGAATCCAACGTTGTGCGCGCCATGCAGTTGGACGAAATCCAGGGCGTTGAACTGCTGGACGAGCAGAGTTCCGGTGACTTACGATTTTTCCTGCGCACCTCGCTGGCTCAAGATGAATTTCGCCAGGTCACCGCGCGCCTCACCCCCGGCGAGCACGATCTTTCGATCAGTTACATTGCCCCTGCTCCCACCTGGCGCGTCAGCTACCGCCTGGTCAGTTCAGGCCAAGGCAAAGACGCCCGCACCCTTTTGCAGGGCTGGGGCATTTTTGATAACCGTCTGGAAGAAGACCTGGAAAACATCTCTCTGTCACTGGTTGCCGGCATGCCTGTATCGTTTGTGTACGATCTGTACACACCGTTTACCCCACAGCGCCCGGTGATTGAGGAAGAAAACCGTGTCGCGCCGGGACCGATAGAGTTTGAAAGTGCACTTCTCGCAGATACGGTTCAGTCTTTACCATCTCCGCCGTCACCCATGTTAAAAATGATGGCTCCAGCGCCCCTTTCACGCGCCGCATTCAACGTCGAGGACTTGCAGTCATCCACAGCAGTGCAGACAGCCGGGAAAGACCTGGGTGAGCTGTTCGAATACCGGATCGCCACCCCGGTGTCCGTTGGGCGCGGCCAATCAGCGATGGTGCCGGTCCTGTCAGCTCTGCTCGAAAGACGCAAAGACCTGCTGTACAATGGCAGCAAATTTCCTGTACATCCAGTCGCCACCCTGCGCCTGCACAACACCAGCGGCCTGACCCTCGAACGCGGCCCGGTGACTGTCTTGGAAAACGGCGAATATGCCGGCGAGGCGGTTTTGCCCTTCACGCCAGCCGAGGGCGAAATTGTCGTCCCCTATGCTGTCGAGCTGGGAGTGAAGATCAGCGAAGAGTCGGGCGCTTCGCATGAAATGCATTCCCTTCGCCTGTCTGGAGCCCTTCTGCTGATCGAACAGTGGGAAATTGCGTGGCGCGAATACAAAATAGCCAACCTGACAGCCCAGGATTTAGTCGTCACCCTCGAACACCCGCGCAGCGAGCAGTATGAATTGTTCGACAGCCCGACGCCCATGGAAAAAACAGCCGAGTTTCTGCGGTTCCTGTCGGCTGTTCCCGCTCACAGCGAGAAGAAGCTGCGTGTGCAAGAGCGCCGCCTGGCTGCGCGCCGTGAGGAACTGCGCCGCCAATCATACGATGGCCTGCGCCGCTACATGCGACAGGGTTTGATCAAACAAGAAGTGTATGAGCTTGCCGCCCGCATCTTAAAATTGTGGGAAGAAGTTGACGATCTCAACCGCCGCCTAAACGCCATCGCTGGTGAACGTGAAACTATCTATAAACAACAGAAACAAATTCAAGGCAATATGGCCGCCCTGGGAAAAGAAGGCAAAGAAGGCGCCCTGCGCAACCGGTATGTCGACGAACTGGAAGCCAGCGAAAGTCATTTGAAGGAATTGGCTGCAGAAGAAGCCAATACCCGCCAACAAATCGCCCGATTAGAAGAACAGGTCAAGCAGCTCCTGCCGTAAACCAGGTATGAATCTAGAAACGAGCGATATCCTCATTGTCGATGATGCCGAGGCGAACCTGCACCTCTTGGCAGAGGTGCTGAAACACGCCGGCCTGCCGCACCGCACGGCGGCAAACGGTACCCTCGCCCTTCAGGCAGTCAGCGCATCGCCTCCTGACCTCATCCTCCTGGATGTGCGCATGCCCGGTCTGAGCGGCTTGGAGGTGTGCCGCCGATTAAAGGCGGATGACCGTTACAGTGATATTCCGATCATTTTTATCAGCGGGATGGACAGTTCGGATGATATGATCGAAGGCTTTTCAGCCGGCGCAGTGGACTATATCGCCAAGCCTTTCCAGTTTGACGAAGTGTTAGCGCGTATTTCCACCCACCTTTCCCTGCGCACAACTCAAAAGCGCCTGCAGTCAGCCAATGAAATGCTGCAAAACGAGATTGCCGAGCGCAAACGGATGGAGGAGGAATCACGCCGCAGCCAGCGCACGTTGAGACTGTTGAATGAGATCACCCAAATCGCCGCTGGAGCCCTCAATTTTGCCGATTTAACCCAATCCCTTGCCGATAGACTGGGAGAGTTGTTTTCTGCAGATGGTTGTTTTATCACGATGTGGGATCCAGTGCGCAAGGTGACGACGCCCCTGGCCGCTTCCGGCCCTCTGCGAGATTCTTATGCCAGGCTGAAGCCTTTTGAAAACGAATTGACCGCGACTGAATCGGTTTTAAAAATTGAGCATGCCCTGGCAATTGCTGACATTCACAATTCCCCGTATATCAGCCCGCAGATCGCCTCCCAGTTCAGCATTGTCTCGATGCTCGCTCTGCCTTTGATCGCCTTTGGCCGGGTGGACGATCCGACTGACTTTTCCATGCTCGGGGCCGCGTTGGTTTGCTTTGACCAGCCTCACACTTTCAGCCCTGAGGAAATCGCAATCGGCGAACAAGCCGCCGGGCAAATCGGTCTGGCTATTTCGAAGGCGCGTCTCTTCGAAGAAACCTCTCGCCGGGCGACGCAGTTTGCCGCCCTGTACGAAACTGCGCAAGATACTGCAGGCCTGGTCGACCTGCCTGTATTACTGCGCCTGTTGATGGAACGCGCTCGCCAGCTTCTGTCGGCCAAATCCGGCACGGTTTATTTGTATGACGAGGTTAACCAGGAATTAGAAAGTGTTGCCTGCTCAGATGGCGAGATTCCCCTGGGCACGCGTCTGAAAATTGGGACGGGCATGGCAGGGCAGGTTGCACGCGAGCGGCAGGCCTTGATCGTTGACGATTATGTCAGTTGGGAAGGGCGTGCCGATATCTACAGGGATAAGCAGTTTCGCGCTGTAGTTGAAGCGCCTCTGCTCTTCAGCGGCGAATTGTTAGGCGTGCTGGCCTTGTACGAAGTGGGCGATTCAACCCGCAAATTTACAAAAGAAGACGCTCATCTTCTTTCTCTTTTTGCCGCCCATGCGGCGGCAGCCGTGCACAGCGCACGCCTGTTCACGGAGGCGCGCACACACCTTGGCCAGTTGAACCGCCTATCCACCATCCTGCGCGCTGCTACCACCACCGACGAAATGCTGCCGCGCCTGCTCGAGGAAACCCTGGCGGCTTTGCACGCTTCAGATGGGGGTATCTGGATCTTTAATCATGCCCATACCCGCCTGGAGCCCGTCGTTTTGCGCGGCGCCCTGGCGGAGGGAAGAGCCGCCAAAATTTTTGAGCGCGGCGCTCACCGCCGTTTTCTAGCTGACCACCAACCAGTGACCTCGCCAGAAGTCAGCGATGACCCAAATCTGCCGGAAGGATTGCGCAGCCAATTCCCGGCGCAAATGGGCGGTGCTTTTGTCCCCATCCGGTCTGTGGAAGAGGAAATTGGCGTGTTGTTGGTCGCTGTGCGCAATCCCCGCGCCATCCAGCCCGAGGAAACCCGTTTTCTTTCCACCTTGGCGGAAATTGCTGGCAACGCCATCCATCGCATGCGCCTCTATGACCTCACGAACCGCCGCTTGCACGAACTTCAAGCCCTGCGTGAAATCGACCGCGCCATCAGCGGCAGCCAGGATGTCAAAGACACCTTGGGAATTCTGCTCGACCAGACTCTTTCCCGATTGAACATCGACGCCGCCTCGGTTCTGTTGTATAAGCCAACCGGGAAAGTGCTTGAATTTGCCGCGGGGCGGGGTTTCCGCACCGGCACTTTGAAAGAAACCCGTTTGAAATTGGGTGAAGGTTACGCCGGCATCGCCGCCGAGGAGCGGCGTGTCATTCATGTGCAAGATTTGCGCGGCCGCCACACGGATTACCTGCGTTCGCCGACTTTCCTTCAGGAAGATTTTGTCACCTCCTATGCTGTGCCGTTGATCGCCAAAGGTCAGTTGAAAGGCGTGATGGAAGTTTTCCTGCGTGAGCTGCGCGGCGCCGACCAGGAGTGGATGGAGGTTTTGGAAGCCCTGTCCACCCAGGCTGCCATTGCCCTGGACATTGCAGACTTAATTGAAGGTTTGCAGCACTCCAACCTGGAGCTTTCCCGCGCTTATGAAACTACCATCGAAGGGTGGGCACATGCTCTCGACTTGCGCGAACGTGAGACTGGGCAGCATTCACAGCGTGTAGCTTCTCTGACAGAGCGCATGGCGCGCGCCCTGGGTCTGGATGAATCCGAAATACCCCATATTCGCCGCGGCGCCCTGCTCCACGACATTGGAAAAATGGGCATTCCCGATCGCATCCTGCTCAAATCATCTGAACTCAACGACGAAGAATGGCGCATCATGCGCCAGCACCCACTCTTTGCCAAAGAAATGCTGTCCTCGATAGAATATCTTCAGCCGGCTGTGGAAATTCCGCTCTTTCATCACGAACGTTGGGACGGAAAAGGTTATCCTTACGGGCTGAAAGGGGAAGAGATTCCGATTAAGGCGCGCATCTTTTCTATCATCGATGTCTGGGATGCTCTGACCTCGGACCGGCCTTACCGCCCGGCCTTGCCTGAGCAAGAAGTGTTGAAATATATCCGCCTGCAAAGCGGCAAACGCTTTGACCCGTCAGTGGTCAAAGTGTTTTTCCAAATCATAGCCGAGCCTGCCCTTTAGGCAATCAGAAGACCGGCTACCCGTTTTCCGTCAGCTCTTTCCCCTGGACACTATTGTCAAACACCATAACCTGGTTGCGACCGTTGTTTTTAGCGCGATACAGCGCCGCATCTGCTTGGCGCAGCAGCCTGGCAATCTCACGGGTCTGAGGCGTCAAAATTGAAATGCCAATGCTGACCGTCACCGGAATCAAGTGGCCAGCGGCGTCGAACGGGTGGTCGCTGATCGCTTTACGCAGCCGTTCAGCCACCGAAACGGCTTGTTCAAGGGAGGTGGCTGGCAGTAAAGCGATAAATTCCTCTCCGCCATACCGGCTGAACAGATCGAAATCCCTCAGTGAGTGCTGGCAGCGCCCCACCAGCTCACGCAGGATTTCATCGCCGACCAGGTGACCGTAGGTATCATTGATCTGCTTGAAATAATCCAAATCCATGATCAGTGTAGCCAGGTTTTCGTGGTAGCGCTCGGCGCGCTCGATTTCTCGCGCTGCTACTTCAAAGAAATGGCGCCGGTTGTAGACCTCAGTCAGCGGGTCAGTGATCGCCAGGTTATGGGCTTTTTCATAGAGCTGGGCATTCTGGATCGCTATCGCCGCCTGGGCCGCAAATAAGCGCAGCACATTGACATCGTTATCCGAGAAGGTGCGCACCTGGTTGTTTGAGACAGCCAGCACGCCCAACCTGTCCTCCCCGTGATGCACAGGGATTGAAACCACACCGCCCGGAAAATAACCTACCAGGCCGGGGATGCGCTGCGGCGAGGTCGGGTAATGGTCGGCGCGCTGCGGCTCTTTCTGGCGAAATGCTTCACCCGACAGTCCTTCGCCGACTTCAATCACCATGCCTAGTGGCAGAGGTTGGCTGCCGATCGTCACCGCTAACCGCAGGCGGTTGAGCGCCGAATCGTATAAAAAGAACACACCCGAATCTGCTTCTACCAGACGCACAGCCCAATCTGTCACCGACAAGAGCACATCTTTCAATTGCAGCTTGCCGGTCATCTCCAGGTTGATCTGCCGCAGGGCTTCTAATTGATTGGTGCGATTGAGCAGGTCGCGCTCCACCGTGCGCCGCGCCATCGCCTGCACAAACACATCCGCGATTAATGCATATACCACCAGGTCCTGATCAGGAAAATACCCCTCTCCAGGCAGCCGGTCAAACGCCATGAAACCCAATAGTTTGTTACGGTACACCAACGGAGCACCAATAATCATGCCGCTTCCGATCATCGTCAGAAAAGACCTCAGAGGGGTATCGGAGCCATCATCCCGATCGGAACTGAAAAACGGGTGCAAACCGCTCAATTCCACCACTAACCAGGGAATCTCAGCCAGTTTACGCCCGTTCAGCCCGTTGGCTTCACTCATCTGCTCGCCTGCCCGCCAATGATAAGAAAGAGTGAGCTCCTCGTTTTCCTGGTTCAACAAATACACAAACCCACGCGATGCGTGTATTGCCTCGCTGATCTCCCCCAGGGAATGGGTGATTTCTTCATCCAGGCGTTCGGCGTCCAGCTTGACCAGGCGCGCGGAAATACGCCCTGCCAGTTGTTCCAAATGCATACGGTAGACCAGGGCGGTTTCCACCCGGTTGCGCAGGATGATTTCTTCTTGCAGTTTGCCATTTGCCCTGGTTAACTCAAAGGTACGCTGTAAGACCCTCTGCTCAAGTTCTGTCTGCAGTTGGTGAAAATCGCCAAACAAACGGCTGTTTTCGAAATAAACCACCGCCTGGCGCACGCCAACCATCAGAGCCACACCTGTCACCCACCACCCAAGCGTTTCATCATCCATCGGTAGATTCAATCGTTCGTGAACGCTCAAAAATAAAACATCCACAGCCAAGAAACCATAGGGAATGAACACCGTCCAAACTTCACTCAATGGATGAGTTTGTTTGGGGCTTTCATTACTATTCCCACGCTGGGGCGAAAGATTGTAGGAGATCTGGGCGAGGCCTGCCAGGATTGCCAGGGTTCGTGCACTGAGCCAACCCGCTTCCACCCAGATAACAGGTTGCAGCTCACCGTGGATGATAAGATAAGAAGATGCCGAATCCAATAAAACCAGGATCGCTACGGCGCCGGCCAGCAAACCAAATGGCAAGGGATGAACTCCGCGCATCGGCCGAAAGACGAGGGAAAGCATCGCTAAAAGCATGGCAATATCAGTGAGCGGGCTGAAGGCTTGCATCAAGTTGGCCAGGAAATCTCCGCCTGGCTGGCGGAAGAGAGGATCGAGCAGCAGATTCCAGTACATCATGGCAACCGATAGAGCAACAATGCCTAGGTCGAGCAAGATTTTCAAGCGGCGAAGGGCAGGAATTTTTTCGTTCGGGATCAGAAAAAAGCCAACCAGGAACGCGATATTCGATAATAAGTAAGCAGCCGCCATAATATTCTGAGGCGCACCGCTCATTTTCCCCCCACCGGTAAAGATAAACAAACTATCCCCAACAAACAGGAAGATCACCCCAATGCACAGGCTTGCCCAAACAACCGAGAGCCGCTGACTTGCTTTTGGCAGGCTGGCCAGCGCCCACCCATAGATGAACAGGGTGAGCGCATCCTCTCCAAGCTGCATCCAGTCGCTGGCGACGAAAAGTCCACTCTGCTTTGTCGCCCCCCACAACACCCCCGCATGGCTTGCCGCCAGCAGAAGCGACCCCACCAAAACCAGGTAAAAGAAAGGTTTCGGCGCAGCCTGGAAAATGCGACCGGAATTTTTCATCTCCTTCGCTGCAACCTGTTTTACCAGATGAAGGGTAAAATCAATTTGGTGCGCTTTTTGTATTCTGCAAATTCAGGGTAGCGCCTCAGCGACCGGTCTTTTTTCAGCATGTTTGGCAGCCAGATCACGCAAAACCAGGCTGCCAGGATCGCCAGCGGCAGCCAATGTTCAGCCAACAGAGCAAAAGATAAGTAAATCATCAACTCTCCGAGATAATTCGGATTGCGCACCCTCGACCACAATCCAGAGGTGATCAAGCGGTTGGGGCGCATCTGCAGAGAGGTATATTTTTGCATATCGGCTGAATAGTGCAGGAAAACCCCCGCAGCGAACATAGCCACGCACAGCCCCATAAACCAGGCCGGCGCATGGACATTGTTTGCCATTAGCAGGTACGGTGCAACCCAGTAGGTGCATAAACCCAGGTAAATCACCACGCCGTACCACAAGGGCGTCGTTTGCTCCCATTGCTTATCAGGAAAAACCTGGCTTTTCGTCACCCACAGCAGGCCATAAGTTCCGTGCAAAGCCAGATACACCCAGGCAGTAACATTATCCCACTGCTGAAAATAGGCCATCATTACCAAAACAACCACGCAGGTGATGGCTTTATTAGCGTCGATAAAGTGTTTTTGTTTCACAGCGCCTTCTCCAAAATAGAAAATAACTCATCATCCGCCAAAGGAAGCGGGTTTCCTTGCATGCTGCTGGAACGCTGGGCTCTCGCCGCGACATCCTTGAAATCTGCACGCAGCAGGCCGTACTGCGCCAGGCTAGGAACTCTCATTTCAGCCACCAGGTTGTCAATCCAGTTCAGTCCCGCCTCAACCGGAGCGCCAGCCAGCCCGGTCAAGAGGCCTGCCAGTTCCGCCATCCTGTCCATTGCCGGGTTCTGCGGCTGACGTTCTTTCACAGCGTGGTAATTGGATTGCAAGACATGCGGCAGAAGTGCCGCGCAAAGCGCGCCGTGCGGCGCAGGGTTCGCATCCGAGTCCAACCAACCGCCCAAAACACCCGCCAGGCCGTGCACCGCCCCCAGGCGGGCATTGGCCAGCGCCAGGCCGCCTAACAACGCGGCCAGCGACATCCCTTCCCGCGCCTGCTCATCATCCAGATGGTATGCCGGGCGGATCGATCGAACAACCTGGCGGATGCCTTCCCGGCAAAAGCCATCCACCAGCGGGTTTGCGAAGCGTGAAAGAAACGGCTCGATCAACTGCGTCAGAGCGTCCAGCCCGGCTGCCGCCGTCACTTCAGGCGGCATACCGTAGGTCAATTCCGGATCAACGATCGCCAGCCGCGGCAGCATGCCTGCCGACCGCAGGCTGACTTTTATCCGCTGACCAGGAACGCTCAACACTGCATTGCGCGTTACCTCGGCGCCCGTGCCGGCTGTCGTCGGCACTGCGATGCAGGGCCGGGATGGCTGGTCCAGCGGTTGGCCTTTCCCCACCAACTCCAGGTAATCGCCCACTTGCCCCGAGTTGGCGGCCAGGGCAGCCAGAGCCTTGGCGGTATCCAGCGCCGAGCCGCCGCCCAGGCCAATGAACACCTGTGCGGAGCGAGCTCGCTCCAGCGATCCTTCAATCAGCGACACGGATGGCTCATGTTTCACGCGTAAAACATCTACCTGCAAGCCTGCCGATACAAGGTTTTCCAAAACCGCCTCAGTTTGCGCCGTCTGGGCGCCCAATGCCACCAACAGACGCTCTCCCCACTGCCGGGCAAGACCGGGCAGGCCGCGCACTGTGCCTATCCCAAAAATGATCCTTGCGGAAGTGGCAAATTCAAAATTCATCCTCGCCTTGCCTACCAGTCGGAGTCTGGCGGAAACAGGTTTGTAAATTTAACACTGGCACGCGGTTCGGCCATCATTTCCATCACGGTGTTTGCCCAGCGGCGGTAATGCGGCGTCTCTTTGTGCTTGGCCGGGGCATCCGCAGATCGATACACTTCCACCAGCACAAAACGCGTCGGGTCATCATTTTGTTGGACGATGTCGAAGCGTGCAATTCCGGCTTCTTTCACCGAATTGGCCGCGTTTTCCAGGGTTGCTTCTTTAAAAGAATCGACAAACTCCGGTTTGACATGCACATGCACCATAACTACCAGCATCATTACCTCCACGAATCAGGTTTAGGAAGACGAAAATACAGGCCGAACGTCAGCGGCTTGTTCATCAGCATGCTGCGAGCGGCGCAGGACCTGGGCGGAAAACAAGACCAAGATCACCCAGACCAGGTCAGCCAACAGCAGGTGAAGAATCTGCATCCATACCGGCGCTAATATAATCACGTTCAGCGCCCCAGCAGCCAGCTGTGCCAGTGTTAACCAAACTAACACAGTGGACAATAGGTTCTGTTTCCGGTCGGCAGGTGGGTTTGGTAAAAAATACGCCAGCGCCAGCACAAACACACCCACCACGACAGCCACCAGCGGGTGGATAACACGCAGGCGCACCAGGAAATGCGCCGTGGGTAAAAAATCTTGCGCCACACCTTCGCCCAATGTACCAGCCGGGAAAAGAGTATCGCCCAAAGCAGTGATTGCGCCTGAAACGCCGATCAACAGGGTGCCAGCGAATGCCACAGCAAATAGCCCCAGGTGAGTTGCTTTTTGACCACGCAGTCGTACAGACCCGCCGCCAGAAGCCCACCAGGCGGTCAGCGTCAGGCTGCCCAACAGCAGGAAAGTATTCACCAGGTGGAGCGAAATTGAATAAACCCGCTGAACCGATTGATCCATTGCCACCCAGCGGAACAGCACCAGCATGGCGCCGACCAGGGATTCGGTGATCATAAAGAACATCACCAACCCGGCTCCAAGGCGCACCGGACTGCCTTTAGCGTACGACCGCCAGGCCCACACCAACAGTCCCACTGCGAGGAGCAGTGCCAGGCCGCTGGAAATGCGGTGAATAAATTCCACGCTGGTTTGCACAGCCGGCGATTGTGGTACTACCTGCCCATTGCACAACGGCCAGTGCGCTCCGCAGCCCGCGCCAGACCCGGTGGCGCGCACAAACGCCCCCCATAAAATCACCAGCATGTTATAGCCTAAAACAAACCAGGCGAATTTCGGGAATGAATTGGATTTCATGCACAACTCCCATCAGGTATAATATGGCCGGGTGCGGTTGGCACTGGCGTCGGGAAATCTACCTTATTTTACAGGAATTAACTGTTGAACGCTGAAGAATTATTGATCTATATTACCACCTGGTGTGGAGATTGCCGGCGAGTTTTGACTTACCTGGATGCTCATGGTGTCGCTTACCACAGCATCAACATTGACTCGGACCCAGAGGCTGCTCGCCTGGTGCGCCAATTGAACAACGGTTTTCGCAGCGTTCCTACACTGATCTTCCCAAACGGCCGAGTGTTGGTCGAGCCTGATCTCAACCAGTTGCAAAAAGCTCTCAGCCAGGAGCATTCAGTCGCTTCCCCGCCTGATGCGCAAATTCCTGACGATCTCGATTGATTTTTTCCCACGCCTCAATTATCCAGGTCGTGCAAATCTCCTGTGGTCATGAATACGACCTGCTCCGCCAGGTTGGTGACCCGGTCAGCGATGCGCTCCAGGTTGTGCGAAACCCACATCATATATGTGGCCGCCGGGACAATGGTCGGGTGCTTCGTCATTGCTTCAATTAAGCGGCTGATGGTCTGTTTGTTCATGCGGTCAATATCTGCATCTTGGGCGGCGATTGCCCTTGCTTTTGCTTCATCACGTTCAACGAACGCTTGCATCACCTCGCCCAACATCTGGCGGCTCAGATCAGACATGCGCAGCAGCTTTTTCATCGGTTTCAATGGGTGCTCTTCACTGGACCGGATGACGATTTTACCGATGCCAGCGGCATGATCGGCCATGCGTTCCAGTTCCATCACAGCGTGCATTACCGCAATCACCGCGCGCAGGTCGCTGGCCATGGGTTGTTGTGTGGCGATGATATTCAGGCACTCTTCTTCGATCTGATAGCGCATCTGGTTGATATGGATGTCATCAGCGATCACCCCGGCGGCCATCGAAGTTTCACGTTGTTTCATAGCTGTGATGGCGCGCTCCAATGCCTGGTCAACTGCCTTGCTCATCTCGATCAATCGTTCGAAAATCAAGGCTAGTTCACGGTCAAAATTTGGTCGCAAGCTGTGTTGTGTCATAGAGTTCTCCGTTAGACGCCTGAAAACGTTCAGCCCATCTTGCCTGTCAGATATTCTTCGCTGATTTTATTTTGTGGGCGAGTGAACATGACCCGCGTCGGTGAAAATTCGATCAATTCACCTAACCAGAATAAACCGGTGTTGTCCGAGACGCGCGCCGCCTGCTGCATATTGTGTGTCACAATAACGATGGTGTACTGCTCTTTCAACTGGGCGATCAACTCTTCCAAATGCAGGGTGGCAATCGGATCGAGCGCCGAGGCCGGCTCATCCATCAAAATCACTTCCGGTTCCACCGCCAACACGCGCGCCAGGCATAACCGCTGCTGTTCTCCCAGCGAGAGATCGAGCGCATTGCGGTGCTGGTGATCTTTGACAATCTCCCACAAAGCGGCCTGGCGCAGGCTGCGCTCGACAATTACCTCCAGATCGGGGCGGTTGCTGGCGATGCCCAGGGTGCGCGGCCCAAAAGCCACGTTATCAAAGATTGATTGGGGAAATGGGTTCGGCTTTTGGAACACCATGCCCACCCGCTGGCGCAGTTGGATCGGGTCCAGGCTCAAAGAATAAATATCTTTTCCACCCAGTAAGATACTGCCTTCCACGTGCGCACCAGGAATGCGATCATTCATGCGGTTCAGGCAGCGCAAAAACGTGGATTTGCCGCAGCCAGATGGGCCGATCAAGGCTGTCACCTGTCTGGGTTGGATGTGCATATTGATTTTTTTCAGGGCGTGCATCTGCCCATAATAAAAGTCCAGGTTGGAAATCTCGAAAATTGGCTCCGCCATACGATAATTGTAATCGATTTTTCACGTTTCACATTTGCCGTGCTCACAGAGCCAGCAGGGTCGTCATTTCACCGCCATCTACCCTGGTTGAAGAGGCCAATTTCGTGCCCTGGATCAATGCCTGCACCGCGCGGTTGTGTCCGCGCCAAACGACGCGCAAGGTTTTTACTCCATTGTTGCGCGCTTCCTCGATCAGCAGGTGCAGCAGTTTGCGTCCCAGGCCGTCCTTCTGAAAGTCATCACGCAGAACGATCGCAAATTCAGCGGTGGTTGGTTCTTCGGCATCACAGGCATAACGTGCCACACCAACAGCCATTTCGCTCACTTCACCTTGCGCGTCAACTTCATCGACCAACGCCACCAGCGCCAGGTGCAGTTTGGGATCAGCTTCCGCCAGGAGCTGAGCCTGCGCCTCGACAATCGCTTCCAGGCGGTTGTGACAAAAGAAGCGCAGTTCCTGCGTCTCAGGGCTTAACCGATAATACAAACCTGAGAGCAATGCGCTGTCATCGGCCTTCACCCGGCGAACCTGCACACTTTTACCGCTGTTCGACGTCAGGACTAACATATCACTTGATGGCAGCGAGAACCAGGCGCGCCAGAGCCAATGTACCGCTTTCACGCGGTTCATCGCCAAACGCCACGACAAATGCTGTCGAATCGTTTACTTTGACCCACAACTGGCGGGCATCGGCGCCGTTGTTGAAATACGCATTTTGTCCCAGGTCTTTGACATCCTTATTGTTATATAAAGGCTGGTTTTTATACGTTTCGATGCTGGTGAACACCACATAACCAAAATAGGCAGCGCCGGATGAATCCTTACCTGCATCGTATGTGCAGCCATTGGCGCCGCTTTCACCGTAATAATCAAATGATTCTGGCTTGCTGGTCAACTTGCGCCCCATCACCGCTTCGATATCCTCCGTCGGGATGACCGCGCAGATATCCAGGCTGGCAATCCCTTTGCTCAATTCGATCGGAGCCACGGCGGCTTTGGGCTCTGATGCGCCGCCTCCCACCAAACACGCCAGCGAAACTGCTGTCATGAAAACCAGCACAAAAAGCGTCTGTTTTTTCATCTGCCACCGCCTTTCGAAAAAAAATTTTTATGTAGTTTAAGTCTAACATCCGTGTCCATGTTCGCGTTCAACCACGGCTATACCCATTTCCTGCTGCTTATTCATCGTGATCACCACGCCAAAAGCCTGCAGTAGGGCTTCTGGGGTGATCACCTCCGCTCCTGGGCCAAGGGCAATCACTTTGCGCGCCAACAACATGGCCTGGTCGCACAGCATGGCATCCTCAATATCATGTGTCGCTATCACCACGCTGGCCCCGCGGCACAATTCATCACGCAGTGCTTGCTGGTATAACTCTTTACCGGCCGCGTCTAGACCGGCGGTTGGCTCATCCAGCGCCAACAAATTGGCGCGCCGCGCCAGCGCCTGGGCAATGAAGATACGCTGCTGCTGGCCGCCAGACAGAGTGCGCAGGGGCATGCCAGCCAGGTTCCAAATCCCCATCCTTTGCATTGCCTCCCGCACCAGGTCATCGTCTTCGCTGGTCATCCGGCCGAGCAATCCATGGTTGGCGTAGCGCCCCATGCGCACCGCATCCACGGCTCTCAGAGGTAAAATAAACCCCGCGTTGTGGAACTGGCTGAGATATGCGATCTGCCGCGGCGCCTTGCCAGGGAGAGCGCCCACCACCTCCAACTCGCCTGCCAGTGCCGGTATCAGTCCGACCAGGGTCTTTAACAAGGTGGATTTACCCGAGCCGTTGACCCCTACCAGCGCCAGCGAATCGCCGCGCGGCACGCTGACGGTAATCTCACTCACCACCGTCTCGCGTGGGTAACCAATTGTCAACTTTTTCGCGCACACCGCTGGCGCGGCCGCATCGATCAGAATCGGCGGATTAGTGCTCATGGGCATGGTCCGGGTTTTCAATGCTCAGCGGCAGGCTGGCAGTTTGCAAGTTCTTCACCGCCAGCACTGCGAAAAAAATTGCGGTAGCGGTCAGCACCACCGTCGAACCAGCGGCCAGGTTGAAATAATAGCTCAATAACAAACCGGTATAGACCGAGAAACTGCCGATCAGAGCCGCCCATAAGATCATCGTTTCGACCCGTCGGGCAATCAAAGCCCCGGCGCCGGCTGGCGCTAACAGCATGCCAAACACCAGCAGTGTGCCAACTGTCTGGAACGATACGATCACTGCCAGAGCGATCAATCCCAGCATAATACTGTGGTACAGTCGCGCCGAAAAACCCGCTACCTGCGCTTGCTCGGGGCTGAAGCTGAGCAGTAAAAACGGTCGGGCGCACACCCAGGCGGTTAACGCCACCACAAGCGTGGCTGCTGCCTGCAGCCACAGCGCCTGTGCATTGATTCCCAGGATTTCGCCAAATAAAATGCGCACGATGTCTCCGGAAAAGCTGGAGGCGCGCGAGATGATCACCACCCCCAGCGCCAGCATGCCCACAAACAGCAGGCCGATGGCGGTGTCGGAAGACAGGCGAGTGCGTTGGGTGATCAGCGTGATCCCGCCGATCATCACCAGCGCTCCAAACGTCGCCCCCACAATGCCCGGCAGGCCGAGCAGCATAGCGACGGCAATGCCCGGCAGCACGCCGTGCGCCAGCGCATCGCCGATGAAAGCCAGCCCGCGCAGCACCATGAAAGTTCCCACTACCGCGCATGAGGCGGATACCAGGATGCCCGCCAGCAGCGCACGCAGTAAGAAGAGGTTATTAGCAAAAGGATCAATCAACAAAGACATACTGAGGCCTACTTTAATCCTTCCACAATCGCATTTGTGAGCTGGTTCATAAAGGTGAAGTACGAACCATCGTCTGGCAGGATATGTGTTGCCAGCGGAATGATTTTCACGCCCGTTTCCTGGCCGATTGCCTGCGTGACAGCCGCCGGAGTGCCGATCTCGGTGAAAATTGCTTTCACCTGGTTATCCAGCACCACCTTTTTCAACGCCGCCAGGTCTGCTGCTGAGACTTCACCCTGGCTGGAAAGGCCGGGCGTAACTGCCCCAATCAACTTGAAGCCGTACCGTTGGGCGAAATACCCCAATGATTCGTGGCCAGTCACCAGTTTTCGCGATTCTGGCGGCACCTGGCTGACAGCCAGTGTAATGTCGCTGTTCAGCGAGTCGAGGCGCGCTTGCAGGTTGGTAGATCGCTCGCTCAAATCGATGCCCAGGTCGGTCTTAATATGTTCGGACAATTCAATCACCACCGTTTTCATCGTTAAGGGGTCGAGCCACAAATGCGGGTCGGGGGCTCCTATATTTTGGTCGGGATCCCCGTTGGGCAGCCCCTCCCCCGGCCCGACATGCCGCACGGGGATATGGTCCGAAGCGCTGAAGAACTTTACCCCTTGTTCCTTGGCCTGGTCAAGCGCTTTTTGCATGCCGCCTTCCAGTCCCAACCCGTTCTGCACGATCAGGCTGGCGTGCGTCAGCGTTTCCACATCCTGCGCCGAAGGCTCCCATTCGTGCGGGTCGCGCCCGTTGGGCATCGGCACCACCACGTCGGCGGCGGCGCCCACCAGCTCGCGCACTACCGCGCCCAATACAGGATAGGTGACAACGATCACCTTTTTTCCGCTGGCTTGCGTCCGGGCGGCCCGACAGCCGCTGAGCAGCAGCAGAGCGATCAGCAAAGAGAAGAACAGGAACGATCTTTTTTTGCTATGCGTCTTGATCATGCTGAACGACCATCCTGGCATTGTTGGCAGATCCCCAAGAGCTGCAGCCAGTGTTCTTGAATTGCAAACCCGCTTTTTTCGGCGGTGGCATGAATCAGCGCAGTCAGATCATCGCCGCTGAAATACACTACCCGTCCGCAGTTGGTGCACAGCAGGATATGCTCGTGGCCGTGCGCCGCTCGCAGGTACAGATTGCAGCCCCCATGTTGATGAATGCGCTGCACCAGGCCGAGTTCTTCTAATTTATCCAACGTGCGGTACACTGTCACCAGTCCCAACCGTGGGTAATCCTTGCGCCCCAAATCGTAGAGTTCCAACGGCTCGAGGGCACAGGCGCTGTCTACCAGGATGCCAATGATCACCTGCAGCGGACCGGTCAGGCGGTAACCACTGGCTTGCAGGCGCTCCAGCCATTCTGAAGTCAAGGGTTTATTGGAGGTGATTTTTTCCATAATTGCAAATGAAAATCAGTTTCAATTATAAGGGGGGATTCCCGCCTGTCAAGGGTTCAATGTTAGAATAGGAAATGGCACTCTCTGCTTCTAACCAATACTCGAACGCGCCAAAGAAAAGCCGGGACTATGATTCAAAAACATTTCTTTTCCAACCTGATTTTTTTGACCGCCCTATTCGTGCTTGCCGCCTGCAGTCAAGCCGCTTCGTCACCGGATCCTGCTTCGTCCAGCCAGCCTAACCTCCCGCCGGCTGCCACAATGACCGTCCCGGCCGCCGCGGCCCCCAGCACACCCACGCCTGCGCCTTCGCTCACCGCCCTGCCCACGTTGAACAAATTCCAGTCAGCCATCGCCACCCAGGCTGCCTTGCAATCGCAGAAGGTGGTCAATCGGCCAACCCCCATGCCCATGCCGGCGGACAGCCTGCAGGTCAGCTCGCCGGACGGTAAGAATGTGGTGACTTTCGGGCTGATTGACGGCGTGCCTTACTATGCCGTGAACCGCCAGGGCAAAGCACTGATCAATCCCTCCCGCCTGGGCTTTACTTTTGTCTCCGACGCTTCTCTTTCAGGCGGGTTGTCGATTGTCGATTCTCAGATTTCTGTTTTCGATGAAACCTGGACTCAGCCGTGGGGTGAAGTCAAGGAAATACGCGACCACCACACCGAGCTGCGCGTCATGCTGGCAGAGAACAATGCGAAACCCCGCCAGTTGACACTTGTTTTCCGCATCTTCAATGATGGCGTTGGCTTCCGTTACGAACTGCCCGCCCAACCTAACCTCGCCAGCTTCCAGGTACTGAAAGAGCTGACCGAGTTTGCCATGCCTGCCGACGACGCCGCCTGGTGGATTGGCGCACTTCTGCCCAACCGTTACGAATATCTTTACCGCCGCACAGCGCTCAGCGAACTTTCAAATACTCCCTTGCAAACACCTTTAACCATCGAGACGACCGACGGGCTGTATTTAAGCATCCATGAGGCCGCCCTGCTCGATTATCCTTCCATGATTTTGCGCCCCGATGAGAACTTGATCCTGCACGCCGACCTCGTGCCCTGGTCAGACGGCGTGCTGGTCAAAGCCGCTGTACCGCTCAAAACTCCCTGGCGCGCCATTCAAATCGCCGAAAAACCCGGTGATCTGATCACCTCTTACCTGATCTTGAACCTCAATGAGCCGAATAAATTGGGCGATGTTTCCTGGGTCAAGCCGTCCAAGTACATCGGCATCTGGTGGGGCATGCACCTGGGCAAGTGGACCTGGGGCAGCGGCCCACTTCACGGAGCCACAACAGCCAACACCCGCCAATACATTGATTTCGCCGCTCATAATGGTTTCCGGGGTGTGCTGGTGGAAGGCTGGAACCTGGGCTGGGATGGCGATTGGACGCTCAACGGCGCTTCATTCAATTTCACCACTCCTTACCCAGATTTTGACCTGCTTGGTCTGGCTCGCTACGCCGCCGGCAAAGGCGTGCATATCGTAGGGCACAATGAGACCGCAGCCGCTGTTCAAAATTACGAAGCTCAGCTGGACGATGCATTTGCTCTCTACCAGCGTCTTGGCATCGACACGGTCAAGACCGGCTATGTCAGTTCCGACCCCGGCGTGCCGCGCTATGATGAACAAGGCAAACTGGTGGGTATGGAATACCATCATGGGCAGTTCATGGTGGAGCATTATCAGAAAGTGGTCGATGCCGCCGCCCGTTATCACATCATGCTTGATGTTCACGAGCCAATCAAAGACACCGGCTTGCGGCGCACCTACCCCAATATGATGACACGCGAAGGAGCGCGCGGCCAGGAGTACAATGCCTGGGATGCTCAAGGCGGCAACCCACCCAACCACGTGGCCATCCTGCCTTTCACGCGCCTGCTCGCCGGGCCAATGGATTACACGCCGGGCATCCTGGCCCTGACTTACCCGCAGTACCGAACCAACAACCGCATTAACCACACCTTAGCCAAGGAATTGGCGTTGTACGTAGTGATTTACAGCCCTCTGCAAATGGCGGCTGATTTGATCGAAAACTATGCGAACAACCCCGCTTTTCAATTCATCAAAGAAGTTCCCGCCGATTGGCAGGATACACGGGTTCTTAACGCCCAAATCGGCGGGTTCATTACCACCGTCCGACAGGAGCGGGATGGCGAAAAGTGGTTCCTGGGTTCGCTCACCGATGAGACCGGCCGCACACTGGACGCCCCGCTCGATTTCCTGCAGGCTGGAGTGGTGTACACCGCCGAGATCTATGCCGATGGCGCAGGCGCCGATTGGAAAACGAACCCTTATGCGCTGGATATACATTCATGCCTGGTTGCTTCATCGGCCACCCTCGAACTCAATCTTGCTCCAGGCGGCGGGCAGGCTATCCGCTTTGCGCCTGCTTCCCAGGCTGAAAGAACCAGCTTGCAACCCTGTCAGGTGAAGTAAATCAGCTCGCCGGTTTGACAGCGGTCACCAGCACTGCCGGAAACAGTTGGTGAATGCCGTCCGGCTGGCGTCTCTCGGCAAGATGCGCCATGATTTCATCTTTAAACTGCGCCAACCCTGCCTCGCCGCAAGCGCGCTGGATTTGTTCCAAAGCGGTGCGCGTCCAATGCATCCAGAGCGCCTGCCACCAGTCCTCATTCTCGGCATAAACCACATCCAGGGTTTCCAGGGCAGCCTGTATCTGCTCAAAGCCCGCCTGCCGCAAGACTTCAACCAATCCGGCAGTTGAATCCAGGTTTTGTGAAGGTGGGCGGGCTTGCGGCGGCTTGCCTTCCGGGCTGTCCGCCAGACGTTTGGCGGCAGCCTGGAAAAACCAGGTCCACTGTTCGTCCATCGAACGATCCCATACAGATACCGCCAGCTTGCCGCCCGGGCGCAGTACCCGCCGCATTTCTTTTAACGCCAGCTCTACACGGGGGAAAAAGAAAACAGCAAAGCCGCACAGCACCGCATCAAACGATTTGTCGCCAAATTGCAGTTCTTCCACATCCATAACCAATGCCCGGCTGTTAGCCGCTCCGCTCTGGCGAATTTCCGTGTTCAGCTCGTTGACCATCCCCGGCGAAATGTCCACACCAGTGACCTGCCCCTGCAGGCCGACTGCTCGCGCCGCTGGGAACAACACAGCTCCGCGCCCCGCGGCAACATCCAGCACGCAACCCCCCTGCGGCAGATCGGCCAGTTCTACCAACCGGCTGCCGAAATGGCTGAAAAATCGCGGCCCACTGCGGTCGTATTGGCTCGCGACGCGGTCGAAAAAGCCTATTGTGCCGCGTTTGCGCCGGGCAATCATTTCGTGTTCTGGTAATTGTTCCATGAGCTGATTTTAACACAATAGTTTTTCCGTGTTATACTCGGCCCAGAAAATTTCGAATTTAGGAAATCAGCTTGAAGACCCTTGATGAACTCAAATGGCGCGGCCTGGTGTATGACATCAGCGAGGGCGCCGAAGAATTACTCGCTTCCCAGAAAGTGACCATCTACAACGGATTCGATGCCACTGCCGACAGTCTTCACGTCGGTCACCTGGTGCCGCTGATCGCCCTGGCGCGCCTTCAGCGCTTCGGCCATTCGCCCATCGCCCTGGCTGGCGGCGGCACCAGCATGATTGGCGACCCCAGCGGCAAATCTGCCGAGCGCCAGCTCCTTTCGCGCGAGCAAATTGAAGCCAACATCGCCGGCGTTAAACAGCAGTTGGCCCAGTTCCTGGATTTCGAAGTCAAGACCAACCCTGCGCGCCTGTTGAACAATGCTGATTGGCTGCTCAGTCTGCCGCTGGTAGAATTCTTACGCGATATCGGTAAACACTTCACCGTCAATTACATGATCACCAAAGATTCTGTCAAGAACCGTCTGGAACGCGAAGACGGCATTTCCTTCACTGAGTTCAGTTACATGCTTCTGCAGTCTTACGACTTCCTGCACCTGCATGACACCACCGGCTGCCGTATGCAAACTGGCGGCTCTGACCAATGGGGCAACATCACCGCCGGCGTGGAGTTGGTGCGCCGTACGCGAGGCGCTAGCGTTTTCGGTTTGGTGTATCCTTTGATTACGAAATCAGACGGCACCAAGTTCGGCAAGACGGAATCTGGCGCTGTCTGGCTTTCGCCTGCCCGCACCTCGCCTTACCGCTTTTACCAATTCTGGCTCAACACGCTGGACAAAGATGTGGTTCACTATCTCAAGGTTTTCACCTTCTTTGACCAACCGACCATCGACGAATTGGCTGCAGCCCTGGCAAACCACCCGGAAGGCCGTTCAGCCCAGCGCGCTTTGGCGCGGGAAATGACCCGCATGATGCACGGCGAAAGCGCCCTGGCACGCGCAGAACAAGCTTCAGCGGTGCTTTTCGGCGCAGAGATCAGCGGCCTTTCCTCCGCAGACATCCAGGAGATCTTTGCCGATGTGCCTTCTAACAGCTTGCCGGCAGGTCGCCTCGAGGGAGATGGCTTGCCCCTGGTCGAAGCGTTGGTGATCAGCGGCCTGGCGAAATCCAAAGCTGAAGCGCGCCGTTCAATCGATGAAGGCGGCATTTCTCTGAACAATCGCCGGTGCAGCAACGCGTCACAGGTGATCCGCTCTTCAGATGTGCTGGACGGCGCTTACCTGGTACTGCGCAAAGGCCGCAAAAACTACAGCCTTCTGCAAGTGATGCGCTGAAGAGAACTGCAGTTTGCCCGGCCTCATGCAAATTTTTGGATGAAATGCACAGACGTACAGGGGGGAAGATTTAACCGTCCGGTTCATTTGACGCCAGTCGCCATTTGGTTGTACACTCTTATTAACATCCGCTTCACAGCTAACAAGGTGACCAATGCCGAACCTCGATCTGGTGATTCTCACCGTTTTGCACGAAGAATACCAGGCAGTTTGCAGCCTGCTTCCTGACCTCAAGCCCATGCAGGGTACGCCTACCGCTTCTAACTTGTACGCCTGGAAGAGCGGCAGCCTGCGAAACCGCCTGGGAGGCAGTTACCAGTTGGCCGTTGGTATGTTAGGGCGCCCAGGTGAAACGGGCAGCGCTCTGGCTGTCCAGGATGCAATCCAGCGCTGGCGTCCGCGTTACATATTCTTTGTGGGAATCGCCGGTGGTTTGAAGAACCTGAACAAGGGCGATGTCATCATTGCCGATATTATCTTTCCTTATGAGTATGGCAAATTAGAAAAAAGGTTTTTGCCGCGTCCTGACCGGACAGAACAAACTGACCAGGCTTTGCTGACAAGCGCGTTGGCTTACATAAAGAATCACCGTTGGGAAGACTTTCACATGCCAGACCCACCATCTCCAACCCAGCCAAAGATCACCCAGGGTGTTGTAGCCTCTGGTGAGAAGGTGATCGATGACCCAACCAACGAATTTTTCGAGGCGGTGCTCGAAGCCAATCCCCGCCTAAGCGCTGTGGAAATGGAAGGCGCAGGGGCAGCCAGCGCCATAGAGCAAGCCCAGGCACGCGGTGATTCAGTCGGTTTCATGATGGTTCGCGGCATCTCAGATTTGCCGCGCGGCACCCAGGCCGAAGTACCCGGCCTGTCTGCGGCTGGGACTGTGCCTGCCGAACGCGGTACCGCTGAACGCGACCGGTGGAAGCAATATGCCGCGGCCGCGGCGGCTGCCTTCCTGGTCGGCTGGATCCGGGACGGCCTGCCAGTTGCTCCCACCGCCCCGCGGCGCAGCCTTTCGGAAGCCCAGCAAATCACAGCGCTGAAGGCCGATCCCAAAAATCCAATCCAGCCGCAGAAGCCCAATTCTCCCGGCCATCCCCCCGATCAACTTGTAGAGAAGTCACCTTCCAATTCGCCATCCTTTTGGAGCCAATTCTCCAAACAACTGAGTTCGCCAGTCTGGCAGGGGATTGCCGGGATCGCTACCATTTTGGGGATCGTGATCGCCTTGGCTGCCTGGCTGTATCCCAATCTGCAGGCGCGCTGGTGGCCTGCCCCCACCGGCGCATCGAGTGCCGCATCCCAGCCCGCTCCTACTTCCATATCTGTGGCGGCCTCAGCGACTCCCTTGGCTGCAACAGCGGCCTACGCTGGCGCTCCCGGCGCCACCGCTCTGTCCACCTCAGCGCCGACGGCACCACGCTGCGCCTACCCAAGCGAGCTGGGGGATGACGCCGCCCTGCGAGCCTTGATCCAGGCGGAGAGCCAGGCTCTGGCAGACAAAGACTTGCAGGCAGTGGGACGCATCTTCGCGCCTGGGGCATTTATCGCCGATGGCGCCAAGAAAGAGTATTGGCTGGATCCAATTGCCCGCTATCGAAAATATTTTAACGAGATTCGTTCCGGCGCGGTCACCCGCACCGCTATCACCGCCGTTTCTCCTGGCATCCAGGCGAATAATGCCTGGTACACCTCCGGCAATCTCACCCACCTGGTGATGCCCGATGGCAAAGCAGCCGATTATCCCAATTCTTCTGGTTCGGATCACTGGGAATTCACCCGAGACACGAGCGGATGTTGGCTGATTCGGGCATTGGTGTTCAATGCTTCCAGTTACAGCTTCCCCTGTTATTGCAAGCTGACTTCTGGCGATGAACCTTTCCAATGTCTGGTGCAGGCCGAGGGCGAGGCGGTTGTTCAGAAAAACCCGGTCCTGGTCTGGAGTATCTTCTCTCCGTCCGCGCTGGTGATTGATGGCAAAGAGAAATCATCCTCCAATGTGTTTGATTATTATTTTAAGAACCTCTTCCCGAATTACAGTTTCAGCTCTGCTCAACATTTTGATCTCACCCGCCAGGCAGGCGATCAATACACAGCCATGTACACCAGCGGCAGCCGCGGCGCCTTTACCGATCGCAGCGGCGCACCCATCACCTATTCGAATCCCAACCCGTCAGATGCCTGGCATTTCAGCCGTTCTCCGGCTGCCTGCTGGGTGATCGACAATTTTGCATTCAACCAGCCTTAAGGCGAGGCCAATATGTTCCAAAAATGCTTTTTGAAAGCCGCCCGGTTATTGCTGGCCCTGGCTGTGACAGCCTTCGCGGCTGCTCCGGCTGTGGGCAGCTTTTCACCGCCTTCACGCGCGATTTCAACTTCCTCCGCAGGAGTGATCACCATCACCCCCGATCAAATGTCTTTCACGGGTGAGGTCGTCACCCACGCCAACTGCGCCAATCCACAAACCTGCGCCTGGATCAACCAATCCTCCCCCGGCGCTGTGATCTTAGGTATGGACCCGGCGTCAAGCCAGCCGGCTGATTGGGGCGGCGGATCCGCCAGCCTCATCCTGCCTGTGTTGGATTACCCCAATCCGACCCTGCTGGTTCTGCAAATTTCCTGGCCGGATGGCGCCGGTCGCGGACTGCATTCCCCGCGCCTGAACCAGACTGCTGAAATTGCCTGGGATGGCCAGCCGGTCTGGGACATGCGCACCATGTATCCAGGTAGTTATGGCGATTATTACGCCTCTGAGCATGTCGCGGTTCAAACAACCCTGGTCATAACCCAACCGCAAACACACATCCTTAATATAAGTGTGCCGGCGCTCACAGCCTGGGATATTGGCCAGGTTACACTGACCCCCTACAGCCTGCCGCCCACTTTGCACGGCATCGGTTACAGCCCATACCGTGACTGCCAGGCACCTGGCAGCTCCGACCAACCAACGCCAGCCGAAATACGTGCAGATTTAATCCGCCTGGCTCATTCCAGCAATGCAGTGCGCACCTACGCTTCCACCGGCGTCAATGCCCTCGTGCCATCCCTGGCGAAATCCCTGGGTTTACGTGTGGCGGCAGGCGCCTGGTTAAATCCAGGCAGTGCAGACGATGCGGAAATCCAGGGGCTGCTTGGTCTGGCTCAGTCCACGCCCATCGATCTGGCCGTGGTTGGCAATGAATATGTTTTGCGCAATCCATCTGCCGCCGATGTCAGTTACCTGGCTGCAAAAATTGACTACGTTAAAAACAGCCTGCCGCCCGGCGTCCCGGTTACCACAGCCGAAGTGGCAGATATTATCGTCACCTGGTCAAACGGGCAGTATGTGCTCAACCCGGCCTACAAACCAATTCTAGATCGTGTCGACCAGGTGATGATCCACCTCTATCCCTTCTGGGAAGGCAAATCGGTGATAGGCGCCGCTCGCTATGCTGTGAACCGCTACCACCAAATCCAGGCTTTGATCGAAACTGCCTATCCCGGGCAAAACAAACACCTGGTGATTGGTGAAACCGGTTGGCCTTCCGGCGGCGGGACTTACGGGCAGGCGGTGCCAAGCCTGGATAACCAGCGCCTGTACATGCAGGAATTCATGGTGCTCGCAGAGCAGGAGAACGTTGATTATTTTTATTTCGACGCCTTCGATGAGCTGTGGAAAATCGAAGAGCCTTACAATATCGGCCAACATTGGGGCTACAGTTATACCGATCGTTCGGCCAAACAGCCAGAATACGGCGTCTTGCTGCCCGCTGCGCGGCTGCCAGTACAGCCCAGCGCCCAGACTGCCAGCTCGGACAGGATGGATGAACCGCCAGCCTTATCTTCACCAACGCGACCGGCTGCCGGCGCGATTTTAACCGTGTACGACGAATGGCCCGGCGGCGCCGATAATTTCGTGCCGACCGGTTGGATGGGCGATCTCGATCAGATCTCCTTATCTGCTTGTGATCGCAGTGATCCGCACAGCGGCGAATTGGCCATCAAAGCATCATTTTCTGCCTCTGGGGCGCAGGGTTGGGGCGGCGTCTACTGGCAGTACCCTGCCAACAACTGGGGCAGCCTGCCGCAGGCAAAAGACCTCAGCCAGGCCAACAAGCTGACTTTTTGGGCCAAAGGCGCGGCTGGAGGAGAGCGCATACGCTTCGTCGTCGGCGGCTTGGGTGGGGCTCAAAGTCCATACAGCGACTCTCTGCGCCCGGCGGCCTCCAGCGGCTTTGTTGAACTGGCCGCGACCTGGCAGATGTACACCATCGACTTGCGCGGCCGCGACCTCTCGCATATCATCGGCGGTTTTGGCTGGGTGACTGACCGCTGTGCCAATCCGAACGGCGCGATTTTTTACCTGGACGATATTCAATTTGCTTTTGATCCCGCTATGCCTTCTCCTCCGCCAAAGGTGTACACTTTGCAGGTATACACCGATTTCGGAGATCCCGAAAATCATTACACACCCAGCGGTTTTATGGACGCCGCCGCCAATCCCGCCAACATCCAGTTGAGCGAGTGCTGGCTGGATAACCCTCACAGCGGTCTCACCTCAATTCGAGTTGCCTATACGCATAACCCCGCACCAGGCCAATACGGCGGCGGCGTCTATTGGTTAGATCCTGCCGAAAACTGGGGAGATGTCCCGGGCGGCCTCAACCTCAGCCGCGCCTCCAGCCTCTCCTTCTGGGCGCGCTCCGACTCTCCCGGCGTCTCCTTGAAATTCCTGGTCGGCGGAGTTGGTTATGTGATCAAAAATGGCATCACCGACTGCTCCCAACCGACTGGGAGTTACCCAGATTCAATCTGCCCGGAAATCCAGCGCACTTTCACCCTGACAAGCTCCTGGCAGCGCTACACCATCGATTTGCTGGCGGATCGCCGCGCCTTGAACCATGTGGTGGGCGGTTTTGGTTTTTATGCTCAATCGAGCGTCACTTTTTACCTGGATGATATCTTCTACCAGCTCCAGCCCCCGCCCAACGCGGCGCTGACCATGCCGGTGGATGTGGCTGTCGATGCTCAAAGCGGCCTGGCTTACGTGGTCAACCAGGCGGCCGGCAACGTTTGGATTTTGGATGCCAGCGGAGTGCAAAAAGTGATCACCATCCCCAACAGCGCCTGTCCCAAAATCACACCCTACGGCGCCTGCCTGAACTCGGTCAGCGTCAGCCCTTTCAACCACAAAGCGTATGTCAGCCAGTGGTATGCCGACCGGTTGAACATTATCAACGGGTTAAATCCGGCCGGTTGGGTGTACGGCGGCCAGGGCCCGGGCGGCATTGTCACGCACCCTTTCGAAGATACGGTCTATTCGCTTGGCAAATGGGCTTCGACCATTACCTACATCCATCAGGATAAAGACCTTTCACGCCTGTACGGCAGTCTCCCCTCTGCTGGCTGTGTCAACCCGCTCAACCAGAACGCTTACATAGCCAATACAGGCAATAACACGGTCAGCATCATCCACCAGGCCACTCTGGTCACCACGCTGACTGTCACCAGCCGTCCACTGGCGGCGGTCTGCGCCATTGATGGCGCCGTCTATATTGTCAGCACAGGTCTGAATCCAGGCCGTGTGGAAGTGATTACCGGCACACAAGTATTGGCCAGCCTGCCCATCGGTCAGGGCTCAACCGCATTGGGTGTGAGCAGTTATTGGGGCACGCGCCTGGATGGTTCCACCAACATCGCCGCGGTGAACAACCAGACCGGCCAGGTCTTCGTCAGTAGTTGGTTCAGCGACAAGCTCTCGGTCATCGACCATACAGTCTGGATCACAGATGTCCTCACCGGTCACCATCCCAATGCGGTCGGCGTTTTCGAACCAACCAATACGGTGTATGTGGCCAATACCGCGGACGGCACCGTCACGGTGATCCGTGATCTGAAAGTGATCGCCACTTTACCGGTTGGAGCTTATCCGATCGCCCTGGCGGTCAACCCAACCACCGGCGATGTGTTTGTCGCCAACCGCGATGATTCATCGGTCACCATCCTGCATGATTCAAGAGTGGTGCGCACCATCCTTCTGCAAAAGTATTTCTTGCCGCTGCTGGGTTACAGCAGTCCCTGATGGCCAGCCTCGGAGATGTCCCACAGCCAGGAACTGTGCAACCGTGGGTGTTGGCTTGCCAACCAGGCAAGCGAACCGAATAACTGTTTGTAAAAATTATCTGACCACGTGTTCGCCGCAAGCGTTGATGTGCAGCTCATCCTTGTTTGCCGCACACCTGACCGATCATTCTTGGATCATGGAATCCAATTCACAGTCCCAGGTAAGCCCCCGGTGTCGCCATAGATCGTCGTCAATTTGCTGCCGTCGAGGCCCATCACGAACAAACCCTGGCCGCTGTAGCTGGCGATGAAATGCCGGTCGGGAGACAGGCTGGCATACAGGCCGACCGCCCCAATGTGAGTAAGCTGGGTCGGAACACCCCCGCCAACTGGTATCGACCACCAATCGGAGGGCGTGGTGTGTGCGCTCGCTGGCATCACCCCGCTGAACAGTCCCCACAACGCCGGGACTGAAGATGCCGGCGGCTGGCTGGCCGCGCTGAACAATAGCGCGTTGTCGCCTGGCAAGAAAAGCGGTGCATCAATCACTGGCGCTGCCTGCGCTCCGCTGAACTGCACCTGGCGTGGACTGCCGCCATCGGCGTTGGCGGTGAAGAGCTGGTCGGCGCCGGTTACTTCATCCACTGTCACGTACACCAGAGCCGTGCCATCCGCTGAAAAACGCGGCCAATAGGCGCTCTCAGCCGTTTCTTGCAAAGAGCCTCCTGGGTAAGCCATCCGGAAAAGGTTGTAATTCAAACTGCGTTGGCCCTTGCTGCGCGGCGGCGTTTGCAGATCAACCATCGCAAAGATGAAGGATCGGCCGTCCTTCGCCCACTGCACATGGTAACAGTCCTGCGAACGGATCTCTGGAGCATAAACAAGCCTGGGCGGCGTCGAGCCATCCAACGGCAGGCTGTATATCCCCTGCTGGCCAAACTGGTCGGTGCCGTGCGGGGGCATATAGGTGATCAAAACCTGTTTCTCATCTGGCGCAACACTCAAAAAATCAGCCCAGCTTTCGGGCGGCGCTTGAAACACCGTGAATACACTCCCGGTTTGCAAATCGAGGATTTCAATACTGGAAAGCAGCCTTCCCTGCACCCGTCGCCCAGCGGTGTAAACCAACCGCCCATGCAGGTTCAGCCCTGCCCACGTGACCGGGATGCGCCAGCCTGGCAGGCCGCGCGCAGGCCGCGGTGTGGCGCTTAACACATCGCCAGCCGGCGGGGTGACATCCTGCAGAGCTTCGCTTCCTGGCGCTGTGGTTTGTACAATATCTGTCGAACATGACCCAATATGCCAGGCAATCATGCCAGCAATCAGGATGAGTCTGGTCAGGCGCATCCTGATATTTTACACCCTGATTGCCTGGCGCATCCTCATCGCCCTCTTCGCAAAGCGGCCGCACTCAGGCCCAAACCAGCCAAACCGATCACCAAAGCGGCGCCGGCCAGCCAGGTGTCGGGTCCTCCAACCTGGTTGGCTGAGGCGGAAACCTGTGCTTTGACCGTCGGGAACGCCAGCTCGCTCGCCGGTTTCACTTCCTCTGGCTGGGCTTCCAGGGTCACCGGGCTTGCATCCAGCATACCTGACAGGCGCAGTGTGTACTGCCCGGGGATGGCAGGGATGATCGGCGCGATAAATTGATTAACTGCGTCCTCGCTGGCTGGTTGCAGTTCCAATGCTTTGGTCTGCCCCCCGTAAATCACTTCAACCGTTAATTTGGAAACGTCGACTTTTGCTGCCGCATCCTTGGTATTGCTGACATTGACGACGAAAGCGTTGCGCTGACCGGCGATGGCTGGTTCATCAACCCACCCCACTTCAATTTCATAATCCCCAGCCGGGTAAGAAGTGTGGGCGGAGGCTAGATGTGCATACCCTAAGGCCGCCAAAATTGCTGTCAGGAGAAAAAACGCATTAATCATTATTTTCATTTTCATTCACTCCAAAAATATTTTGAACTTGCTGCCTGCCTGATTGGCCAGGTGCATAAGAATTTTGCCTTTTATACCACAAATTATCCTTAAATATAATAAAATCTCAAGAATAATATCGAAAATATCAAGAATGATTGAATTTTGCCATTTGAAAACCCTATTTCACTAGGACTTGAATGTAATCTGAACGAATTTGACCCTGGTGACGCGCACCGCCAGCGCTGGTGTCACGCCAATAGCCCGCTTCTACACCGCCGGCCCAGGAGCAGGTTGGGACTGCAGCGGTGCACAGACCTTTGATGCCACCACCGTTCCCGCCCGGGTCTCGACCATTTCTCCACCTGGATGATCGGCTGCGATGCCGGCCCCACCGCGGTCAGCCTGGTCGGCGTGAGCGCTTCACAGCCGGTCGTCCACCTGGCGTTGGTTGCCCTGGCGGTTCTCCTGGCAATCAGCCTCCTCGGCTTCCTATCCTGGCGGCGAACCAGGTAACAAAAGCGTGTTTGCAATAAAAACGCAGCAGTCGGCCCACCGACTGCTGCGTTTTTATGTCTTGGGCTGTTGGTTAGCGCCGCACCATAGTACAATAGGCCAGCCGCAAGGGGTTTTACCAACCATGCCTCTTCAAACGATATTCACCCGCCACGCCCACCCCTCCCTCATGGCCAGGCATGCTTTTGTCTTCCTGGCGATCTCAATTCTTTGCCTGGTCGTATCCATTTCACCTGCCGCCGCGGATTCAACCCTGCCAACAGGTGAGCTTCCCAGCCAGATCAAAGCGGGCAAAGCCACATCCACTGCGGTTTTACCGAATAAGGAGCAGTCACCCAGTCCAGCGTCCACCCTGCGCCCACCTTTTACGCTCACACCGACGTATACACAGGTCACGCCAGCGCCGTCGTTCACGCCAGCGCCAACAACCACCAATACCAGCGCCCCCCTTCCAACCCTCACTCCTTCTCCATATATCTATTACCAGGCAGATGCCACCTGGCAGGGTATGATCTTCATTCTTGTTATCGCCTGCTTGGCGGCAGTTTTGTTCATGGGAGTGCAGGTGATGAAGAAGAAAATCTGATATCGAGCAATGCGCTACAAGTTCTCAAATGATACAATTCAGATCAATGACCGCTTCACCGTCACCTGCCATGTCCGCCGAGGCTGTTCTGGAGATCATCTGCCTGTTCCAGCAGAACGCCATTGACATTATCATCGACGGCGGGTGGGCAGTGGATGCCGTCTTAGGTGAGCAGACGCGCCTCCACGCTGACCTGGATATCGCCATACCCCACAAAGATGTTACCCTGGCGCGAGCCCTGCTTGAACAGCGCGGCTACCATGATGTGCCCCGCCCAGACACACGCGATTGCAATTTCGTGCTGGGCGATGATTTAGGTCATGAAGTCGATTTTCATACCTTCACTTTCGACGACCTGGGCAACAATATCTTCGGTGTGCCATACCCGCTGGCTTCGCTGAATGGACAGGGTGTAATCCTCGGCCAGGTGGTGAAATGCGTGCCGCCGGATTGGCAGGTAAATTTCCACACCGGGTACGCAGTGGATGAGAACGATTACCGGGATGTCAAAGCGCTCTGTCTGCGTTTCAACCTCCCGCTGCCTGTTGATTATGCCAGGTTCGAGCCGCAGACCGCTCTGGCAGCCATACAGGCGGATAGAGATGCGCTGTTCGTCAGGATTCTCGAAACTCTCCGCGCTGATCATCGCTTTATCGCGGCCTGGTTGACCGGCAGCCTTGGCCGGGGCGATGAGGATGCTCTCAGCGACCTGGACATCTACGCTGTCATCGCTGATGAGCATTCGGCAGGCCTGTGCGCACATCCGGAAATGGTCACAATCTCACCGGCAGAAGATCGTTTGGCTTTCTTCCAAAGTATTGGACAAACAGCATTGATCTATGAAAACCACCACAATGCCCCACCAGGAGGCACAGCCAGCTCGGTGTTATACCGAGGGTTTGCCTGTTATGTCGATTGGACATTGGTGCCTCAATCGTTCGCTGTCCGTCCAGCGGCGGCTAATTTGTTGTTCGAGCGCTCCCACATTGCCAGCGCACCTGTTCCCGTGCCGCTCGATGATTCTGACCGTATCGCGAAGATTTCCGAAAAAACCGCTTTTTTCTGGATGATGGCAGCTGTCACAGCCAAGTACATTTGGCGTGATGACTTGGTGTTTTCCACCTCCTGGCTGGAGAACCTTCAATTGCTTTACGACGAGGTAAATTCGCTTTTGCAAGGCATATCCTTGGCCTATGGGAGAGGATCCCTTACACACCTGCAAATCAACCAGACCGATCAATCTTCAGCGTTGCGCCAGCTATGTCTCAATTTTTTAGAATTGAAACCAGAGATTGAACGTTCTGGCGCTGCATTTCCCTCTGACCCGATGTACATTATAGGAAATCAGCTGAGCCTTATTCAATCTGGCTGAGCTGCGTTTCCAACGATGGTGCTGGGCGCGATCTCCTGCGAATCAATGGCAGACTGCGCCACACTGCCAGCTTCACAAACCTGATTCTTGCCCTGTTTTTTGGCTTTTAATTCAGCCTGGTCGGCCAATTGGAGCAAACCTGCCGCTGTAAGGCTGTCGTCCGGGTAAGTTGCCAGTCCCATGCTGAACGTATAGCCTGCCGCCGGAGTGCCGCCGCCAGGTGGTACAGGCGCTCGGCTCGCCGCCAGGCTGCGCAAGCGTTCGGCCAGGATGAGAGCGTTTTGCTTGCTGGTATTGGGCAGGATGATGGTGAACTCTTCTCCGCCATAGCGAGCAACAAAATCTGGACTGCGCAGTTGGTATCGCAGCATCTCGGCCACAGACTTCAAGCGTTCATCCCCTGCCGGGTGGCCATATTGGTCGTTGTATTCCTTGAAAGAATCCATGTCAATGATGATCAAAGAAACCGGGTGATTAATGAGTGCGGCGCGTGCCAGCTCGCTCTCCAGCACCTGGTCGAAAGCTCGCCGGTTATACAACCCGGTCAGGCCGTCAGTCAGCGCTAACTGCTTCACATCAGCGTGCAGTTGGGCATTTTCGATCGCCACTCCTACCGGTCCGCTCAAGGCGTTGAGAACCGCCAGGTCATCTTCGGACAGCGGCTGGCCTGGCTCGGCTTCTACGTTGATTACGCCCAAAACATGGTCGTCTTTGATGATCGGCACGCAAATTTCGCTCTCAATATCCAGCGCCGCTCGTAAAAATGCCGGGTCCTTGGAGACATCGCGGACAAACTGGGTTTGCCGGCTTTGAATGCAGCGCCCAGCAATGCCACGCTCCGCCGGGATTTCAAAGATGATCATCTCGGTTGGATACCCGACCTGCGCTTCAAGGTGCAGGACACTGCCGTGCAGAGAATAAATACTCACATAGGAGTATTGAAAAGTATCCTTGAGAAGCTGTACTACCGATTGAAAAATCTGTTGGAATTCTAGAGATGAAAGGATAGCCTGCGCCGCCGATTGTAGAGTCGAGATGGCACGCAGGTGAGACTGGGAGCGAGCGTACAACCGCGCCTTCTCCACGGCTGTGCTGGCGTGGCGGATCAATGTATCCAACGTCTGAATGTCTTCTGGTTCGAAGGCATCTCGAACTGCACTTTCTACATACAACACACCCAAAAGGTTGTTCTCATTCACCATTGGTAAACAAACCGCCGATCCACTGCGCTGGCCGATGGTGTAATAATACGGGTCATGTTCGATATCCCGGCACACATACACTTCTTTGACAGCCGCGGTGTGTCCGATGATGCCTTCTCCCAGTTTTTGGCGGTAACCCGGCCGGTATCCGACATCTTCGGTGCCGTCAATCGCCGCAATCTCCAGAAAATCGGTGTCCACCAAAAGCGAAATCGCCGCTTCGGCATAACCAAATTGATTGATAACTGCTTGCACGGTGCGCTGTAAAATTTCATGCTCTTCCATCGATTGGGATATACTGCGGCTGGCCTCGTCCAATAACCGCATGCGTAGGATTTTTCGTTGATCAACGGCTGCGATGGCAGACAGATTCTTTTGTGTTTCTCGGAGTTCCATTTCAAGCCGGGCGCTGTTCAGGAAGAAAAAATAAATCGACCAGACGGTCAGCGAAATGGTGGACCCAAAGGCGATTGCCGCCAGCGTCATATCGCCTTGCATATCCAACGGGACTGGAGAAAGAGCCGCATACACCCAGCGCAGGGCGGCCACCAGGCTCGAAGCCAAGAATATCAAAGCAGTCACCCGGCTGGTTTGGCGCAGCGCTGGCGGGGCCAGGCGCAACAAATCGAAAGCGATGCGCAGTTGGTAAAAAATAGCCAACCCAGAAACCAGGATAATTCGCGCATTCACATCCGGATGGCCAAAAGTTAGGAAAACTTGCGCCAGCGCATAGAAGCCTAACACGACAAAATTGAGGTAGTCACGCTCTTCGCCGCCAAAAAAGCGCCGCACACCGGTAAAAATCAAGGCCAGGCCGTACAATGTGAGCAAATTTCCCAGGATGATGGTCAGCCAGTCCGAGATCAACCCACGCATACCAAGCAAGGTGAAACCGATGGATACGGCAAAATTGGCCGCCACCCACAGCCCGAATCCAGGGTAGGTCTTGCCTGTCCGCCAATATATCAACATCAAAACCCCCAATACGAGTGGTATCAGGCCGGAAAACAAGACCACAAAACGGATGTCCAGATTCATACTCAATGGTGAGAGATGACAGTGAATGTGTTCAAACAATCCTATCACAAGCCTGGAAATCTGCTGTAAAAATGATCTATATTTTAAGTTCTATATGTTGAATCATGACTTTTAGATTAAAATACACTCATATTTGGTTGGCATTTTCAGGGAGGGCTTATGCAGAAGCGGTCTGGCGCGATTTTTCGCATTCTTTTCCCGATTTTGATGATAGTGATTGGCTGTGCCGCCTGGTACGACTGGCGCTCTCCCGATTCTCTGCTTCACACATATTCGTGCCAGGGTCGTCTGCTCAACGCCCGCCAGCTCGCCGCTTTTCTTGGCACGGATGCGGCCGGCCTGCAAGCGGTTGCCGCCCGTGAAGGGTTGGATTACGACCAGCTTTGCCAGGTCGAACCAGAAGAACTCAAAGGGATGATTGGCGAGCGGCTCGCCGGCGGCCTGCCTGCTGATGCAGTGGGTGCCGAAGAAAACAAACTGCCTGGTTTCGACAGGCCAGATGCGGCGGTGGAGTTTTTGCTGTCAATCCAGCGCAATGAATTCGGTCAGATTCCCCAGGGCGCCTGGTTAAAAGCGTTCCAACAGACTCAGCTCATGCGCCAGGCAGAAACAGCCCGCCAGCAGACCCTGGCGCGCCAGTCGGCTGGCCCAAGGCTCAGCGCGCCAGCTTCAACCAACGCCGCAGGTCTGGCCAATTTCCGCTGGAAATGGCTCGGTCCCGCCAACATCGGCGGTCGCGTGCGCGCCATTCTGCCGATCGATGCCAATACGCTGATCATTGGCTCTGTATCTGGCGGCTTGTGGAAAACCAACAACGCCGGCGCCTCGTGGTATCCCCTGGAAGATTTCATGGCTAACCTGGCGATCGCTTCGCTGGTCAAAGATCCCACCAATTCGAATGTGATTTATGCGGCCACCG
Source organism: Chloroflexota bacterium (assembly GCA_029782365.1). GTDB lineage: Bacteria > Chloroflexota > Anaerolineae > Anaerolineales > UBA4823 > CAWBUW01. The sequence goes on from JAKOUW010000096.1 coordinate 505,118, forward strand.
GCGAAGGATTCTACAACATCGATGCAGTGCGCGGCGCCGGCATTTTCAAATCCACCGACCAGGGCGTCACCTGGGCACAGCTCCCCTTCACGAACAGCGCCAGCTTCAACTACGTTAACCGCTTGGCGATTGCTTCCGATGCCTCGTACATCCTGGCAGCCACCGGCAGCGGGCTGTGGCGCAGTGCAGACGGCGGAAATTCCTGGACCCAGGTCAGCACCACGCGCGCCCTGGATGTGCGCATCAATCCTGCAGATAACACCCGAGTCGTCGCCTCGGAGGCCACTTCAACTGTTTCCGGAGGTCGGGCCTTGTACTCCACCAATTCCGGCCAGTCCTGGATCGCCTCGAACGGCATCGGGGCCAACGCCGCACGCATCGAGCTGGCTTACGCGGCCAGCAGCCCCAACATCGTGTACGCCTCGGTTGACCAGCACCCACCGTCATCCGCCCAATTCTCAGAGTTGTTCCTTTCCAACGATGGTGGTCAGAGCTATGCCAGTGTCATCAATACTGTTAACTACCTGGGTGGTCAGGGCTGGTACGACAATGCGTTGTGGGTTGACCCCACCAATCCCAACTTGTTAATCATCGGCGGGGTGCGCATCTACAAATCCAACAACGGCGGCGCAAACCTGTCTGTCATCACCGGCACATCCCTGCATGTCGATCACCACGCCATCGTCTCTGCCGCCGGTTACGACGGCCTCAGCAACAAAACAGTGTATTTTGGCAACGACGGTGGGGTGTACAAAACCACCGATATCGTGAATGTTGGGCCAGCCGCACCCTTTATCGATCTCAACAACGGCCTTGGCATCACCCAATTTTACGGCGCCTCGGGCAGCGCCACCAGTGGTAAATTGATCGGCGGCACCCAAGATAACGGCACCGAGCTGTTCACCAACAGCCTTTCCTGGTCGTACACCTACGGCGGCGACGGCGGCCCGGCGGCTGCCGATCCGACCAATGTCAATTATCTGTATGGAGAAATGCAGTTTGGGGCTGCATTTCGCTCCAGTAACGGCGGCCTCTCGGCGGAGGTCATTTATGGGTACGATCCAGGCACTGCGGCCTGGAAACCCGCTCCCTACCGCATCGATGATGTCATGAACAGCACAATCAACTTCATTCCGCCATTGATTCTGGATCCCAATAACGCCCAGCGTCTGCTCGTGGGCGGAGCTTCTCTGTGGCGCACCAGCGATGCGCGCACGGCCAACACCTCCACCACCGGCCCGGCCTGGTATGCTATCAAAGCTTCCACCGGTTCCAATATCAGCGCCGTGGCCGTTGCACCGGGTGATGAAAACCTGGTCTTGGTTGGGCATAACAATGGCGCGGTTTTTTTGAGCACCAACGGCGCGGCCGGCGCGCCTGCCTGGGTCCAGGTTGGCGCAGGCTCCCTGCCAGCCCGGGCAGTGACCAGCCTGGCTGTTGATCCCAACGACCATCGTGTCTTTTACGCCACTTTTGGCGGATTCAGCGCAGGCAACCTGTGGAAATCCACCGACGGGGGCGGCACATGGGCAAACAGCTCGACAGGGCTGCCAGCCGCCCCTCTGCGCAGCGTGGTGATCAACCCGTCCAACTCGCAGTGGGTGTACACCGCCGGCGAAGTGGGCGTTTTTGCCAGTGAGGATGGCGGCCGCACCTGGTCCACGCCTCAAGACGGACCGGCCAACGTGGCCGTTTACCAGCTCTTCTGGCTGAACAACACTTCCCTGGTGGCGGTCACCCACGGCCGCGGCCTGTACCGCGCCGACTTAAACGGCCCAGATGTACACTGCGGCGCCAACAGCCCGCTGTATTGGTGCTCTGAAAAATCCGGCGCTGACACATCAACCCGCAGTGGGCCGACTGCCTTCAGCAGTGTGTACAATCCCAACGGCCTCCAATTAAATCCGGCGCTAAGCACATTCTCTCAGGCCAGCTATTCGTTTTACCTGCCTGCGGACATCACCGGGTTGAGTTGGTTGAATATCTCATTTTTCGGGCAGGACAACGCCAGCGGCCCTGGCCCAAACCTGTGCGCCTACAATTTTTTGGCAGGCCAATACGACTGCGCCCTGCAGGCCAAAACCGAAAACAGCTACACCGTCAGCCTGCCGTCCACACCCGGCCTGTATTTCGACGCCGTCACGCACGAAGTGCGCCTGGCTCTGCAGGACAGCCCTGCTGACAGCACACACATTAAGTACATCATGCTCGAAGCCTTTGTCTCTCAGCGCTACACACCTTCACCCACGCTTTCTCCCACGGCCACGCCCCTGCCGGTCGTCACCATGGCCGGAGTCCAGACCATCGACACCAATTTCAACCTTAAAACCACCTTCCTGCCCGGCGATCCAATTTATTACCTGTTCACGGTCGACAATTCCACAGGTTCAGCGCAATCTGTGCTGGTCAACCTCATCGCTGGCGGCCCGTGTGGGGCAATCTTTAATGCCAACTTCAGTTTTTCTGTTCCGGCCGGGCAGTCTTCCTGGTACGGCAGTTCATCCATCCCGGCGAATGCATGCGGTGGACTGTACACCTACACAGGAACGGTGACGTTCGGCGGATCAACCAGCAGCGCATCGACCACCTTCACAGTCTTGGCTGTCACACCCACACCCAGCGCCACGCCTCTGCCCAGCGCCACTCCGCTGCCGCCGACCCCCACTCGCACCCAACCGCCCGTGCTCGCCACCAACAGCGCCAAGCCAACTCTGACGGCGACTGCCACAGCCACCAGCACTGCTACCAGCACCGCTACGCAAACTTCAACCGCCACCGCCACCAAAACAGCTACGAGCACAGCTACGCAAACAGCGACTGCAACTTCAACCAGCACAGCCACTGCTGCGCCAACATCAACTGCCACGAACACGGCCACCTCGACCAGCACTGCTACCAGCACTGCCACTTTAATCCCGACCGCCACACCTACGCCTACCTCTACCCCATCCAACACCGCCACGCCGACTCACACCGCAACCAGCACGCCTACACCTCTGCCCGGTGCGCCGACCCTCACCGCCACGCCAACTTCTACGGGCAGTGGATTGCATTACTGGGTTTACCTCCCTCTCTTGTTGATCGGCTCGAAGCCCTGAAAGGGTCAGGAAACGGCTGGCTCTGCGTCGTGGTCTGGCAAGATGGTCTCAGCGTTGCGCACGTAGGGATTAAAATAGCCCGCCAGGCCCACCAATCCGGCGGCTGCGCCGCACAGAACGATCAACAGCGCCATCCCAGAGCCGGCTTCCGCTCCGACCAGCCAGCGAAACGAGCTCGGCAAGAAACCGACCCCGGCAGACATGGCCGGTTCTAACCAGCGGTCGGCAAGCAAGCCGGCTACCAGCGGCGCGATGGGCTGGGTAAACCAGGCAATTAACCGCCGCGCTGAGAACACACGCCCCTGCAGATCCTGCGGCACCTTGGCCTGCCAGATCGACTGGCTGGAGGTGTTGACCAGAGGGCCGACGAGCGATTGCAGTGCAAAAAAAGTTATCCAAAACACCAGCCCCGCGCTTGCGCCAAACAGGGCCATGAACACGCCGGTCACCATCCAACCAGCTAAAATTCCGTGCACCCTGCGTTTAAAGCCGCCCCAAATGCTCATCACGATTCCCCCGGCCACCGCCCCGATCGCCCCGGCCGACTGCACTGCACCGAAGATGGCGCTGTTGTCGTTTGTGCGCAGCAAAATCATCGGCGCCACCACGGTCATTGCCATACCGGCAAACAGGTTAGCGAAGAAAAACGTCATTTGCAAGCCCAGCAAACTGGGGCGCTGAAAAATATAACGAAATCCAAAGGTAGCTTGTTTGAGCATCCCACCCTGGCTGCCCTCTGCTCCGGCTGAACTGCGCACCGGCTGCGGCACCACAACCACCATCAGCGCAGCCAGGGCGAAGAAGAAGGTCAGCACATCGATCAGCAAAATGCCATCCAGCTTAATCAGCGGCAGCAGAGCTCCCGCCAGCAGGGGTGAGATCACCCCCGGCCCGGCTTCCATCAATGTCATCAGGCCGTTGGCGCGCCCGTACTGCTCTTTGTTCACCATGGTGCTGATGGCCGCCGAATATGCCGGCCATTGAAACGTGTTACCCAGGCCGTACACCACGCTGGCCACATACAGATGCCAGTACTGCAGAACGCCAAAATATTGCAGCAGCAAGATCCCAAAGGTTGCCGTCACAGCGCCCAAATCGCTCACCGCCATCATCAGCTTGCGGTTGTAGCGGTCCACCATCACGCCTGCCACCGGTGACAACAGCAAAAATGGGAGAATGTAGGCAACTTGCATCAGGCCCATAGCTGTGGCAGAGCGGGTCTGCTGGAACATAAAGATCGTCAGCGCAAAACCGCTCATCCCTGAGGCCAGCACGGAAACAATCTGGCCAATCCAGATGAACAAAAAACCGGTCATACCGGTCGGGCGGCGGGCAGGTTCAGAATTCTGCAATGTGGACATATGAATTCACCTTGTAATCGAAAAGATGAATTATTTTACCATCTTCAGCAAACAGCATTTCCCAGCTAGCCCTTGATCTTGGGCTTCAATCAATTGCTGGATCATCCGTGGCATTGCAATTCAGGGCGGCCCAAGAAGTCCACTGTGGGATAACCCTGCGCCAGGGGTGGCGGTCTCCACCGGTGAGCCTTCGTTTTCACAAGGCAAACCGGCTGATGTGGTTATTTTTTGACGTAGGGCAGGGTGACACGGTAATATTTCGCCGCTTCGACAGCCCCGATGTCGCACACCGCCGACCCGTCGTTGTTGCCATCCACCGGGCGCGCCGCACCGCGTTGATCCACCGCCGGGCATCCGGCATTCGTCCCGCCGTCAATCAGCGGACTGCCCGCCAGCGGCAGAAACGTCAGCGTGGAGCCCCCATTTCCAGCCAGCGAGCCAAGCTGTGGACTGCGGTTGATTTTATCGCCACCTGCGCTGAACCCGCAGGTGTTGGCGCTTTCCAGGTTGAAGCCCAGCGAAGTCACAGCGTGATCGCAGTTGTTCGGAAGCCCCGCCGCCAACAATGTGTTCTTGAGGGTGATGACCGGATTCGCCGCGCCGCCTGCGTAAATGTTCCCACCCGCGCCGCCTGCCTGGTTGCCAACCAATGATATATTTATTAATGACAATGCGCCGGTGCCTGCCCCTGGGGTCCAGTAGATCCCGCCGCCGTCCGTGGCCGCATGGTTGCCGGCAAATGTGGTGTTTATCAGGCTGAGCTTGCCCGCTCCCCCCATTTCTAACCCACCGCCCACACTGCTGGAGGTGTTATTGAAGAAGGTTGTCCCATTGACCGTGGCATTGCTGGCGTCGTTGGCCACACCGCCTCCGTACATCCCAGCCTGGTTGCCAGAAAAACTGCTGTTTGTCAGGGTTAAATTTCCGCCATACGTGTTGATCCCGCCGCCGCGCCACAGGCTCGTGTTGTTGGTGAAACTGCTGTTGGTTACATCCACAAAACCGCCCATGTCAATCGCCCCACCGTTGGCGTTCGCTTTGTTCCCGCTGAAACTGCTGCCGTTGATGGTCAAGTTAGCGTAGTTTCCGATCGCGCCGCCGTGGCTTGACGAGGTGTTGTTATTGAAAATGCTGGAAGCGATATCAGCCGTCCCCCAATTGCAAAGCGCTCCACCCTGGTAATTGGAATGGTTATTGATCAGACGCACCCCGTTTAGCGTCAGGCCGCCCCCTGAATTCACCAAAACCGCGCCTCCGCAGGAATTTGTGTTATTCGACCCGCTGAGGGTGATGCTCTGCAGGGTGAGGTGTGCACCTGCCTGCACAGAAAATTGAGAGCCTGCCACCGCCCCATTGAAAACGATCCGGTTGTTTCCGTTAATGACCACGTTCGACGTGATGGTCTTCGGGCTGGTCAAAGTGATCGTTATGGGCAGCATCCCGCAGTTAAATTGAATTTCCTTTGCGGTCGACAGGGCGCTCCCCAGGGCTGTTTCACTGCAATCTGAGGCCAGGCCATTGCCCACCACCACCCTGCCGTCAGGAAGGGTGTGAAAACTTTGATCATTGCCATAGATCGGGGAACCCACGTTTGGCACAAAACGCAAGCGCCAATGGTAAGTGGTATCCGGTTGAAACACATACGGCAGCCAATCATCCCAGGCTTTCCATGAGCCCGCGCCTGAAATGGACAGGCTGTCCGATAAAATACCGTACGCTGGCGTGGTGCCCAGGTCGAAATATGCCGTGCCTGCCCCGGTGGCATATAAATAAGCCACAGAATATGCCGAAGAGGAGGTGATCTGTGTCGTCGAAACCGATGGGTAGAACACATTCGACTGGTTAGAAAACACGTACACTCCTGTTTGCGCATACAGCCAGGGACTGCTGTTCCCATCCAGCATCCAGACATTGGCGCGCAGGGCGCTGTTGGTTAAAGCGCTGCTGGAACGCACCGGGAAACGCACTTCCAGAATATGTCCCTGGGGGATCGGCCAGGTATAAGCATTGACGGCATCGACCGAAAGGTACGCTGAAGCTCCGGGGTTATACGAGGAATTGTGGACAGTTTGGGGGCAGTCAGAAGCGATCAGCGGGGCGTTATCATACAGGCAAATAATCTTATTGATGCCGTCAACTGCAAACGTCGTGAAGGTGGGCAGTTGGAGTTCAAAATAGGCGCGCATGCCGCTGCAGGCGTTGCCTAATCCGGCAATCACAACCCGGATGTAATACACAGAATTTGGCGATGGTATGCCGTTGGCTGGATCGGCGTAATAGCCAACAAACGTCCCTGCGCCATATTCCTGGTAAGGACTGCCCTGGATGATACTGACGCAGTTCGTGATCGTCGAATATTGGATCAGGCTGTCATAATACCCGGCGGGCGGCACGTCACTGGGGGAGGCAGGAGCCTTAACCTGGATCGTGGGCAGAGACTCGCTGAAGGACGCTGCCTGGGCGTTCGCAGGCAGGATGAAAACAATGATCAAGCCCCAAAGAATAAAATTCTTGACTCGGGATATCATGCACACCTCGTTAAGTCAGATCATAATCTGGCAGGGAGCAATCTGGTTTAATTCTAAGCCTTCTGCAGCACCAATCCACCCAGCTCACCAGGAAATTGAATGGCTTGATTATACCCTTTTTCGATCAACTCTGTAAACATTCAGAAATGGCAGAGACAGCAGGGCTTCAAGACTTTGTTTAAGCCCTGGCCTGTGGGCGAGCCCTAATCTCAGGGTCTCATCCCAATTATTCGCCAATTGTTTCATAGTATAATCACCCAATGAAGCGTTTGTGCCTGGTTGTACTAATCATTTTCATGCTGACCGCCTGCGCTCCTTCAGATTCTGGCGAATCTGTAACCGCCCCCTCCGTCTCGATACAAAACAAGGGTTCCGATACCATCGTCAACCTGGCGCTGGCCTGGGCTGAACGCTACCAGGCAAGCCACAACGAGGTGAGCATCTCGGTCACCGGCGGCGGCAGCGGCACCGGCATCGCCGCTCTGATCAACGGCACGGTGGATATCGCCAACGCCTCACGCAAGATCAAGCAGGAAGAGATCGATAAAGCCGTGGCCAACAAGCACCAACCGGTCGAGTTTGTGGTTGCCAGGGACGCCATCGCCGTGATCGTCAATCCCGCGAACCCAGTCAACCAGCTTACCATCCAACAAATCTCGGATATTTACTCCGGGAAGATCAGCAACTGGAAACAGGTGGGTGGACAGGATCGTCCGATTGTCCGTCTTTCGCGCGAGACCAATTCAGGTACGCATGTCTATTTCCTGGAGACGGTTTTGCGCCAGGGGAAAAGTGGTGATAAAACGCTCTTTTCACAGGACACCTTACTGCTGCCCTCTTCCGAGGGCATCATCTCTGAAGTGCAGTTAAACGAAAATGCCATCGGTTATGACGGCCTCGGATATGTTACCCCCGAGGTGAAAGTGCTGGCCATCGCGGCCACAGCCGGCAAACCCTATTACAGCCCCTCTGCAGCCTCGGTCAACGCTGGCCAGTATCCCATTGCCCGCGACCTGTACATGTACACCAATGGTCAACCGGCCGGCGCAGTGAAAGCGTATATGGATTGGATCTTATCCAAAGAAGCGCAGACTATCGTCACCACCCTGGGTTTTGTGCCTGTGAAGTGAGCAAATCCTGATGGAACAAAACATTTCTCCTACCGAATACTTTGTCACCCGGCTGGTGCGCCTGAGCGGCTTTTCGGCGGTTGTTTTTGTTGCCATGATTTTCATTTTTTTGCTCACAGAAGGCCTGCCAGCTATGGGCGAGGTGCCGCTTTTCACATTGTCCAGCACGCGCTGGTATCCTATTGAAAGCTATTTCGGCATTTTACCGCTGTTAGGCGGTTCGCTGATTGTGACGCTGGGTGCGGCTCTGGTAGCTGTGCCGACTGGCATTGGCACGGCCGTGTTTATTGCCGAAATCGCCCCGCGCTGGCTGCGAGAAATTCTCAAGCCGCTGGTTGAACTGCTCGGCGGCCTTCCTTCTGTTGTGCTTGGCTTCCTGGGCATCCTGGTTGTCTCTCCGTTCTTGCACCGTTATGCCAACCTGCCCACCGGGCTGACGGCCTTCACCGGTTCACTGCTATTGGGCGCCATTGCCATCCCGACAATTGTTTCCGTCGCCGAAGACGCCCTGGATGCCGTGCCGCGCAGTTACCGTGACGCCGCCGTGGCCTTGGGCGCCACCGAATGGCAGACAATTTGGCGGGTTACCCTGCCGGCCGCCCGCTCAGGGGTTTTGACAGCCGTCATGCTTGGCATCGGACGCGCCATCGGCGAGACCATGGCGGTGATGATGGTCACAGGCAACGCGCCGGTGATGCCCACCAGCCTGGGCGCTCTGTTTTCGCCAGTACGCACCATGACTGCCACCATCGCCGCCGAGATGGGCGAGGTTGCCAACGGATCCACCCACTATCATGTGCTTTTCTTCATCGGCATCATCCTTTTCTTGATTTCCCTGGCCATTAACGTGGCGGCTTCGGCTGTTGTCTTTCGCCAGCGCAAGCGCGCCGAACGCATTCTTTCATAAGGGTACCTATGCAGCGCCAAACGCCTGAAAACCGCCTGCGCATCCAAAAGCTCGGCTTTGCCGCCCTCAGCCTGGTGGCGGCGGTGACCGTTTTGCCGATCATCCTGGTGGTAGTCTATATCCTCGTGCAGGGTCTGCCGGCTATATCCTGGGAATTCCTGACCACCGTCCCGCACGATGGCATGCGCGCTGGTGGCATCTGGCCAGCCATCCTGGGCACATTCTACCTGACATTGGGCACGGCTGTGTTTGCCGTCCCGCTTGGCCTGGGTGCGGCGATTTACCTCTCCGAATATGCCAGCGATAATTTCTGGACGCGCCTCATCCGCCTGGCCATCATCAACCTGGCGGGCATCCCTTCCGTGGTGTACGGCCTGTTCGGCCTGGGTTTGTTTGTGCTATTCTTGCGTTTCGGCACCAGCATTCTGGCGGCCTGCCTGACTCTGTCCATTATGACTCTGCCGGTCATCATCAGCACCTCCGAAGAGGCTCTGCGTTCGGTGCCCCAGTCGTTCCGCGTGGTCAGCATTTCTTTGGGCGCCACCCGCTGGCAGACGATCCAGCGCATTGTCCTGAAAGAAGCCCTGCCTGGCATCTTGACCGGTGTGATCCTCGGCCTCGAACGCGCCGCCGGTGAAACTGCCCCCATTTTATTCACCGGGGCTGCCTTTTTCCTGCCGCGCCTGCCTCATTCGATCTTCGATGCCACCATGGCCCTGCCTTACCACCTGTTTGTCATTTCCACCCAGGTGCCCGGAATGACCCTTCAAATCCAATACGGCACGGCGCTGGTGCTGGTCGTGTTCGTCTTAGGCATGAACCTGGCGGCCAATTTTGTTCGCTCGCGAGCGCGCGCTCGCCGCCAGTGGTGAGGGCGGCATGGATAAAATCATCATCGAAAATCTCAGCCTGGGCTATTCCGACGGCACAGAATCTTTGCGCGGCATCAATCTCAACCTGCCCGAGCGCCAGATCAGTGTGCTGTTTGGTCCGGCTGGCGGCGGTAAATCCACTTTGCTGCGTGTGCTCAACCGCTTGAATGACCTGGCCGATGTGGTCACCGTCCAGGGGCGTGTGTTGATCGATGGCGAAAATATCCTCTCCCGAAGCACGGATGTGATCGCCCTGCGCCGCAAAGTGGGTATGGTCTTTGCCCGGCCGGTGGTGCTGCCGTTGTCTATTCGCGGCAATTTAACCTATGGTTTGGAACTGGCAGGTGAGCGCCGTCCAGCCGTGTTGAAAGCCGCCGTTGAGCGCAGTCTGGCGCAGGCCGCCCTGCTCGATGAAGTCAAAGACCGCCTCGGCGACCCCGCGATTGCCCTGTCTGGCGGCCAGCAGCAGCGCCTTTGCCTGGCGCGGGTGCTGGCCTTGCAGCCCGAGATCATCCTGCTCGACGAACCCACCTCGGGTCTGGACCCGATTTCCACGGCTAGAGTCGAATCGTCTCTGCAAGAATTGAAGAAAGAATACACCGTGATCCTGGTGCCGCATTCAGTCCAACAGGCAGCCCGCATGGCCGATTTTTCCGCATTTTTCTTACAGGGTGAACTGGTCGAAGCTGGTCCAGGCAAAAGCCTGTTCACTTCCCCCAAAGACAAACGCACCGAAAATTATGTCGAAGGCAGGTTTGGGTAATCTCCGAAAAGGGAGAAGCGGCTTGCGCCGCTTCTCCCGAACTTGCCCCCCCTGTTTGCCCCCGTATGGCTCAAACCCCCTTATCTCAACCCCCTCAGAATAATCCCCCGATAAGTCCACTGTCTGGCCCCCTGCCATAAGGCAGTGCAGAAGCCATTGAAAAATTATATAATTCATTTATACACCTTAAAAACCTGAAAATGAATAGACAACCAGCGATATTATCTAGACAATTGTACTGGACTTACTATCTGGCCTCAGAATAGCTTGCGGAAACGGTATTTTTCAGGTACATTGGATTAACGGATGCAGTAATTTATTACAATAGCTGGTTTGGGGTGAGGATATGTCAAGGAAGATTCGCGTGGCGATCCTGGATGATCACCAGGGTATTATCGATGGGTACAATTTTCGTCTGAACAATCAACCAGATATCGAAGTTGTTGCGGCTGCTCGGTTTGGCGAACAGCTTGAGTCTATGCTGGCTGCCCATCCAGCGGATGTGCTCATATTGGATGTTTTCGTACCAACTTCTCCCGATAATGCCAATGCATATCCTCTCCTTTTTATCATTCCCAGCTTACGCGCAAAATACCCTCAAATGAAAATGATCATCATCTCCATGCATGGTCAGCGCACCTTGATTTCCGCAGTTTTAGAAGCCGGCGCCAGCGGTTATGTGCTCAAGGATGATTCCAACGCCATCCTCGAACTCCCATCCATTGTGCGCATCATCGCCAATGGTGGGCTCTATTGGTCCGAGCAGGTGGCGCACCTGCTGATGCCGCAGTCAAACACCGAGACAATCCATTCATTGACTGGACGGCAGGTGGAAGCCCTGTCGCTGTGCGCGGCTTACCCTGATGCCTCCACCTATGATTTGGCATGCAGGATGAATATCAATAAGACATCGATGCGCACCCTGCTGTCTGAGGTTTATCACAGATTGAACGTCCACAGCCGCGCTGCCGCCGTGAAGAAAGCGCTGGATATCGGGCTCATACCGCACGCTGAATCGCCGCAAGAGGTGAATCGACTACCATAAATTCGGTTATAATCTGGGGGTAATGGCTTCCGACAATTTATCGACAGACCATTTTTTTTCATCGGTATTCCAATTTAGCCCAGACTCAATGATCATCACGCGCGTCAACGATGGCGCGTATTTGTTTGTTAACGAAGCAGCTATGTTGCTCACAGGCTTTTCTCGCCAGGATTGGGAAGGAAAATCTGCCGCCACCAATGATTTAGGCCTGTGGGCTGATGATAATGACCGGCAGCGGCTGTTGGAGGCTTTGCGCACACAGGGGAAAGTCACCGCAATGGAATTTCCCTACCGCCGCCACGATGGCGCCATCCGCATCGGGCAGGTAGCGGCGCGCTTTATCACTTACCAGGGCGACCTGTGCCTGCTGACGATCTCACGCGACATCACCGAGCAAAATCAAATCGAGAAGGAATTGCAAGAAAGCCGCGATCGCTTGCGCCGTCTGACTGAAGAACAATCCCAGCTCCTTGAGCTTTACTCCGAAAAAATAACTTCGATTGCGGATGAAGGCGAACTGGTGAGCCTTCTGCGTGACCAGGTGCTGGCGCGCCTCAGAGTGCGCCAATCTGCCTTGCTCCGCCTTACTCCGGAGAATACCCTCAACGTCGTGTACAAACAGGAGCTGGAGAGCTCTCAAATTCATCCCGGCGCTCCACTGGCTCATTCGTTTTACCGGCGGTATGTTTCTCCAGATCCTGCCACCAGGAGTGATGATCATTATCCCCATGGATGGGTGCGCGTCTCACTGCCTCTCCTTCTCAAAGGCAAACCTGTTGGGGTTTGGCTGCTTGGCCGGCGAGAGCCGGATGATCATTACTTGCCAGCCGAAATAGCCATTCTGCAGGCCCTGGCTCACCAGGCGGCAATCGTTTTGATCAATTTCGATATCACAGAACAACTCAAGGATTTATACCGCTCTGACATCGATCGTACTGAAAAATTTCACCAGCGGCTGGCGCAGGATTTGCACGATGACGTGTTGAGCCACCTGGCGCAGATGAAGGCTCTGTTTTTGGAGGGTCATTCAAGAGCAGAAATCGATCAGGCCTACCAGGAGGCCGTCAACCGCATTCGCAGTATTATCAATACCATGCGCCCTCTGATGCTTCATTACGGCCTGAAAGCCGCCTTGAAAGAATTGATTGATGAGCTGGAGCAAATGAACGATCGCGCAGTCGCAATTCGCCTGGATGTGGCTGACATTGGGGCGCGCTATCCCCAGGAAGTTGAACTGCACTTATTCCGCATCATTCAGCAGGCCGGCCGCAACACCTTGCAGCATGCAAAGGCGTCCTATTTAAGCATCAAGGGAGCTCTGGGAGCTTCGAATATAGATATCCTGGTGGAGGATGACGGCATCGGTTTTGAAAGCGGATCGCCATTGAGAATTGACGAGCTTGCGGCCCAACGGCGCTTTGGCCTGGTGAGCATGTTGGAACGTGCCGCGCTGATCGGTGCCCATCTGCAAATCCTTGCAGCACCCGGCCAGGGAACCCGCATGCACATCACATGGCAAGCGGCAGTTCCCTGAAACGTTACTCCCAATCTTCAGGAATATAGCGGCGAATCCGCTTGATCTCGCCGTGCTTTTTCTTGGCACCCATCCGCGCCGCCTTCGATGTGACGCTCGGGCGAGTGGCTCTGCGCACTTTTGGCGCTTCAAGGGCTTTTTTTATTAAAGTAATGAAACGCTGGGTGGCATCGAATCGATTTTGTTCCTGTGTGCGGTATCTTTTCGCTTCTATGATCAGTATTCCATCCTCTGTCACGCGACTGCTGGCCAGCCTGAGCAAGCGTTCTTTGACATCTGCATCCAATGAGAGGGAACTGCGAATCGCAAACCTCAACTGAACCGCTGTCGCCACCTTGTTCATACCCTGTAGGACAGCCGATGCACTTCTCAATTCCATTCAGCTACCTCCGGCAGCCCAGTCCCAGGAGAAAAAAGAAAATTACTCCCATTCTTCCGGAACATAGCGACGAATCCGTTTAGTTTCGCCATGCTTTTTCTTCTCACCTACCCGAGCAGCTTTTGACGTAACGCTCGGGCGCGTGGCCTTGCGCACCTTAGGTTTTTCGAGAGCTTTCTGAATCCAGGCGATCAACCGTTGGGTGGCATCAAACCGGTTCTGTTCCTGGGTGCGATATCTTTTCGCCTCTATGATCAATATGCCATCTTCTGTTACGCGACTGCCGGCCAGTTTGATCAAGCGCTCTTTAACGTCTTGATCCAGCGAGGGTGAATTGCGAACGTCAAATCGAAGTTGAACTGAAGTCGCGACCTTATTTACGTTTTGGCCTCCAGGGCCAGAGGCGCGAATGAAATCAAATTGAATCTCGCTTTCCTCGATTTTTACAGAGGAGTTAATCTCGATCATGGCTTAAGTATAACAGTTCACTCCGATACAATCGTTGAAGAGGACACTTTTGGTATATTTGTATGTTTATGAATTCAGATAAGATCGGGCAATTCAAATCCCCGCCAACGCAAATCTATCCCACCCAATTCCTTGATTGGGAAACCCCGATTCTTATCTTGACCAAAATTTCCCTTACCAATCTGCACCTCTGAATTTAATTTCATGTGATTGAACCAATTGAATAAGACCCTGACTTTGAATTGGACACCCCGTTTACATTTGATTGGTCCTGTTTTTTTACGACATAGCTCTATGGTGGTGATCGGGTCCTGGTCATGAACGGCCTGGCGGGATTGGTCTTTGGCCTCCTGTTCATCAACCAAGGTCTGGAAGTAGACATGTATTTTCACTTTTACTTGGATATCTTTTTCACGTGATAATACCTGAGCTGACCTGGACGGTGCTCGTCGCCCAGGTCCAGGCAGCTCAATGAACGCTAAAATTTCAGTCTTGTTTAAATGAAAAATACGGATAAAATATATCCCATTAGTGAATCTGAGAGGGTTATCGGTTAAATTAGCTCAATCGATTGGCCCTTGGATTACGATCCAGGCAAAACCAGACAGCCGTTCAATTTACCATCGCCATTTCCTCGGAGACTTGACTTATTTATGGATTAATATAGGTGAAGACGATGCGCACGATTTTCCGCTTGCTGAATGTCTTGATGGTCATTTTGTTCAGCCTGGGGCAGCAGCCCCTGGCAGGCCCCGCCTCCGGTACTGCACCGGTGCTCTCGGCCCTGTGGCCCTCCGTGCTGGCAGCAGGCGGCCCCGGTATCACCCTGACCCTGACCGGCTCCGGCTTTAATGCCAATTCGGTGGTGCGTTGGTTTGGCTCCGCCCGGGTCACGACGCTGGTCAGCCCCACCCAGCTGACCGCGGCCCTCACCGACGCCGATGTGGCTACCCCCGGCGCCGCCAGCATCACCGTGCTGGATTCCTCCCCCGGCGGGAGCGAATCGGCGGGGCTGATCTTCACCGTCTATGCCCGCGCCAGCCTGGACACGACCGCCGATACGGTCATCGGCCAGCCCAACTTCACCTCCCAGGGCGCCGCCCCTGCCCCCGGCCCCGCCTCCCTCTCAGCCGCTTATGCCACCGCCATCGACTCGGGCGGCAACCTGTATGTCGCCGACACGACCAACAACCGCGTCCTAGAATTCGACGCCCCGCTGACCGATGGCAAATCCGCCAGCCGCGTCTTCGGCCAGCCCGATTTCACCTCGAACGGCGGGTCTTCCAGCGTGCTGACCGCCACCAATCTCTACGCTCCTTTCGGCGTGGCGGTCGATTCCCATGACAACCTCTACATCGCCGACAGCTACCACAGGCGCATCCTCGAGTATGACGCTCCCCTCGTCTCGCCCATCCACGCCGGCATGCCTGCCAGCCACGTTCTGGGCGGCCCGGACTTCATTTCGGCTTACAGCGGCGGGAGCGTTACCTCCAGCGCCCTGGCTTCTCCCGTCGCCGTGGCGGTCGACCGGGCCGGGAACATCTACGTTGCCGACAACGGCTGGCAGCGCGTCACCGAGTATGATGCGCCCCTGGTAGACGGCAAGGCCGCCAGCCGGGTCTTCGGCCAGCCGTCGCTGACCGCCTGGCCCTACACTGGGGCCGGCGATTCCCAGGTCAGCGGCCCGGTGAGCCTGGCGCTGGACTCTGGCGGCAATCTCTACATCGCCGACGCCGGCAACCACCGCGTCCTGGAATTTGACGCCGCGATGAGCGCACCGCTCAACGCCCAGGTTTACGCCAACCGCGTCTTTGGCCAGCCCGATTTCACCGGCCACAGCCCCAACCAGGGCGGGGCCATCGGCGCAGCCACCCTGAACAATCCCTATGCGGTGGCGGTCGACCCCTGGGGCAGCCTGTACGTCGCCGACCTGGGGAACAACCGCGTCCTGCGTTACGCCGCGCCGTTAGCCTCGACCACGCCCGGCCCGGCCGCCGTTCAGGTCTTTGGCCAGAACGGCAGCTTTCTGAGTGGGACTGGGAACAACGGCGGACTGGGACCTGCCAGCCTGGCCGCGCCGCACGGTCTGAGCGTTGCCGCTGGCGGCAGCCTGGTGGTCGCCGACAGCGGGAACATCCGCGTCCTGGTCTACGATACGCCGCAGTCTTATCCTGCACCTACGGTGAGCGATATCAGCCCGCGGGTTGCGGCCGCAGGCAGCCCGGCCTTCACCCTCTCGGTTACGGGCACAGGCTTTGGCCCGCTCTCCCTCGTTCGCTGGAACGGCTCGAATTGGCCGTCCACGATGGTCAATTCCACCCGCCTTGATGCAGCGATCCCGGCTTTGAATCCCTCGGCCAATGCCAACTCAGGCGTCGATGTGCTCAACCCCGCCCCCGGAGGAGGCGCCTCAACCCCGCCTGGCGGGGTGGTGCTGCACTTATACAACCGCGCCTCATCCGATGTGACCGCAGACGGTGTGCTGGGCCAGCCCGATTTCAGCAGCGGCACGCTCAACAACCCGGCCCTGCCCGGCCCGGCTAACCGCCTTAGCAGCCCGGCCGCCGCGGCGGTCGATCCCATCAGCGGGCGCATGTTCGTGGCCGATGCCAACAACAACCGCGTGCTGAGCTGGGCCAGCTCAGGCGCCTTTGCCAACAGCCAGGCCTCCGACCTGGTCCTCGGCCAGCCCGATTTCAGTCAGACCGGCCCCAACACCGGCGGGCTCAGCGGGGCCACACTGTTTCACCCTTCCGCCCTGGCCTTCGATTTCCTGGCCGGAATCCTGTACGTGGCCGATACCGGCAACCACCGCGTCCTGGGCTTCGCCGGTTCGTTCAGCAGCGGCATGGCTGCATTCCAGGTCCTGGGGCAGGGCGGCAGTTTCAGCTCGGGCTTGCCGAATAACGGCGGGCTGTCGGCATCCAGCCTCTCCTCTCCGTCAGGCCTGGCCGTTTCCCCCACCGGCGGCCTCTTCGTCGCCGATACCGGCAACCACCGCGTCCTGTACTTCGATCAGCCCCTGAACAGCGCCGCCGCCATCCGGGTCTTCGGGCAGGGGGGCAGCTTCAGCGCCGCAGCGCCGAACAACGGCGGCGTCAGCGCCGCCAGCCTGAACGGCCCCGCCGGGCTGGCCTGCGATCCCATCACCGGCGCTTTGTATGTGGCCGACAAGGGCAACCACCGGGTCCTGGGTTTTTCCACGCCGTACGCCGGCTCTGCACCCAGCGCCAACCTGGTTTTCGGGCAGGGCGGCAGTTTCAGCGCCAACCAGGCCAACAACGGCGGGATCAGCGCCTCCAGCCTGAACAACCCCTCCGCCCTGGTGGTGGATTACCTTTCCTATCTGTATGTCGCCGACAGCGGCAATAATCGGATGCTGTTATGGACTGCCCCGCTGACCTCGCTGCCTGCGACCTACGTTTTCGCGCAGGCCGGCCACTTCAACAGCGGCGATGCCAACCACGGCGGCCTCAGCCGCGACAGCCTGAGCGCGCCTGCCGGGTTGGCGGTGGATGCCAGCAATAATATTTACATCGCCGACGCCGGCAACCAGCGCCTGCTGGAATATGACGCCCCCAGCGGCATCCCTGGCGCCATCCTTTCCTCCATCAGCCCCAGCCAGCTCCCCGCCGGGGGTCCGGGCTTCACCCTCACCCTCAATGGGTCCGGTTTCAAGGCCGATTCGCAGGTGCTGTGGAACGGCGCCCCGCTGCCGACGACCTTCGTCAGCAGCACCCGGCTTTCGGCGGCCGTCCCCGCCGCCAACATCCTCTCAGGCGGGCCTTTTCCCATCGCCGTTCAGCAAATGCTGGTGGCTGGTCTCCCCGGCCAGGTTTCAAATGCAATCAACCTGACCCTCTACACCCGCCACCCCGGGGATTACCAGCCCGATGGCGTGCTGGGGCAGCCCAGCCTGACCGCATCCGATCCGAACAACCCGGTCCTGCCTGGGCTGGCCGGCGCCTTAAAGCAGCCCAGCGGGGTGGCCATCGACCCCGCCACCGGGCGCCTGTTCGTCGCCGATACCGGCAACAACCGCATTCTCAGCTGGCCCAGCGCCCAGGTGCTAACCAACGGCGCCCCCGCCGACCTGGTTATCGGCCAGCCCAACCTGACCACTACCGATCCGAATCATGGGGGGTTGGGTCCTGCCAGCCTGAACGCCCCTATGCACCTGGCCATTGACCCCCAGGGCAACCTGTGGGTGGTTGACCGGGCCAATTACCGGGTGTTGAAGTATACCGCGCCTTTCAGCAGCGGTATGAGCGCCAGCCTGGCGATCGGCCAGGGTAGCCTGGCTGCGGCGGTGGTGAATTTTGGCGGAAACGCCACCACGCCCAGTGCCACTGGACTGGATATCCCCTTTGGGATCGCCTTCGACGCCCAGGGCGACCTGGCAGTGGCCGATTACGGCAACCGCCGGGTGCTGATTTTTATCCCACCCTTCAGCACCGGCATGTCCGCCAGCCGCGTCCTGGGGCAGAATAACAGCTTCACCACCAAGACTAAGAATGATCTCTCCATCGTGATGGGCGTGGCCTTCGACAGCGCCGGGAACCTGTATGTCGCCGATTATGGCGAAAGAAAATTGAGCAGCCAGGTGGGAACATTTGTCTTTGATCACTACCAGCGGCTCACCGAGTACAACCTGCCGCTCACTTCGGATACCACCGCCGATAATATCCAGACCTTTTCTTCCGGCATCTGCACCGGCGGCTGGTTCTCTAATGTTGGAGATCAATGCGATTACAGCATCCGCAGCGTGGCGTTTGACGCGCACAACCACCTGTATATCTCAGGCGAGGCTTTTGACCATAACAGCCAGCCTAATGAAAAAGTGATCGTCCAAAACGTGAGCTCTTTTCAGATCGGCGCGGTGGACGAGATGGCGTTCGACGCCGCCGGTGACCTGCTGGTCGCCAACCCGGCTTATAACCGCGTCTTCGAGTACGACACGCCGATCATCATTCCCGCCCCGCTACCGGCGCTGTCCTCGCTCAGCCCAGGGATCATTGCCTCCGGCTGGCCTGCCTTCACCCTCACCGTCAACGGCACCGGCTTTACCCCGGCCTCGGTGGTGCGCTGGTACAACGCTGACCTGCCCACCACCTTCCTCAGCCCCACCCAACTGACTGCCGCCGCTTCGACCACCCGAAGCCCCACGCTGGCGCCGGTAACAATCTCCGTTTTCACCCCGGGTCCCGGCGGCGGGACGTCCAATCCGCTCTCGCTGGTGGTTTACGCCCGCACCCCGCTGGATCCGGCTGCCGATGCGGTCCTCGGCCAGCCGGATTTCACCGGCAATCTTCAGGATAACCCGCTCCTCCCAGGCGGCGCCAACCGCCTGAACCTGCCACGGGCCGGCGCCCTGGATGCGCACTCCGGGCGCCTGTTCGTAGCCGACACCTTCCACAACCGGGTGTTAAGCTGGCCCAGCTCCGGCGCCTTTGCCAACAGCCAGGCTGCCGACCTGGTCATCGGCCAGCCCGACTTCAGCCAGACCGGCCCCAACACCGGCGGGTTGGGCCCCGCCGGCCTCTGGCTGCCGCAGGGTGTGGCCGTAGACAGCGGCGGCAACCTCTACGTGGCCGACACAAGCAACCACCGCGTCCTGGAATATGATGCGCCCCTCAGCACGGGCATGAACGCCAGCCGGATCTTCGGCCAGCTCGATTACAGCCACAACGGCGGCAACACCTCCGGATCGATCGACGCCGTCGGCCTTTACGGGCCGCTGGGCCTGGCGGTGGATGCCGCCGGAGACCTCTTTGTGAGCGATAACGGCAACCATCGCGTCCTGGAATACTTGACTCCGCGGGCCCTGCCGTTCAGCAGCGGATTTATCGCCAATGTGGTCTTAGGTCAGCCAGGCTTTACCACCGATATCTCTGGGGTGACGGACAGCGCCAGCCTGTGGTCGCCTTCTGGCCTGGCGTTGGACCCGTCAGGGCGGTTGTTCGTGGCCGATACCTTCAACAACCGCATTGTGGGCTATGCCCCGCCCTTTTCCAACGGCATGGCTGCCTCTCGGGTGTATGGCCAGGGCAGCTTCAATACCAACCGCGATGCTTCCATGTTCGGGGTCAGCCCCCGCACAATGCTCCATCCGTTCGCCCTGGCTTTCGACCAGGTGGGCAATCTGTACGTGGCCGATACCGGCTGGAACCGCATCCTGGAATTTGACGCCGGCAACACCGGCATCAACGCCAATCTCGTCTTCGGACAATCCGTCTTTATGACCAGCGGCGCCGGTGTGGGGACCACCGGCCTGAACGCCCCGTTCGGCGTGTTCACCGACGGCGCCGCCAACCTGTACGTTGCCGATTCCGCCAACCACCGCCTGCTGGAGTACGCCGCGCCAAAATCCATCCCCGTTCCGGCGCTCACCGCGCTAAGCCCAGACCAGGTGGCTGCCGGCTCGCCCGCCTTCACCCTGACGGTCAACGGGAGCGGCTTCACCTCCGCTTCGCTGGTGAGTTTCAACGGCGCCAGCCACGCCACCACCTACCTCAGCTCCACCCAGCTCACCATCCTGGTCGCCCCCACCGAGCTGGCTTCCGGCGGACCGTTCCCGGTCAGCGTCACCACCCCAGCCCCGGGCGGCGGCACATCAAACACGCTTAACCTGTCCCTCTATCCGCGTGGTATGAACGACAACAGCGCCGACCTGGTCCTCGGCCAGCCCAATTTTGCCGCCTCAACGCCCGCCAACCCCCTCCTGCCCGACGGCGCCAACCGCCTGGACAGCCCCCAGGCTGTCGTCGTTTCCGGCCAGAACGGGCGTATCTTTGTGGCCGATGCCAACCATAACCGTATCCTGAGCTGGCCCAGCGTCAACACCCTGGCCAACAGCCAGGCCGCCGACCTGGTCCTTGGCCAGCTCGATTTTCCCTTCACCGCTGCAAACCCCGGCGGGGTCAGCGGGCGCAGCCTGTTTATGCCCTATGCCCTGGCGCTGGATAACAGCGGCAATCTCTATGTCGCCGACAGCGGCAACCACCGCGTGCTCGAGTATGACGCCCCGCTTGCCACGGGCATGCCCGCCAGCCGGGTCTTCGGCCAGGGCGGTAGCTTCACCTCCAACCTGCCCAACAAGGGCGGGATCAGCGCCGCCTCGCTCAACCAGCCGCAGGCTCTGGCCCTCGACGCTCATGGCCGTCTCTTCATCGCCGACACGCTCAACCACCGCGTGCTGATCTTCAACACCCCGCTCGCCTCGCAGACGGCGGACGGCGTCATTGGGCAGCCCGGTTTCTCCACCGCCATCCCCAACAACGGCGGAGTGAGCGCCTCCAGCCTGGACTGGCCCTGCGCTCTGGCTGCCGACAGCTTTGAGCGCCTGTTCGTGGCCGACTGCCAGAACCTGCGCGTCCTAGAGTACTTCCACCCGGGCAGCTCCCCGGCCAATGTGGTCTACGGCCAGAACGACTTCACTTCCGTGGTCAGCGGCATCGTCAACGGCGTTGCGCCCAACGGGCTGGCGGCGGATGGCGCCGGGAACCTGTATGTCTCCGACCTGAGCATCAACCGCGTGGCCATCTTCGCCGCCGCCACCCAGGATGGGACCGCCGTGCCCTGGACCAAGGAATCGCTCTCCGCCGGCGGGCCGGCCCACCAGACCGGGCCAGACCGCCTGTTCATTCCAGCCGGCCTGGCCCTCGACCGCGCCGGTAACCTCTACGTGGCCGACTCGGGCAACAACCGTCTGCTAGAGTACTGGATGAATCCAGACAGAATTTACCTGCCCATCATCATACGCTAGCTGCCCCCGGCATCCCTTAGAAACTAGAGCGCTGAAGCCAGCCCTGGTTCTAAGGGATGCCGGATCCGCCGCGGTGCTGCGTTCTAGGAACACATGGTGATCAGAAAATATCGATGCACCGGTCTACCTAATATTCATAGCGTACAATTCAAGTCAACCCACACTCGGAGAGCAAACCTTGGGTGCTCGAGTTGTTGGAGGCCAGGGTTATTCTCTCAAAAGATGGCTCTGGAAAAGTGACTGGCTGGTTTGGAGAAACGGAAGGCTTCTCCTGCACATAGCATTCATACCCTGTAAGATAGCCGAGACATTTCTCTCTATCATTCAGCTATCTGCGAGAACCCAGTCCCAAAAGGAAAAGCGAGTTATTCCTACTCTTCAGGAACATAGCGACAAATCCGCTTAATCTCGCCATGTTTTTTCTTGTCGCCCACCCGAGCTGCCTTTGATGTGAGGCTCGGGCGGGTTGCTCTTCGCTCCTTTGGTTTTTCTAATGCTTTCTGAATCCAGGTGATCGAGCGCTGGGTGGCATCGAATCGATTTTGTTCCTGTGTGCGGTATCTTTTCGCTTCAATGATCAGTATTCCATCCTCTGTCACGCGACTGCTGGCCAGCCTGAGCAAGCGTTCTTTGACATCTGCATCCAATGAGAGGGAACTGCGAATCGCAAACCTCAACTGAACCGCTGTCGCCACCTTGTTGACGTTCTGACCGCCAGGTCCTGAGGCGCGGATGAAAACATATTGGATCTCGCTTTCATCAATCTTTACTGTAGAACTGATCTCAATCATCGTTTTAGTATAGCAGCTCCCTCAAATGTTTAAAAACACAATGAATATTATATAATCCAGATATATGATACAAATTATAATCAATCATTGGTTGTGGAATGTTCAGTCGATTCGGATTACTGGCAACCAGATCGCACCTATCGAAATTCCAAATCCAATGTTCAATCTTGGTTCGGTTTTCGATTGAAAGTTTGACTGGAGATACTCTCATGCTGGCGAACAAGCAAACTTCAGAGCGAATTCCAGGGTACTGTGGAATGTGCGTATCGCGCTGTGGTTCGATCGGTGTCATCGAGGACGGACGTCTGGTTGCCCTCGAGCCTGATCCCTCCCACCCCACCGGTAAGGCGCTCTGCGCCAAAGGGCGGGCAGCGCCTGAACTCGTTTATCATCCTGAACGATTGCTTTACCCCTTGAGGCGCACGCGGCCGAAAGGTGATCCCGATCCGGGCTGGCAGAGAATAAGCTGGAATGAAGCGCTGGACCTCACCGCTGATAGGCTGCGGTCGATTGCCGAAACGCATGGACCGGAAAGTGTGGTTTTCAGCGTGTCTTCACCATCCACGTCGGCTTCGGATGACTCCACCGTCTGGATTCAACGATTAATGAATGCATTCGGAAGCCCCAACTCATGCGCAGCGATGGAATTGTGCGGCTGGGGTCGGCATCAAGCGACCACCTACACCTTTGGCGCTCCGGTTCCCGGCGCATATCTGCCAGATCTGGACCAGGCCGGATGCATTCTTTTCTGGGGTTACAACCCCAACCTGGCCCGGTTAACCCATGCCACGGCCACCACAGCGGCAGTCAAACGCGGTGCTCGCCTGATCGTGGTTGACCCACGCCGGACAGGGATCGCCAAAAAAGCAAATCAGTGGCTGCAGGTGCGGCCAGGCACAGATGCCGCCCTGGCGCTAGGCATCGCCCAGGTCATGATCGCGCGTGGCTGGTATGACAGAGATTTCATACGCGCATGGACGAACGGCCCTTTGCTCGTGCGCACAGATAGCGGCCGCATGCTGACCCAGGCCGACCTTTCTGCCGATGGCAGTCCAAAGCAGTTCGTGGCCTGGAATGAGCGTATGGGCCGCCCAATCCTGTACGATTCAGCCACCGGACGTTACGAAGCGGCACCTTCTGAGCTGGCTCTTTTTGGCGCTTTCACAGTTCACACAATCCAGGGTGAAATCGCCTGCAAACCAGCTTTCGAATTATTGGCAGACCTGTGCAGCCATTACCCACCCGAGCGTGTCGAAACGATCTGCGGCGTTGGGCGCGAACAGGTCGAAACAACAGCCCAGATGCTCTGGGAAGCGCGACCTGTCGCTTATTATGCCTGGAGCGGGGTTGAGATGCACACCAACGCCACCCAGATCGCCCGGGCTATCGCCCAACTCTCCGTGCTGACCGGCAGCTTTGACGCTCCGGGAGGCAATGTGCTATTTTCAACCGTGTCAACTGCAAATGTGTCGGGGTTTGAAATAAACTCTTCCGGACAGATGGCGAAGGCGCTCGGCTTCCGTGATCGGCCTTTAGGCCCCTCACGCTGGGGTTTCGTCACCAGTGATGAAGTGTATCGAGGCATCCTCGAGCGCCAGCCTTACGGAGTGTACGGATTGGTCGGCTTTGGCGCAAACTTGCTGCTCGCGCACGCTGATGCCACTCGTGGGCGTCAAGCTCTGGCGCAACTCGATTTTTACGTCCACTGCGACCTCTTTATGAATCCCACCGCAGAGTTGGCCGATATTATCCTGCCAGTCGCCAGCGTTTTTGAACGCGAAGCCCTCAAGGTGGGCTTTGAATTGAACCAGGATTCGCAGTCACATGTGCAGTTGCGCCAGGCGATGGTCGCGCCACAAGGAGAATCTCGCTCGGACACGCAAATCGTCTTCGACCTGGCCTGCCGCCTGGGCTTCGGCGCCAATTTCTGGAACGGAGATATTGAGGCTGGCTATCGCTACCAACTTGCTCCGTCTGGCCTATCGTTGGATGCCCTGCGCGAACAGCCTGGCGGCGTGCGGGTTCCATTGGAAACACGCTACCGCAAGTATATGGAGATGGAGGGCGGTGTCGCCCGCGGCTTCAAGACGCCAACCCGAAAGATCGAATTGTATTCGCAAACAATGCTGGAACATGGCTACCCGCCCCTCCCTGAATTTGAAGAGCCGCGCATGAGCCCCACGTCACGACCAGATCTGGTTGAGCGTTTCCCATTGATCCTCACCTGCGCCAAGAACACCTTGTTTTGCGAGAGCCAGCACCGCGCTCTGCCGAGTCTGCGCCGGCAGGCAGTGGATCCAGAAGTCGAACTGCATCCCGCGGCCGCCGACCAGCGCGGCATCCACCCTGGCGATTGGGTGCAAATTGAAACGGCCTCCGGAAGCATCCGGGCACGCGCCCGTCTGAACGAAACTTTGCAGCCGAATGTCGTCTGCGGCCAGCATGGTTGGTGGCAGGCCTGCCAGGATATTGGCGCGCCTGGATATGACCCCTTTGGACAGGACGGCGCCAACTTTAACCTGATCATCGGCAATCAAGACATCGATCCGGTTAGCGGCTCTGTCCCTCATCGCGCCTACCTGTGTCAGATCCGCCTCACTGAGTGAGTGGTCAGGGCCTTCATTCCAATAGTTCGGTGGATAATTTTCACCAGCCAGGTTCGAACGGCTCCTGTCTCCGCGCCGCCAGTTCATTGACGCATCGCACAATCGGGAATCGAGCAAATTGTATTTTGCCCCTTGACATTAACGTAACGTCATAGATTATGATTGGACTCATCCATGAGGTGAGCTGTGTACACCGTGAAACAATTATCCGACCTGGCCGGCATTACAGTGCGCACCCTGCATTACTACGATGAAATCGGCCTGCTCAAACCATCTGAAGTTGGCGCGAACGGCTATCGTTATTACAATACCGAAGCTTTGTTTCGTCTCCAGCAGGTTCTCTTCTATCGCGAAATGGACCTTGACCTCGAGCAAATCAAGCGCATCCTGGATGATCCTGGTTTCGACCTCATTTCGGCCTTGCGCCAGCACCGCAGGATGTTAGAAACCAGGGTCGAACGATTGAAAACCCTGATGAGCACCATCGATACAACCATCATGCACCTGGTAGGAGAAATTCATATGAGCAAGAAAAAGATTTTTAACGGCTTTAGCGCAGAAAAGCAAAAGCAGTACGAGGAAGAAGCTGTCAATTTGTGGGGCGAGGCGGTGCGCGAGTCACACAAACTGTGGAACAGCTACACGGACCAGGAAAAAGAAGCGATTGTGCAGGAAGGTGGAGATATCTACAATGAAATAGCCGCCAACATGGCCAAAGGCCCGACCAGCCCAGAGATACAGGCCCTGCTGGCGCGCTGGCACCAGCATCTGCGGAATTTCTACGAGCCATCCATCGAAGTGCTGGGAGGGCTGGGCAATATGTACCATGATCATCCCGATTTCAATGACACCTTCACAGCCATACACCCCGATCTGCCCGCTTTTCTGAAGCAGGCCATCGCCGCTTATGTGGATGAGCTGGAGACACGCTGGTTGGAGCAGGAATTGGGCATTCTGCGGGAATAGCCGCCCACCGAAAAGAGGCATTTCGATGAACCCTGAACACCCGAATCTGGAACCTCCATCTAACCAACCGCCCGTTGACCGGCCTGTCTTCGGCGAGCGCATCGTCACGCCGGCTTCCAGCGGCCGGCCCGGCGAAGCGGAAGCAGATTTTAACCGCCGCATGGGCATGTTTATTGTCGAGGCGCCGCGCCGCAGTCTGGCGAACCTGGTGGTCCCGGCTGACACCCTTCAACAGATACGGATGCTGCTCACCAAGATCCGCCACCACCGCATCCTGTACGAAGATTTCGGCCTCGCCGAAGTGGATCCCTACGGCGGCCGCACGGCGATTAATCTGTACGGTCCACCCGGCACCGGCAAAACCTTTGCCGCTGAAGCCATCGCCAACGAGCTTGGCATGGGCATCATCCGCGTCAATTATGCCGAGATCGAATCGAAGTATGTAGGCGATACACCCAAGAACATCAAAGCCGCCTTTCAAAAAGCGCGCACAAGCAGTGCTGTGTTGTTCTTCGATGAAGCCGATTCTATCCTCGGCCGGCGCCTGTCCAATATCACCCAGAGCACCGATCACGCTGTCAACGTCAGCCGCTCGGTGATGCTGCTCGAGCTTGATCAGTTTTCCGGTGTAACCGTCTTCGCCACCAACCTGGCCAGCAATTACGACACGGCCTTTGTCAGGCGCATCCTCGGTCACATCCATATGCCGCTGCCCGATGCCGGCTCCAGGCGGCGCCTGTGGCAGGGTCACCTGCCGGCGCGCCTGCCGGTCAGCCTGAGCGAAGCGGATTGGGAAGCGCTGGTGCAGGAGACGGACGGCCTGACAGGCGGCGATATTCTCAACATCGTCATCGCCGCCTCAGCGCAGGCCATCGAACAGCAAGGTTCCGCCTGCCGGGTGAGACTGGAAGATTTCCGTTCTGCCATCGCGGCTGTGCGTCAGGCACGCCTGGCGATTGGCATGCCCGGTGCCGTTTAGTGTGGCCGGTGGAATCCGCAAGCTTGCCTGTGCCTGATCTCCACCAGCCTGCTGGCGATTTCTCTTTTGAGCTTTGCGCCGGTTTTCTGCTTCTCCAGCAAGGCGCTCAGTGGTGGCTCTTCGAGCGCCCTCTGGCGGTGATCGCAGCTTATTCCCTTGCCGAGGTCCAGCCCGCCCTGGCAGAATTGGAGCGCGCCGCCCAATCAGGGCTGTACGCCGCCGGTATGCTCAGTTACGAGGCCGCTCCGGCCTTGGACCCCGCCCTGCGGGCTCACCCACCCGGCGATTTTCCCCTGCTCTGGTTTGGCCTGTACACCGCGCCGCGCCGCCTGCCTCTCTCTGCGCTTCCATCGCCTGGCCCGCAGGCTTACCCGCTCGACTGGCGGCCCAACGTATCGAAAAAAGAGTACCGCGCCGCTTTGCGCGCCATCAAAGCGCACATCGCTTGCGGCGATACGTACCAGGTGAATTACACCCTGCGCTTGCGCTCTGCTTTTCCTCTGTCATCCCAGGATATACCTTTCCAGACATTCTGCCGGCTGGCGCGCAGCCAGCGCGCCGGTTATGCCGCCTACCTGGATCTCGGCCGTTGGGCGGCTGCTTGCGCTTCTCCAGAGTTGTTTTTCCGCCTGGACGGCGACCAGGTCACCGCCCGGCCGATGAAAGGGACAACCTACCGCGGTCTGACATTAGCCGGGGATCGCGCCCAAGCCGCCTGGCTGCAGGCTTCTGCTAAGAACCGCGCCGAGAATGTGATGATCGTGGATATGCTGCGCAACGACCTGGGCAAGGTGGCGCGCCCGGGCAGCGTTCAGGTCCTGCGCCTGTTCGAGACCGAGCGTTACCCCACCGTCTGGCAGATGACCTCTACGGTGCAGGCTCGCACAGAGGCCACGTTTTCACAGCTTTTTAGTGCCTTGTTCCCCTGTGCCTCGATCACCGGCGCGCCAAAAATCCGCACCATGCAGATCATCCAGGCGTTGGAGCCCGAACCGCGCCGCCTGTACACAGGCTCCATCGGTTGGCTGGCGCCGGGCCGCCAGGCCCAGTTCAACGTGGCGATTCGCACCGTGCTGTTTGACCGCCATGCCGGACACGCAGAATACGGCGTGGGCGGCGGGATAGTTTGGGATTCTACTATACAGGGTGAATATGAAGAATGCCTGCTGAAAGCCAGGGTGCTGAACAGCGAATTCCCGGCGTTTTCACTGCTCGAAACACTGCGTTGGACACCCACAGAAGGCTATTATTTACTCGAACGCCATTTACAGCGTATGAAAGATTCGGCGGAATATTTCGCTTACCCATGCGACCTCCGCCAGGCGAGAGAGCGCCTTGCTGAATTGGCAGCGGAATTTCCTTCCGCAGCGCGGCGAGTGCGCTTGTTGTTGGATGAAAGCGGCGTTTTTCATCTGGAGAGTATGCCCTTCACCATGTCCGGGCCGGCTGACCGTCTGCAGATGCCCCTGGCAGTTCATCCGGTTGACCGGCAGAATACTTTTCTGTACCACAAAACTACTCATCGCTCGGTCTATGCGCAAGCTTTGCAGGAACGCCCCGGATGCGAGGATGTCATTCTTTTCAACCAACAGGGTGAACTCACCGAAACCTGCCTGGGTAATCTGGCTCTGAATATTGACGGCCGACTGCTCACGCCGCCGCTCTCCAGCGGGTTACTGGCTGGCGTCCTGCGCGCCGAACTGCTCGCTTCAGGCGTGCTGCAAGAAGCCCGCCTGACGTTGGATGATCTGCCGCGCGCCAGCGCCATTTACCGCTTGAATTCCCTGCGCGGCATGCAGGCGGTGGATCTCACTGGCGGTCCCACTTGACGCTGCCAGGTTTCAGCGGCGGCAAATTGTTGATGGCGCCGCAGGGATAACGAATATGACCGCTCTTCATTCGCCGTCTTATCACAGCTTGCGAAAGGCTCAATTCCTCCACTTTACTCCGAATTATTTAAATACTATAATATAGGTAGAAACTGGAGGATTTTATGACCGACAATTCCAAGAACAACCAGGATGAACAGGCCAAGCCCGCCTCGGGCGGTTTCAATTTCCAGGGGCCTGCCTCCTTTAACCAAAGCCAGCTTTCGACTGGCGATATCCATAACCAGAATGTCACTTTCAGCGGCTCGGCAATAACCCCGGATATGTTGGCTGAATTGTTTGCGCCTCTGGCAACCGCGGTCAAATCAGCTCCGCCGGAAAAGCGCGCCGATGCCGAAGCCAAGCTTGAAGAATTGAAGCAGGAAACCGCCAAGGGCGCCAAGGCCGAAGACAGCACACTGGCGCGCGTCGCCAGCGGATTGGCCGATCTGGTCCCCGGAGCTGTCAGCGCCCTGGTCGCTGCGTTTGCCAACCCTCTGCTGGCAGGTATTGCCGGTCCGGTCACCAAGTTCGTGGTGGACGGATTAAAACAGAAACTCGGAACAAAATAAGCGTTTCACAACCGCCCGCCGCACCGCTTCATTTTCGCCTGTCAGGAGGTCATCATGGATCACATTCGCTCCTTTCGCCTCACCGCGCTGTGGCGCGCCTTACTTTGTCTGGCTTTCATTTCCGCTGCCGGCTGCGCTCCTGCCCAGATAACCATCTCACCAGACGCCACCCAGCCTCCGGCTGAATATACGCCGCCTGCCGAGCCCACCCCAATGGTCGACACGCCAACCCCAACCCCAACGCCGGCGCCTGCCTTACCCACCGAGTCCACTTCCGTCCTGCCGCCCCTCAACGACCAGACCAGCTTGGTGGCTTTGTTTCCGGCGCTCTCGGATGATTTTGTCAAGCAAATTTCAGGCCAGCTCGAGCAGTTCGCTCAGGTCCATCCGAATATTCAACTCAGCTACAATTTTGAACCACCTGCCGGTTTTCCAACCAAGCTACAATCTTTGCTCGCCGCCGGCACCCCGCCTGACCTGACCGCTTTGGACTACAACATGCTGGCTGGCATGGTGCAAAGCGGCGCCTCGGCCAAATTCGACCAGTATCCATCCACCTATTGGAACATCTTTCTGGAAGATGCGGCAGCCGGCGACCGCTTCGGGAATGATTTTTACGGCGTACCCTGGTTCCGCGATGCTTGCTCGCCTGCCTACACTTCGCTGGCTTTGTTCACCTCCGATCCGCTGCGCGCCCATGCCGCGCACCTGTTGGCCGAGTACCTCACTGGTTATGGTTTGCAAAAGGATAACCTGTTTAACCTGAACATGTTCCCAACCATCAACGATCTTTACCAGGCGGGAGTGCTCTCTTGCCCGGCCCAAAAGACCCTGCGCCTTCCCCCGAGTGCGCTGGAAGCGGTGGTCAATTCCAGCCAGGTGGACGCTGATTCATTTTCCACGCTCGAGCAAAAATTCAACCCATCTAGCGCCACCGCCCTCGTGCCCCAAATGGTCTCCCAGTCCAGCGATTTTCTCAGCCTGGCCCGTCTGACCCCTGCCCAGGCTTTTGGCCAGCATTACAAAGATTTCCTGGTGTTTGGCATTCTGCAGCTTGATGACCCCGCAGTCTCTGGAAGCTTGGGACTCTCGCCCGGGCGCTACATGCTGGTTTGCAGTCCGAATCCCGATGCGCCGGACTGCAGTTTCGTGGATACGCAGGGCAATTTCACCAAATTTGACCCCCAGGCATATCAAAAAATGGGCGCCTCTGTCAGCGAACCAGGCGTTTTCATTGAAACCGGTTCGATCGAAGCCTGTTTTTACCTGGATGGCTTGCGCCTGTGCATCACGCTGTTTGCCAATCGATAAGAATTCACCATGCTCAGCCTGGCCAAAGATTTCGTTGATCGTGACAAAGAGCTGGCGGATTTAACAGGCGCCAACCCGCCTTCTTCCCTGCGCCTGCTCTTGGTGACGGGCGAAGAAGGCATGGGCAAGACATCCCTGCTGGCAGAGTATGCCGACAATCTGCGCCAGGCTGGCCTGGAAGTTGCCGCTATTGATCTGCACGGCCGCGATTTCATGAGTGTGCTCAATCTCTTGACCAGCGAATTGGACAGCCTCGATTTCAGCGATCTGCACAAAGCGCTCAACGATCTGCCAGCCATGCTTCAACGCGGCTTGCCGGCGCCTGAGCCGCCTGTGGGAGTCCCAACGCCAGCCGCTGTGCCTGCTCAGGAAGATCCCCTCTCGCAGACCGCGGCGGGCAGCGGGTTCGATTTCACCGGCCCCGCTACTTTTAACCAAAGCCAGCTCGCCCTGGGCAGTATATTCAACAACCCCAATTACACCACTGTATACAATCTGTATCTCAGCGAAGATCCAGCCGTTAAAAATTTGATTATCAGTTTCCAAACGCGGGCACTGCGCGCCAGCCTGGCGCGTTCAGGTAAGCCCCTCGTCATTATCTTCGATAATTGGGATGCCGCTGACCCGCTCGTGCAGAGATGGCTGCGCGACAACCTCTTGGATTGGGCCCTGAATAATAAGATCCCCAGTTTGCTCCTGGCCTGCAGTGCCCAGGTCGGCCAAAGTGATCTTGAAAACCTGCGCGGTGAATTGACCGTCAAAGTTGGCGAACTGCCCCAGCAGGCTGTTTATGAATATTGGGTGATCAAAAAACGCCTGCCCGCCGAAGCCTTGAGCCTGGTCGAAGCCTTGGTGCACCGCACCAGCGTCCTGGTAAACCTGGCTCAAGACGCCGAGGTGAAGCGCAGTCAACAGGCTCAGGTGAGCTGAGATGGCTGGACCACCTGTCTCTCCGCCCCCGCTGCCTGGGAATTGGGATCTGGATGATCCGTTACAAATTGCCGAGCGTCTTGACCGCCTCCCATCTGAATTGCACTATTACCTTCTGCTGTGCGCCATCCCACCTGAATTTGACCAGGCCCTGTTTGATTATTTATTCGGTCTTTTTCCATACCCAAATGCTCCGCAGAAAGACGCTGGGCAGATGTTCGATCAGATACTGGCGCTGGATTTCTGCCGTCCAGGAGCGGGCCACATGCTCAAGTTCAACAGCGCCGCACGCCGGGTTCTCTTAAATCGTCTTCAACAGCCAGAACTGCAGTCCATCTTCCAACAGGCCAGCCAGGCTCTGACTGCGAACGACCTGCTGCCCTCCAGCCGCGCCGAAACTGCCAAGAACGAAGCCAGCCCAGAAACCACCAGCCGTCAGCCTCAGGAAGACTTCGCCAATGCAGAATGGAATTCATGGCTGGCGTCGCTCTCGGCCCAACAGCAAAATCCTCAAGAGATTCATCTCCAGGTGCTGGCTTCGCTCATCGATCACCAGCCGCCTGTTCTGCTGCATTTTCTGCGGCTGTGCGCTATTCCGGCGGCCTTTGATCGCTCATTGGTGGAACGCCTGGTGGAGGGTTTTCCTGCCCCTGGACACTCATCTGCCTCAGCAGAGGAATTGTTCGCCCGCCTCGGCGGGTTATCCTTCAGCCGGCGCGATTCCTGGGGGCGCCTGGTGTTCGATCTGGACGCCCGCCGCCTCCTGCTGGAACGCCTTCAGCAGCCCGATCTTCAGCCCCTTTTTCGCCAGGTGAACCAGGCTTTGCTGGACGAGGCGCAACACCAGGTGGCCCACGGCCCAGCCGCCCTCAGTTTGCGCAGCCAGCGCGATTTGCTAAACCACCTCTTGTTGGCCGACGCATTGAGCGGGCTCAATTATTTGTTCCAAGCATTTCAACTGGCCTGCGATCAGCGCCAGCTTGGCCATGCCCAAGATCTGCTCCAGCGCCTGCGCGATTTGCTTGCCTTTCTTCCGCCCGATTACCTCACCTGGCATGATTTCTATGCGCTGCGGCTGAGTGGCTACACCGGCAGGTTAACCCCAGGCGCACTGGCGCTCCAGTTCCAGCGCCTGGCCAAGAACACATCATCAGGCATTTTACAAGCCATGGCGCTCTGGCAGGCCGGCGATTGGGCTCGCCAGGATAACCAATGGACTGCGGCCCTGGCCAGTTTGCAGAACAGTCTGCAGTTGTTGCGACGAGCGAACCGACCAACGGAGGCAGCGCGCGTTTGCATGGCCATCGGCAGTGTGTATCTTGACCTGGCCGAAAACAACGGCGAACTGCAGGGTGGGCCGCTCTTGCCAGAGACAGCCAGCGAGCGCTGGCTGTATTACCTGGTTCACTTTCCTTTTATTCTGCTCGAATGGCTGCGCCGTTGGACGCCGTTTTTCCCGGCTTTCCTGATATTTTCCAGCCGGTACCAGGATTGGCTGCTCAACTACTTGCTGCTGGAGGCTGGCGTATGGTTCGCCAAAGCCCAATCAGATTTTGAGAAGCTCAGCGATTCGTCTGGTCTTTTGGAAGCACTGCGCCTGCGAACGGAAACCGCGCTCAGCCTGAAACGCTGGGCGTCTGCCAGCGCTCTGCTCCAGCGCCTGCGAGCCCGGCCAGAAGTGCAGTCCAGCCGCTACCGGTATGCGCTTTACCTGCTCGGCCAGGCTGAAATCGATATGGTGCGCCGCCAACATCAGGCCGCCCTGGCCAGTCTGCATGAAGCGGCACAAACATTCGATGTGACGGAGGATGCTCCTCAGCAGGCGCGCGCCAGCCGCCTGCTCGGCCGGCTGCTCCTGCGCCAGGGAAAGGTTGAGGAAGCCGGCCAGGCTTACCTGAGCGCGGCGCGCGCCTACCAACAGGCCGGCGACCCGCTCGGCCGCAGTCAGGCGCTGGGTGAAGCGTTGGATTCATTGGTTCGTCGCGGTCATGCCAGGAGCTCATCGGCCCGCGAAGGCTCGTATGCGCGCCTGGCCATGGCATTCGAAGATTTCGGTGCATTCATCAAAGAAAAAACCAGTCCTCTGCGCCCGGCAGGCGCTCCCAACGAGCCCATCGACAGCGCCAGCCAGGTTTATTTCCTGGCCGGCTTCCCCGATCACTTACTGCGTACATTCCGGCGGGTGGCTTACCTGTTTGCCCTGCCGGCTGGGTACCTGTTCACCCTGGGGGTGGGGATTGCCGCTACGCTGTCGCTGGCGGTGCTTGAAAACTGGCTTCTGCGCAACACCGACCAGATTCCACCCAGCCAGGGCGCTGTCCTGGCGGCGGTCGTCATCCTGGCTCTGCCAGTGGCGCTGTGGGGCTACCGATTTGCGTATTGTGTGCTCGGATTGATTGTGGCTGGCTGGTTGAGCAAAAAGGTGAAGCCGCTGGAAGAGCAGCAGCCCGACTTGTTGATTGCCTCTCCCCACGGTCTGGAAGTGCGCCGCAATCTGCCGCCTGGCGCCATTGCCACCAGCATCAGCCGCACACCAGATGCGCAGGAAGCGGCTGAAGGCGATGGGCGCACCATTTTCGGCGGTGCGCCTGGCCCAGGCCAGCCGTCAAACCAACCCGACGCTCAAGTGAACAGCGTATTCATCCCTTGGGAAGAAATCCTGGCCCTCGGCCCGGCGGATGTGCGTGTCTGGCGCCAACCGATCAGCCTGGCGTCGCGCCTCCACATGCTGTTTGCACATACCCTGGAAAAGCCCACCACCCAGGTCATCGAAGGTATCACAATTGGCTATGCGCACCTCGCCCGCTTGGTGCGCAGCCGCATCAAGCCCAATACGCCTTCCCTGGATGGCAGTTTCACCCTGCTCGCCAGCATGTCTGCCCTGGCAGCGGCCGCTCTCAGCCTGTTTTGCGCCTGGTGGATGGTCATCCACAACCTGATTAACTTGCGCGTGCAGAACATTTTCAGCGGCGGACAGGTCTACCTGTTCTATACTCCCCTGGTCGCCATGTGGCTCTTCAGTCTGATGATCTTTTTTCCCCCTTTTGCCCTTTGGCAGCTCTACTTTCAACGCCGCCGTATGAGCCGCTTTTTCCCGCCAGCCGAGCGGCCGGACTCTTCTGCGCCAGCCAATACCGCGCCCTCCGTTGTACCTTCCGCCGTCTTGGCATCGGCGGCCGTTTTCAGCACCCTGCTAGCCCTGGCCTGGCTGGTGCTTATACTAATATTGGCCGCCTGATTGGTCGTTTCGGTCAGACCCTACCCTCCTCCACAGCCAGTTCGTGACCGCCAACAACTCCTCTCTTTCCCTGGCAGGTTTTCCATTGTAAAATCCACCCATGCTCACAACCCTGACTGATTTCAACCTGCGTCCCCTCGATCCCTCCGATTACCCTCTGGCAGTGGAGGTTTACCGCGGCTGCGCCGATTTCCTGGCGCTTGGTCCGGATCCCAACCCTTCCCTGGAAATGCTGCTCAAAGACATCGCTCTATCTGAAAGAAGTGGGAGCCGCTTCTGCGGCGTGTGGCTCAAGATGGAGCCGCCGGATGGCGAGCGACTGGTGGGGGTGGTGGATTACCAACCTTCGGGCTTCATGGGTGAAGCGGCTCACGCATTTATCGAGCTCTTGATGGTCGCCGCGCCGTTTCGCCGCCAAGGTCTTGGACGGCGCGTCTTTGCACTGGTTGAGGAGTTGATCCACCTGAACCCTGCTGTGACGGCTGTATTTCTGGGTGTGCAGGTCAACAACCCGTCCGCCCAGCGCTTCTGGAGATCAGCAGGCTTCCATATCGTCAGCGGTCCCGAACTGCAGGCAGATGGCACCACCACATACTTAATGCGCAAAGCTCTCCGCCCACCGAACCCTGACCTTACACAGAAACTGCCTGGCGAATCACCAATTACCGGTCTCGACTTGACCCCCGAACAATTTCGCCAGCTTGGCTACCAGGCCATCGACCTGATCGCCGCCAGTCTGGAACGCCTGCAAAGCCGCCAGGAACCGGCTCGCCGCGCTGTGCCGCCCGCTCTGCGCGACCAGCTCATGCACCAGCCTTTGCCCATCATGGGCAGCGACCCGGCCGCTCTGCTCGATTTTTTTGCCCAAAACATTCAACCCTACCCCTTGGGCCACAATAACCCACGCTTTTTCGCCTGGGTAAATTCCCCTGCCGCTCCACTCAGCATCCTGGGCGAACTGCTGGCTGCCGGTATGAACTCAAGCACGGCTGGCGGCGACCAGGCCAGCACCTACCTGGAGCTGGCTGTGCTCGATTGGCTCAAACAGATCATGGGCTTTCCCCAGGAAAGCGGCGCCATCTTGGTGAGCGGCGGATCGATGGCGACCACGGTTGGCCTGGCGGTGATGCGCTTTGTAAAAGCCCAAAGCGGCAATGTGCGCGGCCGCGGCCTGCAAGCTGAAGATTCACCGATGGTCGTGTACACATCCAGCGAAGGGCATTCGTGCATCGAGAAAGCCGTTGAACTGCTGGGTTTCGGTCACGATTATCTGCGCAGGATCCCCGTGGATAACGAATTTCGCATGGACACAGCCGCCCTGGAACAGCAAATTCGTATCGACCGCCAGGCCGGCTTGCGCCCGGTTTGCGTGGCAGCCAGCGCCGGCACGGTCAACACCGGCGCCATCGATCCTTTGGCGCAGATCGCCGACATCTGCCGGGTTGAGAATTTATGGTTCCATGTAGATGGCGCCTACGGCGGGGTGGCAATCCTGGCCGAGCAAACCCACGGACTTTACGCCGGAATCGAGCGCGCTGACAGCCTGGGCATCGACCCGCATAAATGGCTGTACGTACCAGTCGAATGCGGCTGCGCCATCGTGCGCGATCGACAGGCCATGCGCAACACATTCAGCGCGGTGCCGCCGTATCTGCGCGACGATCGCCAGCTCCCCTGGTTTTCCGAGTTTGGCCCACAGCAAACGCGCGGCTTTCGCGCCCTCAAACTCTGGCTGGCGCTCCAGCAGATTGGTGTGGAGGGATACAAGCAATTGATCAGCCGCGATATCCAACTGGCACACCTGCTGCGGCAGAAACTTCGCAGCCGTTCAACTTTCGAACTGCTTTCCGATGGCCCACTCAGCGCCACCTGTTTCCGCTACGCGCCGGGTGGGATTACCAACCTTGACGCCTTGAACAAAGCCCTGCTGTCCATTGTTCAGGCGCGCGGCCTGGTGTATCTCACCAGCACGCAGGTGCGCGGCGCCTTTGCCTTGCGCGCCAACATCGTAAACTTCCGCACCAATGAACAAGACCTGGACGTTTTGCTCGACGAGATCGAGCAAGCTGGTAATCAAATCATCCAAGGAGCAAACCCATGAGCTTCACTTCTGATGAACGCCGCTTACAATTGACGTCTTACGCCGCCGCCTGTGATCTGCTGGATTCGGCCTTGACTCAATTCCCGCGCCACATGTGGCAGTACCGGCCTGCGCCTGAGCGTTGGACGATCCACGAAATCCTGGTGCACATTGCCGACAGCGAGGCCAACAGCTACGTGCGCTGCCGCCGTTTTATTGCTGAACCCGGCAGCCCTGTGTTGGGCTACGACGAAGCCGGCTGGGCAAGCGCCTTGCATTATCACCAGCAAGACCCCGCTGAAGCCGTTGAACTCTTCAAGCACCTGCGCCGCGCTTCTTACCAGTTGGTCCAAGATTTGCCCGAAGCCACCTGGTCAAACACGGTCATCCACTCAGAGTCCGGCCTGATGACGATGGACCGCTGGCTGGAGATTTATGCCCGCCACATTCCCGACCACATCAACCAGATGCAGGCGGTGTATGAGGATTGGCTGGCCGGGCGGTGATGAAACTTTCGCACAATCACTTGCATCGCCGAGCTGGCCCAGTGCTATAATTAAATAGATTATTGTGATCGCCTCCTTTACTGGTAATCGGAAAACTTGATCTGCCTGGTGCCAGGCATGGAGGTTTTATGCGGAACATACGTGAGTTTTTCATGTTCCTGGCCGCGCTGGCTGTCTTTACCTGGATCGGAAGTCCTCAGCCAGCGCGTGCTGGTGCGTTCGTCAACTGCGCCAGCGTCACCCAGATTCCTTCCGCCGAATGCGATGCCCTGGTCGCCCTGTACAACAGCACCGCCGGTCCTGATTGGTATGACCACACCAACTGGCTGGTGACAGATACACCCGCTGACTGGTTCGGCGTCACTGTGTCGAGCGGCGCCGTCACCATCATTTCCCTGAACTCAGATAACCTGCACGGCAGCCTGCCTGCCGCCTTGAGCAGTCTGACCAACTTGCAGACCCTCAGTGTTGTCAACAACCGCCTCGCCGGCATCCTGCCCTCTTCCCTGGGGAGCCTGGTCAATCTGCGCATTTTCGATGCGTCGTATAACCAGTTCAGCGGGGGACTGCCTGCTCAACTGGGCAACCTGGTGAACCTGCAAACGCTTCGCCTGCAGTCCAACCAGTTCAGAGGCAGCCTGCCCCTCTCGCTGACCAACCTGACCCACCTGACGACCTTTTACAGTTTCAGCACGCTTTTGTGTGATCCCTCTGATGTCGCCTTCCTGGCCTGGAAAGCCACAGTGACCTATTGGAATTCTCCCGGTCAGTGCTACACGATCAGCGGGCATACCAACCGCAAATTTGCTCCCCTGGAAGGCGTGATCATCCGGGCCGGCCTCACCTACAGCGCTACCAGCGGGGTGAATGGTGTCTACACGCTCACCAATGTGGTTCCTGGCAGCTATACCCTGTTTCCTGCCCTGGCTCCATACTCCTTCACGCCCACCTCCATCTTCGCCAATGTGACAAACAGCAACCTCACCGACCAGGATTTCATAGCTTCGCGGCCATTCACCAATTGCGCCGCGGTGATCGAAATCCCCACCGCCGAATGTGACGCCCTGGTGACATTTTACAACAGCAGCGGCGGGACCAATTGGACCAACCACTCCAACTGGTTAACGCTCGACACTCCCAGTGATTGGTACGGCGTGACCGTCACTGGCGGCAGAGTGACCAGCCTGTCGCTGCATGCCAACAATCTGGAGGGAAACTTTCCCGTTGCGCTCACCAACCTGCCTGCTTTGCAGTTGCTCGACCTGAGTATCAACTACCTTACCGGCAATCTGCCGCCTGAAATTGGCGGCCTGGTCAACCTGCAGGTTTTCCTTGCATATCAAAACCAGTTCAACGGCAGCCTGCCTCCCGAGCTGGGCGAGCTCGCCAGCCTGCAGTACATTTCTCTCTCCAGCAACCAATTCAGCGGGAGCCTGCCGCCTCAACTTGGCGGGTTGGCAAACTTGCGCTATTTTTACCTGAACCACAACCAGGTGAGCGGTCGTTTGCCCGCCGAATTGGGCAGTTTGGCCAGCCTGCAGATTTTCGACGTTTCCAGTAACCAGCTCAGCGGCAACTTGCCGGCATCCTTCGGCAGCCTGTCCAACCTGCAGTCCCTCAGTTTATATGCCAACCAGTTCAAAGGCAGGCTGCCCGCCTCGCTGACCGCCCTGACCAAACTCGAAACCTTCTATGATTATGGCACCTGGCTGTGCGACCCACGCGATGCGGCCTTTCAGGCCTGGAAAGCCGCAGTTCCTGTGTGGAGCTCCCCCGGCTTGTGTTATTCGATCAGCGGTCAGGTCAACCGCAAGTTCGCTCCGCTGGACGGCGTACTCATCCGCGCCAACCTGACCTACAGCACTACCACCGACCTTGATGGGAATTATGTGTTGACGGACATGATATCGGGCGGTTACTCCTTGCTGCCTACCCTGGCGCCATATTCATTCACACCGGTTTCCCGCTGGGTAAACCTGACCAATGCGGATGTGAGTGGGCAGGATTTCCTGGCGGCCAGGCCGTTCAACGGCTGCGCCAATGAGGCGGAAGTGCCGCTCGCAGAGTGTGAAGCGCTGGTGGCGCTGTACAACAACACCCATGGCCCTGATTGGAATAACCACACCAACTGGCTGGTGACCAATACCCCCAGCGACTGGTACGGCGTGACTGTGGACAACCGCACGGTGGTGGCATTGTCCATGGGCAACAACTCCATCAGCGGTACTCTGCCGTCTCAACTAGCCAACTTGAGCAATCTGCAGGTGCTGGCTTTGAACGATAATCACCTGACCGGCAGCCTTCCGCCAGGGCTCGGTGTCCTGGCTGGCCTGCGGTATCTGTATCTGCAAAACAATTTTTTCACCAGCTCCATCCCGCCCGAATTCGGTAACTTGACAAACTTGCAGGTGCTCAACCTAGAAAATGCTCAGCTCAGCGGTCCCATTCCTGCCAGTCTGGGAAACCTGGTGAGCCTGCAGACTCTGCTACTGGGAGTGATCTCCACCGAAAAGTCGAACAACCAGCTCAGCGGGAGTATCCCGCCCCAATTGGGCAGCCTGGCTCAATTGAAAGTGCTGGGATTGGGCTCTAACATGCTCAGCGGAAGTCTCCCGCCGGAATTCGCTAATTTAACCAACCTGATAAATCTTGGGCTGGCTCATAACCAGCTCACAGGTATCATCCCGGCTGGCCTCGGTGGCCTTGCAAACCTCACTACCCTGTATCTTAACGACAACCAGTTCAGCGGTCCGATCCCGCCGCAGTTGGGCAGCCTGGCTAACCTGGTGGAGATAAACCTGTCCTCCAACCAGCTCAATGCCAGCATCCCACCCCAATTGGGAAACCTGGGAAAGCTCTCAGCGCTCGGTCTGCTGAATAACCAGCTCTCCCGGGGCCATACCGCCCGAATTGGCCAACCTGGGCCGCCTGACTCGCCTGGATTTATCCACCAACATGCTCACGGGAAGCATACCCATCGAACTGACTGGCATGGCCAATCTGACGGCGCTGGTGCTCGCCAACAACCAGCTCAGCGGGAGCATCCCTGTTCAAGTGGGCGGCATGGGCAACTTGCTGTTACTGGACCTTTCCTTCAACAAATTCAGCGGCGGCATACCTCCTCAGCTCGGTGGTTTGTCCAAGTTGGTCAGCCTCAATCTCACCGCCAACCAGCTCAGCGGAGGTATCCCACCAGCCCTGGGCAATATGTCCAAATTGAGAAATCTCCTGCTGGCCGGGAATCAGTTGACCGGCAGCTTGCCAGGTCAGCTCAGCGCTCTCAGCGATCTGTTAATCCTGGATATCTCCTATAACCCGCTCAGCCTGCGCATTCCCCTGGCTTACACCTCCCTGACGCACCTGGTGGCCTTCGATGGACGGTACACCTGGCTGTGTGTCCCCAATGACTCCGCTTTTTTGAACTGGGTGGCCAGCGTGCCGAACTGGCAGTCGCCCGGACTGTGTCACACCATCAGCGGGCATGTCACCCGGCCAGGTGGTGTGGTGGCTAATGTGGTAATTTCAGACGGGTACGTACACTCCACAAGCACCGATATTACCGGCGCCTACACTTTATTGGATCTGCCGCCGGCCAGCTATAACCTGACTGCGACTTCACCTGGCCGCTACTTCTTGCCTGTGGCTCTGACAGCGAATGTCTCGAATGCTGACCTCACCGGCCAGGATTTCCATGAAGCCTTCGCCATCTCGGGGTTGGTTACGCTGGCAGGCAAACCGCTGGCCAATGCCGCAGTGTCTGACGGCAGCGGCCACAGCGTGATTACTGGCCCTGATGGCGCCTACACACTGGCGTTTCTGCCGCCCGGCGATTACCTCATCACCGTCAATTTGCCCGGTCTCCGCTTTGCACCTCCATCGGTTCAAGTTTCGATCAGCTCGACCAGCATCAGCGGCGTGGATTTTTATGCCTTGTTCACGCTTTTTATGGCTCAGATTACCAGGCCGTGAACATGGAGAAATTCAAGTCACATCTCTTTAGCTACTCCAGGTAAGCATCTCCACGGGCTGTATCAACGGAATGATTACCGATTTGGCTTTGCGGTTAGGGAGATATAGATTGCGTCTGATCCTGAGAAAAGATCGTGTACACTCATTCCTCTATTCAATGTTATACTAACCTCAACGAACTCCCCAGGATACGCCATGCCCGAAACCCCAGTCCTGCCAGCCTGTCCGCTTTGCGGCGCACATTCCAGCATCCATTTTGACACGCGCCAATTCCGAGGCCAGGAAGTCACCAACCGGCTGTGTACACAGTGCGGCCTGGTGTTCCAATACCCG
Organism: Chloroflexota bacterium; assembly: GCA_029782365.1. GTDB lineage: Bacteria > Chloroflexota > Anaerolineae > Anaerolineales > UBA4823 > CAWBUW01. The sequence continues at coordinate 547,117 of JAKOUW010000096.1, forward strand.
GTTCCCAGTGAAAGCGAACTGCAGGCGTACTACACCGCCGAATACCGGCGTACCTACCAGGGCAGCCAGGGACCGGTAGCGCGCGACATCGCTGTGCAGCGCGCCCGCGCTGAGTCGTTGATCGCCTTCGGGCGGCCTTTACTGCCGCGCATTCTGCGTCATCTGGATATCGGCTGTTCGGCAGGCATGCTCCTGCAGGCCTACCGAGGCGCCTACCTGTGCGCCAGTGCAGGCATTGAACCGGGCAACGACTACCGCTCCTATGCTCGCCAGCGCGGTCTAGAAGTGTATGCCTCGCTGGAAGAATTGGAGCGCTCGGGTGCAGAGCGGTTTGATCTGATCAGCCTGGCGCATGTCCTCGAACATATCCCCGACCCGGCTGGCTACTTAACTACCTTGCGCCAACGCTGGCTTACGCCAGCGGGCCATTTGTTAATCGAGGTGCCCAATCTGTACGCCCACGACAGCTTCGAGACTGCGCACCTCATTGCTTTCAGCTCGCACACCTTGCGCCAGGTGCTAAATAGGGCTGGATTCCAGGTTGTCCGCCTGGAACAGCATGGAAGGCCGCGTTCACAACTCATCCCCCTGTATATCACTGTCCTGGCAAACTCCGCCGCCCAGCCCACAACCTGGCAGGTTCAGCCTGAACACAGTGTGGCATTGAAACGCCGGGCCGGTATGCTCTGGCGCCGTCTGCTCGGCCGTCTGTTTCCAGACCGCGCCTGGCTGCCCGTTTCCGAAGAAAACCAAGATACCTGATCGGCTTATCCGGCTGTATTCAGCCTGGTTGCATAACCTGGGTTGCGCGGCTGAATTCTGATTGGAGCCGTAATTTAACCTTACTGCTCGTTGACAGTATTACGTAATTCTGGTACAATAAGACAAAGATATACATCAGGAGGCATTATGGAACCTGAAACTATGTTGATTGGCGAGCTGGCGGAGCGAGCGGGCGTCACGGTGCGCACCATTCGCTATTACACCGATGAGGGCTTGCTGCCCCAGCCAGAAGCGCAAGGCAAGTACGCTTACTACACGCAGGCGCATCTTTTCCGTTTAGACTTGATCCGCCAACTGAAAGATGCTTACCTGCCATTGCGAGAAATTCGCCAGGTTTTGCAGGCGCTCACCGATGAGCAGGTGGTTCAGCGCTTACATCTCTCACCTCACGTCGGTCCGCAGAAGGCCGCTGCCTCAGCGCCGCCACCCCCTGCGCCGGTCTCGCCCACCCATCTTCAGCCCGCCCGCTCTGGCGCCGCCGCCCTGGAATACCTGCGGCGCGTCACCGATGCGCAGAAACGCTACAAAACGCCTGCCAGCCAGCCGCCTGCGCCAGGTTCATCTGCTCTCGACTCACCACGCTCCGCCGACCTGCCTTCGGACAAAGCCTTTCCCACAGAATGGAAGCGGATTGAGCTGGCGCCCGGCGTTGAACTGAACGTGCGTCAACCTCTCGAGCCAGCCAGGGCAGACCAGGTGTCCGAACTGCTGCGTCTGGCGGATAATCTATTTCAAAAATATTAATCAATTTACAAATCAGAAAGCAGGGAAATATGAACCAATCGAATGATCTTACCCTCGATCTGCGCACGGAACAGAGTCTGGTGCCCAGCGGTGTGCCCGCTCAGCGCATCCTGGAAGTGCGCGTGCGCGCGCCCCAAGCCGGCTCGCCGGTTTCTCGTTCGCCATTGAACCTGGCCCTTGTGCTGGACCGCAGCGGCTCGATGAGCGGGGAGAAACTGGCTTTTGTGCAGCGCGCCGCCCGCCATGTGCTCGATTTGCTCGACGAGCGTGACCAGGCGGCCCTGGTCGCCTACGACAATGAAATCAGCCTGCTCTCTCCCAGCACGCCAGTCACGCCTGGCGCGCGCTCTCGTTTGCAGGAGCGCATCGACAGCCTGAAGGCCGGCGCCACCACCAATTTGAGCGGCGGCTGGTTCGAAGGTCTGCAGCAGGTGGCTGGCGCCGCCACCAACCTCAGCTTGAACCGCGCCTTACTGCTCACCGATGGGTTAGCCAATGAAGGCATCACCGACCTGGAAACGCTCTGCCAGCATGCCAAAGAGCTCGCCCGGCGCGGGGTTTCCACCTCCACCTTCGGGGTCGGCGAGGGTTTCAATGAATATCTGCTGGAAGGCATCGCCAACCAGGGCGGCGGCAGTTTCTATTTCATCGACCTGCCTCAGCGCATCCCAGAAATTTTCGTGCGCGAATTCCATGAACTGCAGTCTGTCACTGCCCGCCAGGCGACCCTGAGCTTGCAGCTCCCGCCTCAATTCTCCGCTGGCGTGTTGGGCGGCTGGCGCACAGAACAGGACGGTGTCAGCCTGCACATCTACCTGGGCGACTTGCTGGCCGGGCGTGAACAGGTGCTGTACATCCGCCTGCTCACCCCTCCCCAGTCAGGCTCGCTTCCCGCCGAACTGCACCTGCTGGCCAGCCTGGAGGCCAAAGGCGAGGACAATCAACCCTTTAAGGCTTCTGGCGAATTGGTTTTCACCTACGCTCCTGCCGACCAGGCCGCTGCCCCGGGCCTGCGCAGTGTGTTGGAGGGATTCGCCCGCGCCGAGATGGCTGAGGCAGCCGCAGAAGCGCTCAGGCTGGAACGCCAGGGACAAAATCAGCAGGCCAAAGCCGTCCTCATGCAGTCGCTGGCGGCCAGCGCACCTTACATGCCGGCGGCTGATTCAGCCGTTTACAAAGACATGGCTGATAACCTGCAGCACGGACTGGCTGAATCTGACCGTAAAATCGCACATTACCAGACCTATACCCGCCGCAAAGGGAAAGATAAAAGTTCCTAGCCTGGCGATCGGTGAGCGATTCCTGATTCAGGGTTTCACAGCCTTCAACCAGCGATACACTCGATGCAGCCTGCTGCCGCGCTTTATGCGCAGCAGAGCTGCCGGTCCCAGCCAGGGCGCGGGCAGCGCTTGTTCAAGACCGAAGCGGCCTTTGAACGCAGAATATAATTTGAAGCAGTCTGGTCCCAGGGGAGCCGCTTTATAACACGCATCTCGCCAGCGCTCCGCCATGCGCCGGCGTACCAGGGGCTCATTTCCTTCTGCCAAACGCACCAACCAGGTCCCCGCTGACTCCAATTCTGTGAGCGAAGTCGCCTGGAACCCTTCTGCCAGTCTGGCTAACCGGTTCCTCGATTCCAGATTATCAGCGGGGAATGTTTCTGCAATATATCGCCTTCTGATACCTGACATGATCCGAGAAGCTTCCACTCGGCGCACAATATGAATTTGCTGCGCGTGGCTGCGCCAGCGATACAACACCTTCGGCAGATTCCCCATCATGTAATGGCCAGCCAGACGCGTCCAAAATTCATAATCGCCCATCGTTTCAAGGTTTTCATCATAGAGATGCTGCCGGCCAATCTCTGCCCTAAACATCACAGTCCCATGCAAAAGTGCATTGCGGAAGATTAACTCGGCATGGATGCCGGCCTGGGTTTCAGGAAACCAATTTATCCGAGGCCGGATTCCAAAAATCTCCGCCCACGTCCCACAGATATCCAACTTATGTCGCTCGATCCATTCCATCTGGCTCGCAAAGCGCTCCGGGAGTGAAATATCATCGGCATCCATGTGAGCAATCCAGCCTCCGCGTGCCGCCTGCAGCCCAAGATTGCGCGCTTTGTACGATCCACCATGCTCCGCTGCCAGGAGCCGGATGCGACGATCAGAGGCCGCATACCGGTTGGCGATATCCATAGTCTCATCTCGCGAGCCATCATCAATGATGAGGAGCTCAATATCTTGCAGGGTTTGCGCTTGAATAGATTCAATCGCCTCGCCAACAAAGGCCTCGGCATTGTAAGCCGGCATGATCACAGAAATCAGCGGATCGCCATTATGATGATAAAAGCTGTCAACTTTCATATTGATTCAGGGTGGATTGACTGTGAAATCCCAATCCGGTGTGGCTTATCGCGTCTCGTGAACTCTTTAATGCAAAGACTGGCCAAAAGTCGTCTGGCCAGTCTCGCTAAAAGTGTTTTATTTTCCGCAATGTATCTGGTAGTCGATGAGATATCAAGAATATGAAGTGAAAGCATCATCTTCATTGATGGGACCGTCGCCGGTCAAAGCTTCTTTCAATGAAATCTTCTCTACGACGGGTGTTTCCCATGTTTTATTAGGTGTATTGTCTTTGTCCATTCGTTCTCCTTTCATGAATTTAGTGAATATGTCTTATAGTTCAACCGAAGCCTGAGTTTTTTCCAGTTGAAGTGGAAAACAGACAATAGCTTTATAGCCATTCTGTATAACCTCTTGCATTCCGATTACACCATCGGGGCCATCTTGAACCCAGGCATGCGCCTCCAGACCTTTTCCAGGGAAAGTGCGCGCACCGTAATACAGCGTACAGGATATATTACGCCTTCGCAGCATCGATTGGGCTGCAATGGCTTTGTGCAGACAAGTTGACCCAGGTAAAATGCGCCTGCTTGCACTGTGGATATTTTTCCGAACCGTTTGGATTGCCTTTGTCCGCTCTTGTCCGGTTTTCTCAGCTCCTCGCACAGGCATATTGAAGAACCATGTTAATTGTCGAAAAGAAAAGATGCGCAAAGCCAATCGCGCCAATAACAGGTAAGCGCAGGTCTCTGCGATCACCATCCATTGAGCGAAACGATTTCGAAAAGAATCAGCCAGCATTTGGATCCTTGGTTACCACCAGGCCATCATTGATTAATTCTGTAATCAATGCCATGACTTCTCGGCGACAGGTAGCCTCATCGACGGTGTATTCTTCACACAACCTGGAGCAAACAGCTTGCACCGTCACCGAATCGGAGATAAGTTCCCAAATTCGACCGGCAGTGGCATTCAAAGCATAACAATAACCACTTTCTGGATCAACCGCCAGCAGTTCCTCATCCAGCCGGTTAAAGGGTATATCCTTGCTGCGTGCAACGATGGTGTCAAATTCGATAGGCTTATATTTCATATTGTGCATAAATTTAATAAATTTTATCATAATTTCCAAATTGTGTCATGTGAGAAAAATTAATTCATTGATTACCTGAGACCAATTTTGTGGTCGCACATATTGATAAATGACAGTGGTCTGGGCAAGCTTTAAACATCTCTCCCAATGGGCTGAGGCAAAACCCAATTTTTCTAAGATATCCGGTCGATATGTGGCTGAGGCGATCAATCGATTGACTGCCTGGAACCCGCGCAGCCGGGTAATTTTTGTTTCTCCCCAAGATAAAATACACACAACATCAAGACAGACTGGGCCGCCCGGCCGGAAAGTTGGCGATTGGGTGAGATGAAATTTATCCAGCCGAAAATGATCAGGTTCCAAGTCTCGCCCGGCCAATCCCAATTGGTCCAATGCCGAGCGCCATAATTTCAAGCGCGGTGCAGCGGGGAATGCCCAGGCCTTGCCTTCGAAAAACTGGATGCATGTCAAGTCATCACTGATTAGCGACCCACCTTGCTGGACCAGGCTGGCAGCCAGCGTAGATTTGCCTGCGCCGCTTGCGCCACAGAAAGCGATGCATTGGCCATTAAACTGCACAACACTGGCATGGATCGCTAACAAGCCGCGTTGGTAACAAAGAGCGCCCCACCCAGAACCTAGTAAGAATAATCGAATTTCACGCTCTTTGGCGTGGACAGCAGGCGTGATTTCAATCTCCTTGCCGTCGCGCACGATATACCGGGCTGTTTCAGAGATTTGTAGGATCAATTCATTTTGGTTCGCAACGATAACCGATTCGGCCAACAATTGTGCTGGCAAGCAAATGAATCGAACATCAAATTGATTAATCGATTCATTAAACTCAAAGCCAGACCACTCCGGCAGTTCGATATCCGATCGTATTCGTAATCCAGCGTATAAATAACCGCTCGCCATCAGCCATTCCAACCTTGATCAAACCATAACAGGTAACGACCCGCCATCAAACCTCGTTCAAATAAAAAGCGGTATTTTTGCATTTGATTCGCCTCCACAGAGCTGGGATGTGGCATGTTTTCATACAGACTCTCCAATGTTCCCAGGTTCAAATATTGTTTGACAAACGGATTGGAAGCCAGGGTGATTAACTCAGTCTTTATCCTCGGACGAGCGGCAAATAAATTATCGTACCAATAAGCCGCCTGGAGGCCTCGCTCTCTGCGGGCAAGCACTTCTTCTGGCAGCCAACCGGAAAGGGCATGGCGAGCCAGCCGGCGAGTTTCACCATTCCAATGAAATGTTGATTCGGGCAAAGCCAGGCAAAATTCAACCAGTCGGATATCCGTGAGAGGAGCTCGCAGCAAAACCCGAAACATACATTGAAATGCAGATATGTAAATTCCAGTGTCCTGCCCTGCCAGCATCTGGTAGCGAAACCAACGTGCATCGCCTGGCTGGCGGATACGCTGGGTGAGGTTATTTTGAATTGTTCTCGGGTCTAAGCCCTGCTGGCGGGCAAAAGCTGGTTGGATCAACATTCCAGCTTGACTTGCTTGCATTTGTGTCAAGATAGGCTCACGCAATCGGCTAAATGCCAAGGCTAACCAGGCCGGCAGTATGGGTTCAATTCCCTGTCTGGCAAACACTCGCCAACGCGGTTTGTTTTGCACCCTGGCTATATAATCTGCCTGAGTCCACGCAGCTCGGAATTGACCTTGTCTCAACAATTCAGCAAGCAATCCTTTTCCGTCCCAACTGAAACTCAAATTTCCCAGGTCACCCCCGAGAAGTGTTTGCAAACCGCTTTGATTGGCCATACTGAGAATTGATTGATACCAACCCCAATTGGACGTATTCCGGAAAGGCGCCTCTAAAAAATTAAGTAATGGGTTAATTGTGTCAAGGAATATTTGCCCCTCAGACCGCACGATATTAATATCGATATTCGGAATACACAGCGCAACTTTTTTGACCAGCTCTGATTCATCCGCAACCCTGCCCTTCAGCAATCTGCCAACATACCCCTCCGGCGGCGCTTCGGTAAAGGTCACCAGCCTCTGCCCAGTCTCATCCAATATTCTTGCGGCCTGAGCCGCAACAGCCGTTGAATCCAAACCTCCGCTGAGAAAAGCTCCAGGCGTTGTTTTGCAGCGAAGAGACGATCGCACAGCCTTCTCTAAGATTACGCGGAAAGCCTGCCAATATTCATCATCGCTGTTTAATTGTAAGGTTTGCCCAAGCTCTGGCCGCCAATAATTGACTATACGCGAACTTTGCTGACCCACCACCATCCAATGTCCGGTTGGTAGCAGAAAAATATCCTTGTAGAAGGTCTCATCTGGCTCATTGGCTGCTCGAGTCAGGTGCTTTGCCAGGCGCTCTTCATTCAATTTCCTTGTTACGCCAGGCAATGCATGCAAACCGCGCGGCGCGGTCGCAAAGGCAAACAATTTAAGTGAGGTATAGTACATCAAAGCAGGTGCACTCACCGGCGAGCGCGCCGCAAACAGCTCGCGCTGCGCCGAATTCCAAATGACAAACGAAAACACACCTGCCAGGCGCTGAACGCAATCTTTCCCCCAGAACTGGAAGGCTTGTAATACAATCGCGCTGTCAGGGATTTCATCCTCTAGGCCCTCCATCAACAGGGCTTGAAGCAAGTCCTGGCGGTTATCTAACAACCCATCCCATACCAGACAAAGTCTTCCGTCAGAAGTTGTTGCTGGTTGACGATCGGCAGAATCTTGCTGCGTCATCGCCAGCAGACGCTGACCCAAAGCGGCGCAGCCGTCCACCCATACCCCCCCACCGTCCGGTCCGCAGGCTGCCAGCGCAGAATCCATACGCAACAGATCAGCTCGCTCCGCAGGACGCTCATCGCGATAAAAAAAACCAAATATCGCACTCATTTTTATATCATTCTCAAATCATTATATCAACAAGAATTAGGGAACATTGCTCAAGTTCGAACCGTCTATGATAATATGCCTGTTAGTGAAAGGAATTTGATTATGCTTCGCAAACCATTGTTGACCGTTCTGCTGATTGTGGCCCTGGCTTCTGCCGCCTGCCAGCTTTCAGGCGCCGCTAATCCAACGCCTTCTCCCTTTGTGGAGACTCTGCCAACCTCGACTTTCAGCTTTCCCACGCCTTCCACAGCGCCAACCAACACGCCGATGGCCGCGACGGTCACCCCAACCCTTCTCCCGGCTGGAGTGACCTCAGCTCCAACCACGTCACCAACCGACGAGAGCCCTGTCCCCCTGCCCACCGCCGCTGTCCAGCCGTCCAGCCCGGACGCCGCTAATTACATCGATGACCGCAGTACGCCAGCTCAATTGGTGGTGTCATTTATCAACGCCCTCAACCGCCATGAATACGTGCGCGCTTACAGTTATTGGGAAAATCCCGCCGACGCCCTGGGCGCTTATGCCGCCTGGGCGGCTGGTTACCAGGATACCGCCTCGGTGAATTTGGTATTTGGTCAGATCAGCGGGGATGCTGGCGCCGGTCAGATGTATTACAGTGTGCCGGCCCTGCTCGAAATCACCAAAACGGATAGCAGCCAGGCGACCATGTCAGCCTGTTATATCCTGCACCAGTCAAATCCGTATTTTTTCGGCGATCCGCCTTTCGAACCCCTGGGCATCTCTCAGGGACAGGCCGCACCAGCCGAAAGTAGGAAAAGTGACTCAGATTTGTTAGGCACAGCTTGCAGTGGAATGCCCACCGGAAGCCAGCCGGTTGCTGTTGAGGGCGCCAGTTTAGCCATTGACAAAAGCAATTACCTGGACAACCGCTCCGGCGCCTTGGAGACGGTCAGTTCCTTGCTCAATGCGCTGAATGTCAAAGAATATGTTCGGGCATACTCCTATTTCGATAATCCAGCTTCATACCCTGGCGCCTTTGATGCCTACGCCGCCGGTTTCGCCAATACCGAGTTGATCACTGCCACTTTTGGTACGCTCAAAGACGGCATTGCTGCCGGTAACCTGTATTACAAGCTGCCGCTGGCTATGGAAGTGCTGACGTCATCCGGCGCTCACCAGCTGTTCGTCGGCTGCTACAGCCTGCATCTCGGGCAGCCGGTTGTGCAGGGAACCCCGCCCTTCGTACCCATGGGCATCACCGCCGGTACATTCAAGCTGGTGACCAGCGCCAACGAATTCAAACCGCCGTCCGCCGATACTTGCAAGTAACCGCCGGCAGGGTTATTTCAAATTATTTTCCAGGTGCGCGCTGAACCAAGTCACCACCGTCAGCGTCACGCCCTGGCGCGCCCCAAACATCAGTTTGCGCTCCAGGGCGTCCAGCGGGTAGGCTTCCACAATCACTTTACTGCCTTCAGCCGCTGCCTGCACCTGGCAGGAAAGGTAAGTGCGCTCCCCCAGGGTTTTGTTTAAAATCACTTTGGGGAAGCGCGCTTCGAAGGAAAATTTTTCCGGCGCAGAGGCGTGAATTTTTCCTTCCAGCTTTTCTACAGCTTTGACCGCCGCCTGGTACACCCGGGCGGCGTCTTGGGAGTAAGTTTTTTCAAGGTGCTGTTCGAATGGCATGTGTGACTTCCTTTTCTTTCAGAGCTGTTCGCTGCGCGCCTGGGCGTGCAGTGTTTGCACCAGCGCCAGCGAGCCCACCTCGGTGCCGCTCAGGCTGGCAGTAGCTGCGCCGCAGGCCACGCCCCAACCCAGGGCGTCCAACAGGCTCTTGCCCTGCGCCAGTCCCCAAACGATCCCTCCGACCATCGAATCGCCCGCGCCAATTGGGTTTTTTTCCTGGATTTTCGGGCTGTGCACCAGCCAGGTGCCTGAGGCGCAATTGAGCAGCGCGCCCGCCTTGCCCATCGAGATGATCACATTTTGGGCGCCCATAGCGCGTATCGCTTCGGCTGCCTGGACGACCTGCGCGCTCGTTTCCATCGGCAATCCGGTCAAAGCCTGGGCTTCTTCGCGGTTCGGTTTCACCAGGTAAGGCCGCTCAGCACAGCCTAACCGCAGGGAAACGCCGCTGGTATCCAGGATGGCGTTCGCCTGGTGCTTGCTGAGCGCCGCCGCAATGCGGGCATAAAAATCATCTCCCACGCCGGGCGGCAGGCTGCCCGCCAGCACCCACCAGTCGCCGGGTTTTGCCAGCGCTGAGATTTTCGTCACCAGCGCCGCCTGCCGTTCCGGGTCGATCAGCGGACCTTTTTCATTCACCTTAATGTAATGGTCGTGCGCCTGGGTGACGATGCTGACGTTGGTGCGCGTCTCGCCAGGCACCCAAACAAAATCTACCCCGATACCCAGGCCGCGCAGTCCATCTTGCAGCAGCTCGCCGGCCCGCCCGCCCAGGAAACCGACCGCGGTGCTGTCGGCGCCCAGGCCTTTGAGCAAGCGTGAAACATTGAAGCCTTTGCCGCCGAAATCCACGCGCGCTTCGCTGGCGCGCAGCACGGTGTCGAACTGCATGGCTTCAACAGTCAGTTCGCGGTCCACCGCCGGGTTAAGTGTCAGCGTGTAGATCATGGTTTGCTTTATCCTAATCCGGTTTTTCCCACAGCAGGTCGATCAATGTCTCTTCGGCCTCGTTTGTCCAGAGGTAATCCTGGCCTAATTTTCCTGCCACCGCGGGCAGGCGCGCGCCCAGTTCTTTCAATCCAGTCAGCGGCAGATTGTGAATCTGCGGAAAGATGACCACTTTGCCTGGGTATTTGCCTTCCACGACCGATTCGATGGCGTCGCCTGCGGCTTCGATCCCACAAATTGCCGCCACCGAGCGCCCCGGTGAGAGTGTGCCGGCTTTCCGCCGCTCCATCACCGAAGCCTGGTCGTGAATGGTCAGGCCGGAAGTGCCGGTGTACTGGGCGTTCGACAGGTATACATTGCTCAGGTTGACCGCCCCCAGTGTGCCGTTCGGTACGCCGGCGAAAAGCACCAGCATGCCATCTGGCTTCATCACCGCATCACCCTCTTCCATCAGCTTCGCGACCGGTACACTGACCACCACATCGTCGGCGCCTTGCCCGCCGGTGGCTTGCATCACAAAATCATAAAACGCCATCCCGCTGGTGTTGGGGTTGAAAATTAGCAGTTTCCGACCGTTCTTCTCCGCCAGCGGTCCGAACATGTCTCTTAAAGTCTGCAAGCGCTCGTCGCTGATCTCTGTTGCGATGACCAGGTTTGGCCCAGCGGGCAGCTCGAGGGCGCGCTGCACATGCATCTGTCCCATTGGACCGCCCGCCCCGATGAAGACGGTCACGCCGCCCGGCCTCAGCTCACAGCGGTTGCGCTTTTCGCCGTAGGCGGCTGCGATGTCCGAACCGTTGGTGCCCAGGAAAGCGATATAGTCGTAATGCAGCCGTCCCAAGTCCACCTGCACCAGGCCATCCAGCGGTTGACTGCCCACCATATTGAAGGTGCCTCGGCGGGCAATTAAGCGGGCTGCCTGGCTGACCGCGCCGGCTGAGCGCGGCGCTAAAACGATGACATCATCGAATCCTTTGCCGGCTGTCAAATCCTGGCTGAGGGCGCCATAATCTTCTGGTTTCATACCGTTGCGCACCACCACCTGCGCCCCGCTCAGGCTCGCCAGCTCTTCCACGGCCTGTGGCGCATCGCTCAGAACGATTAACGAAGGGGCTTCCAGACCGGTGGAAAACGTGTATGCCGTCTGGTCGCCGGGTTGGCCGAGAATCCACATCAGGCCACCTTTTTTCGGTTCAAGGCGCCTCCGCTGCGTGTACGCCGCCACCACGCAGCCCCATGGCTCAAGCAGTGAGGATTCAGCGTAACCCATTTCTTCATCCAATGGCAGCAGACAGGCGCCGGCGTCGGTTTCCAACACCTCAGCTCCGATCAGGTGATATTGAATCAGCCCTCCCGGAATGGTATAACCGTAGGCTGTGCTCTTCCCCTGCTGGTAAATATCTGGCTGAACCGCCAGCCGCTGTCCAGCATGGTACTGCTCCTGCAAGTTCCTGCCAACTTTTACCACCGTCAGGGCTACTTCATGTCCCAAACGGGTGGGGTCTACCGCCAGGTTACGGTTGTACAGTTTGGGGTGTGAGCCGCCTTGTTTCATAATCTTGACGTCTGAGAAGCACACCCCCACGCTGTCGATGCGCACCAGGAGCTGGTCATCGCCCGGCTCGGGCACGCTGAACCCCTCCGGCAGTCCGTTGTGGCCCATGTTTTCCAATCCCGCGCCGTACAGGTTCCAGGCATAGCTGGTCGCCGGGAGTGGATAATTCAGTTTTCGGTAGGCTTGATATTTTTCGCCCATATGATTTTCCTTTTCTGATCGGGACGTCTCGCCGCCCGTCGTTCACATTTTCAATTCCTGGCGCACCAGGTCTCGCACTTCACGCGCGCTGGCGCATTCCAGAGCTTTTTTTGCCAGCGGCTGCAGCTCGCTCATGCGCAGGCGGCGCACCTGGGCTTTTACCGTCGGCACAGAGGGAATGCTGACACTCAGTTCGTCCATGCCCAGGCCGATCAAAACCGGCACCGCCGCTGCATCTGAGCCCAGCTCACCGCAAATATCGGCGCGCTTCCCGTAGCGGTGCGCCGATTCGATGGTGTGGGCAATCAGGCGCAGGACTGCCGGATGAAGCCCATCGTGCATCGCCGCCAGCGCCGGGTGACCGCGGTCCACGGCCAGTGTGTATTGTGTCAGGTCATTCGTGCCGATGGAGAAGAAATCGACTTCAGGTGCAAATTTTTCAGCCAGCAGAGCGGCTGAAGGCACTTCAATCATAATCCCTACCTGCACCGCGGGCAGGTTCAATTCCAGGCGGATTTCTTCTAATAAAGCTTTCGCCCGCCGCAGCTCGGCCACGTCGCTGACCATGGGAAACATGATCTTCAAGTTGCCATGCGGCGCAGCGCGCAGGATGGCGCACAGTTGCTGGCGGAACAAATCCGGCCGGTTCAGACACAGTCGGATGCCGCGCTCACCCAGGAAAGGGTTCAATTCTGGTTTCATCTGGATATACGGCACCGGCTTGTCGCCGCCGATATCCAGCGTGCGCACGATCACCGGCAGATTCTGCATGGTTTCCGCAATGGCGCGGTACACGCCGAACTGCTCTTCTTCGCTGGGAGCGGTCGTTCTTTCCAGGAATAAAAATTCGGTGCGCAGGAGGCCGATGCCGTCGGCGCCTTTCTTACGCGCCTCGACTGCATTCGCATCTGAGCCGGCATTCGCCGTGACATCCACATGATATCCATCCAGCGTGACAGCCGGATTGCTCGCCTGCTCCTGCGCTGTTCGCCGTTCTTCCAGCCAGCGGCGCTGTTCTTCGACCACACGCGCCAGAGTTTCCGGCGAAGGGCTGACCGCCAGGGTGCCGTCGTTGCCGTTCAGCGCCACCTGGGTCATCACTTCTAATTTCAAGATCGCTTCTTCGGCCCCGACGACCGCCGGCAGGCCCATGGCCCGCGCCAGGATGGCAATGTGGGAGGTGGGGCCGCCGTTTACGATGGCAAAACCGAGCACTCGCTCTGCATCGAACATCGCCGTATCTGAAGGCGCTAATTCTTCGGCAATCACGATGACCGGGTAATCGGGCAGAGTGATGCCCTTGTCCCCCATGCCGAGCATCAGGCGCAGCACACGCCTGCCGACATCGCGCAGATCATCGGCGCGCGCCGCCAATAAAGTATCTTTCAAAGAGCCAATCGCCGCGGCGCGCTCTTCCACCGCGTCTCTCCAGGCGCTCAAGGGATTTTCACCCTTTTTAACACGCTCCTGCGCTGACTCAACCAGCTCGGGGTCGTCCAGCAGTTCGCCGTGTGCATCGAAGATGGCGGCTTCGGCGGCCAGCTTGCGGTCAACCATGCGCTGGTACAAAACTTTCAGTTGATCCTTTGCTTGCGCCAGCGCTTCGTTAAGGCTCAAACTGCCGGGCGGCGGCTCGCGGTTTTCGATGTCCAGCTCCATTTGTTTGAAATGGAACACCGGACCGACCGCGATGCCGGGCGCGGCGCCGATGCCGCGCAAGATGTTCTTTGCTCGATCGCTTTTTCCAGCCTCCGTGACCGATCCAGCCGGTGCGTCTGCTGTCTTCAAGGGTTTTGCTGTGGTTTGAGAAACGCTCGCCTCCGCGGGCGGCTCCTCACGTGGAGCCGCCGCGGGCGGCTCTACGTCACCCAGCCCGCCGCGCATAGCCGAGCTGATCTCCTGGATGGCCTTCTCTTCATCTTCTCCAGCCGCCTCTAAGGTGACCAGGCTGCCTTTCACCGCGCCCAGCGTCAGCACTGAAACCATACTCTTGGCATTGACACGTTTCGCACCGTGCTGGATGCTGATATTTGATTTAAACTGCTTGGCCAGGTTCACCAGCACCTTGGCTGGTCGAGCATGTAAACCGGTCGAGTTTTCAATAACGATCTCAACTTGTTTCATAATAGACCGTCCATTTTGCTCCCGCAGGATTATTCACGCTGGGCAAATGCTAAGAAGATTGGGCTGCGCCCAGGTATTTGATGATTACCTCGGCATTCCGGGTTTGGAACAACTCGGTCAATGTGTCATCATTTTCAATGACTTCTGCCAGGTTGGACAACACCCCCACATGCTCATCGGCCTGGGCCGCGATGCCAATCACCAGGCGCACTTCATCGCCGTCTTCCCAGGCGACCGGTTCAGTTAACTGCAATACTGAGATGCCGGTTTTCAAAATATGCTCGCGGTTTTCATAGATGCCGTGCGGGATCGCCACGCCGTTGCCCAGGCTGGTGGACATTGATTGCTCGCGCGCCAGCATGCCATCGATGTAGGCTGGCAGCACACAGCCTGAATTCACCAATAATTGACCCGCTTTGCGGATTGCCTCGACTTTATCGGCAGCCTGCGCGCCCAGGCTGATCCGGTCGTTCGAAAGAATAGCCATTCCTGCATTCCCTTTCTCGGCCGCGCACAACCTGCGGCGTAGTAACCAATGAACTTGGTTTAAGGTTCGGTTGTCACGATTTCGGTTTTATCGACCAGAGCTTTGACCACTTTATCAAATATTGGGTCATTTAAGAAATGGTTGAAAGCCACAACCACAGCCTGCGGGGCTTTCGCTTTGGCCGTCTTAGCCAGTCCTTTGTGCACGATCACCACCTGCGCCTCGGGGGGAATTTCACGGGCTGGTTTATGCACCACGGTCACGTCGGTCACATTGGCCGCTTTCAGTTTCTTCTTCAGCGCATTGACGCTCATCAGGCTGGAGCCCATGCCGGCCTCGCACGCCAGTATGATCATTTTGACCTGAGCCGCAGAAATGGATTGTGCCATATAACTCTCCTTTCACATTTGAAGAATGGAGGAGTTGACCCAGGGTTGGCCTGAGCCAACAACCTCCAATCCCAGAAATTTGATCCGGCAGGTTAGTCACCCAGGCCGGGCACGGCCGCCACCTGAGCGGTGCTTGTCTCTTCTTCAGCTTCAGGGACCGGGCGCACTTTCAGAATGAATGTGCCCACCAGGAAGGAGCCCAAAGCGCCGATCAAAACACCGGTAAACACCTGGAAATACTGACCAGGAGGTGTCACGGCAATGTAAGCAAAGATTGAGCCGGGCGAGGGTGTCGCAACCAGGCCGGCGCCAGAAATGACGAACCACAGGTCAGCGCAGAAGCCGCCAGCGATCATTGCCAGCACCATGATGGGGTGCGCCAGCACGTAGGGGAAATAAATTTCATGGATTCCGCCCAGGAAATGAATGATCATCGAGCCTGGTGCAGATTCTTTCAGCATACCCTTTCCGGCGAAGAAGAAAGCCACCAGCAAACCCAGACCGGGGCCAGGGTTCGTCTCGAGCAAGAAGTGGATGGCTTTCCCGGTATCCTTGGCGGCAGCCACGCCCAAGGGGGCCAGCACGCCGTGGTTGAGGGCGTTGTTGAGGAACAGGATCTTCGCCGGTTCGATGATGATCGCCGCCAGGGGCAGCAGGCGGGCGCTGACCAGCCAGTTGACCAGGGCGCCTGCGCCGTCGCTGAATGCGGTGACCACCGGAGCAATCACTACATCGGCAAGCAGGATCAGGATGACAGCCAGGATGCCTGCCGAGAAGTTGTTAATTAACATTTCGAAGCCCACAGGGATCTTGGGTTCCAAAACTTCATCGATCTTCTTGATGCACCAGCCGCCCAGAGGGCCCATGATCATGCCGCCCAGGAACATGGGGATGCCCGCGCCCACGACTACCCCCATGGTAGCCGCCGCGCCGACCACGCCGCCGCGCACACCATGAATCATCTTGCCGCCGGTGTAACCAATCAGCAGGGGCAGCAGGTAAGTGATCATTGGGCCGACCAGCTTGGCGAAGGTTTCATTCGGTATCCAGCCGGTGGGGATGAACAATGCGGTAATCAAACCCCAGGCGATGAACGCACCGATATTGGGAATGACCATCCCGGCCAGGAAACCACCTAATTGTTGTAACTTCTCACGCATTTCACTCTCTCCTTTCAAACCTTGAAAACGGATGCCTGCTTGCGCAGGGTGGATTGGATTGGCGGGCTACCCGGGTTGCTGCCCGCATTACAGGCAGTCACCAGACTGCCAGATAACCAAGAGAAAGTACCGTTAACTTAAAAACTGGGTGATGGCCTCGATGTCTTCCGGCATCAATAAGGGGTGCACCTGGATGGCTTTGGGGCTGTTGGCGAACTGGCGCGGCAAAGGCACCGTGGTCAGGATTAAATCTGCCGCAGACACAAGAGCCGGCGTCAGGTCACGCAATGAGATAACTTCCAGAGTGTTCAGATAAGGAAAGCGCACTTTAATGCGCGCCACCAGCAGTTGGGCGGTGGCCATGCCGCTGGGGCAGACCACGATGACCCGTTCGAAGGGGTACGTCCGGTTGCGGATGTAGGCTGCCCTCAAAAGCGCCACAATATTGTTGACTTCAATCTGCGGCAGCTGCACACCGCTGTGCAGATTGACCATGCGCGCCACATCTTGCGCGATCGATTGTTCTTTTTCTGGCTGTTCGGGCAGGCTGGCCGCATTCAAAGCCTCGGGGAACCAGAGCTGAAACCGCTGTCGATAGCAGGCAGGTGCGATATTGTTCACCAGGCCGTTGCGCAGGGTGCGGTCTTGTTTTATCTTGACAATTTCGAATGCCTGGCTGATGTGGTCCATGAGCTGATCGACCAGAACCGAGAAGCCATTTTCGGAATTCAGCTCACTTGCCAGGATATCGTTGCGCGGGGCCGAGAGCAGTTCCATGGCAATGCTGGCGGTGTCGGCCTCTTTCCAGGTTGCGTTGGCGTCTTTGCTCAGACGGCTCGCCACAGACACTGCCGCTTCCCAGGCCGGTGAGCCCTGCAGTTGGCCCAAACTGGTTTCATCAACTTGCTGGTGATGCTGGGTCTGCACCCGATAGGACAATATGGCGAACATCAGCGCCAGGTGCAGCACGGCATTATCTGTGAATCTCCCGCCGAGCTGGTCTTCCGCTTTCGCCACCAACCCAATCGCCCGCAGAACTTTGATGCGCCCCAACAATTTGTCGGCATAATCGCTGAGCGGATTGAGGCCAGCATGCTGATGGAGCAGGAACACCAAACCCTCGCCGTGTGAAACCTCTGCCACCTTATCTCCGCTGAACGGGGTTTCATTCCACAGCACTTCCGCCAGCGCCTGCTGGCAGGAACGCTCTGCACCGCTGACCTGGATGCCAAAATGCGGCTTTCGTACCAGCACAATGCCGCGGCCCATCAGCCAGCCCTCGATCTTATCCAGGTCTTTGATCAGGGTCATGCGCGAAACCTGCGCGATCTGCTCCAACTGCGAGACGATGACCGGCTCACTTTGGGTGAGTAAAAACAACGCCAGGCACTGCTGGCGTTGGCTTACGGATAAAATTACCTGGAGGGCGGTGCGCTGGCTCATATCCTGGAACAGGCCGCGCACTTCGTCGCGTGGGATGGAAACGGATACCCCGGCGCCTGGTGTGACAATCAATTCGTATTTGTTGGACTTCAACCAGGCACGAATCCCCAGCAGGCTGTAATTCACCTGCCTGACCGTCAGATTTAGTGAAGCGGCAATCTCACTTGCGCTGGTCGGCTGGTTCGCCTCACACATCATACGGAGTATTTCTCTCTGGCGGATGGTCAATGCAACCACGTTCACCTTTTCAAAATACAAGAACGAATTGGGGATTAATATGTTCTTATTTTAGAGATTTATTTTCACTGTGCCTCTCGATTTAAATGATCTTTTGTATAGTTGCGGCCGACAAAGATATACTATTTACATATCTGGACAATATTTATCTACATAACTAAACCCATCTGGATAACGAACGTTACGCAGGCCAGGCGCGTGCAGTCCATTGAGCGAGCCGTAAGGCTCGCCCAATAAGCCACCCGTTCTTCGGTATCTGCTCAGCGTTTCAAATAAGGCATGAACAACCCACAGGTGCTGCGCCCAAACTCTGAAGAGGTCGACACACCGCCGATCGTGATGGTCTCGAAGGCCACGTAACAGTGCGGCGAGACCGTCGACGTCACCAGAGTCCAGGATCCGTTCCCCAGGGTTGAGGCACTTCCCAGGTAAGCCATACCCTCGGCAAAGCCCAACGGGTTAATCGCCACGGAGTACACTTCCACAGAAACCGTCGATGTGCCAACCACACTTTGCAGTCCGCTGCCTTTGATCGTCGTCGTCCCGCCCACAGTGTTCGCCGAGGTGATGCTCGGATAAGGCACATTCATGATATTTTGGGTATCATCGCCACCGTTTCTATCGATCCCCAATCCATTATTGCCGTACATAATGACGTGCGACCACCAATTTCCTGACACGCCGCTGCCTTCCAAAATTCCATCACGCCCGTTGTTAAAGATCGTATTCAATGTGAACTCATTTTTCGTGGTGGCTGAGCCCATAATCTGCACACCCTGGCGTCCGTTATAGGCGATGGTGTTGGCAAAAACCAGATTGTCATGTGAACTGTTGACCATCATTACTCCCGCCCAGGCATTGGGCGCCGGCAGCGCCCCGTTGATCCCAATTTTGTTGTAAGAGATCGAATTGAAACTCGCTGCATCCGCCAGCACACCGAAATTCTGGTTGCCGTAAATCGTGTTGGCGTTCGAGAGGTCAGCGCCAATCGTGTTATGATTGGCGCCGAGACCCAGCATGACGCCTGAAAAATCATTATTGCAGATCTGGTTGGCATTGACCTTGTTGTAGCTGGTCGTGCTTCCGTATAAATTCACCCCCATCATTTGGTTGTCGCAGATCTTGTTTGGACCGCTCTTATCACCGATGATGTTTTGATAGGCGCCTCCGTCCAGGTAAACACCGTATTGTAAATTGCCTTGAGAAACCTCTCCACTTTCGAAACCAATGCTGTTGTTTAACAGGCGGTTATCGTGCGCCGTGGCAGTGATTAAAACGCCCGCCCACAGATTGCCACCGATCACGTTGCCGATTATGTCGTTATTCTGGGTGGCCGAATCCTGGATGGTCACACCTGTGCGGCCGTTGTATAGAATGTGATTGAACCACTGGCCCGCCGCTCCACTCCCACCGATGTGGTTATCGTGCGCTCCGCCCAGAATTAACACACCTGCCTGGTCGTTGGGCGCCAGGGTGGCCAGACTGACACCCGAGCCGATGATATTGTATCCAACTGTATTGCTGTACACCCCATTGGATAGGACCACTCCCGAGCCGGAGGCGGTTTTGCTGATGATATTCTGCCGGCTGGCGTCTTTGCCGATGATATTGTCATGCGCGGTCGAGTCGATCTTCACACCGGCAAAATGGTTAAAGTAAATCTCATTGGCATTGACCTGGTTCTTCACGGTGCTGCTGCCCAGGATCAACACTCCCTCCAGGTTGTTATAGTAAATAAAATTTCCCTGGCCTGCAGCGGCCTGGTTACCAATCTGGTTATCATGCGCGCCGTTGAGCACCTCAACGCCGCGTCCCAGGTTGGGCATCTGGCGTAACCCACTGTTGTATTTCGATAAGCCGATATAATTGCCGTACAGTTTGTTGTTGTAAGCCAGCGCATTCAGGACAACGCCTGTGCCCTGGTTGCCGGCGATATAGTTTGCTTGAGCGCCTGCCCCACCGATGATGTTGTCATGTGCGTTGGCGATATATATGCCGCCCAACAGGTTGCCATCGGCAGTCACCCCGTCTGCGGCAAAGCCAATTTGATTACCAACTCCTATATTGAAGCTCGAACTGCCGTAGATGCTGATGCCGTAATGCCCATTGCCCGTCAGTCGATTGCCGAAAACCTGCCCGCACAGGTTGGTGCATCCCAGGTAATTAAAAAACGCTGTCCCAAACAGGTAAATGCCTTCATTTGTGTTGCTGGCGACGGTGTTGCTGATCACCACGTTGAAATTTCCATTGAGATCCAGCCCGTCGGTGCCGTTGAATCCGATCTGGTTTCCGGTCACCTGGTTGTTATTCGAAGCCACCCAGATGCCGCTGAGCCCATTGCCGCGATCGCCTGAGCCAGATAAGTCCACGCCGATTTTGTTATTGGGGCCGATGACGTGGTTGCCCGCTGAGGCTGAGGCAGAGATTTGCACGCCGTTGCCATCGTTGCAGCCGATCACGCTGTTTTTTACGGTGTCGCCTGACGCGCCGCCGTCAATCAGGATGCCCTGCCCGTGGTTTGCCAGGCAGGTCACCAGGTAGCTAACCCCGATCTTGGCATTGTTAAGTGTGTTGTTATTGCCGGTGATGTGAATGCCATTGGCATTGGCGCTGTACGAAATTAACCCATCTAGCAGGTTACTGCTTCCGCTGACGGTGAGATTGCTGCCTTGGGGTGCACCGTACACAGCGATATTCGTGATCGTGTTATTGTTCGAAGAAATTGTCCAGGCATCCCCTGCGCCAATGCCGGTTGCATCAATGAAGGGTAGAACCGTGCCGCCGTCCACGTTCGTCGCCGCGCCGCTGTCGCTGACCGGGGTCAGCGGCAGAGCCAGGTGAATAAACGACCCAACTCCCATGCCGGTAAATTGGATGGTATCTTCATATCCCGCCCCACAGCCCACGTTGGTTGACCAGTTGTTGCTCGAGCCTGTGAAGGTGCACCCGGTGATTTGGTTTTTTTCGGCGTCATTCAAAGAGTGGTTCGTGCCGGTGGCCGTGGTGCCGCCGCGCGCCAACAACAGCGCTTCACGCAGGGTGATGGTGCTGTTCTTAATGTTTCCATCTCCGGTGTCGTTGACTGTGATGATATACGCCGGCCCGCTGACCCCGGCGCGCGCCGGCGTCAAACCGCCCAGGCTGGCGATCAGCGCCAGGCAAATTAATAAATTTATCCAAACCTGTTGGCGAAAACAACTGCATAGCATGGCGGCCTCCTCCAGCAAACCATATGGGTACTTTGAATTACTATAACAACAAGCGGGGGAAATTACATGACTTTTCTTGTCAATCGATCAACAAGATGAGAATACTGAGATTATACACCTCGGGCAAACAACCGGATACCCCTACATTTTTTGTCCACTTTAGATTAAAATGAATAGACGAGGTGCTGTTATGCCCGAATCTTCAGACAACCCAATTCCCACCACCGAGGCCAAGCCAGACCTGCTCTCGCCTCAACTCTACCTTAATCGTGAGTTGAGCTTGCTGGAATTCCAGATTCGTGTCCTGGAAGAAGCAGAGGATGAAACCAACCCTCTCCTCGATCGAGTGAAATTCCTCTCGATTGTTGGTTCCAACATGGACGAGTTCTTCATGGTGCGCGTCTCAGGTTTGCGCAAGCAAATCGAGAGCGGCGTGTACACGACCGGCCCAGATGGGCTGATTCCCGCCGAGAACATGGCTTCCGTGCGCAAGTTCTCACAGCAGATCATGAGCCGCTCGCGCGTCTGCTGGAACAATACGCTCTTTCCAGCTCTGCGCAAAGAGGGCATCTTTGTGCTGGATTACAAGGAGTTGAATGAAAAACAGCGCCAGACGGTAAAAGAGTATTTTGACAACGTCATTTTCCCGGTCATCACCCCATTGGCTTTCGACCCCGGCCATCCTTTTCCCCATATCTCCAACCTCAGCCTCAACCTGGCTGTGATCGTGCGCAACGCCAAGGGCAAAGAGCATTTTGCGCGCATCAAGGTGCCCACCTCTCTACTGCCTCGCCTGGTGCCGATCAAGCGCTCTTCTGGCGCCAGCCGGCGCGATGGCACTCCACCACACAACCATTATTTCGTGTGGATTGAGCAGGTGATAGCCGCCAATATCGACGTTTTCTTCCCCGGCATGACGGTGGTGGGGGTGCATCCATTCCGCGTCACGCGTGATGCGGATATGGAGATCCAAGAGCTGGAAGCGGAAGACCTGCTGGAGACGATGGAGCAGAGTGTGCGCCAGCGCCGCTTTGGCTCGATCACCCGCATGACGATCAACAATGATATGCCCGAATATATTCGCGAAATCCTGATCGAGAACCTGGAGATTGACCGCAACGATGTGTATGCGGTTGATGGCCTGCTGGGCATCAGTGATTTGATGGCATTATTCCAAATCGACCGCCACGATCTCAAAGAACTTCCCTTCAAACCCAAAATGCCGCCGCCGCTGTTGGGGGGCAACGGCAATGGGCCGAACCCGCCCAATATTTTCGCAGCCATCCGGCAGGGCGATATCCTCCTGCATCATCCGTACGAGTCGTTTTCTCCTGTGATTGATTTTCTCAAAGCGGCGGCGCGCGATCCGGATGTGCTGGCCATCAAGCAAACCCTGTACCGTGTTGGGCGCAAGCCGCCCGTGGTGGATGCCTTGCTGGAGGCGGTGCAAAATGGCAAGCAGGTGGCTGTTTTGCTCGAACTCAAAGCCCGCTTTGACGAAGAGTCGAATATTGGTTGGGCCCGCATGCTGGAAAAAGAGGGCGTACACGTGATTTATGGCTTACTGGGGCTGAAAACACACTCCAAAATAGCCCTGGTGGTGCGGAAAGAGGGTGATGGCATCCGCCGCTATATCCACCTGGCGACCGGTAACTACAACGCTCTGACTGCCACGTTGTATGAAGACCTGGGTATGTTCACCAGCGATGAAGAAATCGGCGCCGACGCCACCGACCTGTTCAACTACCTGACTGGCTACTCCACAAAAGAAGATTACCGCAAGCTGTTGGTAGCGCCTGTCAACCTGCGCAGTCGCCTGGAGTCGTTGGTCTGCCGCGAGATCGAACACGCCTCCAAAGGCCGCAAAGGCCACCTGATCTTCAAAGCGAACGCCCTGGTGGATCCACAGATTATCCAACTGCTGTACGAAGCTTCACAGGCGGGCGTCAAGGTAGAACTGCTCATTCGCGGCATTTGCTGTTTGCGCCCAGGCATCAAAGGCGTCAGCGAAAATATAACCGTCACCAGCATTGTCGGTCGCTTCCTCGAACACAGCCGCATCTATTATTTCTACAACAACGGTGCCGAGGAAATTTACCTCGGCAGCGCCGACCTGATGCCGCGCAACATCGACCGGCGCGTGGAAGTGCTTTTCCCGGTGCAAAAACCGGGCATGATTCGGCATATTCGCGAGAATATTCTCGACATCTACCTGAACGATAATGTCAAAGCCCGCCGCATGTTGGCAGATGGCACTTATGAGCGCCTCAAACCAGGCACCAAGCCCCCACTTAACAGTCAAACCTGGTTTATGAAAATGCCACAAAGCCGCCTGAAATGAGGAAAACACCGGTAGAATTTGTTCAGCCGCGTCTTTCGATTGGCCTGGCGCCCGGCGACACGCTGGCAGAAGCCGCTGTCAAAAATCTTTCATTTTATTTTGCCGAACTTCTGCGCTGCGAACCCGGCACCCGTCTGGGTGAGGATATCGAAGCACTGCATGACATGCGGGTCAGTTCTCGCCGCCTGCGCGCCCTTTTCGATGTCTTTGGCGCCGCATTTAAAAATAAACCTCTGCGCCAGCAGGTAAAAAACCTGCGCATTGTCGGCCGCACCTTGGGCAAAGTGCGTGATTGGGATGTTTTCCTGCAGAAAACCAATCAGGATTTGCGCCTGCTCTCGGAGGCTGACCAGGTTTTGCTTCAGCCTGTGCTGGCTGGCTGGCAGTCCGAACGGGCTGCCGCCCGCCAGGAAATGGTCGCCTTTCTGGACAGCCAGGAATACGCACACATCGTTCAGCGCTTTAATGCTTTTGTGCAATCCCCCGCCAGTGCAGAAAAACACCCCCCTCAGCGGGAATTCGCCAACCAACCCGTCCCCTCGCCCAACCTGCTGCGCGACCTGGCGCCTGTTTTGC
This sequence comes from Chloroflexota bacterium, assembly GCA_029782365.1. GTDB lineage: Bacteria > Chloroflexota > Anaerolineae > Anaerolineales > UBA4823 > CAWBUW01. Next base: position 571,269 of record JAKOUW010000096.1, read on the forward strand.
TCTACACACGCCTGGCCTCGGTGCGCGCCTACAGCGAACTTCTGCCCACTGCCAGCCTGACCCAACTCCACGCCCTGCGCATTGAAGTCAAGCGCTTGCATTACACGCTGGATTTTCTCAAAGAAGTCTTGAGCCCAGAATCGCAGCCGGTGCTGAAGACGGTCAAAGCTCTGCAGGACCACCTGGGTGATTTGCAGGACACCGAAGTCGCCTGTGTCGGCCTGGAACGACTGCTGGCTTCAACACCGAATGCCGTTGACGGGTTGGCAAATCCGCTCTACCAGGCGCTGGAACATTACCTGGCGGTCAAGCGCCAGCAAAAGCAGGCTCTGCTGGATTCGCTTCCCCAGGCCTGGGCGCGTTTTTCTTCGCCGGCCAACCTGGCGCTCTTTGCCTTGGCGGCCGCCGCGATGTAATCTTACCAGTCTCCTTCATCTCGAATTGGCCGATGCCTCAGGGGGACAAGTCGTTGCACAACTGGATGATCTCAGCTTGGGAGGCTTCGGGCATCGCCTGCAGGCGGTCTAACAGCGAATGGACGCGCCCGCTGTCCAACGCTTTGGAGAACAGGAAACCCTGGCCGTACGGGCAGTCCAATTTTCTCAAGCGCTCGAATTGTTCCGCCGTTTCGATTCCTTCAGCGATCGTCCCCATGCCCAGCTCGTGCGCCAGGGAGATAATCATGCGCGCCACCTCGGGAAAAGCGTTGGAACTGTTAATCTGGTTGATAAACAGGCGGTCGATCTTGATGGTATCGATCGGAAAGCGCTGAACGTAGCTGAGCGACGAAAAACCCATGCCGAAATCATCCACCATTAACTGGATGCCCAGGGTGCGCAGTTGATTCATAGCGTCAACTGTCTCCGGCGAATGATCCAAAAGCTGTGTTTCCGTGATTTCCAGTTTGAGCGAGCGCGGATCGATGCCAGATTGTGCCAGCGCCAAACGCACGCGCGGCATCATTTCCATATGGGCCAACTGGCGGCTGGCAATGTTCACACTCATTGTCAAGGGCGGCTGGCTGGGATACAACCGCTGCCAGGTGCCCAGAGCGCGGCAGGCTTCGGAAAGCACCCACCAACCGATCGGCAGAATCAGGCCAGTTTCTTCCGCCAGCGGGATAAAGTTGTTCGGCAGGATCTCGCCGAATTTGGGGTGCATCCAGCGCAGGAGAGCTTCGAATCCTTCCACCTTGCCGTTAGCCAGAGAGAGGATTGGTTGGTAATGCACCTGGAGCTCCTGGCGCTCCAACGCCATCTGCAGATCAGTCTCCATTTCCAGGCGAGTCATGGCCTGGGCGCGCAGTTGGTGATCGAATATGGCATAGCGCGCTTTGCCTTCCGCTTTGGCGCGGTACATCGCAATATCTGCATCCCGCAAAATATCATCGGGGCTGGAATAATCGGTCGAATCGAACACCACGCCGATGCTGGTTGAGATAAAAATCAACTGGTTGCGCAAATCAAAAGGCCGCTTGACCTCATCCAGTATGCGCTCGGCGACCAACAGCGCATCCGCGATGCCGGCCAGGTCTTCCAGCAGCACGGCGAACTCATCACCCCCCAGGCGTGCCAGCGTGTCAGAGGCGCGCAGCACACCACCCACGCGCTGGCCAAATTGGATCAAGAGCTGATCGCCGGCGTGGTGGCCCAGACTGTTGTTGATCACCTTGAATCGGTCGAGGTCCATGAAGAGCACTGCGTAGCGCAGGGTTTCGTTGCGCTGACAGCGCTCCAGCGCCCGGTTCAGCCGTTCGATGAACAGCAGACGGTTCGGCAGTTGTGTCAATACATCATAAAAGGATCCTTGCGCTGGATGGCCTTCCAACAGCTTGCGCTCGCTGATGTCGCGGAAGATGCTCACCACCTGGTTGACCAGGCCGCTCAGCACCGGCGCAATGCTCATTTCTACCCAGCGTTCGCTGCCATTTTTCCGCCGCAGGCGGTATTCGTAGAGTGGGCTGGAGGTGGCGCCCGACTGCGAGCCAGCCGTTCTGGACTGGAAAAGCGCCAGCGGCGCCGCCTCCTGACGAGCATCAAACACCAAACTGCGGATATCTGCCCCGACAATCTCTTCGCGTTGGTAACCCAACATACTGCAGCCTGCCGGGTTGGCATCCAAAACATGCCCATCATCGCTGATCAGGAACAAGCCATCTTGCACCGATTCAAAAATGGCGCGCAATCGATTTTCGCTCTCCACCAGCCGCGCGTCCATCTGGTGACGATACAGAGCAATCTCGACCGCGCTGGATAATTCATCATTGGTGAACGGCTTGAGGATAAAGCCAAAGGCCTGCGCCAGGCTGGCGCGCTGCAAGGTGATCTTATCGGCGTTCGCCGTCAGGAAAACAACCGGAATGTTGTACTGCTGGCGGATGATCTCAGCCGCCTGAACTCCGTCCATGCTCCCCTTCAAGGCGATATCCATGAACACAAGGTTCGGCGGCCTGGTTTGAATCGAGTGCAGCGCCTGCTCTGCAGACACAGCCAGTCCGGTGACCAGGTATCCCAGTCCCTCCAGGCGGTACTGAATATCCATCGCCATCAATGTCTCGTCTTCAACCACCAGGATCGCTGGTGTCTTACGTGTGGGAATAATCATAGATTGTCGCTCCGTGCAATAATTAGTGCATTATTCATGCCAAAAAAAGCCATTTTGCACAATTGTTATTGCTCATATTTGAACAGGCTTGCAAATTTGTCAGCGTCTCTGCGTTTTTATGCAAACCTTATTGACGCTTGTATCAAGAATATATAGAATTATGAAATAAGCATTCAGGCCAGGTCTAAATTGAATCAGAGCCAGCGAAAACTTTTCCAGTACCTCGGCGAAACGCTCGTTGTGTGTTTTCTTTATATCCTCACCGCGCGCCTGGGCTTTTTGGTTGCTCTCCCACCGGGCATTGTCACTTCGATCTGGCCTCCCTCAGGCCTGGCTTTAGCGGCTGTGCTCGTCTTGGGCTGGCATGCCATCCCTGGGATCTTTACTGGCTCTTTGTTGGTAAACTGGTCGGCTTTGAGTGGACCTCTGGCGCTGCCGACTGCCGCCGCCATCGCCGCCGGTTCCACCCTGCAGGCTGGCGTCACAGTCTGGCTCTTGCGCCGTGCCTTGAAAACCCTGCCTCCGGAAACCATCTCGGACACGCTGGCTTCGCTCGGGTTGTTCTTCTACACCACTTTGATCGCTGCCAGCGTGGGGGTGACTAGCCTGACATTGGCAGGTTATTCCGACTGGAACAGTTTCCAACGCCTGTTCCTCACCTGGTGGTTCGGTGACCTGATCGGCATCACTGTGATCACGCCGTTCACGATTATGTTCTTACACCAGCGCAGGCATGCCCGACCGGTTCGAGAACCCGCCCTCTGGCCAATCGCCAGCCTGATCATCGGCCTTTCATTATTGGTCTTCATGGTTATCGAAATGAATGAAGAACAGCGGCTGGCTTCCCGCTTACAGAGTGATATTCAAGAGATCGCGGATGTAGTCCACGCCAGCGTGGATCGCTATGACATCCAGGCAATCACTGCTCTGCAGGGCTTTTTTGTTTCCTCTACCCAGGTCAACAAGGCTGAATTCACCACGTTCACTCGTTCCGTCTTATCCGAAAACAAAGCCCTGACAGTGCTGATGTGGACGCCGCGCCTCACCCAGGCCGAGCTGCCCGCCTTCACCGAGGCCATGCGGGCACAGGGTTTCAACGGAGTGAATGTTTACCAGACCGACCAATCTGGCCAGAAAATTTCACCTGCAGCGCGCAGTGATTATTATCCGGTGATGTACGCAGAACCATTGTCAGATAACCAGGACAAATTGGGATTCGACCTTGCCTCCATCCCGGCCATCTCGGATGCAATCCGTGAAGCAGTTGACAGCCAGGGACCTGCAGTTTCTCGCCCGGTCATTTTGTCTCCCGGCGGCGAGCCGGTGCTCTTTTTTCTGGCGCCTGTGATGGCGGCCGAATCCCACAACCGTGTCTCAGGATTGGCGGTAGGCGTATTTCGACTGAAGAACATGGTCACCCAGGCAGTCGAGACATTGACCGCAGAAGATATCTCCATCAGCCTGTTCGACAACACCGATCCATCCAACCCGCAGTTGTTATTCTTCTTACCCCCACGCCTGCTGCCAGACTTTGTTCCCAGCCCGCACACCTCTGGGCTCACTCCGGCAGATATCAAGCGGCAGAGCTCCCTGTCGTTTGTAAAAGCCCGCTTCACAGTCGGTGTGCATGATTGGCTGCTGGCTGGCCAGGCAGGTCCTAGCTATGAAGCCAATTTCAATCGTTGGGTAGCCTGGCTCAGCCTGGTGGTTGGTCTGCTCTCCGCCGGCGCATTTCTGGCTTATGTTTCTTACCGCCAGCGCATGGAGAGCGCTTTGCGCAAGCGTGACCAGGAGTCCCGCTTGATCGCAGAAAACACCGGCGATTTTATTTGGATATACGATATTGAATCCGGACAGGTTGTATTTGCCAGCCCCGGATTGACAAAGATGCTCGGTTATTCGGTCGATGAAGCCATGCATTCTTCCGTGTTCGATTCACTCACTCCAGAATCGGTTGATAAAGTCGTCCGCCTGCTGGCAGAGCGCATCACGCTGTACCTGCAGAAGCGCCAGCCGGTGACTTACACAGACGAACTGGACCAGATTCACAAGAATGGTTCGATTATCAACACGGAAGTCACCACAACCTTCGCTATGAACGAAGCAGGTAAGATTCAGGTCGTCGGTATCTCGCGCGACATTTCCGAACGGAAACGAGCCGCTTTACTGCAAGAGACGATTTACCGCATCGCCGATGCGGCCCGCAGTGTGGATACTCTGCAGGACCTCTACCCCCAGATTCATCAGCATATCGCCAAGGTCATGAAAGCCAACAATTTCTTCATCGCCTTGCGTGAAGGCTCCACCGATTTTGTGCGCTTCGTTTATGCTGTGGATGAAAAAGATACATTTAACGATCAATTATTTGACCCGGGCAGCGGACTGACTGCCCATATCTTGAAAACGGGAAAATCATTCCTGTACATGCACGAAAAACCGCAGGATGCAGTAGGAATTGAGCCAATAGGCGCGCCGGCGAACACCTGGCTGGGTGTGCCGTTGATCGTCCACGATGTGACCATTGGGGTAATGGCCGTCCAGGATTACAGCGAAGACAACCTGTACAGCGAACACGAACAGCGCATGCTTGAATTTGTTTCCACTCAGGTAGCCACCGCCATTGATCGCAAGCGTGCTGAAGAAGCGGTGCGCCTGGTGGAAAAACGCAACCGCATCCTGATCGAACACGGCTCGGATGGCATTGTCCTGCTGGACGCACACGGCGTTTTTAGCTACGCCAGCCCCTCCGTCGAGCGTATTTTCGGCTACACGCCAGATGAACTGCTCGGTAAAAATTCGAGTGATTTTTTGTACCCCGAAGATTTGCCCATCCTGGATGAAATCCACCGCCGCATCCAACAGACGCCTCATGAAATATTCAACATCCAGTACCGCTTCATGTCCAAAGATGGCTCAATTCGCTGGATTGAAAGCACCTATAACAACATGTTCGATGAAACCGGTGTCAATGCGCTGGTAATTAACTTCCGGGATATCACCGAACGCAAACAATCTGAAGTTGAACTTCGCCAGGCCAATGAACGCTTTCGCCAGTTGGCCGACAATATCCAGGAAACCTTCTGGATGTTGGATTTACAGGAAATGAAGTTGGTCTATATCAGCCCGGCGTACGAAACCACCTGGGGCCGTTCAAGGGACAGCCTTCTCGAAAATAGGAATGGTTTCATTGACACGCTTCTGCCCGCCGACCAGGCGCGGCTGGCGCAGGCCCTGGAGCGACAGGCGCACGGAGAACCGACCGAGTTAGAGTACCGCATTCAGCGTCCTGATGGCTCATTGCGTTGGATTTGGGATCGCAGTTTCCCGGTTTTTGATGAAATTGGTCGGCTGGTGCGCACAGCCGGCGTTGCCACCGATATCACCGACCTCAAGACTGCACAGTTAGCGTTGGAAGAACTAAACCGTGATCTGGAGCAGCGCGTCGAAGAGCGCACTGCCGCCCTGCGGCAAAGCGAGGCCACTTACCGGGCTTTGTTCGAGAACTCAAACGATGCTATCTTCTTATTCTCGTTGGACGGCAAGACTTTGCTGGTGAACAATACCGCATTGTCCATGACCGGCTATACCTGGAAAGAATACCAGGAAATACACGGCACCAATGTACCCGCCTTGGTGGTGGATGAAGAGCAGGCAGACGCTCAGGCGCGCTTCGAGGCAATCTTAAGAGGCGAGGTTGTGCCGCTGTATGAAAGGACATTCATCACCAAAAGCAGGCAAAGAATTACCGTGGAAGTCAATCTTTCGGCGGTGCGCGACCACAGCGGCAGGATTTTTATGGTTCAAAGCGTGGTGCGCGACATTACTGCCCGCAAAAAGGCCGAGGAAGCTTTGCGCCAAAGCCGCGATGAGCTGAAAACCGCCAACATCGAACTTGAAAAAGCTTCTCGGCTGAAGGACGAATTCCTGGCCAGCATGAGCCACGAACTGCGCACACCGCTAACCGGCATCCTGGGTCTTTCCGAATCACTCCAACTTCAAACCTACGGCTTGCTGAACGATAAACAATTCAAAGCAGTGCAAAACATCGAAGCCAGCGGCCGCCACCTGTTGGAGCTGATCAACGACATTCTAGATCTCTCAAAAATCTCCGCCGGAAAATTGGAAATGCAGTTCGATGTCTGTCAGGTGAGCGAAATATGCAAAGCGAGCCTGCAAATGGTCTCGGAGATCGCCCATCAAAAAAAGCAAATCATCGGCTTCAGCATGAATCCAGCTAACCTCACACTGCGGGCCGACCCGCGACGCCTGCGCCAGATGCTGGTCAATTTGCTCAGCAACGCCGTAAAGTTCACCCCCGAGGGGGGGCGGGTGAGCCTGGAAGTGATCGCCCGGGTGGAGCGCAGTGAAATTTCATTCTGCATCTCGGATACGGGCATTGGCATCCGCTCCGCCGACCTGCCCAGGCTCTTCCAATCCTTTGTCCAGCTTGACAGCCGCCTCAGCCGCCAGTACCCTGGCAGCGGTTTAGGCCTTTCCCTTGTCAAAGGCATGGCAGAACTGCACGGTGGGCGCGTGGAAGTGGAGAGTGTCTTCGGCGAAGGCAGCCGGTTCACCCTCTTTTTGCCGTGGGATAAATCTTGCCAGGACCTTTCCGATCTGACGGAAGATGACATGCCTCCCGAGCCGTCAGACACTCCAGAGATTGGCACCGGGCCGCTGATCGCCATCGCCGACGACAACGCGGTCATACTGCAGACCGTCAAAGACTTTCTTAAAGCCAAGGGCTGTCGGGTGATCGCCGTCCAATCCGGCAAAGACCTGCTCGACTGCGCCGCCGACGTTCAACCAGATTTATTTCTCATAGATTTACAGATGCCTGGCCTTGACGGCCTGGAGACCATCCGCCGCCTGCGTCAGCACCCCAATCCCCGCATTGCCTCCTTGCCAATCATCGCTGTGACAGCCTACGCCATGTCAGGTGATCGCGAACGCTGTCTGCAAGCCGGCGCCACCGGTTACCTGAGCAAGCCGCTGGTATTAAAAGAGCTTCTTGAACGCATTCAGGCGCTCATCTGATATAATCGGACCAGGTTTGCTGTCTCTCTCCTTGTAAGTTAAAGGTAATGAACAATTGGGTTGTGGGCCTGGCCTCTGGCCAGTTAAATTTTTGTTTCTGTCCAAGGAGGAACAATGAAAGTCAACCGTCTGTTATCCTATGTGATGCTGGCCGTTTTCCTGGCCGGCATCCTGGCCGGCTGTGCACCGGCCACCACACAAGCCCCGGGAACCACCCAGGCGCCTCCCGTACCAACCAAAGCCAGCGGCGGCACTCTCGTCCTGGCCATGAACCTGGATGATGTGGTCACCCTCGACCCGGCCTACGCCGGCGAGACCACCAACCTGTTCATTCACATCAACACCTATGACACGCTGGTCGATATCCGCCCGGGCAACCTCAGCACCATCGTCCCACGCCTGGCCGAATCTTGGGATATCAATCCCGACTTCACCGAATTCATCTTTCACCTGCGCAAAGATGTCAAGTTCGCCTCCGGCAATCCGCTGACCGCAGCCGATGTCGTGTTCTCGTGGAACCGCCTGCTGAATGTCGCCGGCGCGCCAGCCTTTAACCTGGACGGCGTGGGCAAGATCGAAGCCACCGATGATTACACCGTCAAAGTCACCACCGCCGCCGATGCAGATGGCAAACTTCAGCCCCTGCCGCAATTCCTTTCCAGCGCCGCCAATCCCAGCCTGGGCATCCAGGACAGCAAACTGGTGAAGGAACACGGCGGTACTGACGCCAAAGACGCCAAGGACACCGATAAAGCCAAGGAATGGCTCGATCAGAACTCCGCTGGCTCCGGGCCTTTTGTCCTTACCAAGTGGTCGCCCAAGGCCGAGATTGACCTGTCCGTCAACGCCAATTATTTCAAAGGCAAACCCTATTTCGACAAAGTCGTGATCCGGCATGTGAGCGATCCTTCCACCCGCCTGCAGATGGTGCAGAAGGGTGATGCCGACCTGGATGCCAACCTGGAAGACACCACACTGTTTGACCAGGCCAAGGCCGACGCTAACCTGGCTGTCTCTGTGGATACCTCGCTCGACGAAAACTACCTGGCGATGGCGTATGCCTGCCCTGATCAAATCCAGAAGGACTCTCCGGATAAATACGGCACATTGCAGAGTGTGGATTCTTTCACCGTCATCTGCAAGAAGGAAGTCCGCCAGGCTATCGCGCTCGGCATCGATTATGACGGCATTATCAAGGCCGTCCTGAATGGTTACGGCACACGCGCTCCCAGCATTATCCCCGTGGGTATCATGGGCATCAGCGCAGGCAAAGCCCAAGGCCGAGATGTTGCCAAGGCCAAAGAACTGTTGAAATCCGCTGGTTACGGCGATGGCGTGAAACTGGATATGTACTACGGCTCCAATGCCACCCGTGACATTGTGGCCGCCAAGATTCAGTCGGATCTTAAGGAGATTGGCATCGACCTGAGCCTCAAACCGCTGGAACAATCTGTTTACCTGACCCAAATGCGCGCCCAACAGCTCCCCATGGCCTTCGGTGGCTGGACGCCCGACTACCTGGATGTGACGATGTGGACCGATTACTTCGGCCTGGGCGACCGCTCCATCGCCTTCCGCATGCGCTTTAACAACCCGGATGCCCATAACCTGGCTGTTGAAATCCGCACCACCAACGACCCAACCAAGCGCCAGGCCGCTGTGGACAAAATCCAGCAAATCTTCATCGAAGAAATGCCCTTCACCATGCTGTACCAGACTCAGTATGTCCATGTGTTCAGCGCTGGTCTGAAAGGCTTTGCTTTCCACCCGGTATGGTTCGCAGACCTTTCAACTCTTTCTAAATAGTTTCCCTTCTCCGGGGCGGGCGCCTGCGCCCGCCCCGGCATTTACCCCATGAACTTATACCTCACGATCCTGCGCCGTCTGCTGTTGATCATCCCGATGACAATCGGGATCACTCTTTTGCTCTTCGTGGTGACTCACATCGTGCCGGTGAATCCACTGGCGGTCATCCTGACGGAAAAATCGATGGAAGACCCGCACGCGGTGGCGGCGGCTGTGGAGAAGTGGGGACTGGATAAACCCTTGCCGGTGCAGTATGTTGTTTACCTGAACAACTTACTCCACGGCGACCTGGGCTTATCGTTCAAAACGAAAAATCCTGTCTCACAGGATTTGGTCACCTTCATGCCCGCCACCTTCGAGCTGGCCATTGCATCATTCATATTTGCCATCCTGTTCGGCTTGCCGCTGGGAGTGCTCTCCGCCGTGCGCTCCGGCAGGCTGATCGACAAGGTGTCTCAAGTGATCTCGCTGTTAGGGGCTTCCATGCCGCCATTTTGGTCTGGACTGCTGGTGCTGTTCTTGTTCTATTACAAACTGGGCATCGCCCCTGGTCCAGGGCGCATCGACGCACGGTTGGGCTCCCCTGAGACGGTCACCGGGCTGTTTTTGGTGGACACCTTGCTCGCCCATGACATGACCGGCTTTTGGAGTTCCGCCAGTCACCTGGTTCTGCCATCCATCATCCTGGGTTGGTTTACCCTGGCGCTGATTGCCCGCATCACCCGCTCATCCATGTTAGAAGTGCTCCGGCAAGATTACGTGCGCACTGCCCGCGCCAAGGGAGTGCGTGAACAACGGGTGATCCTCTCGCATGCTTTGCGCAACGCCCTTATTCCGCTCACCACCCTGATGGGCCTGGCTTTCGCTGGCCTGATGAGCGGAGCCATTATGACGGAAACAATTTTTGCCTGGCCCGGCATTGGCCGCTATGCCGTGGAGGCTTCAGCCAATCTGGATTATCCTGCCCTGACCGGGGTTACTTTGCTGATCGCTTTGTTTTACACGCTGGTTAACCTTGCTGTGGATATCCTCTACACCTTAATTGATCCGCGCATCCGCGAGAGTTAATCCCATGGCAATTGCAACCCTGGCGAAAAAACCGGTCGAGAAAAACCCTGAAAGCCTGTGGCACCGCCGCCTGCGCCTGCTTCGTCGCAACCAACTGGCAATGATCGGCCTGGCGATCATTGCGATTTGGACCCTGGCGGCGGTCTTTGCTCCGCTGGTGGCTCCACGCGACCCAATAACCCAGGATGTTGTCAACCGCCTGAAAGAGCCATCGCCTACTTATTGGTTTGGCACCGATGAGCTGGGGCGCGATTTGTTCAGCCGGGTGATTTACGGTGCACGCATTTCTCTGCCGGTCGGCTTTATTGTCATCGTGATCGCGGTGATTGTCGGCACCCTGGTGGGCGCCTCGGCCGGTTATTTCGGCGGGTTGTACGATCTGCTCATTATGCGTGTTGCCGATATCACCCTGGCCTTCCCCTCGATTGTGCTGGCGCTGGCCATCGCCGCCGTGCTGGGCGCCGGCATCACCAACGCCTTGATCGCCATGGCGCTGGTCTGGTGGCCGGAATACGCCCGCCTGATGCGCGGGCAGGTGTTGAGCGTCAAGAACAATGAATATGTCGCCGCCTCAATCGCTCTGGGCGCTTCGCCATCGCGAGTTCTCTTTACCCACATTTTGCCTAACACGTTTGCGCCGATCCTGGTCAAAGCCTCGCTGGATGCTGGCAGCGCCATTTTAAATATAGCCGCCCTGAGCTTCATTGGACTGGGCGCCGTGCCGCCCACACCGGAATGGGGCGCTATGATTTCTGCCGGGCGTTACAAGTTTTTCTCCTGGTGGCTCACCACCTTTCCCGGCCTGGCGATTCTCTCAGTGGTGCTGGGTTACAATTTCTTTGGCGAAGGGGTGCGCGAAGCATTCGACCCTAGAAAGGCATAAATCAATGCTCTCAAGATTGTTTGGATTACACTGCCCAGACTGCGGTGGACGCATCCGCGAGGCGGACGCTTTCTGCCCGCACTGCGGCGTCGAGCTGGATGCACCGCTCAACCTCGACCAGCGCCTGGAGCTGGCTTTCGATGATATCGAAGCAGTCGAAAATGCCCTGGAACACAACCATGATCTGCCAGCCGCGCTGGATGCCTGCCAGCGCGCGGTGGAGATAGTCCCCGACTCTGCCCGGGTGCACATACTGCACGGCCGGGTTTTAACCGGTTTAGGCCGCTTTCACAAAGCCCAGCAGGCTTTTGCCAAAGCCCTGCTCCTGGAGCCGGATAACTCCGAGGCTTTCCATTGCCAGGAAAAAGCCAGGTTGGATGAGACCAGAGCCCAGCTTCAGCAGGCTGAGGCAGTCTTGGAACAGGCCCAAAGCGCTTACGATCTCGGTGAAAACCTGGTGGATGCCCTGGCTTTGTGTCACCAGGCGCTGGAACAGGCGCCCAACCTGGGTGAAGCCCACAACCTGCGCGGTTTGATTCTTGAAGCGCTCAACCAGCCGGTGGCGGCAATCCTGGCATACCGCCAGGCTCTGCGAATCGACCCTGCGTTAGATGATGCCCACACCAATTTACGCAGTGCAGAAGCTGATTATGCTGACCTGGGCCAGCACATCCCTGCAGGTGAGGAAGAGCCTGCCGCTCAGCAGCTGGCCGCCCGGGTTTTTTTTGAGCGATCGGCTCAGCGCTTACAGCAGCAGGATCTGCAGGGGGCGCAGGATGACTGCACCCTGGCTCTGCGCATTGCTCCTTCCTGGGCGGCGGCACACAACCTGCAAGGCAAATTGTACGACAGCCTGGGTCGTCTGGATAAAGCTGTCCCGGCTTACCAGGAAGCCGTGCGTCTCGAGCCTTCCAACGAAGAATTCCGCCAAAACTTGCTGGACGCCGAACGCCAATACAACGACACCGGAGAGAGAAACCTTCCCTGAAACGCGGGTGTTCAAACCTGCCATCCTGGTCTATACTTGATGATCAGGAGAATTCATGCCGATATTAACCGCCACCCAGCTCTCTCATTCTTACGGCGCTTTCCAGGCCCTGGCGCCCACTGACCTGGATCTCAATGAAGGCGAGATCACCATCGTCGAAGGGCCCAACGGCGCAGGCAAATCCACGCTACTGCTCTGCCTGAGCGGTCTGCTCAGGCCCACCAGCGGCTCAGTAACCATTGCCGGTCATGATCTTTACACAGACGAGCCAATGGCTATGCGAAGTGTAGCTTTTGTGCCTGATGTGCCGCGCTTTTATCTGGAGCTGACGGTTTGGGAGCACCTGCGCTTTTTGGCCTATGCCCACGGCGCCGGCCAGGGCTTTGAAACCCGCGCCGGTCGCCTGCTCAAAGAGTTTGGCTTGTGGGACAGCCGCGACCTGTTCCCGCACGTCTTATCACGCGGCATGAGCCTTAAACTCGGGTTGGTTTTCGCTCTCATCCGGCCCTTTCAGGTCCTTCTGCTTGACGAGCCCACCTCGGCTTTGGATGCCGAGACAGGCCAACTCTTCACCCAACGCCTGATTGAACTGCGCCAGCAAGGCGCCAGCCTTCTGCTCACATCCCACGACCCGGAGCTCAAAGGCCAGCTCGCCGACCGCGTTTTGCGCATGGAGCAGGGCCGCCTGGTCGAGCTTTAATCAATGGACCCGGTCTGGACGCTTTTCTCTCGTCGCACGTATTCCCAAATCGCCTATTGGTTGAGCGCCCTGGGCTACAACCTGCGCGACCCCAGCGCTTCGAACCGCCTGTACCTGGGATATTTCATCCTTTTCTGGCTGGGCTGGGCCGCCGCGGTCTTTGCCCTGTTTGGCGGCCTGTTCGCCCAGGTCATTCGTTCTCTGCAGTGGACAGAACCCTTTGCGCAAACCGCCGCTTTGGCGGTGGGCTTCCTCTCCAGCTATGCTCTGCTGGCGCTGTGGCGCGCCGCCCGCCGGAGTCCGTTCATCTTCCGTGAGGAAGACCGTTTCTTGCTGTGCATGACGCCGGTAGACCGCCGCCAGGTCGGCCTGGCCTGGTTTGCCATGGGCTGGTTGGGCGAGGTTCTGCCGTTCGCGGCCGGCGCGGTGATCGCCGCCTTTGGGTTGGTGGAGTTGGAAATTTCTGGGCGTGTGAGCGTCTTGCAGTTCGGCCTGTACCTGGCTGCCGCGCTGCGCGCCCTAACGATTGTATTGCCCCTGCAGGCCGCCCTTTTGGCGGCGGTGTGGGGTCTGGGGGCGCGCCGCTTGCATGGGCAGTCAGATTGGCCGGCCCTCATCTTTGCCTCACCGGCGCTGGCCGTTTTGCTGGGCGCCAGCGCCTGGCAGTTTGGCGCGCTGCGCGGGCTCCTTCTGCCTTTGGGTTGGCCTTTGCAAATCGCTTTCGAACACCAGCCAGCCGCCCTGACGTGGTCAGGCGCCTGCCTGCTCAGCCTGGTCGAATGTGTTGGCGGGCTGGCGCTGTTGGCCAGCCAATCAAAGCGCATGCACCTGGGGCGCGCCGGGCAGGAGACTGCCCGCCTGGCTTTGATCCAGGCCGCTTCGGCCTTGGGCAACAGCGAGTTGGCCGGCGTTGAAAGCCAGCGCCAGCGTCTGGGACCCTTGCATGCCCCCAGCACGCTGCCGGCTGGTTCGGGTGCGGCCGCCGTTCTCTGGAAAGATACCGTGCAAACCTGGCGCGCTCCACGCTGGGATGTGCTTTTCCGTTGGGTTCTCATCTTTTCCGCCGCCCTGGGCATGTTTTGGGCGGGCAAATCACCTGGCAACCTACCCCTCCAGCTCATCCTGGCCGGGTTGTGGGCGATATTGACCGGCGCGCAGTCCACCCGCCGCCTGCGCAGCGATCTGGCACGCTGGTGGCTCCTGCGCTCTCTGCCCATCCGCCCGGCCGCGCTGCTGCGCTCCGAACTGCTCTTGAGCTGGGCCGCTTCCACCCTGCTCTGCTGGTTGGCGCTCGCCCTGGCGCGCCTGGACGGCGCACAAACCATCGCCGGCTTTTTCCTGGCCCCCTGCCTGTCGGCTGGCGCGGCCTATGCCGCCGCCTTTGATATCCTGCGCCGCAGTCAGGCCCGCACTCTGATGGCCCCCTCGCTGGCCGAGGAAAATGTGCCCGGCTTGAACATCGGCGGCGTGCTCGCCGGTTTGCTGGCCGTGCTGATTCCCTTCAGCCTGCTGGCTGCCGCCAGCGCTGACCCTCGGCAGGCGTATCTGCTTTCCCTGGCTCTTCCGGTTGGCCTGGCTAGCGCTTACGCCGGCGAGAGACTGGCGCTGCAGGAACTGCGCCAGATAAAATGAGCTCTGGCGGCGCCATACAGCGCCAGGCGTTGGTCAGCAGATACCTGAGCTCATCTTCCTCGATGGCTGCCAGGCGCACCAGGATGGCCGGGAAGCCGGCATAGTGCGGCTCGGTGAAGAACTTCTCCGGGTCGGAAGCCAGGAACATGTCCTTTTCTTCCAGGTCGCGCACTCGGATGGCCAGCACAGCCGGGTTTGGCACGCGCCCTTTCTTGGGGTGGACGCGCTCCAGCCAGGTCCAGGCGATTCCTTTGAATTTACCGCGCACGTTGACAGAAAACCCAAAATGATTTTCAGTCTCAACCGTCGCAGGCAGCGATAGGCAAATCTTGCGCACGATCTCTTGATCCGCCATTCAACACCTCCTCACCAGGGACCTGTTCAAATAAGAATAGGTGGGCATACCGCCTCACGGCGCCCAACCCCCACCAATCGGTGGAAAGATGCTCACCACGTCACTTTGGGACACCTGGCAGGTTGTGAGTTCCACCAGTTCGCCATTGACTGCCGCCAGGTGAATTTCTGCTGGCGGGATGCCCAGGCGCGCCAGCACATCCACCAGGCGCTCGGTTTCAAGCAGATCAACCTCCACCTCAGCCGGATGGCCAGGCAGGTAAAAAGCGAACTGACCGCCCAGGCGCAGTTTCATTCATTCTCCCCGCCCGCTGCCCATTCCAACGAGAGGGCTTCCAGGCGCTGGCGGGTCGGAACGCCGCGCTGGGGATCCCATCCTTTGATCTGGTAGAGCGTGGTCAGCGCCTGTTCGAAATCTTCCCTGGGTAGGGCCTGTCCCTGCAGTGGGCCGTTTTCGAGCGGCTGGAACAGGCGCTCTGGCAGGGTATCCTGGGCGCGCCCGAAACCTTCGCGCTGATTAAATAGGCGGGCCAGGTTGGTGCCGCGCTCGCCCACTTCCAGGGCTTCTTCCATGCTGATCTTCCAACCGGTGGCGGCTTTCACCGAGGCCAAAACATCCTCTGGCTGGATGAATGAGCGCGGCGCCGGCCCAAAAAAGCAGTAGCCAATGGTCTTTTCATAACTGATCCAGCGCTCCAGCGTGTAGAAGTGCATCATTTTGATTTCGTTCCACAGGCGGGGCGGCTGAGCCTGGGTGATGCCAAGCGCCCGGGAACTCTTGAAAGGCAAGGAATCGGGATTCGAAAGCATCGGGTCGTGCGCCACCACCAGGTGATCGGCGCCAATCTCGGAAATGGCGTAACCCATGCCCACGTTGTATTTGCCGCGCGGCTCGTGCATGGCCAGCTCCTGGCCTTTGACCTGCATGGCAAAATACAGCGCCTCCCCGCCCAGTTTTTCAGCGGCTCGTTTACTGCCTTCCGCCAGCCAGGCGCCCACGCCCTCTCGCCTGGCGATCTTCTCGATCAATGGCAAAACGACTTCCGGGTTTCCAAAACGCAGTTCCAGCCCATCGGTATCTTCCAGGCCAATCAGGCCGTGTTCGAAGCATTCCATGGCAAAAGCGATGGTGGCGCCGGTCGAAATCGAATCGAGCAGATACGAATTGCACAGCTCGTTCGCCCGGGCGATCAGCGCCAGGTCGGCCAGGCCCAGGTTCGAGCCGAAGGCCGCCACGGTTTCGTACTCTGGACCGCCGTATTCCGAAACCTTGCCGTCCACGGCGACTTCTCGCTTGCAGCGCACCGCGCAGGCGTAACACGAGCGCCGGGCGGTGAGCAGTTCTTTCTCGTACGCTTCCCATTTCAAGGCATCCACCTGCTCAAAGACCCCCTGGCGGAAATTGCGCGTCGGGAAGATGCCCCCGGCGTTCAAACCTTCCACCAATCCCGGTGTGCCGCGCCGCTGTAAATCCCAACTATTGGGGTGTTTCTGCGCTTCCTGCGAGAGCCTTTTGCCCAAAGCTTGCAGTCCGGCCGCGTCTTGCGCCAGGCTGAGGTAGCGCTGGTGGCCGCGCACGGCCACCGCCCGCAGATTCTTCGAACCCATCACCGCTCCCATGCCGTTGCGGCCGTTGAAATGCCGCAGGTCATTCGTCACGCAGGCGTAGCGCACCAGGTTTTCCCCCGCCCGGCCAATCTGCAGCACCCGGATTTTGTCGTCGCCCAGCTCACTGCGGATCTGCTCCTGCACATCCGCCGGAGAATGCCCCCACAGGTGTTCGGCTGTGCGCAGTTCCGCCTGGCCGTCTTGAATCCACAGATACACCGGGCGCTCCGACCGGCCGCTGATCAGGACGGCCTCGAACCCGGCCATTTTCAGCTCTGGTCCCCAAAAGCCGCCCGCCTCCGATTCGCCGTAAGCGTTGGTCAGCGGCGAGCGCGCTGAGATGACATAGCGCGTGGCGGTGGAGACCGGCGAGCCTGTCAGCAGTCCGTTGGCAATGACCAGTAGGTTTTGCGGTCCGAGTGGATCAACATGCGCCGGCGTCTCTTTCAGCAGAAAATATCCGGCCAACGCTTTGCCGCCGGGGTAAAGCCGGTAAAAATCATCATCGATTTCTTCGCTGCTGATGCGGCCGGCTGTCAGGTCGACGCGCAGCAGGCGGTTGGTGCTTCCGTATGCCATGGTTACTCTCCTTGGGAGCTGGAGTCTGCTGGGAATTGAATTTGGCGGATTGGGTTTTCCAGGCGGCCGATGCTCTCAATTTCGGAAACCAGCATATCTCCATCCTTAAGAAACACAGGGGGCTTGCGCGACATCCCCACCCCGGCCGGGGTGCCGGTGGCGATCAGGTCACCGGGCTCCAGGGTGAACGCCTGGCTCAAATCGGCAACCAGGTGCGCTACCCCGAAGATCATCTCGGCGGTAGATGAGTCTTGCATCACCGCTCCATTGACACTGCAGCGCAGCCGCAGGGCCTGCGGGTTGGCAATTTCTGAGCGGGTGACAATGCACGGTCCAACCGGGCAAAAAGTGTCCAGGCTCTTGGAGCGCACCCACTGCCCATCTGAGAACTGCAGATCTCGTGCAGAGATATCGTTGACAATCGTGTAACCAAACACGTACTCCAATGCTCGCTCTTCAGGCACGTTGCGGGCGCGTCGTCCGATGACAACCCCCAGCTCGCACTCAAAATCCACCTGCTGTGTGAGGCGCGGGTCAAAACACACTGCCTGCCGCGGCCCGGCCAGGCTAGAAACGAACTTTGCAAACACCAATGGGCGCACCGGCACTGGCAGGTTGGCTTCCAGGCAGTGGTCACGGTAATTCAAGCCGATGGCGGCAACCTTGCCTGGTCTGGTGAGCGGACTGAGCAGCTCGATCTCACCCATGTTGAATGCGTGATTCTCGCTCTCACCCGCCAGCCATTCCGCGAGCTCTTCGTGCACCTCAGGCCAGGCAGCGATCATATCCAACATATCAGCCGGGAAGCGCTGCGCAGGCACGGGAATCACCCGCTCACCTCGCCAGATCCCCAGGCAGACACGTCCTTCGTATCGATAGGTAACAAGTTTCATTCGTCCGCTCGTTTCACCAGGATATCTCGCCTCAATTTATATCACAATGTAGCGCCGAAATGCCAGGGAGCGAATTCGTCTTCGCCGTACCCGAGCAACTCGCTTTTTGTTCGTCTTCCGGAAGCCGTTTCCACCAGCAGTTGATATATCTGCTCTCCAATCTCTGCCAGGCTTGCCCGTCCATCTGCGATTTGACCGCAGTTCAAATCCATATCATCCAGCATGCGTTCATACAGCGGCGTGTTGGTCGCCAGCTTCAGGCTGGGAACCGGCTTGCAGCCGAAGCAAGAACCGCGACCAGTGGTAAAACACACCAGGTTGGCGCCGCCCGCCACCTGGCCAGTGACCGACACCGGGTCGAACCCTGGTGTGTCCATAAAAACCAGGCCACGTTTATCCACCTGTTCAGCGTAATTGTACACCGCCTGCAGCGCGCTGCGCCCGCCCTTGGCAACCGCCCCCAGCGATTTTTCAAGGATAGTGGTGATGCCGCCAGTTTTGTTACCGGGCGCGGGGTTGTTGTCCAACGTTTCCTGGTGTTGTGCGGCATAACTTTGCCACCAATCCAACAGCTCCAGCAGTCTCAGACCGACAGATTGGTTAACCGCCCGGCTGAGCAAAATATTTTCAGCTCCGTAAATCTCGGGCGTTTCGCTCAAGATCGACGTGCCTCCCTTTTTGACCAGGATGTCGGACGCTACTCCAAGCGCCGGGTTGGCCGTAAGTGCCGAAAATCCGTCCGAACCGCCGCACTGCAGGCCGAGCTTCAACCGCGACACGGACAGCGGTTGGCGCACAACCTCGTTTGCCATAGGCAGGAGCGACTGAATATATTCAACGCCAGCGCGGACAGCCGCACGCGTCCCACCTAATTCCTGGATGTAAAAGCTTTTCAGCCGCTCCGAGGCTTCTAACCCCGCCTCTTCAAACAGCCGTTTGTGTTGGTTGTCCTCGCAACCCAATCCCACGATGAGCAGTGCGTAGAAATTCGGGTGGCGGGCAAAACCGGCCAGAGTGCGGCGCAGCAGATTGATGGCAGGACCTTCTTCGCCAGCGGCACAGCCGCTCTTGTGGGTTAAGGCCACCACGCCGTCTACATTCGGATAGGCCGCCAGGGTTTGATCTCCTTTGAACTGATCTGCGATCAACCGCGCTGTGGTGGCAGAGCAGTTGACAGACGTCAGCACCCCGATATAATTGCGGGTCGCGGCCTGACCGTCCGGTCGCAAAATCCCCATAAATGTATCTGGGCTGTCTTCTTGCCTGGTCGGAAACGCCTGGCGTTTCTCCTGAATTTCAGCCAAATGCCCACCCTGACTGGGGACAAACACCAGGTTGTGGGTGTGGATATGCTCACCGGGCTGAATATCACGGCTCGCCAAGCCAATCACCTGACCAAATTTTCGCACCGCCTCACCAGCCGCGATGCGCCGCAAGGCCGCCTTATGTCCGCGCGGGATTGGCTGGAACGCGCGAACATTCTGCAGGCCCAACTCATCCCCGGCTATCAGGTCGCGCAAGGCGACTGCCAGTGGATCATCCTCATGTAATCGCAGCACAGCGGGTGGCACCATGTTAACACCTAGAGTGGTTTTATTGACCGGGAAGCCGGAGGCCAAATCTGCTCGCCCAAGGAGCAAGCGATTCCAGCACACCCGGGTGAAGTATAACGCCATTTGCTAAACCCTGCAGCCGCCTGTGCCAGGCGGCTTGCCCGGGCAGCCGCACCGGTTTGCGAGCATCGACTGGAGGGCTTGAAAGGCAGGCCGCAGCAGTCCAATCCATCTCTGCAGTCAACTCCTCAAGGCCGGCAAACAGTTCTGGATCAATCACCTGGATGTACACACTGGCGCCCCATGTGGTCGGTTTCTGGCGGCGGCCGTACCCGCTCAACCCTTGCGAGAGCGCTTCGACCAGCCACGCCAGGGCATATCCTTTGTGACCGTGATCGCAGCCCCCTGTTGGCAAAAGTGTGCCGGGGGGGTCGCTGAATACCACCGCCGGGTCATTGGTGGGGTTTCCGGCCGCATCGAGCGCCCACTGACCAGGAAAATGATCTCCGGCACGCGCCAGGCGGGCGCTCAGCGCATTGGTGGTGATGGAAGCGCTCATGTCGATCCAGATCGGCTCCCCGCTGGTAGGGATACCAACCGCCAGCGGGTTGGGGGTAAAAACCGCACTGCGGCCGCCGAACGGCGCCACGCTGGCTGCCGATGGGTCACTGCAGGCGATGAGGGCCATCAGCCCCTGGCCGGTGGCGCGTCCCAGATATGCTTCCAGGCAGGCAATATGATGGCTGCGCCGGATAGCCACGCAGAACACTCCGCTTTGTCTGACCCGCTGGCAGGCCAGTTCTAACGCTTTGACCACCAGCCATGGACCTGGTAAACGCTCGCCATCCCATACAGCCAGCGCCGGGCGCTCGACAATAATTTTCGGTTGTCCGGCGGCGCACAAGCCGCCGCTTTCCAGTTCCAGCAGGTAATCGGCTGCCAGCGCCAGGCCGTGAGTGGTGTGGCCTAAAAGATCCGCTTCTACCAGGATTTCGGCCAGCACTTCTGCTTTTTCAGTCTCACAGCCGGCCGCGTGAAATAACTCTCTTGCAAAATTAACCAGGTCTGCTGCTGGATAGGATCGAGTGGGGTTTGGATGCATTGGCTCCATCCATCTAACCACTCAACCGGAAGCGCGTCCCCCAAATGCAGGTTACCCCATCGCTGTCCTGGGCATAGTATATTGTGAACAGGCTGCCATCGCGGCACAGAACTGTAGCTGGGTATCCCAGGTCCCTATTTGGCAGGCCATCACGAATCACCAGGCATTGTTCGCTGTCCCAGGTGCGGCCTTCGTCTTCAGACAGCACCGCCCGGATGCTGAAAGGCGCGTAACGGTAACCATAAGTGCACATGATGCGCCCATCAGGCAGACGCAGCAGGTGAGCCGGGTAACCGAGGATAGATGTCTGCCGAGGTTCTGACCAGGTATGCCCACTATCTTCCGAGACCGCGCTGTGCAGGTAATGCGTGATGTTATCGCGCAGCATTAACAACAGCCTGCGTTCATCCAAAGCCAACATCGCCGGTTCTTCCAGTTCTCGGCCAGCCAGGCGCGCCGCTTCTTGAGGCGCACTCCATGTGCGCCCTCCGTCGTTGGAGCGCACGACAAACACAACCTTGTAATTCGGCACATCGCACAGCGGCAGCACGATCTCACCGCTGGCAAGTTCGACGCCGCCGCGCATATTGTAGCCGCCCGAGTAAGGTGCAGTTTCAACCCTGGCTGTGTGATCCCAGGTGCGGCCGCCGTCTGTCGAGCGGTGAACGTACGCCGCGCCGCCGCTGCGCGCCCAAGGTGCGTATTCGGCCATTTCGGCTGGAAGGGCATCCGAGGTTGGCACTTCCCCACCAGATTTCAATTCCGCCGCCCAATCCTGTGGAAACGAGAACTCCTGGCTGCTTGCCAGCTTATGGGCAGTTTCCAGAGGATACCAGTTGAAGCGCCACTGGTTCAAGAGCAAAGCGCCATCGCGCAGCGCGGTCAGGCCGGCGCATTCAACGCCGTGCCATTCATATCCAGGCGTCACGCGCGGCGTATTCCAGGTGCGGCCTTCATCTTTCGAGCGGATCATCAAGTTGTAAAATTGCGGGTCATTGGGTGGGTGCAAGATAATCGGCCGCCGCATCACCTGGTTGAAAACCGCCACCCACTCGCCATTCGCCAGCGCGCTGATAAAGGCATGCGCACTGTAAGCATATGGGTTTTTATGAATCAAACTGTGGCTGGCTTCCTGAATCATTTTCAATCCGCCAGCTCAAACCGGGTGCATAAAACCTGCTGGATCGGGTTGTCGTCAGCAGTCCATTCATGGTAACCTGCCAGCAGGCTGCCGTCGCCTAGCTGAACAACGCTGGGGTAGCCGATATGCTGATACAGGCCGGGGTTGCGCCAGTTGATGCCCCCGCCGCGCATCCGCCCGCTGGTGGGATCCATCATGGTCGATGCCGGCTGATCGCTTGCATGCTGACCGGGCACACCTCCCAGGCGAATGACAAATTCGTTCTTTACATCCCAATGCAAACCATCGTCAGAAATGATGGCCCGCACGCCGTACGGCGGTCGGCGGTAGCCGTAAATCATCAGGTAACGCCCATCCTGAAGCGGTGTCAGCTCGGCCGGGTAGCCCCAAATGTTGGTCCATTTGGGTGGTGTCCACGAAAAGCCATTGTCTTCCGAGACGATCATCACCATATTCTTGGCATCACCGCTGGGGTTGACATGCGTGCGCAGGAAACACACCAGGCGCCCGTCAGCCAGGCGCAGCAGCGCCGGTTCTTCATAATCGATGATGCTGGCGGGGTCATACGCCAGCGTTGAATAATATTCCCAGTTCTCCCCGCCATCATCGGAGCGGATCAGCGCCGAACGGGTGGACTCTCCTTCGCCCTCCTCGCCGTAACCCCGAATGCGCCCATACACACCCAATAAGATCGATCCGTCCGGCAGAGGCCAGCACCCCAGGCGGGTGCCGGCGTGTTTGAGCGGCAGCACATTGATCGGGATCGGCGCGCTCCAGCTCAAGCCGCCATCCTGTGATTTGAGGGCGTATGTTCCAATCCAATTACGCAGACGGTAAGCCCAGGTCCAATCGCCCCATTCGGTGGTCAGCGGTTCGGAAGACCAGGAGGGCTGCTCCGGTCGCACGCCGCGTTTGAAGAAGGCGCAGATCGTCAGGCTGATGAGCAGTTCACCGTTCGCCAGCTCGGCGATGCCACAGTCCCAGTTGCCGGTCGTTGGGGTGAACGGCAGCACCACCTGGTAATCACGCCAGGTATGGCCGTTATCATCCGAACGCATCAGCACAGTCTGGCCGGTGTCATGATGGTAAGGAAACCGCTCCTCATTAAAAACAGCCAGCACTTGCCCATTGGCGCGTTGTTTCAACACGACCTGGTTTACACAGCGCGCCAGGCTTGGGTCTTTGTAGATCGTTGTATGTGAGACGTTCTTTATAGTGGTCATTTATTCCTTGATTGCATCAACCTTTTATGCCGGTGCGTGTGACCCCTTCGATGAAATAATTTTGTAAGAAGATGAACAGCAGGACGCTGGGTATGGTCAACAGAGTAACACCAGCCATCGCAGGGCCAAAGCCTTCGATTTGAGTGTGAGCGCCGATCACAGGGGCATACATCGCCAGGCCAACCGGCATCGTCTTCATTTTATCGGTGAAGGTGATCAACAACGGCCACAAAAACGCATTCCAGTTGGCCGTGAATAACAAGATTGTCGTGGCGATGGCCGGTGAGCGCGCTAAAGGCAGCGCCACCAGGCTGAAAATTTGGAAGCGGTTGGCGCCATCGATGGCGGCGGCGTCTTCCAACTCGGCCGGCAAGCTGAGAAAGAACTGCCGGAAGATATATACCGAAATCACGCTGGCTACCGAGGGCAGAATAATGGCAGGGTAGTTATCCACCAGGCCGACTTTCAAAAAGGCTATGAACAACGGAATGATGGACATTTCGGTCGGTATCATCAGCGAGGCCAGCAGCAACCCAAACAACAATCCTTTGCCAGGGAAATGCAGGCGCGCCAGGGCAAACCCGGCCATGGCGCCCAGCCCCACCCCGAAGGCTGTGGCGGTGACGGCCACGATCAGGCTGTTCAGCGCCCAACTGGCAATCGGCGACTCGAACACCTTGGCGTAATTGCTCAGCACCCAGGTGTGCGGCAGCCACTCCACATAAGGCGTCATCACTTCCTTGGGCGGTTTGAACGAGGTGCTGACCATCCAAATGAAGGGAGCGATCCAAAATGCGGCGAAGAGCAGGCCGGTCAGCCAGATGGGAATATCGATCAGCGCCATTTTACGGGCGCGCAGCGCTCTCCGCAGGCTTATCAACATATCAATCTTTCTCCCGGATGAATTTGAGCTGGGCCAGCGTGATCACCAGAATGACCAGGAACAGCATCAGGGATAGCGCAGAAGCAAATCCGAGGTGATTCCTCGAAACGCCGGTCCGGTAAATATAATAAATCACCGACATCGAAGCGCTGGCTGGTCCGCCATCGGTCATCACCAGCACCTGGCTAAAAATGCGCAGTGTGGTGATCAACTGCAAAGTGATCACCATGCTCAGCGTTGGACGAATGAGCGGCAGGATGACATACCGAAACACTTGCCAGCGGTTCGCACCATCCAGGGCTGCCGCCTCTTTTTGTTCGTTATCTACTTCCTGCAGCGCAGCCAAGAACAAGACAAAGGCCAGGCCGGTATCCCACCAAACCGAAGCCAGGCTGACCCCAAAGATTGACCACTGCGGGCTGGTCAGCCAGGGAATGGAGATACCCAAGTATTGGTTGATCACCCCGAATTTTGTGTCCAGCATCCACACCCACACCAGAGCGATCACCGTCGCCGAGACCACGTTCGGCGCATAAAAGGCGGTGCGGGCGAAGATATAACCAGGCCAGCGCTGGTTGACATACAAAGCGAAAAGCAGCCCCAGGATGACGACACTGGGGACAATCATCAGCGCATAGCGCAGGGTGTTCCAGAAGGCAATCCACACCTGTTCATCGGCGAACACATCCTGAAAGTTTTGCAAACCCACCCACTGCGGCGCGCCAACAATCCCCCATTTGGTGAACGCTACATACGCCCCAAACAGCACCGCGCCAACTGTGAAGAGCAGGAACGGCACAACAAACGGTAGGATGAACACATAAGCCGACCAGTGGATCGCTTTTCCTTGCCAGCGCAGCCTGGAAAAAATGTTTTGTCGATTGGAGAGCGGATGGACCTGCATAACGATCAAACCTTGCCTTCAATTTAACAATCGAGAGGCGGGTGGGAGGTGATTTCCTCCCACCCGCACTGAGCATCGCAAATCTTGGCTTTAGCCTGCATCCAAATCTTTCTGCCACTTTTCCTGCAGTGCCGTCATGAATTCATCAATCGTCTTTTGCCCGGCGATGACCGCCGATACCTGCGTAGCCAGGAAGTTGCCGCCTGCATAAATCTGGAAGTCGTCGGCTGCCAGCACAGGCACTGGCACGATGGTGGCGAAGCTCATGCTGTCCACAAAAGCGCCGCGCACTTTCCAATCCGAACCGGCTGTGTTGTAATCGGGCCGGCTGGTGATCGATTTTCTTGGCGAAGCGCCGCGACCCTTTGTGGTCCATAGGAAGCTGTTATCGGAGAGCCACTTGATGGCCTTCATTGTCGCCTCGTAGCGGCCTGTGTCTTTCTGGGAATACATCTCGAGGCCGCCGAGCTCGTAATAGGTGATCTGCTTACCTCCGACATTGGGGAATGGCGCGCTGATGAACGGCAGGCCTTGCGTCACGTAACCGTTAATCGTCCAGGGACCAGTCCAGAACATCGAACCCTGCCCGTTGCCAAATGCTTTGTAGCGGTCGGTGACATCGCGAGTCGACACCTGGTGTTTGTCGAACAGGTCGAGCACCCACTGCATGGCTTCTTTGCCTTTGTCGGGGTTGACACAAGCTGTCTTAAGATCATCGCTGGCGCGCTTGAAACCCATCTGCTCGGCGACCATGCCCCAGGTGACAGTTGGCTGGACTCCAGAACCGGTCATCATGATACCCGAGCGGTCCACTTTCCCATCTTTCATCTTGGTCATCGCCTTCGCCCAGGCAAGCAGTTCGTCGCCGTTCTTGGGGGGATTGTTGATATCCAGTCCGGCTTCCTTGGCATGATCGGTGTTGATCTCCACGGCTTCACACATGGCGTCCATGGGGATCATGAACAGCTTATTGTTCATCCTTGGCACGCGTGATGCTTTGAGCGAAGTGTCGCTGAAATCCGTCATATCCAGACCAGTCTTGGCAGCCAGGTCATCCAGCGGGATGATCACACCGTCATTCGCCCACTGGGCTTGCAAACCGCCGGTATTCCAGCCGAAATCGGGCGCCTGACCCGCCGCCACCGAGCCCAGCACTTTCTGGCTGATCTGATCATCTGGGACAATCTCCATGCGGATCTGGATATCTTTGTTGGCGGCATTGAACGCGTCAATCATTTTCTGCCAAACTTCACCGTCAGACGCCACGAGCCAGCTCCAGTGAACCAGCTCAATGGGTTTGGCGACAGACGGAGCTCCGCCAGTGGCAATCGCTGCTGGTGTATTTTGAGCTGGCGCGGCAGTTTGCGTTAAAGCCGGCGTGCAGGCCGCCAGGGTAGCCCCAACGGTTGCCAGGCCGGCTGCTTTGATAAAATCTCTACGTGTAATTTTTCTATTCGACATGGTCTCCTCCGAAATTGGTTGGATTGTTTTTTGCCCGGCTAGATCTTGAAAGGGTGTAGTTTTAATCGAGAGATAGGCACCTCCTGTGCAAGCCGCCGCCTGCCTTAACCTGAAACAAATTGAATGCCAGCCGTCCCAGGTTGGGGCGCCGGGCTGCGGGGAAAGAGGTTATCCCGGGAAAGGGATGACATTCGGAACGCCTGCATTGACCAACATATGCCAGGCTCGGTCACGGTATTTCTCGCGCACATCGCGCGTTGGCGGGCGGCAGCGGCTCGATTCCAACCCGACCAGTTCCATGCAGAGCTTGTCGAGATAACCGTCGCCGCTGGTGTACTGTTCCATTTCCACCCACAGACTCATAAACGGCATCGCCACCTTGACCAGTTCCTTCTGTGCTTCGATATAACGCCGCTCTTCCAGCAAACTCCATATCCGCACGCCCCATTGAGGCCAATAATTGCACACGTGAACTTCAATCCCCCGCCCTCCCAGCATGTGACTGGTGACAAAGCGCATCTGGTTATCGATAATGGAAAAATGATTTGCATACGCGGTGTACACTTGCTCAAATTCCATGTTGCCCATGTCGGGCATGGCCCATTTCAGTCCGATGACATTGGGCACCGCTTTGAGTTTCTCCACCATTTGGGTGGATACGCTGTAACTGGTCCAAAATGTGTTGTAGATGACCAGACCGATATCGGCCGCTTGCGCCGCTGTCAGCACATATTCGTAAAAATCGGCTTCGGTGTGTGCGAAATAAAATGGAGGCGATACCTGAATAAATTCAGCTCCAATGCGTTGGGCGGCTTTTGCCAGGCGCGCCAGCTCGAGTGTGCTGGTGGTTTGAGCGCCCATCACCACCGGCACACGGCCCTGGGATTCCTCGATGATGGCCTCGGCGACCATGATTCGCTCATCGAAACTCAGAGTCGAAAAATCACCGGCCGCGCCTCCCGCCAAAAGCACACCTGTGCCAGTGACAATGCCGCCTTCAATCACAAACCTCACATGCCGGCGGATGGCTGGCAGGTTGATGGACATTTCCTGGTCATCATGAAAAAGCGTGGGAATGGTTACGTAACATCCGGTCAGGCGGCTGCGAGCGGTAGATGGATTCATTCTGTCTCCCCTTTTTGATTGTTCTCATTTCCGAATGATTGCACCAGGTCAGACAATTTGAGAGATATATGGTTGCGCACCGCCTCTGCGCAGCGATCAGGGTCACGACGCCGCAGGGCGTCTAACAGCTCGCGGTGGCGAGTTTGAAATGTTGCCCAACGCTCTTCGCTGAAGGGATACATTTCCAATTCCGGCGACCAAACAAGAAAATGCAGGCCGGTAGTGCGCCAAATGCGTGAAAGATAACCGTTTTCTGCGGCATCGATCAACATGGTGTGCAGTTCGATATCCAACCGGGTTGTGTCAATCGGGTCATCATTTTGGATCGCTGTGCCCATCGCCGTATAGATCGTTTCCAGGTGAGCGCACAGGTTGTTCCACTCTTTGATCGACATGTGTTGGATCGCCTGGCGGACGGCAAATTCCTCTAGAGCCATGCGTACCAACAGACCATCCTGCACTTCCTCCCAGTTCAGGCGCGCTACGTACGTGCCGCTTTGCGGTCTGGTTTCCAGCAAACCCTGCTGTTCCAAGATGCGGATTGCTTCGCGGATCGGTGTTCGGCTGACTCCCAATTGGTCGGCGAGGTCTTGCTCCGGAATTTTTTCACCCGATTTGAACTTACCCTGGATGATTGCGTCACGGATGGCTTCAACGATCTGGTCACGCAAAGATGGCTGAACAATTTTGTTGAGACGGGTACTCATCGATTGGTTCTCCAGAGAAGTGGAAATTCTTGTATCTTGTATACATGATACATTAATTAATCAAGAAAGTCAACCGCCAATTTTAACCATTCTCTGACAATCAAGGTCCGGATGATAAGCCAGCACCTTTCAGCCAGAGTTCTCGCTTGCTGGACGCCCAGCCCTTATGCGAGATCCGCTTCTCAAACCGCTGGAGTATAATTAATGAGTAACCTGGGATCCTCTATCAATTTGAATACTGAAGGGCAGCACAATGACCGGTCCGATCCCCCTCCAATCCATCCAATTCCTGCAAGGCGAATGGCAGGCCGATAGTTCCGCGGGCGAAGCCAGCGGCGGCTTCACTTTTTCCTCTCAGGTGCAGGGCCGAGTCATGCTGCGCCGCAATTGTGCCGATTATCCGCCGCAAGGTGAGCGCCCCGCGCTGCATCATGAGGATCTGATGGTCATTTACGAAGACGCGGAGCTGGCCCTGCGCGCCGATTATTTCGACAACGAGGGTCACATCATCCATTACTCCGGCCTCTCGCCAACGACCGGCCGGGTGGTTTTCATCAGCCAGGCCACTGCCCCCGGTCCGCAGTTCCGTCTCAGCTACGAGCTGGACCCGCAAGGGTCACTGCACGGGACTTTTGAAATCTCGCCGCCCACTGCAGGCGGAGCTTTATTGCCCTACCTGGCCTGGACGGCGCGCCGCATCGGCTGACTCTTGAAATGTAATTCGTCTGTTATCCCACGATGAACCCGGCAGTAACGATCCTGATTGTGTTGGCTCTTTTCCTGACAATCGCCGGGATCGCCTTTGCGTTAAACAGCAGCCGGCCCGCCTCGATCCGTGAACTGAAAGCCCAGAAAAAGATTCGCGATATCGTGGCGATTTTCCAAGACCAGAAGGGCAGCCTGCCTCAACGCCAGGAAGCGCTGGCCGCCCTGGCATCTTTGGCCGACCCGCTCGGGTTGGAAGCGCTGGTCGCCCACCTGGGTGAGAAGGATGACCCTCTGCTGCCCATGCTGCTCAGCGAACTGCCGAAAGCCGGAGAGCCAGTGCTGCCTTTCCTGAGCAAAGCCTTCCGAAACCCTGCCATCCGCCCCCAGGCGGCGCTCGTATTGGAAAAATTTGGACTCAGCTCAGCGCAGTGGCTCATCCCCTACCTGAGCGACAGCAACAGCCGCCTGCAGTATGATACTGTGCAAACGTTGGACAAGTTGGGCTGGCTGCCTGGCAAAGACGCCGCCGGCGCAGCATATTGGATCGCCCGCCGCGAGTACTTGAACTGCGTCAGCATCGGCGAGCCGGCGGTCTTGCCGCTGATCGAGGCGCTGGAAAATCCAGGTTCAACCGAAGGAGCCATCCTCGCCCTCGGCATGCTGGGCGATGTGCGCGCCACCCTGCCCCTGCTCAAGCTGTGCAAAGACGGCAGCCTGGCTTTACTGGCGGTGCGCACCATCGCCAGGTGGAAAGAAGCTGCCCTGCCGCCGCTGCTCGCCGCCCTCAGCCACAGCGAGGAAACTGTGCGCCAGGGCGCGGTGGATGCCCTTGAGCTGATCGAGTGGCTGCCGCCGGCCGATGAAAGCGGCGCACGCTTCTGGCTGATGAAAAAGCGTTGGGATATTGTCGAAAAAATCGGCAAACCAGCCGTCCGCCCACTGATGGACGCGCTGTTGGACAAAGACATCCAGGTGCGCCTGAGCGCCGTCCGCTGCCTGGGTGCGATCGCTGACGAGACCAGCCAGGCCATGCTGATCACACTGCTCAGCGACAAGGAATTGAATATCCAGCTCGGCGCGGTGGAAGCGTTGGGCCACTATCAGACCCCGGATGCCATCCAGGCGCTTGTGCAAACCCTGGGAAACGATGATCTATCACCCACCAACCTGTCTGCCCTGGCCAGCATCGGCGCGCCGGCCATTCCCTTCCTGGCGTCTCAACTCAAAGCAGACTCCACAAAGGTGCGCAGTCGGGCCGCCGAAGTCTTGCGCACCCTCAAGTGGGCGCCGGAGGCAACAAGCGACAAGGCGCTCTTTCTCCTGGCTATGCAAGATTGGGAAGGCCTGGTCAGGCTGGGCGTACCAGCCTTCGATCCACTCATTCAGGAGTTGAACCGCCTGGAAACCTGCGGGCAGGCTGGCCAGGCCCTGGCAAAACTCTGCCGCCCACTGCTGTCCAGCGAGCCGGAGCGCGCCCACCTGGCGATCATCGCGCTGATCAAAGCGGTCGCGAGCAAACCGCTCGAGGCTCAATCGGCGCTGGTTGGCGCCCTGGCCAGCCTGGCGCCGGAGAGTGTCCAACCCATTTTGGATGCCTTGGAAGACAGGCGGCCAGACAGTTTGCCTCTGATCGAAGCGTTGGGTAAAATTGGCGACGTGCGCGCCGCCGCGCCTCTGGCGCAGTACCTGACGACCCAACACACTCTCAGCGAACGCGAAGCTGCCGCCGAAGCGCTCGGCGGCATCGGCCCACCAGCGGTCAACCCCATATTGGAAATCCTGCGCTCTCAGAGCGTTGACCCGCGCAGCGCCGGCGCCGCCCTCGGCCTGGCCGGGCGCAAAGCGCGCGACCGCCTGGTGGAGGCGCTGAACAGTAAACAGTACGACGCCCAGGTGATTGTTTATGCGCTGGGCAAAATACCTGATCCACAGGCGGCGGCGGCTATCATTGGCACCCTGCGCGGCGGGCAGGGTGGCCATTTCGGACAGGAGATCAAGAACACCGCTCAAACTGCTCTGTTCGAGATTGGATACCAGGCAGTTCAGCCCTTGATCGACGCCCTGGCGCTCTACCCGGCTGACCAGGAGAATTTCAAGCCCATTCTGATCAAGATGGGCCGCATGGCGCTCGACCAGCTTATTTCAAATCTGATTTCCAGTTCCTCCAGCAAACAGCGCGAGGCGATCATCGATGTGCTGGGTGAGATTGGTGAACGCAAGGCCATCACCGCGCTGTTGGCGACGATGAACGCATTGCCCATACACCGCAACCATGTCAACGCCGCCCTCGCCCGCATCCAGGCTGCCAATCTCAGGTAAAATCAAACACTGCGCGGCGTATGCGCCATAACAGCCAGGCCGTCAGCGGCCCCAGGCCAAGCAGGCAGAGCACAATCAACAGACCAATCAGCGAGGCGCCATCCAGCGTGACAAACATGTGATTTTCGAGGTCATAAGTCATGTCTTCCAGACCCAGGAAGAGCGCCATGCCGGCCGCCAGCCACAGCGCATAATAGCCCCAGGCGCGCCGCCGGCGCAAGGCCAGCGCGCCGCCCAGCGCCAGCCCAGCGAGTGTCATATCTGCCGCGGGAAAAGCCTGCTCATAAGCGGCATAACTGGCATACCCTGGATCGCCGGGCTGGCGCATTTGCACCGTCCCCGGAAGGAAAAACCAGCAGATCCAGTACAGCAGGATGGCCGCACCAGCCAGCAGGCCAATGCCGGTCAGCCAATGAACTTCGCTCGGGGTTTTCATCCCGATGCGCCTGCCTGGCCTGGATTCCCCTGGCAGAGGCCCAATGCTCTTAACTGGGCTAAGATTTCTTCGCGCGCCGCTGCATCCAGCGCCAGCAGCGGGCGGCGCGCCGGGCCGCCGTAATAGCCGCAGGCGTCCAGGGCAAATTTCAAGCCGGGCACACCGTAGCGGCTGGTGACGCTGTTATTGATCTCCGCCAGCGAACATTGAACCTGGCGGGCTTCTTCCCGGCGGCCCTGGTGAAAGGCATCCCACACCTTGCGCAGCGGCCCTGCGGCGAAATTGGCCAGCGCCATGATGCCCCCAACCGCCCCCAGCGACAAAAACGGCAGCAGCGCGCTGCCCGTCCCTGCCAGCACCTGCAGGTCGGGCCGCTTGCTCAGCACAGACGCCAGCTTGACCACGTTGGCGCTGCTGTCTTTATACCCCACAATCATCGGGTGCTCGGCCATCTTGAGCAAGACAGACGGCGTAAAATCGATGCCGGTGAAGGCCGGCACATTGTACACCAGCACAGGGATGGGCGATTCCTTAGCCACCGCATGGAAATGCGCGCTGAGCACTTCGTTGGTGAGCGACTGCTTATAGAAGTAGGGCGGCAGAACCAGCGCCGCCTGGGCGCCGATTTGGGCAGCGGCTTGCGTCAGGGCGATAGTCTCGGCCGTCGATTCAGCGCCGGTGCCAGCGATCAGCCGCTTGCCGCTGCCCTCCAACCGCTCAACGCACACTTTCCAGGCGTCGATGCGTTCCTGCCGGGTCAAGAACGCCGCTTCGCTGTTCGATCCGGGCATCACGATGCCCTCCAGCGGCTGAGCCAACCAGCGCTCCAGGTTGCCAGCCAATAAGTCATATGCCACCCTTTCGTCAGGATGGAACGGTGTGGGGATGGGCGGGTAAATGCCGGATAGATCAAGCATGGCGGGCCTCCTTCGATACCGTATTGTACCCTCAGGCCTGCCAGGCTGTGAAAATTTTAATGCCGCGGCCCCAGCGCACTTTTGCCCGGAACCCGCAGTACTCTCAAACCGGGCGCTTCAAGTTCCGGATGATATCCACCAGCGCTATCAGCATGCCGGTGCCCATCAGGCCGTCGCCGATCCAGCGGCTGGTGCCGCCGAACAACAAGCCCGCCAGGACAAAGCCGAATGCCAGCCCCGCCAGGGGCGTGATGCGCTCCATCCGGCGAGTTTTACCCAGCAGCAGCAGCGCCCCAAGAATCGCCAGCAGCACCACCGCACCGATCAAAGGGAAAAACAAAGCCGCGTTCATCCAGTCTCCACGATTCAAACCCAGCCGATTACGCCAATTGACCTTTACCGCGCAGCAGATCGTTGACCAGCAAAATGCCGCCCACCCCAGCCGCCGCCAGACCCGCAGTGTAAACTGCCAGGCAGGCCAACACCACCGCCATCCAGGCCGGCGACTCATTCGAGCCGTTGGCTAGGCCGCTGGCCGAAGCGATGACCAGGCTGGTGATGAGTGCGGCCAGCGCCGCCGCCAGGCTCCAGCCGACCAGTTTGAGCCGGTCATGCGCCAACCAGGCCGCCATCAACAGCAGAATTCCGCCTACCGCCGCCAGGGGAAACAACTCGGCAGGCATCAAGTAGTCAATCAGCAGGCGCTGGCGAGATAGGGCGCTCGCCGCCCCAAACGCCAGCGGCGCTGCCAGGGGCAGCCACAGGATAATGGTGCCGGTCAATGCCAGTGTTTTGATCATCCAGGTGTTGTTTTTCATTGCACTCTCCTTTTCATGGCAGGGCAGTCTTCAAAGCGCGCACCGCCCGCAGGCTGACCCATTTGTTGGCTTTGTTTTTCTCGCCAAAATTCGACCATGTTTTCCCCTTATAATCGTATTCTAGCGGCCAGCGGCCCTGGGCATCCTGCTTGTCCGCCACCACCCGCAGGGCATGCGCCAGGCGCGGCTCGCCGCCGCAGCCCAACCCGGCCAGCCCTTCCACGATCTGCAGCAGGTCGGTGATGTAAAACACCGGAAAGCCGAACTTCCACCAGTTACCGCTTGGCTTGTCGGTCCAGCCATTCGGATAGGGAGCATCGGCTGGGTCGCCAGCCAGGAAGAAATCCACCCCGGCCTGGATCGCCCGCTCGATCAGCGGGCTGCGCCAATTGGGCGGCAGCAAGCTGAACGCCCACATAACCTTGGCGCCGCCCCAGGCGCAAGCCAGTTTGTTGTTTGCCCCGCAGGCAAAAAACGGCCCGCATTTACCGGCATAATAACGCAAGGTGGTGTCTTTGCTGCCCATCGACGCCACACCCTCGCCGGTCACACTGCGCGCCATCCATTCGAAAGCCAATTGCAGGCGTGCGTCACGGCAGCCCAGCGCCAGCAGTGCCGCACACAGGTTGCCTTGCAGACAATCCACCGTGCCGCCTGGCGCTCCGTTGGAACTGAACTGCCCGGCAGGCGTCAGAGCCTCGTGCAGGATGTACTGGCAGGCGCGCTCCAGGCGGGCATCCGCCTCGATTTGAGCGCCGGCTTGCGCCAGCAGAATCAGAGCCCAGACTGTACTGCGGTACTTGGGTAAATATCCAGGGCCTGGACTCTCCCAATAGCCAGGCGACTGCATTGCTTCCAGCGTCTCAGCGATTGGCCCACAGCGGTGAGCCTGCGCCTGGGCTTCGACCACCTGCGGATCATCCGGAGCCAGCCCAGCCAGGTCGCGCAGCGCCTGATAACGCACGGCGGGAATATCGGTCTCAGAGAGCCACGACAGGGTATCGCCTTTCAACAATTCTCGCCACGTCACAAACGCCTCCGTGGCGCGCAGTTGTGAAGCACCGCGCTGCCATCCATCTGGTTTGTTAATTCCAGTATAGAAGAATTGCAATCTAAATGCAACCCCCTACGTTGGTTCAATATCAAGCAGTCAATGCGTTGACCACCAGGCGCGGCACACGCGCATGGATGTGCGTGCACAGATCCGATTGGGTGACCCCGTACAATCCGGCCAGGTCATGCACGCCGATCTCCTGCTCGCCCTGCCGGCCGATGATCACCACCTCTTCACCCACCGGGTAGGCGCGCGGCAGGCGCACAGCCAGCGAATCGAGCGACAGGCGGCCCACCGTGGGAAAGCTCTGCCCGCCAATTAACACCCGGTTGCCCGGCACGCGCCGCAGGCCATCGCCATAGCCGACCGGGATCGCGCCTATCCATTCTTCTCCCTGGGTGATGTAGGTGGAGCCGTATCCCACACCCCAGCCTGGGGGCAGGCGCCGGCAGGCCGCCAGGCGCGCTTTCCAGGTCATAGCCGGTCGAAAACCGGGCGGCAGTGGGTCGTCCAGGCTGATGCGCAGGCCCAGGCACAGGTTGCCGGCCCTCAGCATGTCGAAATGCGCCTCTGGCAGGGCATACACTCCTGCTGAATTGGCCAGGTGCGCCCAGCGCGGCCGCAAAGAGGCAGACTGCAAAGCTTCCAGCGCCTGCCTGAAACGTCCAATCTGCAGGGCGTTGAGCGGGTTGTGCGGTTCCTCGGCGCAAGCCAGGTGACTGAACACCCCGTCCACGGCCAGCCCGTCCTGCGCCGCCTGGCGCGCAAAATCCACCGCCTGGTCGGGGAATATTCCCAGCCGCCCCAGGCCGGTGTCCAGTTTCAAATGCACTTTGGCCGCTCTGCCAAGTGCGCGACTGCGCCCCGCGTACAGGGCCAGCGATTCGGGGCTGTGCAGGGTCAGCGTCACCTCATTGGCAACAAGTTCATCCACTTCGCCAGGCGCCACGGCGCCCAACACCAACAGCGGAGCGCGGATGCCGGCCTGGCGCAGGCTGAGCGCTTCGCAGCCGCGCGCCACGCCCAACCAGGCCGCCCCTGCCGCCAGGGCAGCCTCACCGCACACAGCCGCCCCGTGGCCGTAAGCGTCACCTTTCAGCACCGCCATCAACGGCTTGCCCGCATCGCCTAACACTCGAGTGCAGTTATCAAAAACCGCGCTCTGGTCGATTTCCAGCCAGGTGGGGTGATCGTCCATCATTTACCAGGTAGAGGATCCTGGCCGGGCAGCTCGCTGTGCAGCAGGCCCAGGCGCTGAGCTTTGGCCAGCGCCGCCGTGCGCGAGTGTACTTGCAGCCGCTCGTATACACCTTTCATCGTGTTGCGAAAAGTGGCCGGCTTAATCTCCATGCGCGTGGCAAGCTGCTCACTTGTCTCGTCGGGGAACGCCGCGCACAGTTTCAGCGCCTGCCGCTGGCGGTCGGTTAATAACGTGGTTTGCTCCACTTTCTTCGCACTGCGCAAATAATCATATGCGCCAGGGCTGAAGTAATAACCGCCGTTTTGCAGCACCCAGATCACACTCGCCAGTTTTTCAATTGACTCTGTGTCATTCTTGAAGATATAGCCGCGCACGCCCATGTCGATCAGGCTTTCGATGATCACCTGCTCGGTGTGCATCGAGATGACCAAAATCTTCAAGGATGGGTGATTTATTACCAGATTGGGGATGAACGTACGCACCGTGTAATGCGCCTCATTTTTAGCGGACATCGGCACCGAGATATCTAACAGCAGAATATCAACTGGCCTTTGCTCCAGAATCGGTTCCAATTCATCTGCGAAATGGGCCACACCGCTCAAGCTGAGGCGCTTATCCTGGTTGAGTCGAAACAGGTAACCATCGATGATACTTTGATGATCGTCTAAAACAGCAATGTGAACGCGTTGATCTATCATAAAATTAAGTCATATCGCCGTTTGGGTGCTACGCCATCGGCACGCTGAATGACAGGCAGGTGTGACTGCCGCCTCCAGAGCAAATTTCCAGGCTGCCGTTCAACAACCTGGCGCGTTCGCGCATCCCGACTAAACCAATACCCGGTCGGACGGTATCGGGGTCAAAGCCTTGGCCGTCGTCTTCAACGTTCACCTGCACCTGCTCGCCAACGGCGTGCAGACTCACCCAGGCTCGCCTGGCGCTGGCGTGTTTAACGATATTGGTCAGACCTTCTTGCGCAAAGCGGTACAGATTGATGGCAACCTCGTCCGAAACACCCACCAGGTTGGCGCCAGAATATTCGATCAGCAGGCCGGTTTGCTCGCCAAAGTCAAAACACAACTGTTTGAGCGCCGCATCGATGCCTAACAGGTCGAGCACTGGTGGGCGCAGGCTGTACACAATGGAGCGGATGTCGCTCAGGGTGCTCTCAGCGATGCTGATGGCATTCAGCAGGCGCGCGCGCTTCTTTTTGAGATCGCTCGAAGAATCGTTGAGCAAATTTTCCAGGCTCATGCGCAGGCCGATCAAAGCCTGGCCGGCCTGGTCGTGCAGTTCACGAGCGATAAAGCGGCGCTCTTCCTCCTGTGCCAGGATAACCGCCCGGTAAACGCGTTCGGTCGCTTTTTGCGCCTGCTCGCGCGCTGCCTGCACTTCGGAGAGCGATTTTCGCAAGGCAATTTCGAACGCCCTGCGAAACTCATCCTGCTCTTTGAGCACTCTGGCTTCGTGAGCTTCATAATACCCGCGCGTCACCTGACTGCGGTAATAAGCTCCCATATCCAGGATCGCCCGGCTGGCGCGGAAATGGTTCCAAAGGAAGTCGCGGTTGATATCCATGAAATTGATCACAACTTGCTTGCCCAGTCCCGCGTCGGCCAACTGGGCGCCATGTTCCACCGCGCCTTTAAAACCGGCGGAAATATACCCAGCAAAAGCATCCGCTTCTATCGCCACAATCTTGGAGGCATGCCGCGGATGAAATTCCAGGCGGTTGCTGAACAGACCGCTGGACAGCGACCGGCTGTATTCCTCCACCAATATGCTATGGTTTTCCTCCAACAAGCAGACCAAAACCGCCAGGTGGTCTGGGGGGATGGAGCTTGGAGAAAAAGGCTGAACTGGCATCGCCTTATTGCTGGGATGGCTTACTTGACCAGGTAAGCCCCGTACCCTGGGCCCATCGGTGCCAAAAGATCCCGCTCCTCTTGCGTAAACTTAGAGAGGTCCATCCCGTGCCAATCAAACAAAGATACCCATTCGCCCTTCTCTGTTTTCCAGGGTTTAACCAATTCATCCACCAGCTCAAGAGTGCGCGGGTTAGATTCCTGGCCAAAAGAGGCGTACACAGCCAGCATATGCTTGATTGCAGGGTGTTCCATATCCCACCCGGTGGATTGGGCATTGTAAGCCAGCACAGCGCCGGGCGCAGCCCATTCATACAGGGCCTGCATGGCGTGGGCAATCTCATTGTTATTTAAAAAGCCGCTGATGCCCCAAAAACATATCCCGACTTTGCGGCGGCCGCCCAGGATCTTCTCCACTTCAGGGTTGTTGAGCAGCTCTTCCGGGCGGCCGCAGTCGTTCTCGAAGAAATACACATTGGGCGTATCGCCCAGGATCTGCCGGCCGTATTCCACCACCACCGGGTCATAATCTGAATAAATCACGGTCGTGCCGGGGGGAACGGCTTCGTGAATGTGGTCGACCGTAGGCAGGCCGGTGGCGTAATCGATGATCACGTCGAAGCCGCGCTTCTGGGTAAATTCCCTGGCGATGTCCTGCAATGCCCAGCGCTGCAGGTGGCAGTAGGGAGTAATGAATGGCAGCAAAGTCATGACTTGGTTTGCCGCCAATCGGTCCACCTCGAAGTTGTGGTTGCCGCCCAAATAATAATCGTACATGCGTCCAGGAGATGGTTTTGTTGTATCAATGACATTATCCCGCATAAGCTGCTCCTTTTGTAGATGATCTCATTTTAACGTAATTTTGCAAGTTTGTATAAAGAATCATCCGTGCTGCCTTGATCTTGATGGCCTGGTCGGCCTGAGCGAGTATAATAAGCGACCATGCCGACGTATCACCTGCCTTATTCGGTCCCCTATTACGCCCAGATCGCCAGCCCCGAGCTGGCCGAAGCAATTTTTGTCCAGGGTCTCGACCCCATCCACGATCCGCACTGGGCTGAGAGCGGCGCGGCAACGCCGGAGGAATACGCCTATTGGGTGGAGCGTGCCTGCGGGGTGGCCTGCTTGAAGATGTGCGTGGAAGCGCTGGGCGGTCCGCGCCGCAGCCTGGTGGAGTGGGCGCGCCTGGGCGTGGCGCGCGGCGGCTACCTGGTGCGCACCAGTCCAGATGGCTCTCAGCACGAAATCGGCTGGACGCACCGCGCTCTGGCCGAGCTGGCGCAGGAGGCCGGTTTGCACTCCTATCATAAGCCCGCCGCCTTGTTTGAAATAGTAGACGAACTTCTGCAGGAGCACCTGGTGATCGCCTCAGTCTCGTACGAAGCCGGGGACGACCGCCTGCCGATCACCAAACAGGGGGGGCATCTGATGGTGATCACCGGGGCGGAGTACGACGAATCTGGCCCCGCCGCTTTTTATGTCAACAATCCATCCGGACGCCGGGCCAATTTGCAGGCCGGCGCCCGATTAG
The DNA here is from genome assembly GCA_029782365.1 of Chloroflexota bacterium. Classification (GTDB taxonomy): domain Bacteria; phylum Chloroflexota; class Anaerolineae; order Anaerolineales; family UBA4823; genus CAWBUW01. The sequence goes on from JAKOUW010000096.1 coordinate 610,369, forward strand.
CTCTCGAACGCTTTGCCCCGGCCTACGCCGGACGCATCATCGCCATTTATTGATGCGCCTCGACCGGCCAGGCCGGTGTCTGGATGACCGGCGGTTGGGTCAGGCGACCCTTGGTCCCGCCGTACACCCGCTCGGCGGTGCGCCAGCACACGTCGGCGCGCGCCTTTTCGGAGAGCAGGTCAAGAAACACATCGTAGCGCTGCAGTTCAGGTCCGAGGCGCTCGAACTTGGTCACCAGGTCTGAGCCCAGGCAGATGCGTTCGGAATACTTCTCCGTCAGCGCCAACCAGTCGGGGCTGGGCACGCCTTCTGGGCAGATCACCACATCATAAATGATCCACGAGTAATCCACCACCAGATTGGGGTACTGCTCCAACAGGCGGTCGACCATCTGATAGTAAAAAGGCACATTCACCCGCCGCGACATGCCGCAGTGAGCGAAGATGAAGCGCGTGCGCGGAAACTCGGCCACCGCCTCTTCCAGCTCGTGCAGATACGCCGGGTGGTCATTTTTCGTGACCGAGGTGACGTTCTGGTGCAGCAGTACCGGCAGGTCATGCTCAGCGGCAAACTGGTACACCGGCCACAGCGCTGGATGATTGGCGCGTGCCGTTTCACCGTAGGTGAAGGCAGTCAGATCGTCGTGGCGCAGAAGGATTTCGCCAATTCCGCTCCACACCTCGGGGTACTGGGCGTAAAGGCGCTCGATGTGCCGCAAAGCAAAGCGGTCCACCGGGTTAAAGCCGCAGATCAATGGGTACAGGCGCGCCTGCTGGTCGGCTGGCAAGGCGCGCACCATTTCGGCGACGATCACATCGGTGTAGCCATAATAGTAGCAGGGCGAATCGTTGGCCAGGTAATAATCAGGCGCCTCTCGCTCCGATAGAGCCCACATCTTCGTGACCGGCAGGCCGAAAATCACCGCCTTGCGGATGTTGGAGCGATCCATGGCATCGACCAGGGCAAACCCGCCGGGCGTCTCCTGGGTGAAGTTGACCACGTGCAGGTGCGCGTCAATCAGCGGATATTTGCTGCCGCGCAGCGGAGTGAGCGAGCCGGCCGTCCGGCTCTGGCGTGACCAGGTGGGTATTTGTTCGTGCGGCATGGCTCACTCCTCCTGCAGAAGATTCACCAGAAACGCCGCCTCGGCTGTCTCGAGGCGCTGGTAAACATACTGCCAATCATGAGCGTTGCCGATCAGGCTTTTCAGTTCTTTGGCCTGGAAATGCCCCAACAGGCGCTGGCTGCTCTCGGCCGGCAGGGCGCGCAGCAGCAGAGCCAGCCCCGGCCCATCGACGACCAGGCTGGCCACGAACGACCAGCCCAGGTTTTCGACCAGGGATTCCTGTAAAGCCGGGCTCAGTCCGCGCAGGATGGCCGCCAGGTCGGCCGCCTGCCGGCAGAGGCCGCGCACATACGCCAACCCCAGCAGATCGAGAAGGAGATTGTCGCACTGCCCGTACACCCACTCGAGCACCTCACCCAGCTCCTCCGCCGTCTGGATCAGGCGGCGTAAACCGCCTGTCCCGAGTGTGCGCAGGAGCGCCGCCTCCACCTCCTGGTCGGCCATGGTGGCTAACTGGTCGCGCAGCCGGCCTGCGTTCGATATCACCTGCGCCAGGTCTGCCCCGATGGCATCGATCAAGAATAGCTGGTCAGGGGATGATAATGATTTCAAAACCAGCATCAGGCCCGGTCCGTTGGCGATGATCTGCGCCAGGTGCGCTCTGAGCTGGTTCAGCACCTCACGATCACGCTGGCCTTTCAACACATCCAGGGCAATCGCCAATTCGTTGGCGCTGCCGATCTCGGCACGCTCGTTATCGACGGTGATTGCAAATCGTTCTAAGATTTGGCTGGACATAACACCTCCAAAAGCTTGCTTCCGGCACATCCGGCCGGCTATTCGACATACACATACCTGGCGGGCGCAAAACCCAGCATGACCTGTTTTTCCCCCACTTGCAGAGTCATGGTCTGGTTAAAAGTCAGCACCTCGAGCACCTTGATCCCCGCTCCCGGCATGAGCCCGTTGTCGTGTAAAAACTTGAGCAGCGCCTGGTCCTCTTCGCCGAACTCATGCAGACGGCGCATCACGCCCTGAGCCCCTGCGGGCAGTTCGGCCAGCGGCTTCCATTGCTGTGCGGCCGCTTCACAGCCAGGAAAAGGGTTGCCGTGCGGGCAAAATTTGGGGTTGTGCAAGATGTCCACCAGGCGCTCTTCCAAAAGTGGTGAAATGGCGTGTTCCAGGTTGTGCGCTTCGGCATGGATTTGCAAAAAAGGCACTTTTAAGACTTTCAACAGCAGCCACTCAATCAGCATGTGCCGCCGCACAACCGAATCGGCAGCCGCCCGGCCGGTGGCTGTGAGATGCACCCCCTCCTGGCGTCCCCTGCCGGCGATCCAGTTATCGCGCTGCATGCGTTTGAGCGTCATGGCAACCGTGGCGGGCGTCACCTGCAAAATCTCAGCCAGCCGGGCGGCCACGATCTCGCCGTGATCGCGCTCCAGCACGTGCATGGTCATCAGGTAATCTTCCACCGTGTGCGTCGGGCGGGATTGTTCAGTTTGCTCTGGAAAATGTGACATTCATCACCCCAAATTAGCGCGTAACAGCCTGTACTGTATTTTTTTGTTAGTGTATACTAACATCAATCATTATCCTGCTCTATCTTATTCTATCATCATCAAAAAGACTGTCAAGCTGTATGAAGGAAAATCCCATGAGCCTCCTGGATGTCAAACAAGGCAGTTGGAGCAAAGTGCTGCGGGTGGAAGGCGGAGCCGCCCTGGCTGCCGCCCTGCGCCAGTACGGCGTGTTCCCCGGCGACCGCATCCGCGTCCTGCGCAGCGCGCCGCTCGGCGGGCCGCTGTTGGTGGAAGTGAACGCGCGTGAAGTCGCTCTGGGACGCGGTGTGGCGGCCTGCGTCGTTGTGGAGGCAGAAGCGTGCGCATCGCTCTGATCGGCCAACCCAACTGCGGCAAGAGCACGCTGTTCAACCAGGTGGCAGGCTACAAAGCCGAGACCGGCAATTTCAGCGGCACCACAGTCACTTTCACCGAAAGCCGGGTGCGGGTGCGCGGCAAGATCATCGACCTGGTGGACCTGCCCGGCACCTATGCCCTGGAAGGCACCAACCCTGCCGAACGCGAGACCCTCAAGTACCTGAACTCCAACGAAGTGGATGTGATCATCAATGTGATGGACGCTTCACGCATTGCGCAGGGGCTGGAACTGACCCTTGAACTGCTCGCCTTGCACAAACCGCTGGTGGTAGCGCTCAATATGATGGACGAAGCCGCCCGCCTGGGCTTTCGCATCAACGGTCCCGCTCTGCAAGACTGCCTGGGTGCGCCCGTCCTGCCGTTGATCGCCAGCAGAGGGCGCGGCATCCAACCATTGTTCATCACAGCTCTGAATTTGGGCGGTCAGCCTGCCCCCGCCGCCGACCCCGCCCTGGCAGTTGAGTCTCCTTTTCAGCGCCACCAGCTTTCCGAAACCCTGGCCGGGCGCTACGTGGAAAAAGGCGCCAGCCGGGCGCACTGGCGAGATCGCCTCGATGATCTGCTTCTGCACCCCGTTTGGGGCTACGCCGCCTTGATTTTGATTTTATTTGTTTTCTTCCAGGCGGTGTATGGATTGGGCAGCGCCCTCGAACGACCGGTGCTGACTTTCTTCAACTGGATGAACGCTGGGCTGACGGCGCGCCTCAGCCTGGATACATTCTGGGGCCAGCTTGCCTCAGGACTCCTGCAGGGCGTATCCGGTGGTTTTGCCATTGTCCTTCCATACCTGGTGCCTTTTCTGGTCGGCCTGGGTCTGCTGGAAGATATCGGTTACCTGCCGCGCATTGCTTTCTTGATGGATGCCCTGATGCACCGCCTGGGCCTGCACGGCAAGGCGATTGTGCCGTTCATCCTGGGCTATGGCTGCAATGTACCCTCAATTATGTCTACACGCATTTTAGAGGAGCCCAAGGACCGCTTTATTGCCTCCGCACTGGCTGTCTTGGTGCCCTGCGCGGCGCGCCTCTCGGTCGTCTTCGGCCTGGTGGCTTTTTACCTGGGGCCGCTGTGGGCGCTGGTTATTTACCTGTTCAATATTGTGGTGATCGCCTTCGTTGGCCGCCTGCTCACATATCTACTGCCTGAAAAAACTCCCGGTCTGATCATGGAAATGCCGGTGTACCGCCTGCCCACCCTGCGCACCGTGACCAACAAAGCCTGGTTTCGGGTGCGTGAGTTCATCGTCGAAGCCTGGCCACTGCTCATCGTCGGCAGCGTGGCGCTCTCCACACTCACATATTTTCAACTCAGCCCCTGGATTGACGGCCTGGTGCGCCCGGTCACCTGGCTGTTAGGCCTGCCCGCCGCCACCGGCGTGCCGCTGCTCTTCGGCGTACTGCGCAAAGAGCTTTCGCTGATCATGCTGCGCCAGGCGCTGGGGGTCAATGATTTCTCCGCCGCCCTGACTTCCGTTCAAATGCTGAGCTTCACCGTTTTCGTCGTCTTTTACATCCCCTGCCTGCCCACCCTGGCCGCCCTGCGCCGTGAGCTCGGTTGGCGATCCATGCTCGCCATCGCCGCCATGACGGTGGTGGTCGCCACCCTGGCCGCCCTGCTGGTGCGCGGCGGCGCGCTTGGACTTCAGGAGGTTCGGCATTTCCTGAGCCTGGGCGGTTAAGGGAGGCTTCCCCTCTGCCTGCCGGGTTTGCACGGCTGGCTGCAGATGGCCACATCTTTGTCAAGGACAACGCCCCACTGCCAGGAGTTGTTTTGATGTATTTCAAGGTCCGTGCAATTTAATTGACCTCTTGACAGACTGCTCCTTTTATTGTAAACTACAAACTAGTTTGCAATACAAACATGTTTACGGAGCAGTTATGAACGATCCATTCCAACAAGCTGAAAAACAAGCCCTGCGTTACTGGTATGTCGACGGCCTGAGCGAGATCGCCGCCGGCCTCATCCTGCTGGTCATCGCCTTGTATTATCTCCTGCTCGCCTGGCTGCCCCTGGATGCCTCCGCAGGCTGGCTGGCAACGGTTGGCCAGCTCGTCGTGCTGGCGGTACTCGTGGTGCTGGCCCGGCTGGTCGTGCAGGCGCTGAAAGAGCGCATTACTTACCCGCGCACCGGCTATATTGCATTGCGCCACGGCGGCCTGCCCCGCCGCGCCATCGTCGCCGCCCTGGCGGTCATGTTCGCGGCGGTATTCGCCCTGGCGGTTGGCCTGTCTAAGAATGCCTTCGTGCGCCATTGGTTGGTGCCGCCCTTCCCCGCTCTCTTTGTGGCCTTCATGGGCTATACCTACGGCTTGCGCCGCTTTTACCTGATGGCGATCTACACTCTGCTGATTTCCATCGCCAGCACTTTTCTCGGCCTTGGCTCGATATTTGACAGCGCGGCTTTCCTGGCGGCTTTCGGCATGGGTTGGGTGGTCACCGGAGCCTTCGGCCTAGCCCGCTACCTGCGCTCCACCCGCCCGGTTGGCCTGGAGGGCGGCGAATGAACCCCGATCTGCGCTCTCTCGGCGACCTCGACCGCCTCTTGCACGAGCCGGCCCGCTTGCTGATCGCATCGATCCTGTACTCTGTCGAGGAGGCCGATTTTCTCTATCTATTGAACAACACCAACCTGACGCGTGGCAACCTGTCCACCCACCTGAGCAAGCTGGAAGAAGCCGGTTATGTGCAGATTGAAAAGACATTTAAAGGCAAGCTGCCTCGCACCATCTGCCGCCTGGCGCCAGCCGGCCGGGCGGCGTTCGATGAGTATCGCAAAAAATTAAAACATATATCCGATGCGCTCAACCGCGGCTGAACGGCCGCTGTTCACAGATAATTCACCCATTTACTGTTCATTTTATTGGAGGTAAGTATGCAAGACAATGTCATCCACACTGAAGGGCTGAGCAAGCAGTTTCACGGCCGGCTTGCCCTGGAAAATCTCTCCATCGACGTGCCTGCCGGCGTCATCTTTGGCTTTTTAGGGCCAAACGGCGCTGGAAAGACCACCACCATCCGCCTGCTGTTGGGCCTGCTCGAGCCAACGGATGGGAGGGCTGTGGTGGTGGGGTTGGACACGCGCACGCAGGCCGCCGAGATCCGCCGCCAGTCTGGCGCGCTGCTGGAGTTCACCGGCCTGTACGAACGCTTATCGGCGGAGGACAACCTGGATTTTTACGGCCGCCTCTGGCATATGCCAGGCGCCGAGCGGAAGGCTCGCCTGCAAGAACTGCTGACCCCCCTTGGCCTGTACGAGCGGCGCAAAGAGACTGTGGCCGCCTGGAGCCGCGGTATGAAGCAAAAACTGGCGGTGGCGCGTGCCCTAATGCACCGTCCCCGGCTGGTTTTCCTGGACGAGCCCACCGCCGGCCTCGATCCGCTGGCCTCCGCCGCCTTGCGCGACGACCTGACCACCCTGGCGCGCCAGCAGGGCGTGACGATTTTTCTCACCACCCACAACCTGGCTGAAGCCGAGAAGATCTGCCAGCAGGTGGCGGTGATTCGCCAGGGCCGCCTGCTCATGTGCGGCTCGCCCGATGAACTGCGCCAGAGCCGGGGCGGCCGGCGCGTCGAATTGTTCGGCCGCGGTTTCAGCCCCGATTTGCTGGCCAGATTGAACCAGCGCCCAGAGATCGCCCACCTGGAACAGGCCGATCATCACCTGTTCATCGATTTGAACGGCGACCCCGACACAGCCGGCATTGTGCGCGACGTGGTGCTGGCTGGCGGCCAGGTTGATGAAGTGCGCAAAAGCGCCGCCAGCCTCGAAGAAGTTTTCTTAGCCTCGATGGGAGCTTGATATGATCTACGATGTGTTTACCCTTGTCCGGAAAGAATGGAAAGAAATGTTCCTGCAGCGCGGCAGTTGGAAGAGCGGCCTGCTCAATCAATTGGTCGTGCTGGCAGTGTTGGGTGTGTTCCTGCCTCTGCAAGCCGGCGCCCACTGGCTGGCCAACCCAGCCCTGGCCCTGAGCTGGCTGTGGCTGCCCGTCTCCCTGACCATGAACCTGGTTGCCGACGCCTTTGCCGGCGAACGTGAGCGCCACACCCTGGATACCCTGCTCGCCAGCCGCCTCTCGGACCAGGCTATTCTGATCGGCAAGCTGGCAGCCGCTTCTTTATACGGCTTCAGTCTGGCGGTGCTCTCCATGCTGACGGCCGCTGTCACCATCAACGTCGCCTTCCCTGCCGGTTACGTGCAGTTTTACCCACTCGATACCTTCCCTGTCTTGCTGGCCGCTGTGCTGTTGATCAATGTGCTGATGGCCTCTCTGGGAGGGCTCGTCTCCCTGCACGCCCAAACTGCCCGCCAGGCATTCCAATACCTCAGTATCGCCATGCTCGTTTTGTTCGTCGGCCCACTGTTGGTGTTCCAATTCGCCCCTGCCGGCTGGAAAGAGACAATGGCCGCTGCCTTGGCCGGCTGGAGCACGGCCCGCCTGCTGTCTGGCTTGCTGGTGACATTGGCGCTGTTGGATGCGGGCTTTCTAGGTGCTGCGCGCCTTCGTTTTCAAAGAGCGAAGTTGATGGAGGATATTTGACATCCATTTTCTTGGAGAGGATAGGTGCAGGCGGCAAGTGTATTCCCAACCTTGAAGCCATACATGCTGGTAGCTTTTTTTCGGGCGGGCGCGGCGGTCTTTTCGCCGCTGCCCGCCTGCGCTGTCAGCGCGTATGGGATGATTGTTTATTGAAGCGCTGATTTTCAAATTGCTGCAGCAGCCAGGCCAGCTTCACCCCTTCCAGCGAAGGTCGTGTCACGTCCGACCACCCTACGCGTTCAGCCGGCCCGAGCCCCAGGCAGAGAAAGCCCCCCGCATGCGCCGCCTCAATACCGGCCGCCGCATCTTTCACCACCACACACCGCCCAGGGGCCAGGCCGAGCAGTCCGGCGGCGTGGAGAAACAAGTCGGGAGCTGGCTTCTGGCGGACCACACTGCTGCCGTCGGCAATTGCCTCAAACAGCTCCACAATGCCCAGGCCGGCTAAAACCTGCGCGAACGTTCGCTTAACATACACAGAAATATTCCTTGCTTGTCAAGAGGCAATTAATCGTTCTGATTTTGCCCTTGTACAAACAGGCCGAGTGAGATAGACTTTTGAAATGCCCGCACGATTCAAAACGCCGCGCCAGAGCGAATGCCCAACCAACCCGTCCATCTCCGCCGAGCCTGGTTAACCTGGGCGATCACGTTAGGCGCCGCCCTGCTCAGCCTGCTGGCTTTGCTGGCGACTCTGCAGGGCCTGCGCGGCAGCCAGGCAGCCGGTAACAGCCCGCTGGTCAGTGTGCTCAACTTGCTCACGGCTGTGTGCGGTTTAGCCGGCACGCTGGGGTTTGCCCTGCGCCGGCGCTGGGGTGCGCTCCTTTTCGGCTTTTCCACCATTGGCCACTGGCTGGCCCACATCGTCCTGCTGGTCGCCCTGTTTTCTGCCGGCCGCGGCACTCTTTTCGGCGCGGTTGGCCTGCTGGCTGTCCCTGCAGCGGCGGCGCTGGTCTGGTCTGCCATGTACCGGCAGGTGCGCCCGGCCAGCTAAGACGGCTGGGCCAGGACAGTCTGGTTGCGCCCGGCGTTCTTGGCCGCGTACAAAGCCTGATCTGCGCTGTGGATCAAGTCGCCGCCGCTGTAACCATTCGCCGGAAAGATCGCGATGCCGCTGGAGATTGTCACCACGCCCAGCAGATTGCCTTCGTGCGTCACGCGCATGTTTTCCACCGCCACGCGCAGTTCTTCGATGCGGGTGTAGGCATCCGTTGAGCTGATATCCGGCAGGATGACGGTGAATTCCTCCCCTCCGTAACGGCAGGCAATATCACTGCCGCGAAAACGCTGGCGCAGTAAAACACCCAGTTCGCGCATCACCACGTCGCCCGCGTCGTGCCCGAATTCATCGTTGAAACATTTGAAATGGTCGATGTCGAACATCACCACCGCCAGGCTGGCATGTCCTCTGCGGGCGCGCATCACTTCTCGCTCCAGCGTTTCTTCCAGGTAGCGCCGGTTGAACAGACCGGTCAGTGGGTCACGGATCGATTGACTGCGCAGCGACTCGCGTAACTGCAGGTTCGCCAGCGCCAGTCCGGCTTGCTCTGCGAAGGCGCGCGCCAGTGATTCTTCCATTACTGCGAAAGGTTGATCTGTGCCGCTGTCGGCCGCGGCTTGAGCATTGGTGTGCATATAAATCACCCCCAGCGCCTCGCCGTGCGCCATCATCGGCGCGCAAACGGTCGTCCCAGGGCTGACGTGCAGGTAATGCTTGCAAGCTGGCGCGTCCTGGCCGCCCTGCGTGCAGTACACCTGGCCGCGGCGCAGCGCCCAACACTCGTCCGGCGGAAACACCACGCCTTCCGCGGGTAAAATCAACTCCCCCCAGCTTTGGCGCATTTCCAATTCGTTGCGCGAAGCGCTGTAGATGAACATGGCGCCCTGCGAGCCTGCCGCCAGGTTAATCGCGCTGTGTTTGATAATGTCATATGCCTCAGCTTCGGTGTTACAGGCTTGCAGGTAACTGCTCATCATAGCCAGCTGGGCGCTCTGCTTGTTCTTGTGCTCCAACAGCTCCTGTGTTTTCATCAGGTCAGCCTCTGCCTGCTCACGCTCGGCGATCACCCGCCTCAGCGGCTGGACTTCCAGCATATAGAGCATGGGCAGGACCAGCGCGCTCAACAGCAGCGCGTCAATCAGCGCTTCAATGAACTGCGGCAGAGGCGGCAGCAGGGAAACGACAAACATAGACGCCAGCTCGCTGATGAAAATCGCCAGCGAGAGGATCAACAGCAACTGCAGGGGAGATTGATCGAATTTTGGTGGATGGGATTTCATAAATAAAGTTCGGCTTTAAAACCAGGATAAGATAATCATACACGCTTAATCAAAAAAAATCTATAAAACCAGGGTGAAAAAACTGCAAGCCTAAAAGGAAAATAAACCCGTGTGCCTGGACTGCCCGCACCCATAACAACCTGCGCGCCAGAATCGGTGCAATTCGTTATAATGAGTGTATGACAAACGAACCGAACCACACCACCGAATCTGAACCGTTGGAGCCTGCCCTCCCCGGCGGCCCGGCTAATCCAGCGGAAAACCAGCCGGATATCCTGCCAACCGCCTCGCTGGCTGACCTGCCCGAAAAAATACGGCAGGGAGCGGCGGCTGCCGGCTGGACGGAGCTGATGCCCGTCCAGGCGCAGGCCATTCCTTACCTTTATGCCCAACGCGATATGATGATCCAATCGCACACCGGCAGCGGCAAAACTGGCGCCTATTTGTTTCCCCTGCTCGACCTGGTTAACCCACTGCAGCGCACGACCCAGGCGCTGGTGCTGGTGCCGACGCGCGAATTGGCGCTTCAGGTCACTTCAGAAGCCGGGCTGTTAGGCGGCGCCACCGGCGTGCGCTCCACGGCTGTGTACGGCGGTGTGGGCTACGGAGAACAACTGGATGCATTCAAGGCTGGCGCTCACCTGGTGATTGGCACACCCGGGCGTGTGCTCGATCACCTCCTGCGCCGCTCGCTCAATCTGGATAAACTGCGCTTCCTGGTATTTGATGAGGCAGACCGCATGCTCTCGATGGGCTTTTACCCCGATATGCTGCGCGTCCAGGCGTACCTGCCCGGCGGCGGGCTCGACCCCCACCGCCACATTCCCAGCTATATGTTCTCTGCGACTTTTCCGCCTCAAGTGGTGCGCCTGGCAGCCCAGTTTTTACACGACCCAGGCTTTCTCAACCTGTCCAGCGAGCACATCCACGTCACCGAAGTGGAACACGTCTATTACACCATCCCCGGCCTGGACAAAGACCGCAGTCTGGTGCGCATCATCGAGATTGAAAACCCGCCTTCCGCGCTGATCTTCTGCAACACAAAGGCGCGCGTTGATTATGTCACCACCGTATTGCAGCGCTTCGGTTATGACGCCGACCAGCTCACCTCTGATCTCTCACAGCCGGCGCGTGAGAAAGTGCTGGAGCGCGTGCGGCGCAGTGAACTGCGTTTTCTGGTCGCCACCGATGTGGCGGCGCGCGGCATCGACCTGCCCGAGCTCTCGCACGTTTTCCAATATGAGCCGCCCGAAGAGATGGAAGCGTACATCCACCGCGCCGGGCGCACCGGCCGGGCTGGCGCCAGCGGCACAGCCATCTCGCTGGTCAGCCCGCTGGAGAGCCTGGAACTGAAGCGCATCGCCCGCCGCTACACCATTCAACTCATTGAACGCCCTCTGCCTTCTGACGAAGATGTAGAGCGCGTGGTCGGCGAGCGCATCATCGCCCTGCTGGAGGCGCGCCTGCGCGGGCGCGACCGTCTGCAGAGTGAGCGCATGGGGCGCTTCCAGTCCCTGGCCCGCAGCCTGGCTGAGAACCCGGATGAGAGCGCCCTGCTGGCGATGCTGTTGGATGATTTTTACCAGCAGTCCTTCCACGGCCCGGTGGTGCCGCCCGCCGCCGCTGTCAAGAACACCTCGGGCAGGCCCGGCGGCGGAAGCCAGCGGAGAAAGAGAAGGCGCTGAGGTTTGCCGGCCGGCAGCCAGGCTCTGCTCGGCGGTTACAAGATCACCGTCCTGTCACGCCCGCTCTGCTTGGCGGCATACATGGCCTCGTCGGCGCGGCGGAAGATCTCTTCGGCGCTTTCCGGCGTAGCGTCTAAACGCATGCCCACGATGCCCATGCTGAGGGTGATGCTGGCTTCACCCTTCGCTGTCTGGATGCGCAGATTTCTTGCCGCCTGCCGCAGGCGCTCTGCCAGCACAAACGCCTGGTCCACTGCGGTGTGCGGCAGCACCACCACGAATTCTTCGCCGCCGTAGCGGCCAAACACATCTGCGCTGCGCAGACCAGCGCTCACCACAACCGCCATTTCTTTCAATAGTTGATCACCTGCCGCATGACCAAAGGTATCGTTGACCAGCTTGAAGTGATCGATATCAAACATCACCACCGCTAATGGCTGCTGGTAGCGGGCTGCCACTTCAATTTCGTGCTCTGCCCGGTCGTACAAATGACGTCGGTTGTAGATTCCGGTCAGCGGGTCGATTTGCGCCAGCTCTTCCGCGCGCGCCAGCGCCGCTTGCAGCGCGTTGTTCGCCGCTTCGGTGCCTGCCTGGGCGCGCCCGCGTTCCAGGATGATGGCGCTGATAAACAGCCCGGAGAAAGCTGTCACAGCCAGGAACACCTGCAGGGAGACCATGTGCTCCACGCGTGTTTGGTTGGCAAAGCTGAAAATGCCGTACCCCTGAATGGTGCACCCGATGGCGATGATGCTGATCAACAGCAGTAAATTGGCCATACCGCGCGTGGAAAGCCGGAAAGCCGCCCAGAACAGCAGGGGGTAGAGCATGTAATTGCGCAGCACCGGGTGTTCTGCCTGCGTCCAGGGTCCGAACAGCAGGAACGAAAACACAAACGTGACAAAAATAATCAGCCCTGTTTCCACGAGCTGAAGCGCAGTGCCGGTGGGGATCAGGCGCTGGTTATTGGCCCAACCGACCACCACCGGTGTGACGATCAACACGCCCAGGCCATCCGCCGCCCACCAGATCGCCCAGGCATTCCACAGCGGGCTCTGGTATGCCAGCGCAGAGATGGCGGCGGCCAGCAGGGAAGAAACGCCGTTGACCAGGCTCGCCGCGAGCATCAGGATCAGCACACTGCCGATGCGGTCAAAAGTGGGGCGCGGCCCGCACAACTGCGCCAACAGCGCTCCACCCAATCCCACCAGCAGGGTGTTCGAAAATCCATAACCCAGGCTGACCAGCAGTGAATTGCCGTTTCCCATGTTGCTGATCGTGTTGATCGCCAGCATGATGCTCAATAGATACGCCCAATGACGCCGCGGCCGGTTTAGCATGATGCCCAACATCAACCCGCTGGCTGGCCAGAGCGGTGAAAAACGTTCGGGCTGGATGAACATAAACAACCCCAGGCGCACACACAGCCAGTAAACAAAGACGATCAAGGCCCAATCACCGGCCAATTTCCAATACCTGGTTCCTGAATTTTCTGTTTCGCTCAATTAGGATTTCCTTTGATCACGTACACCCACTGAACTCCAAGATACCATGTTTGGCTACTCCAATCATATCAGATTACAGGCTCTCAAGCTATAAATAATTGCTAAAGGTTCAATGCCTTTCCCTGCACATATCTCTGACTGGTAAGCTGACTTGGATTAAAGAAAGCGTTATTGAGGCGCTGTGCGGCCTTGAGCGAGGCGGCTCTGGCCGCAGGAAAATCGATTAGAATCAAAGGGCTCTCCCTGCCAATCAACCCCAAGCGGCGTTGACCCGCTGGAAAGGACACCATGATTGATCATATTGTATCTCTATACGAATATGGCGAGTGGGCGACCCACCGCCTGCTGGAGCGCGTCGAGTTGTTGGACCCCGCGCAGTTCAAAATAAATCTGCTGCCCGGTTTTGGCTCGGTGCATGCCACGCTGGTGCACCTCCTGGGCGCAGAGGTGGTGTGGTGCGCTCGCTGGCAGGGCGAATCACCCAGGCAGCTGCTCTCTGCCGAAGACCTGCCCACCTTGCAGGTCATTCGAGCGCGCTGGGCGCAGTTGGAGCAGGAGCGCCGCGCCAGCCTGGCCGCTCTGGATGAGGCCGCCCTTGAGGAAATCATCCCTTACACCAACACGCGCGGCAGTTCTTTTACCCTGGCCCGCTGGCAGATGCTGCTGCACTGCGCCAACCATTCAACCCACCACCGCAGTGAACTGGCCGCCATGCTCAGCGAGATCGGCCACGAGCCTGACAGCCTGGAACTGTTGGAGTTTTTCCTGCAGCGCACAGGCCAATCATGGAAACCGAGCAAGGTGTAAGCGGGCGATTGACGCGGCTAATTCCGCCACATGTTATAATATACGCCGACAACTTCAGATCGAGGAGGCGTCTGTGGACCCAGAGCTTGAAATGCTGATCACGAAGCAGTTGGATGAGCTTTGCTCGCTCAGTCCGGCTGCCCTGAACGTATTGGAGTATCTTTTCAAAAGCGGGCAGCCGGCGCCTCTGAGCAGCCTGGTGATGGAAGTCACCCGCATGGCGCCGCGCAGTTTTAAACCAAAAAGCATCCTGAATCTGCGCGCCGGCCCGGGTACCAACACGCCTGTGTTGGGCATGTTGGGACCAGACATGCCTTTGGCTGTCTTGAACCAATCCATGGAGTGGCGCCAGGTCTTCGTACCCCGCCGCTCTCAAATGGGTTATGTGCTCGCCCAATATCTCGATGAGGTTGACCCAGGCTCTCCGTATGGCCCCAAGCCGACTGTCACCCTGGAGCGCATTCTGCAGGGCATGGTCTCCATGGAGCTCCTGGAAATCCGCACTTCCAAAACTGCCCCCGATGGCTGGGACGTCGTCTTGACTCGCAAAGGTGTGTACCTGGCGAGCACCTTGTTTAAACAGTTGTCGCCAAACGACCAACAAGCCCAGGGATGAGGTGAACCTATGGATGCTACAATCAAACCAGCCCGTGCGCGCCTCGGTGAGGTTCTGCGAGATAGTTTCGTCCTGCTGTTGAAACTGGCCACCCTGGTTGGTTTTTTCGCGGCCATCTCACTTTTGTTATCCATCCAAATGAATCTGCAGGCGGCCTTTGTTGATTACCTGATGGTGATGCTCTTAGGCGCTATGGTAGGTTTCGTTGAGATCATCTCGCGCTACGCAGACGCCCCGTTTCCCACTTCCGTCACCTGGCCGGGCATCTTCTACATGCTGGTGAACGCCCTGGTGGCCGCCTCGGCCTTATGGGCGATCCGCCTGTTCAACTGGAATGTGGTGCCCGGCGCCAACGGTTCCACCGAGATCACCCGTTGGGCGCAGGTCATTGTCTCCGGGCTGGGGGCGATGGCGATCTTTCGCAGTTCGCTTTTTGTGCTGGGCAAAGAAGAGAACACCGTTTCTGTCGGCCCAAACGCCGTTCTGCAAATCTTACTGCAGGCGATCGACAAAGAGGTTGACCGCCAGCGCGGCCAGGAACGCGCCCGCACCGTGCGCCGCCTGATGAGCAAGGTTGAATTCGACAGCGCCGGCGTGATGACCGGAAACCTGATCGATATTGTGCGCAACCTGATGCAGAACCTGGGAGACGAGGATAGAAAGAAGATCGACGATTTGCGCGCCGTGGAAGGCAAAGTTCTGCTGGCTGGCATCGATCCTGAGTTGAAGAAGTATGTGCTCGGTCTGCAGTTGATGGACCTGGTGGGCGAGAATGTTTTACGCGATGCGATCACGATCATCACCGAGATTGCCAGCATGGAGAATCAAAACCGACCTGCTCCAACTCCCTCCGCTGGGAAAGCCGTTGAAGATAGCGTGCAGCTGGAAAGCTACACCTACACCACGCCAACTTCCTGGTCGGATGTGCTGAAGAACATGCCTCCCGAAAATATGCAGCCTCCCCAGCCCGAGGCCAACGCGCCGGAAGGCAATCCGCCTGTCAGCGCGCCGGCGGTGGTTAATCCACCGCCCGCCAGCGGACCTGCGCCCAGCGCGCCCAACATCGACGCCGCGGGCTGATTTCGCCCGCTTCCCCTCGCAGCCTCCTGGTCAGGGCAAAGCCAGGCGGGCGTTTAGTCATCCAACACGCTGTTGGAATGGCCAGGTGGCGGCGCGCAAGAATCTCACCCTGCCAGGCGCGCTGGCTTTCGTCTGTTCGCGCCGCGCTAAGGTATAATTGAGTCTCATTTTTATGGAAAAAACAATCGTCTCTGCCCGCGAATACTGGCTTTTTTTGCGCCGTTACCTGCACGGCCGCCTCCTGTGGTCTGGCGGCCTGGGCCTGGTGCTGTTGGCCAACATTGCCCTGCAAATTGTCAACCCGCAGATCATGCGCCGCTTCATCGACGGCGCCCTGGGCGGCGGCGATTCCTTATCCACTTTGCAGAGCCTGGCGCTGGCTTTCATCGCCATCGCCATCATCCAACAGCTCATCGGCGTGCTGGCCACTTATCTGACTGAACTGCTCGGCTGGGCCGCCACCAATGCCGTGCGCCTGGATCTGGCGCGCTACATGCTCAGTCTGGATATGTCTTTCCACACCGGCCACACCCCCGGCGAGATGATCGAACGCATCGACGGCGATGTGCTCGCTTTGTCCAATTTCTTCTCACAGTTCATCCTGCAGGTGTTTGGCAATCTTCTGCTGATCATCGGCGTGTTGATTGTTTTACTGCGTGAAGACTGGCGTGTCACGCTCTCTTTGGGGGTGTTTGTTGGCCTGACGCTGGTCATCCTGCTGCGCATGATCAACATCGCCGTGCCGAGTTGGGAAAAAGAGCGCCAGGCCAGCGCCGACCTGTACGGCTTCATCGAAGAGCGCTTGAACGGCGCAGAAGACATTCGCGCCAATGACGGTGTACCCTACGTCCTGCACCGTTTTTACCGCCTGACGCGCGATCTGATGCGCATCACCATCCTGGCCAGCTTCCGCTGGGCGCTGGTTATGAACACCACCTGGGTGCTTTTCGCCGTGGGCAATGCCGTGGCGCTGGTGGTCAGCGCCGCCCTGTACCAGAGCGGAACCATCACTCTCGGCTCAGTTTACATGATCATTTACTACACCAATATGATCAGTTGGCCGCTGGAGCGCATCACCCAGCAGTTCCAGGATTTGCAAAAAGCCGGCGCCAGCCTGGTGCGCATCATGGGCGTGCAAAAGATCCAGGGCAAGATCGCCGGCGAGGACGATTTCACTTCTCCCGCCCGCCCCGAACTGCCCGGCGGAGCGTTGGGCGTGGATTTCGACCAGGTCTCTTTCGCTTACCACGACGATGCGCCGCTGGAAAAGCCTCAACCTGCCGTCCAGCCGACCGGGGCATCGCCAGCCGCCGCGCCTGCGGTGGAGGAGAGCGACATGGTATTGTGCAGTGTTGACTTCTGTCTGCGACCGGGCCGCGTGCTGGGCCTGCTGGGGCGCACCGGCTCTGGCAAGACCACCCTCACCCGCCTGCTCTTCCGCCTGTATGACCCTTCCCACGGGGCAATCTGCCTGGGAGACCGCGACCTGCGCGATCTGCGCGTCGCAGAACTGCGCCGCCGGGTGGGCATGGTGACGCAAAACATCCAGCTCTTCCACGCCACCGTGCGCGAGAACCTGACTTTTTTCGACCCGGACATCGCCGACAAAGCCGTGCTGCAGGCGCTGGATGACCTGGGCATGATGGATTGGCTGCGCTCCCTGCCCATGGGCCTGGACACCGAGCTTGAATCGGGCGGCGGCGGCCTTTCGGCCGGTGAGGCCCAGCTCTTGGCCTTCACGCGCATTTTCCTGCGTGACCCCGGCCTGGTCATCCTGGACGAGGCCACCTCGCGCCTCGACCCGGCCACCGAACAGCGCATCGAACGGGCGGTGGACAAGCTGGTGCAGAACCGCACGGCGATCATCGTAGCTCACCGCCTGGGCACCGTGCAGCGCGCCGACGATATCTTGATCCTGGAGGATGGGCAGGTGTGCGAGTACGGCGAGCGCCAGGCGCTGGCTGGAGACCCACGCTCACGCTTTTATCGCCTGCTGGAAACCGGCATGGAGGAGGTGCTGGTATGAGCGAAGCCGCCCGCCCTACCTCCCCCGGCGACGCTAAAGAACAGCCGCCTGCTGGTGCCTGGCGCTATTTCGGTTCGATCATAAGCTTTTCTGGTTGGGTGTACAGCGCCATTGTGGTGATGCGCATCTTCATCTTCGCCGGTGCGCCACAGCTCACCGGCCTGGTGATGCGTGAATTCTTCAACAGCCTGAGCGGCGCCAGCCAATGGAACTGGAGCCCGGCCGCCTTTGGCGCGGTCGTGATTGGCCTGGCCCTGGCGCGCGGCGTGGTGATCGTGGCTGATATGTATGCCCACAATCTGTACACTTTCCGCTCTGGCGCTCTCCTGCGCAAGAATTTGCTGACCCGCATCCTGGAGCGCCCGGGCGCGCGCGCCGTGCCGCAGTCGGCCGGTGAAGCGGTCAGCCGCTTCCGTGATGACGTGGAACGCGCATCACAGTTTACCGCACAGCTCCCCTTTCTGGTCGGCATGTTTCTCTTTGCCGTCATGGCGCTGGTTACGATGCTGCGCATCAGCGTCACGGTCACGCTGGTGGCGTATGTGCCGTTTGTCCTGCTGGTGCTGGTGGGCAACTGGTGGATGAAAAGCGTGGAAAAATACAGCCAGGCCAGCCGCAAAGCCGCTGGCAAAGTCACCGATTTCATCGGAGAAGTGTTTGGCGCCGCCCAGGCCGTCAAAGTGGCCACCGCTGAAGCCAATGTCATGCGCCGCTTCGAGCGCCTGAACGAAAACCGGCGCAAAGCCGCCATCACCGAGCGGCTGTACATGACCTTTGTCGAATCCACCATCTGGAATTTCATGAACGTGATCACCGGCGTGATCCTGTTCATGGTGGCACAGTCTCTGCATGTGGGCGGGGCAGCAGTCGCTGGCAGCAGTCCGGCAATCTCGCTGGGCGATTTTTCCTTGTTCATTTATTACCTCGGGTTCACTACCGAGTTCACTGCCTCCACCGGCGCAGTGTGGGCGATGTTCAAGCAAGCCGGCGTCTCGCTGGCGCGCCTGATCACCCTGCTGCAAGGCGCTGAGCCGCTCAGCCTGGTGCGCCACACGCCTGTGTATATGTCCGGCGAATTCCCCGCCTTGCCCTACACGCCCAAAACCGCCGCCCACCACCTGGAAAGCCTGGAGGTGAGCGGCCTGACATACCTGTACCCTGATACGGGCCGCGGCGTCGCTGAGATCAGCCTGCGGCTGCCGCGCGGCTCGTTCACTGTCATCACCGGGCGCATCGGGTCTGGCAAAACCACCCTGCTGCGCGCCATTCTCGGCCTACTGCCCGCCCAATCCGGCGAGATTCGTTGGAACGGCCAGACGGTATACAACCCGGCCGATTTCTTCATCCCACCACGCGCCGCCTACACCGCCCAGGCGCCGGCTCTATTCAGCGAATCACTGCGTGAAAATATCCTCATGGGCCTGCCGGAAGGCAGAGTCGATATCCCTGCCGCCATCCGCCTGGCGGTGTTGGAAAAAGACCTGGCCGACCTGGAACGCGGCCTGGACACGCCCATTGGCTCCAAAGGCGTCAAGATCTCGGGCGGTCAGCGCCAGCGCGCCGCCGCCGCCCGCATGTTTGTGCGCCAGCCCGAACTGCTCGTCTTGGATGACCTTTCCAGCGCTTTGGACGTGGAGACCGAGCGCCAGTTGTGGGAGCGGGTCTTCGAACAGGCCGCCGGCGCCACCTGCCTGGTGGCCACTCACCGCCGCCCCGCCCTGCGCCGTGCCGACCAGATCATTGTGCTCAAAGACGGCCGCATCGAAGCCCAGGGCGACCTGGATTCACTGCTCGAGACTTGCGAAGAAATGCAGCGCCTGTGGCAGGGCGAGTCAAACCTGGAGTAGCCGCCCCTGCCTTAATCTCCTTCCACCCACAATACCTGGTAAGGAGCAAGGCTAAACCGCCGCCCCGCGGCATGGGCTGTTTGCGCCTGGCCGGTTATGTTCTGCAAACATATCATGCGCTGATTTCCTTGCGGCGAGCGGCGCAGCACCCCGAAGATGCCTGCGCCCACATCCAGGATTTCTTGGCTGCCGTGCGGGTGAAAAGCAGGTGAGCCGGCCCTGTAGGCTAATAGTTTGCGAAAGCGCCCAAACACGCGTGCTCGCCGACTGGCCGGCTGGCTCAGCTCATTCTCCAGCTCGTCAAACGCCAGTTTTTCACGGTTGATCGAGCGGTTCCTGCCGGTGATCTGCACGCCTTCCACCCAGCCGCGCGAACCAAACAGGCTGTGGAAATAAATCCCCGGCACCCCTTTCACAGCCAGCATGATCGCCTGAGCTGCCAGGAAGCGATCGATCTGCACCTGCAGATTTTCGCCGCTGGCTGGCGCCGAAAGTGCATCGAAGTAATTGATATTCATTTCATACGGGCTCTGGCTGCCGTCAGGGTTACTTTTATAGGAGATGAACCCACCGTGATTCACTGTTTGCTGTGCCAGCGCCTGGATATCACTTTCTGTTAAGATGCCGCGCACCGGGTTAAGGCCGATGCCATCGTGCGATGCCAGAAAATTAAAAAAGGTGGTGTGCTGGGAAGGCAGCGCCAGGCCAGCGGCCCATCCTGAAAGGGCAGTTGCATCGCCGGTGCGCATGGTGTGCAGTACGAGCGGCGGCAAGGCAAAATTGTAAACCATTTGGGCTTCATCCGTGCCATCGCCAAAGTAGGACAGATTCTCCTGATGCGCCACATTGGTCTCTGTGATCAGGCTGACATGCGGAGCGGCCTGGTTCAATACCTGCCGCAGAAGGCGTATCACGGCATGGGTTTGGGGCAGGTGGATGCAAGGTGTGCCCATCTCTTTCCACAAATAAGCAATAGCATCCAGGCGTAAGAACTGCGCTCCCCGGCTGGCGTACATCAGCAGGATATCCAGAATTTCCAACAGCACCTCTGGATTGTGGTAATCCAGGTCTACCTGGTCGGCGCTGAAAGTGGTCCACACTTTCTGGATGCCGTCAGCCGTGCGAAATTCAGTGAGCAAAGGCAAAGCGCGCGGCCGCACCACGTTCGACAGGTCGGGCTCTCCGCTGATTGTCAGAAAGTAATCCTTGTACGGCGCTTCGCCGCGCAAAAACGCCTGGAACCAGCTCCCCTGCGCCGATGCGTGGTTGATCACGCCGTCAAACATCAGGCGAAACAGCCTGCCCAAATGTTCAATATCTTCCCACCCGCCCAGGCCAGGGTCCACCTGCCGGTAATCCATCACCGAAAATCCATCATCCGAAGACCAGGGATAAAACGGCAGAATGTGCATCCCGCTGACCACGCCCTTCAAACGCCGTCCGGCGAATTGCGCCAGGCTGGTGAGAGGCGCAGCGCCGGGCTGGCGCACCTGGTCGCCGTAAGTGATCAGGATGGCATCCCGCTCAGACAGCCCAACTGCGGTTGGTTTTGAAATGCGTGAACGCCAGTGGTCGATGAGCGCCGCCAGGCGCGGCGCCACCTGTGCTGATCGCTCAGCCCCATACACTGCTGTTAAAAGTTGAAGAGAAGATTCTGCCATCTCCTCTTCATTTTACCTGGAAACAGAACCCAGGCATCTGACAAAAAACGCGTTGACCTGCCAACGGGCTGCGCGGCTGCGCGGCTGCGCCTCAAATTCCTTGAGCCAGCGCACATATGATTCAGATCATCTGCACGGCCCGCTGAGCAAACAGCGTGGGCTCCTGCAGGTGCTGGTTGAATTCGAGCAGGTGACCGGACTTGTGCGCTTTGGTGTGCAGGTAAAAAGCGTTGAATGGGTTCGGCGGGATTTCCAGCGGTATGCGCCCCTGCACCGGGATGCCGCATTCAGCCATCTGCGCCAGCTTGCGCGGGTTGTTGGTCATCAGGCGGATCGACCTGACCTGCAGGGAGCGCAGCATATGCGCGGCTACGCTGAAGTCGCGCTCATCGTCACGAAAGCCCAGCGCCAGGTTGGCTTCCACCGTGTCGAAGCCCAGGTCTTGCAGACCGTAGGCGCGCAGTTTGTTGGTCAGCCCGATGCCGCGCCCTTCCTGCCGCAGGTACAGCAAAATACCCCGCTCCATCTCGCCGATGGCGCTCAGCGAGGCCTCGAGCTGGTCGCGACAGTCACAGCGCAGTGAGCCAATGGCGTCGCCCGTCAGGCATTCTGAATGGATACGCACAGGCACATCCTCTTCATTGATCACATCCCCATGCACAAATGCGGCGTGATCTTTGCCGTCAATATTGTTCCAAAAAGCCACCGCCTGGAACTGCCCGTAGCGTGAAGGCAGGTCGGCGACGGAGGCGATGCGCGCCTGGGGTTCACTGCTGTCAAACTGGCTGCGGCTGGCATCCAGCAAAGTTTCTATCGGGAATGTGGCTAACATAGCGTTTCCTTTCCGTAATTTCCATCCACTAATGTTTTGTATAGATATTGTATAGATATTCTTATTATACGTGTTGCATCTTTTTTGTCAAGATTATTTCATTAAGAAAATGTAATCTGCGCCAGATCTGCTTCCGCGACTTTATCGTTCCTGCAAGGTGCGCGAAAATATTGATCATATATACGTTGCCCGCTGAAAATTGGATTTATTGAATCACGAAATTCCAAGAAATTCATCATGGTACAATCGAAATGCGATCATTTCTGCTGTTGAGCGCAGAAAAATAATAAAATTTGCACAAGAAATGACCCTGGGCGCGCCGATGAACCAAATGACCTTTTCCAATAAACAGGGCTGGGACGGCCTGGCAGAGACTCATTACAAGAATTACCATATCCAGACCCTGCTGGATGGCAAACCACTCCTGAATGAGCTGATCAGAAATGAAGTTGGCGATGTGCGCGGCAAATCGCTGGTGCATTTGCTTTGCCACATCGGCAGCGACACCCTTTCCTGGGCGCTGTTGGGCGCGGAGGTCACCGGCATCGATATTTCGCCGCTGTCGTTGAAATATGCCCGCCAGTTGGCAGAGCGCTTGGGGATTCAAGCGGAGTTTATCGAAGCGGATGTCATGGAAGTGATGGAGAAGGTCGACCGCAAATTCGATATCGCCTTTTCTTCCACCGGCGTGCTGTGCTGGATTCCCGACATCCGGCGCTATGCGCAGACCGTGCGCTATCTGCTCAAGGACGGCGGTTTCTTTTACCTGTTCGACGGCCATCCATTTCGCAGTGTGTTGCTTGACCCCGCCGGAGAGGCCAGCGATCACCTGCAGGGTGACTACTTCCGAAAGGAAGTTTGGCGTTATGAAAACATGGGGGATTACACCGAACCAGATTTGAAAATTCCGCTTCCATCTTATGAATGGAATTGGACGATGGGGGAAATTGTCACCGCTTTTTGCGATGCAGGCATGCGCATTGTTTTCCTGCACGAGTACCCGCAGTATTTTTACAACGGATACACACCGTACGACGTGCAAAACGATCAAGTGGAGTTGTTTCCTTGCACCTTCAGCCTCCGAGCTTCAGCGGCCTGATCCACACGCGCCTGGCAAGTTCCTCAGGCCGATCAGCCATCTTCCTGAGTCTGGACCGAACCTAGAAAAGTCCTCGGTGGGCGCGTCCACTAAGTTTTCTTTCCGTTTGGCTGTCGAAGGCGCAATCTTGAAGTCGTGCCTAGCTCAGCAACCAGGCCGGTTTCCAAGCCGCCAAGAAATGCGCATTGAAATCACGGTCAATCCAATGTAGCAGGTTCTATGATTAATCCACTACCCTCCGTGTGCATGCGCATGGACGGAGGGCAGTGGTTGTTACATCTTTCCCGGCTCAGGCGGGTTTCCTGGCAGGCAGTTTACTCTGTTGCTGTTGTTTTTTCTTTTCCACCTGCTGCTGCTTTTGTTTATCAGATTTGTTTTTATCCTTTTTGCCGCCTTTATCTCCCAAAGCATGCCTCCTTTGATGATCCACAACCTTGTGAGGTCGGAAAAGGCAGCCGTGCGCCGCCTTGTATCTGCATATTATAGTCTCATTTCACCAAAATTGAAACACATTGACTTTGCTGTTGGCGAGCACCCATTGATGCGAGCAGATTCACCCCAAGATTCACCCCATTTGGGGGGGAGACTTTCCACCTGAATATCCGTTATTATACGATCATTCCAAAACATGAATTGCCATCGGGCTGAAGCTGGTTCAACGGATAAATGCCTGGTCAACGCTTCAAAGGAGACAAAAATGAGATCCTTGCGCATTGGTTCAATCATCCTGGTGTTCGCTCTATGGTTTGGGCCATATTTACCTTCCGCTGTTGGCGCCGCCTCGGGGAGCGAGACAGCGCCTTCGACCCCACAGCGATCCAATGCGTCTATCGACATTCTGCCCAGCAGTTTTGTTCCCACCCTGGACGGCCAGTGCAACCTTGACGAATACAGCGACGCCTCGACGGAGACTTTTCTGGCGAACGGGCTGGACGGCGCCGCTCAGGTGACAGTGAGGATCAAGCACACCGACGCCGATCTGTATGTGTGCATGAGCAACCTGGCAAGACCGCAGGTCGCGGACGGTTTGAACGCCGTGGTCTATTTTAACCGCCTGGGGACTGGAGCGCAGGCTCCCTATGCCGATGATTTCGCCCTGGCCGTCTCGTACAACGGTAACACCCGCCTGGAGCGCGGCCGGAGCGACGGCATGTATTTCAACACCAATGGCTATCCGAGCAACTGGCAGGCGATGCGCACCATCCAGGCTGAGCCGCCGGCGTGGTCGGCTGAGTTTCGTATTGGTCTGGACGGGTTTCTCGGCGGTTGGGGGCATAACATCAACATCGCCTTCATGGAACAGAATGTGATGGCCGCCGGGAACAATTTTGGCTGGCCCGACGGGGCGCTCACCGCCGCCCCCTCCACCTGGGGTGGCGGCAGCCTGGTTACCGACCCGTCCGCCGTCCTCTTGGATATGCAGCCCACGGTCATCGAGGTCACCCAGGCCATCCAGGATACGGCCAACCGAGTTCTGTTGGTGGCAGGCAAGGTCACCTTTGCCAGGGTCTATGTGGGCACGAATTTTCCTCGCACTGCTGTGCGAGCGCGGCTGTACGGCCTGCGCGGCGGCGTCTCGCTGGGTCCGCCGCTGATTCCCTCCAACCCGGGCGGGGTGCTCAATGTTCCTTATCCATCATCCATCAACGATGCCCGAAACAACCTGAATGACAGTTTCCTGTTCCTCCTGCCGCCATCCTGGACGGCCGCCGGTACGATCACCCTGCGGGCTGACATCAACCCTCTGCATGGCATCGCCGAAACCAATTACGCCAACAACTCACTCAGCAGCAGCCCGCTGACTTTTATTGCCACCCCGCCGCTCAAACTGCGTCTGCAAGCCATCAGCTACAACGCCAACGGGATGAACTTCACCCCGCCCACGCTGGACCAGGATATGCTGGTCTCGCAGATACGCCGCGAACTGCCCATCTCGGCGTTGAACCTGACACGCGGCACGATCTTCGATGGGGACCCACACAGTCCGCTCCACACCGACCCTGGCACAGCCGGTCTGTTCGTCGTTGGGCTGGTGGACCGCAACCGCGACCGAACCGGCGCCGACCCCGGATGGATTCACTTTGGGCAGGTCTATGCCGGCCCGGCCAATGACCGCTTCATGCGCGGCATCACCCCGGCCGTACCAGCCTGGACGACCGTCTCCCCGACTGGTTTCAACCCCGGCTATCTGGGCGATTTCGATCCCAGCTACGGCGACACCTACGGTGTGCACGAGCTGGCGCATGCCCTGGGGCGTCCGCACGCCGGGCGGCAGTTCACCCCCAGCTTTAACTGTGGCGCCGATTTCTGGTTCTTCAATGAAGATTTTCCGTACGACGGAATTATCGGCGGGCCGCGCGGCGATCTCAACCGCTTCGTCGGTTTCGACCTGGGCGACAGCAGTCTGGGACTGGGGATGCGCTCGGTGCCTTCCAGCTTCGCTGACACAACCACGTACTGCGATAATGAGTGGATTTCGGACTTCACCTACCGGCGCATCCACGATTACATCATGACTGCCTTCCCCTTAGCACTCGATCCTCAGTCATCGGCGCCCAACAACCTTCTCCCCGGTGATTTCGTGATGGTCCAGGGCGTGATCGACGCCTTCGCCCACACCGCCAGCCTGCTCCACACCGAGCGGATGCCCGAAGCCGGGTTGGTCTCACCTACCGGGACCGGCAGGTTCGCCCTGCGCTTCCTGGACGCCGCAGGGGCGGAGATCAAGCGGGTTCTGTTTGACGCACCTTCCGCCTCCGATGAACATTCGTCTTACTTCTCGCTGGTCGTGAACCTGCCGCCGGGAACTCAAAAGATCTCCGTTTTCGACACCCAGATCGCGGCCGACCTGGCCAGCCGCAGTTTCTCCGCCAATGCTCCGCTGGTCAAGTCGGTGTCGGTCAGCGGCGATACCACCTCAGGCAACAGCCCGCTGACGGTGAATTGGAGCGCAAGCGACGCCGACGGCGACCCGTTGAGTTTTGATCTGGAGTACAGCAATGACGGCGCCGGTTTTCGCATCCTGGCGACTGACCTGCCAACCGCCACCTTCACCATCACCGGTGGGATGCTGGCGGGCACCAATGGGGCCACCCTGGGCATCTTTCGGGTGGTGGCCAACGACGGTTTCCTGACCGGCCGCAAAGACAGCGCCGCTTTTGTCGAAGGCGACAAGCCTCCTGAGCTGAAAGTCAGCGTGCAAGGCTACCCTGGTCCTGTGTGCTGCTGGGGCTACGGCCAGAACGTTCTGCTGGCGGCCGATGCGCTTGACCTGCAGGACGGCGTGCTGGACGGCAAGAGCCTGAGCTGGTTTTCGTCTCTCGACGGGGCGCTGGGGACCGGCAGTCAGATCTCGACCCAGTTCCTCAGCCCTGGCGACCACACCATCACCGTCTCCACCCTCAATTCCGCTGGGCAGAAGGCCGAGGCCTCGCTCAAGTTGACGATCCTCGCCGACGCCGACCTGAGTATCCCCACCAAATCTGAGTTCCAGGCAGCGCCGCAAATCTTAACATTCACCGAAGTCTGGCCGCACTGGCAGGACCTGACCCAGAGAATTTCGCTGCGTGACGCCGCCGGATTGGCAATTAAATGGAACCTCAACAGCGTGCCGTCGTGGATCAAACTGAGCGCCGAGGCGGGCGCCGCCCCACAGATGGTGGATGTCACCGTCGACCCGAGCGGGTTGACCCCTGGCAGGCTCTTGACTGCCCCGCTGACTTTCACCCCAGAAGCCGGAAAGGGCGATCCGCGGACAGTCATGGTCTCTCTGCAGATCACCGGAGGAGGCCCGACCATGCTGGCGCTGCCGATTCTGATGAAGTGAGATGTTCCCTTGCCGTGAAAATTCTGCAGCCTGAGACAGGCGTCAGTCGATACTGCGTGATATACTCGGATGAGGTATGTTGCGAATGGTGACGCCATGTCGGTAAAACATTGGTTAATTTTTCTGGCAGTGCTGCTCGCCCTGGTCGCTTGCGCTCCACCTCCTCCATCTTCCACGGAAACCGACCTGCCCAGCGCCAACCCGGTGGAAGCTCACCCCACTGACACCGCCCGGCCGTTTTCCACTGCGCCGCCAGCCGGTCTGCCCCACCTGGCGGCGGCCGCTCGCCCCCCAAGACCCACTCCCTTTCAAGGTCCCATTCACCTGGCTGGCGAGATCATCGAGATCGACAACCAGCAAATTGCCCTGTACGGCGCAAAGTTGGACGGCGGTGATCTGACCGCCCATTTCATTATAAAAAATAATACGCAGAGCGAGCTGACCGTCAGCCAACTGATCAGTTTCAGCGCTCAAAACCCGGATGGCACCCTCCCGGTGACGGATATTGTCTCCTGTCCGGGTTTTGCCGCGCCCATCCCGCCTGGCGGGGTGGAAAAAGGCCAGGTGTGCTGGACCAGCTTCCAGGCTGACGGGCGAGTGTTCTACCGGGCGAATCTTTTCGAACAGCAGTTGATCGCCTGGCGCATCCCCTCTGCGATCCCCGAGATGGAAATCACCTTCCAGGGCGTCCATCTGCTCGCTCATTTCCAAGCGGATTGATGAATGAGATGAAGCGCCGAAAAAACAAAGTCAACTGATTGCAGGCGCAGGAATGCCGATTTTCCAGGGCGCTCGCCGCAGAGGTTCGAACACATCTTCACGCGCCCTCGAGAAGGCTTTAGCAGTTTGTTTACCTTTTTCCAGGTCAGCCCGCCGGACCGCTTGCAATTGAATTTTTTAATCGCTATAATTTAATCATCAATTGTAGATAAGACCCGGTCTGGCCTGCCGTTTACAGGTAAGGACAAACAATTGGCAGACCAGCGGCGGATCATTCAGCTCTCCTTGATGGATTTTCACGAGCTGTGTTTCACCTGGCGGTTACAGCGCTCTGCGTGGTGGTTTCAGCGCGCACGCCGTCAGGAGATCTGGCCTGTTCATCAATTGAACGAAAAGAAAGGATTTGCAATGGACAAGAGATATACCCAATTGATCTGGATTTTGTCGATCGGTATCGCCTTGTTTGCGCTCAGCGCTCTGCCCGCCCGCCAGGCGTTGGGCCAAGACAGCGCAGAGCCTGCCGCCCCTTCTGCCGCGCTTGGCGGCGTCGGCTTTTCCATGCCTGTCCAGGGCCGTCTGACGGATGCCAGCGGTTACCCGCTGGATGGACATTACGATCTCACTTTCCGCCTGTACACCGGCTTAGCCGACCCGGCGGCGGTTTGCGAAGACACCAACACGAACGTGGATGTGGCCAACGGCCTGTTCAGCACCTACATCTGGGGCGACTGCGGCTCAGTGGTCACCGGTCAACAGCTTTACCTGGGCATCCAGGTGGGCGCAGATGCTGAAATGACGCCCCGCCTGCCGGTTTATCCGGTGCCTTACGCCGCCAGCCTGATGCCAGGGGCTGTGATCAGCAGTACGATCAGCGGCTTACCGGTTTTGCACCTGGAGAATTCCGCGCCCACCGGCCGCGGCCTGCGCGCCTACGCCACGGCCACCACCGGTGTTAATTATGCCGTGATCGGCGCCTCCAAATCTCCTTCCGGTTATGGCGGGTACTTTTACAACAACGGCGGTGGGATCGGCCTGTGGAGTTGGACGAACAGCTCCTCCAAACCGGCCATTTTCGGTTGTGTGAATGCCTCTTCCGGGGCTTGCGCCTCCGGCTCGAATCCGGCTGGCGTGTTGGGCAAGAGCAGCCTGGGCGACGGCGTGCAGGGCGTCACCAGCAGCAGCTCTTTCCGCGGCGTGTATGCTGAAAACACCGGCGGCATTGCTCTGGCCGCCTACAGCTCCGCCGCTGACCCAACAAACCACACCCTCGCCACGCTGTACCTGATCCAAAGCAACAGCTCTGGCGATTATGTCGTCGGCGCCAGCTCGTACTTCGGCTCGCGCACCTGGCGCGTCGACCGCACCGGCAAAGGCTTCTTCAACGGCGGCACCCAGGCCAGCGGCGCTGATTTTGCCGAACAGATCGCCGTGCAAGGTGACGAGGGCGCGTATGAAGTGGGCGATGTCCTGGTGATCAGCGCCGCCGCCGACCGCATGGTTGAAAAATCCAATTCGGCCTTCTCCCGCGCCGTCATCGGCGTGTACTCCAGCGACCCGGCTGTCTTGGCTGGCGCTCCAGACCAGGACAGCCCGCTTTCAGGTGTGCCTGTGGCGGTGGTGGGCATTGTGAAGTGCAAAGTATCCACTGAGAACGGCCCCATCCAGCGCGGCGACCTGCTGGTGACCGCCAGCCTGCCAGGATACGCCATGCGCTCCGGCGATAACCCGCCCCAGGGCACGGTGCTGGGCAAGGCCTTGCAGACACTCGACGCCGGCACAGGCCTCATTTTAATCCTTGTCGTTTTGCAGTGAACGGAGGCTGGAATGTTGCCTTCCATTCGTTTCCCAATGCTGCTGCTGCTGGCCTGTTTACTGCTTGGCTTCAGCTCTGCCGGCCGCCCGCCGGATCCAGCCGCCGCCAGTTTCGGCCCATCAGACGCTCAAATGGTTTCGCCAGGGTACCGCCTGGATTGGCTCACTCCCCTGGCTATCAACGCCGGCGGTTCGATCGTCTCACCCAGCTTCCGGCTGGATTACAGCCTTGGCCAAGTCGCCGTCGACCGCGCCGCTTCGAACAGCCGCCGCGTTTTCCTGGGCTATTGGTCCAATTACGCCTATCTGTACCATCTCCTGCTGCCGCTGATCACGCATTGATCTGAAACGACAATTCGCTGCGCGGCTGGCGGGAACCGAAAATCTGCGGGTGGTGTATAGTGTATGCATGCACTTTGACGCCGAAAACCCGCACGAACAGGTCAGGTTAATCCAGGCAGCCCTGCAGAGCGATGAGACAGCCTGGGAAGCCCTGGTGCGCGCCCACCAGGAGCCCATCTTTCGCTTCGCTTATTTGTTGTTGGGCGACAGCGCCGAAGCGCAGGATGTCGCCCAGGAAGCATTTATCAAGGCTTTCAAGGCCCTGCGGCGCTTCGACACCAGCCGTCCCCTGCGCCCCTGGCTGTTGAGCATCGCCGCCAACCTGGCGCGCAACCGCCGGCGCTCGGCAGGGCGATTTTTGGCCGCTCTGCGCCGCTTTGCGGCCAATGAGCCGGGCCAAACGACCAGCGTTGAAGCCCTCAGCCTGGCGCAAATCCAGGCCCAGACGCTCTGGCTCGCCGTGCAGAAGTTGGATGAGCCGGACCGCCAGGTGATCTACCTGCGCTATTTCCTCGAGCTGCCCGTGGAGGAAACTGCCCAGGTGATTCAGGCGGCGGAAGGCACGGTCAAATCTCGCCTGCACCGCGCCGTTCAGCGGCTGAAAGCCATCATCGAGCGCGACTTTCCAGGACTGCGTGCAGGATGGAACCAATGAATCCAAATTTTGAAACCCCCGAAGAAAGCGGCTTTCTGGCCGCCGCCCAGGCCTTTCCGTACCCGCCCACGCCCGATGTGGCTCGCTTTGCCGCCCGCCGCATATTTCATCCGGCGCCTGCCCGCCGGCAGTTGGCGCGCCGCGCCGCCCTGGCCGCCGCCCTGGCGTTGGTCGGCCTTCTCTTTCTGCTGGCGGCCCCCGGCGTGCGTGCCCAGTTCGCCGAATGGATTCAGATCGGTGTGGTGCGCATTTTCCAACAGGCCGTACCCACCCCCGAAATTTCCGCTCCAACCCCATCTCTCGACCGCTCCCCGGCGCCCACGCACACTTACCTCATTTCCCTGCTCGACCTGGGCAGTGAGACCACCCTGGAAATCGCCCGCCGGAAGGCCGGCTTCCCTGTGCGCCTGCCCACCTACCCGGCAGACCTGGAAAGCCCAGACAAGGTGTACTTGATGGATATGGATAAACCTTTCCTCATCCTGGTGTGGCTGGACCAGACGAATCCCACTGCTGTGCGTCTCAGCTTGCAGACTTTCCCCCCAGGCTCAATTGCCGCTGAAAAGTGGTCCCCTGTTTTGGTCGGCGAGACCAGCGTCCACGGCCAGTACGCCGCCTGGGTGATCGGCCCGTATCTCCTGCGTTTGAAAAATGGCGATTATGATTTCCGCCGTCTGGTGGACGGCAATGTCCTGGTCTGGCAGGAGGGCGACCTGACATACCGCCTGGAATCCAGCCTGAAGATGGATGAAGCTGTCAGGGTGGCCGAATCGCTCAAGTAATTGCGTCTGGCTGGAACCTTCATAAGGCCGGCGGTGTATACAGGATGAAGATAACCAAATTTCTCTTGATAAGGAGCTGAAAATGCAGCGCACAATGTTAAGAATTGGCTTATTGCTTGGCCTGGCCTGCCTCTTCCTGTCTGCCGCGGGAAGCGCCTCCGCCGGCGGCTGGGCGGTCATCACCCTGACGCACCTGCCCGATTACGCCGTGGCCGGTCAGCCGGCGGGTTTCGAATTTGTCATCCGCCAGCACGGCCGAACGCCCTGGGTGAGCGACATGGTTTTGGTGAAAGCCATCCGGGTCGGCTCCAGCGACGCCCTGACCGGCAAAGCCGAGAGCGTTTCCGGCACGCCTGGCACCTACCGTGTCCAAATCACTTTTCCAGCCGCCGGCCTGTGGCGCTGGAGCGTATCCAGCGGCCTGTACCCAGATTTCCAACCCATGCCCGACCTGACAGTGGTCGCCGCGGCGGCTTCAACCGCTGGCGCCCCCTTGCCCAACCGCGCCGCTCTGCTGTCTGGAGCCGCCGGCCTGGCCGGAGCACTGCTCTTCGCCGTCCTGCTGATCCTGCGCCGCAGCCGCGCTCGCCAGGCAGCAGCCCTTTCGCTGGTCTGCCTGGCGCTTGGGTTGGCTGGGTTCAGCCTGGCAGCCGACCCCGGGCAGCCAGCTCAATCGACTGCGGCTATCCCGGCTTACACGCCTGCACCGTTGAGCCAGGCGGCATTGGGCGAGCGCCTGTTCATTGCCAAGGGCTGCATTGTCTGCCACTCCAAAACGGCCAGCGGCCTGCCGGTCAATGTCTCTTTGGACATGGGCCCAAACCTGACGAAGGTGGACAAAGACGCCCAATATTTGAAATATTGGCTGGCCGACCCTTCTGAGCTGAAACCGGAAACGACCATGCCCAAGCTCGGTTTGAGCGGCGAAGAAATCCAGGCGTTGATCGCCTTCTTGAAAGCCGGCAACTGACCAGACAGGCCTCGCCGGCAGTCTTTCGCCGGGCAGATCAATCAATTGGCAAAGCAGTCTCTATGCACCGGCAGAGGCTGCTTTTTTCAATGCTGGGAGCTTTCACCCTTCCTAGACCTCCATTTCATCCCTGGGAATATTTTCCCATCCGCTTGACTTTCGAATTTCTTTCCTATACAATATAATTCAGACAATTCGAATCTAATTTATCCTATTTAGCAAGCCAACACAGGATGAAGTACCATTTTGTCCTAAAAATCCGTCAAAAATTAAATAGCGATCTCCACATTCCCTACTGGGTCGATTTCATCACCGATAAGTCGGTGGTGATCCAAAACCTTAACCCCGAGGTCGATGCCCTGATGTCCTCCGCCGGCTTGCAGTTCTGGCTGACCCGCGAATATGCGCCGGCCAACGCCTCCTGGAGCGCCTCAGAAGTCCTGCACGGCCTCGACCGCACCTACCGGTTGGTTCTGCAGCAGGAGTACACCCTGCCAGATGACCTGCTCGACCGTCTTCTTCAGCTCCCATCCGTGGAAACAGCCTGCGAGCTGACCATCGGCGAGGCGCACATTCCCCAGCGCGATCTGTCTGTGCAGACCTCTCTGCCCGGCAGCCGCCCCGCCGATCTGATCTACCTGGCCTTTGCCAAGGCGCTGACGCGCGGCAGCCCGCAGGTCAAGATCGCCGTGCTGGATACCGGCGTCAACCTCAGCCACCCAGAGCTGGCCGGCAGGCTCCTGCCCGGTGCAGATTTTGTTGACCTGGAAGGCATGGATACTTCAGATTTCATTGGTGATTACCTGGGTTATGATGATGTGCCCGAAGATGAAGTCGGTCACGGCACGCATGTCTCAGGCATCATCGCCAGCCGCGGCCTGCAGATGGATGAAGGGGTAGCGCCTGACTGCCGCATCCTGCCGGTGCGCGTGCTCGCCACCATGCGCACCGGCGGCCGCCTGGTGGGCGCCGGGATCATCGACAACATCAACGCCGGCATCAAGTGCGCGGTTGACTGGGGTGCCGACATCATCAACATGAGCCTGGGCATCAAACACACCGGCGGCGGCCTGCCCCACGAGGATGTCATCCGCTATGCGCTCAGCAAGAATGTGACCGTGGTGGCCGCCAGCGGTAATGACGGCTCCCCTGAGCGTTACTATCCAGGCGCACTGCCAGGCGTGATCGCCGTCGGCGCCGTGGATTATTCCGGCCAGGTGACAGCTTTTACTTCGTACGGCGCCAACATCACCGTGGTGGCTCCTGGCCTCAACATCTACAGTTCATTTGCTAACAACAGCTACGCCGTGGCCTCGGGCACTTCCCAGGCCTCTCCCTTCGTCGCCGGCTCAGTTGGGTTAATGAAAGCCTATGCGAAAAGCATGGGCGCTTCCCTCAGCAACCAGGATATTCTTTCTATCCTCAAAAACACCTCCGACCGGGTTGACAGCCGCCTGCGATCCGTGCACGCTGGCTACGGCTTACTCAACCTGGCGGATGCGTTCAAATTGTTATCCCACCAGTTCCAATAAAAAGAGGCAGGTATGACCAACATCAATAATTTCTCTTTTGACAGCAGTTCGCCTTTCCGCATCAAGCGGCCGTTGATCACCACCAACGGTTTTGTCTCAGAGGTGGATCCCACCATCAAAACCCATCTGGACGAGCTGGATGCTTTGCTCGGCAAGCGCATTTTTAAACGCCGCTCTGCCCTGGAAGAAAGCGAATTCGAAGCCCCAGCCAAGGCGCACGAGGCATCCAACGCTGCCTCAGCCGCCGCTTCACGCCGCGGGCGGCCCGGCGTGGTCACCGATCCAGATATCCGCCAGGTGGTGCGTTTACCCCTGACGCCCAAGCAGATCCCCACCAGCAATAACTGGGAGCGCGGCAGTTTGCTGTATTTCATCTCCGAAGCCCCTGAGGCTGTCGACAATCTCACCATCTCCGAGTACATCGACCTGGTGGCCGATCTCTCGGCGCTCAAATACGCGTTTGAGAGCAACCTGACAGATAACTGGTTCAACCTGGATTTCAACACCAAAACAGTGCTGGACGGCTACCCGGGAATCAAAGATTACCTGCTGGTCTTCGCCTTCCATGTGATGGGACTGGAAGAAGTCAACGGCCTGAAGAATTTCGTGCTCAGCAACCGGCAAGGCGCCAGCGCCATCGCCAATTACGCCATCATCAGCGCCGCCCGCCAGGTGATCCATGAAGAACAGCTCCGTGTGCCCAGCTACAACAATGACAACAGCGAGATCGTGCATGAGATACTGGCCGCCAATCTTTCCCTCTCGCAGGCCTCTTTCCGGCCGGATGTGCAAAATGTCCTCAACAATTTCATTTTCAACGGCGCCGAGGCGCGGCTGATCGACAACGCCAACATCGGCCCGATTCCGCCGGCGCTCAAACCGCTCTTGATCAAATATATCAAGCGCTCTACCATTCCCATCACCGCCCACAACATCAATTTCTTCCTGCCCTTGTTCCTCTCACAGATCCAGGCTTCCACGGGGATTCTGCAGCCGCAAGATGACCTGACCATCGCTGAATCGGACAAGGATTTCGACGTCACCTTCTTCGAGGATGACAATTCCTTGATTCAGGTCAGCGTCTCGGCCGTCAAATGCGCCGCCCAACTGTATTACAGCATGGTGCTGGGCGACAAGCTGGATGTCTTCGGCGCGATGCGCTACTTCACTAACAAGTACCTGCTGCGCGGCGGCCTGGAAATCCAGGACAGCCGCCTGCGCCAGGATTTGCAAAATTATGTCTTCTCCAACCGCTTCACCGACAGCACCGGCAAGCTGGTGGACTGCACGCGTGAAAAAGAGCGCGAAATGTTCTACTGCCAGGTGTTCAATTACAGCTGCGGCCAGGTGACCGAAGACCTGATCGTGAACAAGGAATTCCCCCGCCTGTGGAAGGTGTTGATGCTCGAATCGGCCAGGTACCTGGAACGCGCTCAGGTAAGCCCCAACCCCGACAGTTTCGTCTCACGCCAGAATGTGATGCAGGCGGTGGAAGACCTGCAGTACAACCTGTCCACTCACTGCACCGGCATGGCCAATGTCATCACCCCGATCATTTACGCTGAGCTGGATTTCATCATCCGGCGGATTTTCATGCACCCCGAAATCCTGCGTCAGGTCGTGCCGCAGGGCGGCACCTGGTGGCGGGTGGTGGAGACGCTCTACATGCAGATGAAGCACGTGCGCCCCAAATCGACCGTTTATTACAATGAAGGCAAGCTGGGTTTTGAAATCTTGCGCCAGATCGCCGATTACAACCCGGCCACCTTTGAGACCGACGCCAACTTCTCCGCCTTTATCAGCAGCGTGGATGCCTTCATCACCACCCAAAGCATCCTTCAGCAGGCCCTGACAGACCAGCTCAAGCAGGCGCAAGGGGATGACGAGGATGAAGGCGAGCCGGCCATGGCCGGCTCGCCCAGCCTGAAGCTGACCCCCGACAGCTATCCGGGCGGCGCCGGCTACACTGGCAGCGGTTACTCCGGCAATGGCAACGGCAACGGCCATCAGCCCGCCGCGGCCATGCCTTCCGCCAAACCCACCACCGATGAATGGGATTTCTAGGAATATACAGGGTGATGCGAATGGTTGACAATCAAACAGTTATTCCCAATGATGCTCAAATGCTGGAGCGTGCGCGCGGCAACGTGCGCGGCGCCCTGGCCCAGAGCATGGCCTTCCAGAGTCTGCCCATCAATGACCAGAAGAGCATTTACCTCTCGTTAGTGCAGGAAGACCTGGCCAAACAGCGGGAGAGTTATGGCCTTTCCAGCCAGATGGCCACCGATTCCGGTGCAGATATGGGCTATAAAGGTTACAACCCGGCCTTCGGCGCAGACACCGCCAATTTCAAAGAGCTGGTCGACTCGGTCGATTTTCCCAAGTTCGTTGCGGATCTGTTGAAAGCGGTTTTTGACGCCAATCTGAAGGTGATGAAACAGCAGACCGATGCGTACATCAAGCTGATGAAAGAAGCCACCAAATCGGCGGCCGATTTCATCAAGCAGGTCAAAGACGAAGACGCCTTCGCCCGCCTGGCCGAATCTCACTCCGACCAATACAACGTGCAGACCGAGAAGCAGGCCGATGGCAGCAACAAATTGGTGCTGACCAAGCCCGAAGGCGGCAAGCATGACCTCCAGGATGCCGAGGTGATGAAAGACCTGTTTGAAGCCAAGCTGAAAATGGCCCAGGAGCACCGCGCCGCCATTCGTGAGATGATTGTGATCGGCGTGAACCGCCTGGTGGTGGAAAGCGGCGTGATCGAAGCCGGTGTGGATTTCTCGGTGAAAGCCACCCGCAACAGCGCCGCCCACCACGAAGACCAGAACGTCAATGTCACAACCGCCAGCATGTCCTACGATTCTCCTCTCGGCGGTATTTTCGGCGGGCCGTCGGGCAGCATCGAGACCACCAACACCAACATCCAGATCAACACGTCTGACAAGAAAACATCTGACGAGCAGACTGCTACACTGCACGGCAAGGTGAACATCAAATTCAAGACCGATTACTTCAAGCTGGACAATTTCCTGACAATGTATTCCGATGGCGGTACAGCCGCGCTGAAGCCAGCCCAGCAGGGTCAGCAATCTCAACTTGGACCGGCGCGCCCGGGATGACCACGGCATGGCGCTGGCGCTGTTGGAATGGTTGGGAACGGAGCGCGGCCAGGCGCGTTTGCTGGTGGACACCGGCACCAACCCCTACTACCAGCTCAAAGTTGGCCGGACGGTGGACCAGCGCGGCGGTGTGGATTGGGTCGACCAGGTGTACTACACCAGTCCTCTGCGGCGCAACCCGGCCAGCGCCAACTTGTTCCACACCGCCAGCGAGATCGTCGTGCCTGTCCAAAAGTTCGCACAAGGCAGAGCTTATGTACAGTTATTCAGCTATAAAGACCAACAGGGCAAATCGCCCGCTTTCTCCGCAGTCCTCCTTCTGCCAGCCGCTGGGGGAATTCTGCCTGGGGGCGGCTATGCCGCCCCCTATTCCAGGCAGGCCTCGATGAACAGCGGTGCGCCATCCCCGGCGCCGGCATTTGAAGCGCCGCGCCGCATCCCCTGCCAGTTGGCCCGCGAAGCGTATTCGCAGGCCGCATCCTACGATGATGTGCTCTCCAGCCTGCTCAAACTGGCCGGACCGGTGGTGGCCAGCCTGCTAAAAGGAAGTTCCGCGCCATCCCCTGCCGGTACAGCCCAGGCTCCTGGAGGTAAGCCGCCCGCCAGCGGCGCAGATTCGTCCAGCCTGCTGGCCATTCTGCTGCAAGCCCTGCTTGGTTCATCCGCTGGCGCCGCCCCGTTGAGCGCCCTGGGCTTGTCGATGTCGGCGGAAGCCTATCCGGCGCGCAGCCCAAGCAGACTGCTCGACCCTCACCTGCAGGCCAACCGCTTTGCCGGTGAGCCGCAGGCCTATTCCCGTCCCTTCGTCGCTTTCATCGATGACATCGCAGAGCTGGCCCCGCTTCTCGGCCCTTTGATGCAGATCATCCCGCAGGTGGTTGGACCAGTCGCCCAGGTTCTGCCAGGCATCATTCACGAGGAAGGCGTGGCGGGCAACGACACGCTCAGGCTGGTCAATGAAGCCAACCACCGCCGGGTGGAGCTGAAAGATGCCGACAACAAACTGATCTCCAACCTGCTCTCCGACGCCAGCCGCCGCCTGCTGATCAACGGTTTACAGCAGGCTGGCACCGACCAGGCGGGCGGAACGCTCAACCCCGACCAGGTCATGGCGCTGTTGAAAATGCTTCAGCAATTCGCGCCGGCGGCCAATCCAACGCCCGCCCCTGCTCCCGGAGGGAATGCCGCGCCGCCGCCGGACTCAGCTTCGGCTCCCACTGCTCCCAGGCCGCCTGCCGCGCCCCAGCCGCCTGCCCCGCCTGCCGCTCCCCAGGCGCCGGTCAAAGCGCAGTCCCTCAGCGCCGCACCCACAGCCATCCCCAGCGGCCGCGCCGTGCTAAATTTCGTGACAGCCCCGCCGCAAACCTGGAACGGCGCGCCGCAAGTTCTGTTCGCTAAAAACCAGGCCGTCAGCCTGCGCCTGCGCCTGGACGTGGCGCCCCCTGCCCCCAGCCGCCCTCTGCCCAAGGCCATCATCCATGTGTGCTTTAAAGACTGCGCCAAACAGGTGATCCTGGCGGAAAAAACCTTTAAGCAGAAAAACGTGCCAGCCAACGCCGAACTGCGCTTCTCTTTCAGCGCCGAAGAGCTGATGCACCTGCCCGCCAATCAAGGCCTGACCATCTTCGCCTCCTTGCGCTGGCTCAGCCCGGCCTCAGGCCTGGAGCACAAGGCGCTCGGTTCGCTGGAGGCGGTATTCGTCGAGCAGTACTACCTCAAAGAGCAGGGCCAGGCACTGTCTGTCGAGCAAGAGCTGAAAGACATGCAGCGTTTCCGCCCGTTCTGGAACAAAGTCTGGGAATCGCCCTCGCTGGACAGCCTCAACCGCCAGCGCGGTGAAGACAAAAAATACCTGTGGGAGCTGGATGCCAGCGCCCGCTACACCATCCTGCTCTCGGCCGAACACACCTCGAACGGCTTGATGGAAACCAAACTGCTCGCCGACCCGCCCGGCCCTGAGGCGATCACGGTGCGCACCGCTGGACGCCTGAAAGCCGGCATCGAGCTCAGCCTGGATGAGCTGAACAAGCTCATCCCGCTGTGGGCCGGCCAGCCTGCCCTGGACTCAGTCCATTTGCAGGCTTTCAAAACCTGCGAATTCGCCCGCAGCCACGCCTGCGAATTCACCGCGCGTTTGAAGCTCAAAGGCAGCGCCGCCAACCAGGGCAGGGTGTTTGTGATTCCAGTGTTCAAACTGGTGGAGTTCACGCTGGCCTCGCCCGATAAGCTGGACGAAAACGGGCAGGTCCTGTCCGCCAAAGAAGAAAAAACCTACTTTCCCCTGCCGGTCGCGGCTCGCCTGATCGGCTTGAAATCCACCACCTGACCAGGAGGATAAGATGATCCCCTCACCTTCTGCTGATAACCAGGACTCCCCAGACACCGGCCTGGCGGCTGAAAACGATGAACCCGAATACACCTTCGATGGCTACCAGGTGGAATTCTCGCAAAAGATCATGCTGACCCCGGCCGATCCCAAAAAGAGCGCCTGATGGACGAAGCCTTTTTGCCATTCCACCAGATGGTCGCCAGCCTGCTGGACTTCGCCGGCGACATCCACGATGAAGATGCTGGCGTGCATATGTATATTGCCGAATGCGAGATCGAAGCGCCGCTGGAGCTGGATGTGTTGACCGGCGAGCAGGGCGGCCTGCAGATCGGCTCGGTCCCGCCATTGTATTCCGTGGACACCACCTTCCGCCCTTCCTATCACAGGCTGCGCTTCACGGCTGAGCGCACCGAGGTGAGCCATGGCCAATGAGAACACTCCCTGGCAGTTGGAAGATTTCGTCGATTCGCTGGTGGTGGAGCTGGACAAGACTCGCGACACCCTGGCGGTCAAAGCCATCAACAAGCCGCTGAGTTACACCGTCAAGGAAGTGGCGCTCGATCTGAACATCTTCCCCTCCTACGACGGCGACAAGGTGAAATTCATCACCGCCCAGCCGGGCCAGGAAGGCGCCTCGAAAGTGACCATCCAGCTCGGCTCGATCACCGACCAGCAGGTGCGCGCCACCACCAAACTGCCCGCTGTCAAAAACGATGTCAGCCTGGCTGAGATCGGGCTGGACAAGACCACCCAGAAAAAGCTCGAGAAGATCGGCGTGAACTCGTTGGGCGACCTGAAGCAGGTCGAACAGAAAAATGTGGATCTAAAGAAAGTCTCGGATAACGACATTGACTATACGAAGCTGGCGAATCAAATTCAGAAATCGCGCCGTGACCAGGCGCCGCCCCGCCTGCGCGAGATCAGTTTTTCGCTCAGCGATCAGGGCGCGCCGCAGTTGGTGATTCAGGGTGACAACCTGGCAGTCAACCCCAAGTTCCCACCGGTGGCGGTGCTCAACAACCAGCTCGCCGAAGTGCTCTCCAGCGATGAAAATGTGATGCTCATTCAGATCGGACCCCAGCACACCCTGGCCGAGGATAACGAGCTGATCCTGACCTTCGACCCGTATGCCATTCTCAAGGTGAATTTACACAACCGGAAAGCAGAACGATGAAACCACAAATACCGAACTCTTTTGATGAATTGATGCGTTCTCGGTACGGTCACTTCAGCGCGGCTGAGGAAGCCGAAGCGCGCGACCTGAACGCTTTGTTGGGCCGTTATTACGGCGAAGCGCCGCGTCGCAAAAAGAAAAAGAAACCCTCCACCCCAGCCCAGAGCCTGAGCTGTGATGACGGTGAAATGCTCCCCCAGGCCGCCAGCCGCAGGAACGACCTGGCCGCCCAATATTCATTGGGTGGCGGCCTGGACGAGGAGTATGTGCTGGGAACGCTGTGCGAAAGCCAGCCCGGCCGCGCCGACCTGCCGGCCGCCGGCCAGCCGCCGGCCTACACCGCACCCTCCACTCCAACCCAGCCCGCCCCGCCCCTGGCGGCTGCCAGCCAGAGCATGTCGCAGGTGGCGCCTGCCAGCCCGCAGGATGAATACAACCTGGACGTGCGCCAGCCGCTGTCCACGCCTTCCGCTGTGTACACCTCACCTCCAGCCGCCCGCCCGACCAATCCCCAGCCGGCCATCAGCCAGGCGCAGGTGAGCGAGGATGACTTCGTCAACGACATGAAAGCCATCCTGTCCGGAAAAAAATTGTACGATCAGGCCCAGGGCAGCGCTGGCGCCACCTCCGAAGGCGGCCAGGGCGCCGCCAGCCGGGCGCAGTCTACCCCTGGCGCAGATCCCAACAGCGGCCAGGCCATCTTCGACCGCATCGCCCAGAGCATGCAGTATGCCAACGCCTACGACATGGGCACGGTGGAGCTCAACAACCGCTTCGCCGATTTCGACCGTGCCTATGAGGAACAGCAAAAGGCGCGCCAGCGGCCCCGCAAACCGGCCGCCGCCCCCGCCCGCCCGTCCGCGCCTGTGGGCAGCGCCGAATTCATCCAGGACCTGGATGCCATGCGCCAACCGTCCGCCCCCCAGGCCCCGGCGCCCGCCGCTCCGCCTCCACCAGCCCAACCAGCGCCCTCGACAGCCATGTCTGCCCCCACCTTCAGCCGGCCTTTCTACGACACCGGCGAACATGTCTTGACCGCCGAGAATGAATACGTCGATCAGCTCCTGGTCGGCAAAGCTCCAGGCGTGGCGTTCTCTTACGGCCAGATCGTCGCCATGGGCGATCTGTTCGCCAACGACAAAGACATGATGGACGCTTCGGTCGATGAACTGCAGAAGATCAAAACGCTCATTGTGCGCAGCACCGCCTATTACAAAGGCAACAAGACCAACGACGCCCTCGACGTGGGCGATGAAGATTGGCAGGGCGCCACCCACGAGCGTTATCTCAAGCTGGCCGAGGACAATTATGAGCACTTTTCGCCTAATGAACTGATGAAAGACGCCACCGCCCTGTCTGCCGAACACCGCCACGGCAATAACAAAGAAGAGTGGCAGTTTTACCACCGCCGCGCCATCGTGGAAATGCAGAACGAGTCGCTGGCGCCCGAAAACCAGAACCGCTCGTTCCTACCGGTGGGCGCGCTGATCATCAATGCCTTCGGCGACCACTTCCTGACAGACGCTTTTTCCGCCGGTCACCTGATCAACAAAGACGTGATGACCGCCTATTACCTGCAAAACTTCTACAAAGGCGATGAGCTCAACGACGCCGGCGAAGGTTTCTTCGAGCGCGTGGCGCACAAGGCCTGGGGCGGCGATGTCAAGGCCAAGTTCAGCCAGTTAGGCAAGAGCGGCGCCCTGCTCACCTTCGTTCGTTGGCTGCCCTTCCTGGGTGACACCGGCTCAATCGACACCGAATCGCGCTTCGCCAAGGTGCTCAAGGGCATCGCTAACAAAGCTCAGGCCAAAATGGCCAACATGGTGGTCAAGACCCTGCACGACCGCCTGAACAAAGAGGGCATCGAAGTGACCAACAACGCCGGCGACGGCGCCTGGATTCTCTTCGGCGACGGCTTCATGAACAAGCTGCGCGACGGCAAGAACCTGTCGATCATCCGCAAAGCCGTCCAACAGTCCATCGCCAACATCAACGATCCCGGCCTCCTCGTCTCAAACCTGGATTTTCAGATGTACTACGACCGGGTGTGGAAATACACGCCCATCCTGACTTCGGCCTCGCAGGCCAAGGTGATCAAGTACATCGGCGAGTATTCCAGCCCCAACTCGACCACCCTGGAAGACGCCGCCGCCGATTTGATCAAGCGCAAAGTGGACCTGCTGATCAAAGAGATTCTGAAAGATGGCGCGCTCACCAAACTATAACGGAAGGCAAGGTGCGTGAATGGAAAACCGATTTATCGACTTTAAAAGCTCGCCGTTCAGCGCCTGGGTGCGGCCTTTTTCCGCCGCCGAGCGCGCCCTGGTCATCCTGATCGAGAATGGCGGTGTGGACCTGGGCATCCCCGAGCTGGTGGACGCCATCCTGGCCTCCATGCCTGGCGCCAGCCTGCTGCCCGGCTCTCTGCGCGACCGGCTCAAAGATTTTCTCCGCGACAAGATTCGCACTTGGACCGACAACCTGGTCGAATCCTTCGAGCTGACTGTCAACCGCTACAGCGCCGCCAAACCCGATTTTTACAGCGAGGTGGACATCCTGCGCAACGGCAAAGCTTCGTACCAGGCGCTCAAAGACCAGCTCTTCAGCCTGTCGCGCGCCGGCAAGGTGATCGACCTGCTCATCCTCACCCACGGCTCGAACGATTTCATTTCGGTGGAAGGCGGCATCAACGGCGACAAAATCCGAGCGATGAAAACCGAGTTCGGCAAGCCGCTCTCCATCCGCAGTGTGTATATGATGAACTGCGTCGGCTCATCCCTCAACCAGGCCTGGCTGGACGCTGGCGCTAAAGTCTCCTCCGGAGCCCTGCACAACAATTACCTGCCTGAGCCGAGCATGTATTTCTTCTGGAAGAACTGGAAAGGCGGGCAGACCTTCGAAGAAGCCGTCACCGGCGCCTACCGCAAGACCATCGCCACGCTGAAATCTGCCCTGGTGACTTTCATCAGTGAAATCTCTACCGTCGGCGGCCTGGTGGCTGACCAGCTCGACATCGAATCGCTCGACTTCGTCAAAGACAGCGCCCCGGTCATCCAGGGCCAGCGCAGCCTGACCATCAACTCCGACAGCCTGACCTTCAGCCAGAGCCTGACCAGCGGCCTGGCGACCACCGTCCTGTCAGCCGGCTTTTTGAAAGCCCTGAGCGCCGAGGCCGCCGCCCCTGCCCAGCCGCAAACCAACCAGCTCTCGCCGCAGGGCGTGGAATTCATCAAACGCCTGGAAGGTTTCATGCCGCGCCTGTACAACGATCCGCTGGGCCACTGCACCATCGGTTACGGCACCAAACTGCACGAGGGGCCCTGCGACGGGCGCTCTGCCGAACTGCCGTATGCCAGCGGCATCGACGAAAGCCAGGCCGCCAGCCTGCTCTTGCAGCGCGCCGCCGAGTTTCAAAAGGCGGTCAACAGCCTGGTGACTGTTCCTCTCAATCAAAATCAATTTGACTCCCTGGTCAGCTTCGTGTACAACATCGGCGCGGCGCGCTTTGCCCGCTCCACCCTGCTGCGCCTGCTCAACCAGGGCGATTACGCCTCCGTCCCTGGCGAGATGAAGCGCTGGACCAAGGCGCACCAAAACGGCGCCGTGGTCGACCTGCCCGGGCTGGTGCGCCGCCGCCAGGCCGAAGCCGACCTGTTCCAGCGGCCGCCCATCCCGGCCGCTGCTGCCCAGAGCCTTTCGCGCCTGGGCGCCGTGCCGGTGATTCGCCGCTGAACGAGCGTTTACCTGCGCCGCCATCCTGGCGGCGCAGGTAAACTCCTTTATTCACATCTTCAAAAACTTCAACGCTTCGTACACCAGCAAGGCCGGCCA
Source organism: Chloroflexota bacterium (assembly GCA_029782365.1). Taxonomy (GTDB): domain Bacteria; phylum Chloroflexota; class Anaerolineae; order Anaerolineales; family UBA4823; genus CAWBUW01. The sequence goes on from JAKOUW010000096.1 coordinate 654,446, forward strand.
GACGATGCCTTTCAGGAAACCCAGCACGCCCATCCAGAAGGTGGCGGCGTGCCCGATATAATACACCCAGGCGCCGATCATCCCCAGGCCGTACACGGCCTCGGAAGCGCCGCTGGTGCGGATGACTCTGGTTTTCTGTGTTTCGTTCGACATGCTTCACCTCTCTCTACATATACGGATGAAGCGCTGCCGGGTTGTAGACGCCGCCTTTATTTCAGCACATCGATCAAAAACCCGAACACCTGCGCCAGCTCTTTCAGACTGTCATATCTGCCCGAAGCGCCGCTGTGGCCGGCGCCCATGTTCGTCACCAGCACGAGCGGGTTGTGATCGGTCTTTTTGGTGCGCAGGCGCGCCACCCACTTGGCCGGATCCCAGTACGGCACCTGCAGGTCGTTCAGGCCGGCTTTGACGTACATGGCGGGGTAAGCGGTGGTGCGGATGTTCTCGTAGGGTGAATAGGAGAGCATGTAATCGAAAGCCTGCTTGTCGGCCGGGTTGCCCCATTGGTCGTATTCGACCACCGTCAGGGGCAGGTCGGGATCCAGCATAGCGCAGATGACGTTGGTGAAAGGCACCATGGCGACAACCGCTTTGAACAGCTCCGGGCGCAGGTTGGCGCAGGCCGTCACCAGCAGCCCGCCGGCGCTGCCGCCGCGCACTGCCAGCCGCTGTGCGCTGGTGTATTGGTTGGCGATCAAATGCTCAGCGCAGGCGATGAAATCCGTGAAACTGTTTTTCTTGTGCATCAGGCGGCCGTCTTCGTACCAGCGGCGGCCCATCTCACTGCCGCCGCGGATGTGCGCCATGGCGTACACAAAACCGCGCTCCAGCAAGCTCAGGCGCTGTGCGTCGAAAGCCGGGTCGAGGCTGAAACCGTACGAGCCGTAGCCGGTAAGCAGCAGCGGAGCCGATCCGTCCAGCGGCGTGCCCTTGCGGTAGGCAATCGACAGCGGTATCTGCGCGCCATCGCTGGCAGTGGCAAACACCCGCTCCGCTGTGAACTGCGTCCGGTCGTATCCCGAGGAAATGACCTGCTGGCGAGCAACCGTCCATTTCCCATCCTGCACGCCGTAATCGACGGTCGTCTCCGGGGTGATCAACGAGCTGTACACAAAACGGTAGGCGCTCGTTTCAAAATCCGGGTTGTTGGCCTCCCGCACGGTGTAAGCCGGCTCTGGCATGGGGATATAGCGCGCCTGCGCCGTTCCATCCAGGCCAGACAGGCGCAGGCGCACCAGGCCGCCGGTGCGCTCGGACAAGACCAAAAATTGGTGAAACGCTTCCACGCCTTCCAGCAGCGTCTCTGGGCGGTGTGGGATCAGCTCTTGCCAGGCGGCCTTGCCCGGTGATGAGGTCGGTGCTGTCAATAATTTGAAATTCTCTGCCTGCTCGTTGCAGCGGATATAAAATTGGTTCCCGGCTTCTTCCACATAATATTCGAGCCAGGCTGCCCGCGGTTCGACCAGCGTGAAATCCCCCTCGGGCTTGCCAGCTTCCAGGAAACGCACCTCGCTGGAGGATTGGCTGTACACGGTCATCAAAATGTAGTTGCCTGAGCGCGTGCGGCGCACATGGATGTTGAAGGAATCATCCGTTTCGTGGTAAACCTCCCGCGCATCCTGCGGGCCCTGCCCGGCGCGCAGGCGGTACACCTTGTACGGCCGGTGTGATTGGTCGTACACCGTGTAAAACAGGGTCAGGCTGTCAGAAGCCCAGGCCGCCGAGAAAGCGGTCATCGGCAGCGGGCCGCTGATGATTTGGCCGGTTGCCATGTCCTTAATATACAGATCTTCGATCCAGGAGCCGGTTGTATCCACACCAAAAGCCAGCAGGCGGTGATCGGGGCTGGGTTCGAAGGTGGTCACCTTGCAGAAACTGTGCCCCAGCGCCAATTCATTTTCATCAACCAGCAGCGTCTCGGCCTGGGGGTCGCCCACCGGGTGGCGAAAAAACCGGCGGTACTGCTCTCCGGCCGCGATGCGCCAAAAATAAGCGAAGCCACCGTGGTATTCTTTGGCCGACTCGTCATTCTCCGGAATGCGCGCCTTCATTTCGGTAAAAAGCTGCTCCTGCAGAGCTTCGGTGTGCGCCAGTGTGGCACGCGCATACTGGTTTTCTGCTTCGAGATAAGCGATGACTTCCGGGTCATTTTTGTTCTGCAGCCAGGCGTACTCATCCTGGATCTGGTGGCCGTGCCGGGTGAAGGAATAAGGTACTCTCTTTGCAACCGGGGGGAAAACCGTTTGGTCTGCCATAAAATTTTTTTCTCCGCTGATTCCGACTTTTGAGCTGGAGTTCGTGTCAAAACAGGCGAACCCGGATTATTATAACCTTTTTTGTGGCACACGGCGCCGTGCCCAGGTGCGTTCGCTTGATTATCAAAGTGCCCTGAGGTTTGGGGGGAGGGGATTTGACATTCCACCCAGATCCGTTATGATTGCAATGTCCCATCCAGCTTGATTCAAGCCAATCCAGGAAAAAACTGATGCGAATTGCCCTCATTTCCGATATTCATGGTAACAGCCTGGCGCTCGAAGCCGCCCTGGCAGATATCCGCCGGCAGGCGGTTGACCAGCTTGTCTGCCTGGGTGACGCGATCCAGGGCGGCCCACAGCCGGCTGAGACGATCGCCGCGCTGCGCAGTTTGAACTGCCCGCTGGTTTTGGGCAACGCCGATGATTGGCTGTTGACCGGCGAGGACCCCAACAGCCAGGAGCCCACCACTCGCCAGCAGCAAGCAGTCCGCCTGTGGTCGCTCTCCCAGCTAAGCCCGGCAGACCTGGACTTCATTAAAAGCTTTCAGCCGCTGGTCCGCCAGGATTTGGGGGGTGGCCAAGTGCTGGTGTGCTTTCATGGCTCCCCGCGAAGTTACAATGACCTGATCTTTCCCGAAACGCCCGAAGAGGAGTTCCGCGCTCTGTTGGGAGCGCACCAATCCTTCTTCTGCGCCGGCGGGCACACCCACCTCCAGCAGATCAGACGCCTGGATGAAACTTTCTTTTTCAACCCGGGCAGCGTCGGCGCAGCGCACGACCGTTACTACCCGGGCAGGCAGACACGCGCCAACCCGTGGATCGAGTACGCGCTGCTCACCGCCCGTGGAGAGCAGATCAGCCTGGAATTCCGCCGCCTGCCGCTCGACCTGGAGCGCTACCTGCAGATTTTGAAGGCCAGCGGCAGACCTTACGCGCAGGATGCGGCGCAGATGTTCGGGCGGTCAATCCTTTAGTTTCAACCGCGAATTTTTGCTCAGGCGCTCACATCCGTCGAGTTGGCGCCGTCCAGGGCGCTGAGCGCCTGGTTGAACAGCGCCTGCAGTTTGGGGTTGTCTTTGAGTTGGGGCTGGAGCAGTGTCAGCAGGCCAGCCAGGGAACCCGATTCGGCCTGGCTGTTGGTGGTTTGAGCCGGGTTGAGCAGGGAGGCGAAAGGATCATTCTCCTGGCTTTCGCTGTCGGTCGAACTGCTGCCGTCCTCGGACTCGTTGAATTCAGCAGAAAATCCACTCAACATGCTGCCCACCGCCTGCATCTGCATGGCTTTAGCGGCCAGTTTGAGCTGGTCGGCGTTCTGCGCCACTGCCTGGCGGAATTTTTCCGGTTCGCTGGCCTGTAAACGGGCCAACTGGCTGAGAAAATCCGCTGGTTTCGAAAGATTGAGAGCATTGGCAGCCGGCAGCGCAGACGCGCCGCCGCTGGCAGCGGCCTGCCCTGTGCGGCTGGCGGCATTTGCCTGCGCGCTGGAAACGGTCCTGGTGATATCCTGGATAATCATACGCACTCCTGGCTGTTGCGATCAGCTTCATTCATCATAACAGCCAGGAGGCGGCGGGTCTGTAAAACCTGCCTAAAAAAGGTCTTCTATCCTTTCTATGGGATGGGTGGAATCACCGGCACAAACTTGCGCAGGGTTGGCAGAAACAGCGGGTGGAAGCCCGAGGTGTTGAGCATCGCCGAGAGGACATTGTCATGCGTCCACAGGATGTCCACGCGTCCATCGCCGTTCAGGTCAACCGCCCAGGGGTTGCTGTACTGGGCGTGACTGCCATCCAAGATCTGGTAACCCAGGGCGAACTCGGGCGCCTGCAGGGCAAAGGTGCCATCCCCGTTGGAGAGCGCCACGATCGTCTCGTGAATGTTGGCATAATTGGCTGTGTCGAAGCGCGTCCAGATGATGTCGGATTTACCGTCGCCGTTGACGTCGCCCACCAGGTTGTAATAATACATCCAATCTCGGATGCCGAAAGCCTGCGCCGGGCGGATGTCGAAATTCATTGCATCCTGCGCCAGGCCGACCACCAGCGAGTTATTGTCCACCTCGCAGTAGGTTGTGCCCTTGGCGCACGGCGTGTACCACAGCAGATCGGTCTTGCCGTCGCCGTTGAAGTCGCCGGTGTAATGGAAAGGATAGCCAATCGAATAATCACGCAAGTCGCCTCTGATAAAACCGGAGCTGCTGTCAAAGTTGAACAGCACCGCCACATCGCCGGTGGGCAGTGTTGACATGAAGATCAGGTCAGCCTTGCCGTCGCCGTCCGTGTCGCCGACGTGCGCGTCAAAGGTGCTCCAATCGTTGACCACATTATCGTTCTGGCTGACCGGAAGGGCATAATCCACACCGCCCGCCAGGTTAATGGTCACATTGTTGGTCTTGTTGGGCTGGCCGAACTGGGTGCGCAGGAATGGCACCGTGCTGGCCACGAAATCCATGCGCCCATCGCCGTTGAAATCTCCAAGGGCGATGCTGCTGTTGGCCTGGCTGGGTCCCAGCGCCTGGTTGAGGCTGATGCTCAACGAAGGGCCGACCCAGGCGGCTATGCTGGCCATGTTCTGCCCGCCGTTGTTCGGGTCGGATGGCGCGTTGAACAACAGCTCAGCCTGGCCGTCGCCGGTGGCGTCGCCGGCAAAGGCGCCGAACGGCGACCAGTTGTGCAAGATATCCAACACCTGTGTGCTGTAAGGGCTGAACGTGCCGTCGCCGTTGCTGAACGCCGCCGCCGCCATCAGGTTGTGATTCTGGCAAGAGCCCAGGCCTGATGTCTGGCAGGTGGAGGTCCAGGCCAGGTCGGTTTTGCCATCTCCATTATAGTCGCCCAGCGCCGGCGCCCAATCGTAGGTCACTCCGGCGGCGAACACCGATTGCCAGGAATCGATGTGAGTGGGGAAATAGGGCTTACTGCTGCAGCGCATGGTGAACAAATCCAGCGCTGAGTTGTCATCAAAATTTCCGATCAACGGCGCCGGTTCGGTGACATTCCGCAGAATGGTCGGCTGTCCCACGCCAGCCGACCAGTACTGCCAGGAAGAGACGCCGTTGGGATATTCGACCGCCGCAAACACATCCGTCTTGAAATCGTTATCGAAATCGCCAAAGCTCAACCTGTCCAGGTAATACTGGGCCGGGCCGATGGCTCGCAAAGCGCTGCTGCCGCCGCTGGAGATCACCCACATCAGCGTGCCGCCCTGCACCTGCTCGCTGAAGACGTCCGTCTTGCTGTTGCCGTCGAAATCACCAAAGCGCAGTTTATCGGGATCCAGGTCTGATTCGAGCAGCAGGTGATCGACGCTGTCATTTCCCGCAGAGTAGTAGTGCCACTGGTAATTGTTGGTGTTGGCCACTTTGGTGGCAAAGAAAATATCGGCGTGGTCATCGCCGTTGAAATCGCCGACCGCCAGGCCGATGGGGAACGTTGTGGAGGTGTGAACCGTCACATAGCTGTTGACCCCACCGTAGGAGATCGCCCAGGTCCATCCACCCACGCCAGGGCCGATGATCGCCAGGATATCGGTTTTAAAATCGCCGTTGAAATCGCCAAAACGAAGCTGGGCCAGCGTCTGACCTGCGTAGGCCATATTGGTCCAGGGACCGCTGCCGGCCGAGGAATACTGCCACCGGTAGAGGCCAGAGGGGTGAGTGTACAATCGAAAAAGGTCGCTCTTGCCATCGCCGTCGAAATCGATGACCCCGCTCTGCGCTTCGCTGGGCGCCCAGGTGGCATATTCACTGCCGATGCGCAAAGCGGCCAGCGACGTGCCTTCCGGGTCAACGCGCAAGGGCGTCCAATCGTAGTAACTGCTGGGGTAGTAACCCCACTGACAGCCGGCAAAAGCCTGGCCAGGCGCCGCCGGAGAGCCCGCCGCCGTTGGGGCCGCTGTCTGTGCGCTCGCCGCCCGCGCCCCAGAGCCGCCGCCTGCCGGCCAACCACCCAGCGCCAATACCAGGCACAAAACGAACCAAACCCACTTTGTACGTGTCACTAGCATATAAAATCCTCCAGGTTGATCCTCTGCAAAGCCGAGGCGCAAGGCAAACAGCCTCCGCGCCCGGCCTTGCAGGCTTACACGTGCTTGTGTCTGTATGGCAATCAAGCGAATCCGACTGCCCCGCTGTGCGGCCGTTTGCCAGATAAATTCAGGCAAATTGCATCCAATTCATATTTTATCGGAAACCGCGCAAATCCTCAAGCCTTTCATTCATTCACATCAAGGCAGGCCGCTTTCCTCCGGGGCAGTCGGAGCAGGCGAAAGTTCAGCCAGGCGGCTTTCTTCACGGCCAACGCCGCGCGCGTACAGCAGTGAGTTGGGCAAGAATAACAGACCTGCCGTCATCAGCGCGGCGCGCAGCGAGCGGTTGCCCTGCCAGCCCACCAGCGGCCCGCCCAGCACTTGCCCCAGGGCATTGCCCTGGCTGGTCATGGAAAGCACGGTGGCGCGCGCCTGGCTGCCCACCGCCTGCACCTGGAAGGCGCCGAACAAGGGCCAGATCAAGGCGCCGGCCACTCCGCGCAGCAGCAGCGCCCCAACCGCCAGCGGGAATGAGCCGGCCAGGGCAAAAACCACCGTCGCTCCCACCGAAAGCACATTGAGCACAGCCAGGGCCTGGGCTGTGCGCCGGCGGTCCTGGCTGAGCGGCTCCAACCGCGCCCGCAGGCGCGCTACCACCAGCAGGTTGATCAGGCTGGCCGCCAGGCTGATCACGCTGAACCAGGCCACCGGCTTGAGCGCCCCCAACCCAGGCAGAGTGAGCGCCGGGAAGACGAAGTTCCCCGCCAGGTGGGCGTCGCCCAGGCGGTCAAAGCCCTCCGAAGCCGCGCCAATGATGAAATTGATCAGCACCAGCCAGATCAAGAAAGGCTGGCCGCGCATCACCTGCGCGCCCAGGCGAAAAGTGGCCAGCATAGCCGGCAGGCCAGCACCTGCGCTGTGCGCGGCCGGGTGAAAATTCTTTTCGGGCATCACCACAGCCAGGCCGCAGAAAAGGAGTACGTACAGCAAGCCGCCAACCAGGATAGGCAGATCCAATCGAAAGGACGCCAGCACTGCGCTGGCCAGGATACCCAGGATGCCCAGCAAACGGTTAATCTGCCCAGACTTCAGGTAAACCCGTCCCACCTGCGTTTCGCCCACCTCATCGGCCAGCCAGGCATCGGTGGCCCCAGATAGGAAGGTGTAGCCCAGCCCGCAGACCACCTGTGCGCTGATCACGACCAGGAAAGACCGCGCCAGGCTGGTGATCGCAAAACCGATCCCCAGCGTCAGCACGCCCAACAGCACCGACAGGCGGCGCGAATACGTGTCAGCCACCACCCCTGTTGGCACCTCAAAGAGTAAAATCGAGCCCTCCAGCGCCGTGCCCACCAGCACGAGTTCCAACGGCTTGAGACCCACGACCGTGAAGTAAAACACGGTCAGATAGACGAACATGGTTGAGTCGAACAGCGTCATGGCGCCGCTCAACAGGTAATACGTTATTTCAGCATTCAATTTGAAGCGAGCAAACATCGAAATGACATCTCCAGTTGTATTCCAGCCCCACGGATGTAAACAAAAAACCGCGGGGTTTCCCTGCGCCCGCGATTTTAAAAAGAAACGCGGGTGGAGCGCACCCGCGGAAGTCTCAATTCACAGAGGAACACACTGCCAGGGCGCGCTCACACAGGACAATTTACCGGGTGTGCGCTGCTTAGCGCTGCCATCCCGGCTTTCTGCCTGCTGGTAAAAGCCCTGTTGTGTTGCATGTGTGCCTCCTTTCGTTTGGATTATCGATAAAGATTATAGTCATTCTCGAGAAAATGTCAAGCGAGAACCAAAACCTGCCGCCCTTATGCAGTGAATCTGCCGCTCCGACCCAGGTGCCGTCTTATGGCAGGCTGGCGCAGCGCAAACCAAGGTTGGAATAGCTGTAATCAAAGGGTTCATAACCCCGGTTAGCCGCCCGCATAACGGGATCCTGGTCAAACCACGATCCGCCGCGCATGACGCGCTTATCGCCGCTTTGCGGTCCGATCGGATTATTCTGCGGAGAGACGCTGTAATAATCGAAGCCATACCAATCATTCACCCACTCCCAGACGTTGCCGGCCATGTCCAGCGCGCCGTATGGGCTGGCGCCACCCGGGTAACTGCCCACTTTGGTCGGATCGCCGATGTATTGGTTGTAATTGAGCAGGTTGAGATTGGGATTATCGTCACCCCACGGATAAATCGCGCCGTTCGTTCCACGCGCCGCTTTTTCCCACTGCGCTTCGCTCGGCAGTTTGCGCCCAGCCCATTTGCAGTAGGCCGCCGCATCGTTCCAGGTGACATAGATCACCGGGTAATCGGCGAGGGCCGGGTCGCTGTAGTAAGGCGCTGTGTTTTTCGAATCCAGCGTTGGCGGGGGGCAAGCATTCGCCGCCACACAGCGGGCATATTGTGCATTGGTCACTTCGGTGCGGTCAATCCAAAAGTCGTCCAGGTACACATGGTGCTGGGGAGTCTCATTTACAAAATCGCAGGTGGGGCAGTCTGCTTTCAGCGCTGCCACCTGGTCTGCGGTGCTGCCCATCAGAAAATCCCCGGCCGGCACAAAAACTTGCACCATATCATCATGGGGGGAAGTGCGCGTTTGGATATTGAGCGCGTGACTTTGCAGCGCGGTCGGGTTGGCCGATACAGTTATCTCGGCCGTGGTTTGGGTGGGCTGTTGGCTTTCGGCTGTCGGCGGGACAGGCGAGGGGGCAGTCGTGGGAGCAGATGTCGGCCGGGCAGGTCCCTGGCTCAGCATCCAGAAGCCGCCGCCGGCTAGGCCGACCACCAGGCATATCACCACCAACACCCCGGCCACGCCCAGCCAAACCCAAATCGGGATGCCTTTCCGGGCAGCGGGGGTGGGCGGCGGCACTGCCGGACGCGAGGGGTGGGAATCTCCTATTCCTGGAGTGGGCAGCGGCACGGCCGGCCGCGAGGCAGAAGACTGCATCGCACTTCCGGCGGCGCGCCCACCGCCGGCGTTCTGCTGCGGCAGGGCCGTCGTTTGGGGAGGCCCTTCCTGCGCCGTTCTACCCGCAGGCTGGGCGCTGGCGCCTATTCGCTGCGCAGGCCGGGCATCCATCACGGTATCCGTCGTGTAAAAGCCGCTTTGCACCTGCGGCACTTCGGCCAGGTCATCCAGGGCTGAGGCAAAAGCATTCATGTCCGCATAGCGGTCATTTGGATTCTTGGCCAGCGCTTTGAACAGCACCGCCTCAACTTTTTCTGGCAAATCAGGCACGAACAGCCGCGGGCGCGGCAGGGGGTCTTTGATCTGCATGAACATGACCGCCATCGGAGTATCCGCTTCAAACGGGCGGCGGCCGGTGATCAGCTCATAGTAAACAACGGCCAGCGAGTAAATATCTGCCCGGGCGTCCACCCCCTGCCCCAGGCTCTGCTCCGGCGCCATGTAAGCCGGTGTGCCGATGCCCACTCCGGTGCCGGTCAGCGTGCTGGCCTGGTCGCTGGTCATGATCTTGGCGATGCCAAAATCGGTCAGCATTGGCTCGCCGGTCTCGGAGAACAAAATATTGGCCGGCTTGACATCCCGGTGAATGATGCCTCTCCCGTGCGCATACGCCAGCGCCCGCGCCACCGGCGCCAGCAAGGCCGCAGCCTGGCGGTAAGGCAGCGGTTTTCCCAGGCGCGTTTTCAGCGTGCCGCCGGGCAGCAGCTCTTCCACCAGGTAAGGTGAACCTTCAAAACTGCCGAAATCAAAGATCTTGACGATATTGGGGTGCGCCAGAGCCGCCAGCCACTTCGCTTCACGCGTGAAGCGCTCCAGCATTTGATCCATATCTGATCCGCTGAACAAGTCGGTGCGAATCACTTTGAGCGCCACGTAGCGCTCCAACAGTGTGTCGCGCGCTTTGAAGACCAGCGCCATGCCCCCATCGCCCATTGGCTCGATGAGGTGGTAACGCCCGATAGATTGTCCGGCTGAAATTGGCATGTGATTTGACCTTATTTGGCAGGATATTCAGGGCATATTGTAGCATTTTTTTGCCCCGGCCGCATAAGGTCTCTTGCCTCAATTAATAATTTCAGGGCGTCATGGCGCAGCGAAAACCGATGTCGAAGGTATACGCTGTCCAATTGTACGCACCCCGTTGGCCAGACAGAGGATAGGCATTCGCGAAGCCCCCACCCCGCAGCACCCTCGAGCAGTTGACATTCACGCAGGTGGTAAATTCTGGATCGCGGTACGGCGAAAAACTGTAATAGGTGGGCCAGAAATAATCATCGACAAATTGAGCCACATTCCCGGCCATATCTTTCACCCCGTATGGGCTTTCACGTGAATATATGCCCACGGGAGTTGTATCTCCGGGCGAGGTTGCAGATCCGGTGCAGTAATAACCCGTTGAGGTTCCTTCGTTCCACACCTCAAGGTTGCCATCTAAGCACGTCGGCGACGAATTGCCCCATGGGTAGGCGCGCAGATCGCCGCTGCGAGCTGCATTCTCCCACTCGGCCTCGGTGGGCAGGCGGGCATGCCGCCAGGTGCAGAACTGCTTGGCCTGGATCGAGTTCACGTAGATCACCGGGTAGTCGGCGAAAACCAGGTTGCCGTAGTAACTCGGGCGCGAGAATGAATTGCTGTGCGCCGGGGGTGAGCAAACGCCTGCGGACACACATTGGGCATACTGGCTGTTGGTGACCAGGTTGCGATCGATGTAATAGCCATCCAGGTACACCGGGTGCAGGGGCAAAGCTTCAGACTGGCACTGCCGGCCGCCGTTGGATATGGGATCGCAGCCCATGTGGAATTCCCCGCCTGGAATGTAAACCACATCCGTCGCCAAAGAGCCGCCCTGGCGCAGGAAATTCAGCTTGATGAAGTCATTCAAGGAAACACGCAGAGCGCTGGGGCTGAAGCTCTCTCCGGCTTTCATGGCATAAACTGTGTAATTGCCGGGCGGCAGGCTGCCAAACTGGTAAATGCCGTCCGCGCCGGTCACCATTGTGTAGGTGGTGGACACTGCTTGGGTGTGAGAGATCTGGCCCAGCGTGCTGTCCGCCTGCACTGCGCTGCCTTCTGAAAGCAGGGGCAGGAAAATCGCGCCGCTGCCAAAGCGTTGGTAATGATCGACACTGATTTGGAAAGCAGTTTGTCTTTCCTCCAACACCTGCAGGGCCCTGCTCTGGTCGCTGAGCACCAGGTTCGCCAGCTTGAACGGCCCATTCTGTCCAGCCCGGTACAGATCAACTGCCGGAAAAGACAGCACCAGCGCCGCGCCGCCGGTCGACGCTTCGATGAAGGCGGTGGTGTGCGAGACCAGGCCCTGGCTCCCATCCAGCAGGTCGGCAGACAGGCCGTAGCGCCCGCTGGCGCTCACCACCAGCGTGGCGGTGATATCCAGCGAGCGGTAAAAATAACTGCCGCTGAACAGCGGTCGAGCCAGCGAGGCAAAGCTGCCGGTCAACGCTGCCGAGCGTAGGCTGACCAGGAAGGCCCTGTCCAAACTGCGCTCAAACGGCTGGCTGTTCGCGGTTCCTCGCGCATCGATCGCCAGGCTGGCATAACCAGGCCTGTTCTGGATGAACGAAGAAGCAGAGAATTTGCCCGCTCCCATGCTTGCCAGCGGAATGTGAATCGCCGCTCCACCGCTGTAAATCAGGGTGGCTGTGACCTGCGCACTGTTCAGCACACCGCCCTGCAGGCTGGCGCTGATCACGGCTGTCTCTCCGGGCAAATACCACTCACGGTCGCTCTTGGCGTTGAAAACCAGCGGCGAAGGAAAGGCGGCAAACGAGCTGGACGCCGTTCCAGCGGGGGGCAGGCTGGCGCCCTCAAGAATCATTTTCCACTCACCGCCGGCCGCTGCCGCGAAGGTGTACGCAAGATCGTTCGTCCCCGCAGTGTAGGTGATGGCTCCCGTATGGCTGGCCGCGTATACCGGGTCGATCAGCGTCCCGAGCGGGCTGCGCAGGGTAAGCCTCTCTGTCCCGCTCAACCATTGTGCCGCGAACAGCGCCGGGCCGGCCGGCACTGACACGGAGTGTGTGATTGTTTGCCCGGGCTGAATAAATTGGTGATCCATGGCTGTTCTCTGCCAGGCAGAGCTTTCCGGCGCGGCAGGAGCGGCCGGCAGGCTGGCGCACAAGTCCTGGTTCAAGAGCAAGATCGGCCGCAGGCATTCGCTGAAACTGCGGCTGTCTGCCGTGGCTAACTGCGGCGTCTGCCGGGCGTTGAAATATGTCCACACATAGCCGGACGGACTGCTGAACAGCAGGCTGTAGTTTTCATCGGTGGCATACGCATGCACCTGGCCTCCGGTATCCGCCAGGCCCAAACCGCTGGCCAGCGAGGTGAAGCCATCGTTCGGCGTGCCAGCCAGTGCGCCGCTGACCGTTCCCAGAGCGCTGCGGCTCTTCAATGGGCTGGCGCCGCTGACCACGAAGTAGCGCACACCTGCCCGGCGGTGCGGGTGATCCAGGTTGAACCCCGCCATGCCGGCAGGCGATTGATCGCACAACCCCGGTTGGCGGTTCGAACAGAAATCACCCAGCGGCAGGCCAGAGGCAAAAAACGCCACCTCATCCTGCGGCAGTCCAGTGTTGGGCGCGCCGAACATCAAAAGGGCATCCACATCGCCGCGGTAAGATCCACCCTCAATATAAGCGCGGCTGATCAGCCCGCCCATGCCGTGCGCCACCAGGTTTACCTTTTTTGCGCCGGTCTGGTTGATGATATCTTCGATTTGCTGGCTGAGTAGAGCGGCGTTAGCCTCCACCGGAGCTGTGTAGCAGGGATTCGACACGATATGCGCATAATACACTGGCCCAAACTGTCTCAGCAGATCATCCACCTGGCCAAAATATGCGTCATCCTGGCCTTTGGAAGGCAGGTAAGACTGCGCAGTGCAGCCTGTCGTCTGCGGTGGGTAGCCCATGAAGCCGGGCACCAGCAGCAGCGGCGCGCGATCCAGGACAGCGGTGACTGTGACGCCATCAATGGTCGAATAATCTGCATCTTTTACCTGCCCTACCAGGGAATAATTGGCCGGCGCAGCCGGCTGCGCCGGCCTTTTCCCGACAGCCAGGCTGCCGGTAGAAATAAGTAATCCTAGAACGAGGACAAAACCCAAACTGCGGATCAATCGACGTCTCATCACTGCCTCCTTCGATCGAGCCACCGTTCGGGACCAGGGACGCTAACAGGCTACAGGATTATGTCTGTGCTCCCAAACCGGTGAAAAAAAGGATGATGATTACCTAATATATGCATTATATGATCTTTAATCTCCGATTTATATTAATGGATATTAATAAATTGAATCGCCTCGGGGTACAGCGCCGGCGGCTTGCTCGATTTCTAATAATCCTTGCTGATCTGCTTTATTTTCTAATCACCGGAATCATGACAATGTACTTCGTCTGCGCAACAACCACCTGGGAGACTGCATCTCCGCCGGCGTTCACTGCCCGCAGGCGATAAAAGAACTTCGAACCAGGCGGCAGGTTGGGGTCGTTATAACTGAAGGCGCTGACAGGCAAAGTGACAATGGCCGTCCAGGCGTCTGTGCCGGTGGTGGAGCGCTCCAGCGCGAAGCTGGTTTGGCCGCCGCTTGAAGCGAGCCAGGTCAGTGTGATGTTATGCAGCCCAATGGAGATGACGCTCAGATCGATCACCGTGGTCGGTGCGCAGGTGGTGGTAACGCTTGCGGGCGCGCTCCAGCCGCTGGATGAATACGGGTTGCTGCTCAGGATGCGGTAGCTCAGCGTCACGCCGCAGGGGGCGTTCAAGTCGCGGAAGCCGGTCTCCTTTTCGCTGGCGCTGCCGATCGTCGTCCACTCGCCTGCCGGCGAATCCTTGCGCTGGACAGTGTGCGCCGCGGGCGGTTGGCTGCGATCAGACCAGCTGAGATTCACCAGGCCCTGCAAACCGGCCTGGGCGCGCAGCTCCGGCGTGCACAGCAGAGGGGCTGTATCCAGCTCGCCGCTGGGCGTCGAATCGCCGCCTGCATTGTAGGCAATCACGCGGAAGGTGCTCACCTGCCCGCAAGACAGCCCACTCACGGCCTGGCTGGTGACACCGCTGGTGGTGGTGTAGATATCCGTCCAGCCGTTTACAAGATCCAGGCGCTGCACAGCGAAGCCGTCTTCGTTGGCCGAATTATCCGCCCAGGCCAGGGTCAGGCCTGTCAGGCTGGCGGCTGTGCGCGCCAGGCCAGAGGGCGCCGCCGGTGGGCAGTCGTATGTGGAAGCGGAGGCGTTCGGCGTAGAAGGTCCCTCGCCGCCCAGGTTAAAAGCCGCCACGCGGTACAGGTAATTATGCCCGCACGCCAGGCGTGTGTCGCTAAATTCGAACTCATCGGCTGCTGTGGATCCGATAAGCGTCCAGACCTGGAACACTCCGGACGGTGAGCGGTAAACGTTGTAACCGTCCACCACCCCGCGCGCCAGCGAAGCCCTCCAGGAGACGTGGATTGCGCTGCCAGATATGGCGTGCGCGCTGATTGCGCTGGGAGCCGGCGGTGGACAGGGCGCCGCCTTCACCAGCAGAGCGGGCGTGTACGCCGATGTGTAAATCGGGAAGATGGTGTGCACCGCCCGGATGTGGTAAAAATATTTTTGCCCACATTGAGCGGTGGTGTCCAGGTAAGTGCGCAAAATTCCATCCGGCGAAGCCAACGGCGACCAGACGAAAGACCGGCCGATGGGCACGCCGCGCTCGATGTCGAACCTTGTGACCAGTTGGCCGCGGTTGATGTCCCAGGTCAAGGCGATACCATCAGCCCCGCCAACACCCTGGAAATTGACCGGCACGCCGGGGTCGCAGGCTGAGGTAGCGCCGCTGGCGGTGGCATACGGTTGAGCCGAATTACCGGCGCCGTTGTATGCATAAATGCGGAACGTATAGCTGGCCGAACAGGTCAGGTTCTTGACCTGGGCGCTGTTTTCGTCCGGCCCAAGGGTTGCCGCCAACTGCCAGGTTTCACCCACCTGGCGCTCGATCTTAAAGCCCCACTCGTTGTCGCTGTTGTCATCCCAACCCAAAAGGATTGAATCGGGATAGTTGACCGAGTCATCCTTGGCCAGGTTGGTCGGGGCGGCCGGCGCCGTGCAGGCCGCCGGATGCGCCAGCAGTGGGGCGCTTTCACTGCGCCCGCCGTTGTTGTAGGCCGCCACCTTGTAACTGCTGTCTGCCTCGCCGCACAGCAGTCCCGTCACATTGAAAGTGGTGGTGTTGGCCGCTGCGTGGGCCAGCAGCGTCCAGCTTCCAGCCGGCGGCAGGCGCCAGACTTCGAAGCCGTCTTCGCCGTTGCTGGCCAGGTTCGAATTATCAATCCAGCTCAGATTGAGCGAGGTTTGCCCGGCTGAGTAGCCCAGGCCGCTGGGGGCAGGCGGCGCGCACAGCGGGCTGTTGATTGCTACCGAAGGGCTGGAAGGCGAAGGGCCGCTGGCGTTATAGGCATGTACAGAATACACGTAGGTCTTGTAACATCCGGCCGAAGCATCCGTGAAATCGGCGTCATCGGCAGTTGTGGTGCCAACCAATAGCGGTATGGTGTACACCAGGCCCACCTTTTGCCTGCGGTAGATCTTATAACCGCTCTCGTTGGCTACATTGGACCAGTTGAGCTGGATTTTGTAGTTATCAATGAACGCATACAAATTGGCCGGGGCAGCCGGCGGGCAGACTTGCGAAGCCAGGGTGAGCGTGTTAGAAGGGTCCGAGAGGTTGGCGCCGTTGCCAGCCTGCACGTAGATGTCATAGGTTTTGCCGCAGGCAGGCGTGGGCACATAGGCGATCACCCGGTCGCGCTCCACATCCGCCAATGTGTCTGCGCCGCCGTCGGTGGGAGAGAGCGTGATGCGGTAGTAAGTCTCTCGGTTGGAATAGTCTTTCCAGGCCAGTTGGAAATACGGATCGCCGCTGCCCGTGATCAACATACCGGCCAGGCTGCCGGGTGTGCCCAAAGCGCCGGGGAACGGCCCCACGTAATACGACATGGCCGGGTCGCCGTACAGGTTAAAGTCGTAGTTGTTCTGAGCATTGCGGGCGGCGTCGGTGGGGAACAGCGAAGCGGCATAACTCAGGGCCATGCCGGCCGGATCGCCGTTCATCAGGCGCTTGACGTAGTTGTAGCCCTTGCCGGCGGCAGAGGTGTAGGTGGTGGGCAGGTTGGCCAGCGTCTCGCCTGAGGAGTCCAACCAGGTGATGCGGGATGCGCTGACCGTGGAGACTGCCCCATTGCGCAGCAGGCTGTAGCCGATGTTGTTGGCGCTCTCCGGGTAGCCGTTCAGGCACGAGTTGTGGTAGGTGAAGGCTGGCATGGCGTCGTTCAAGGCCGCCGCCTGGCCGGAGTTGAACACGTCGTCGCGCCAGCAGTCCACCACGTGCTTGACGCCGTTACCGTCTGTCCATTCGTAACCGAAGCCGGCAACTGTGACACTCACATTGCCATGCCCGGATTCCACCATCAGCCCAGCCGGGTTGGACGCCCAGCGATTTTGCAGCGTTTGGCTGCCCAGGTTCGCCTCGTGCGGCAAGCTCGAGACCTGGCTGTGGACGCAGGTGCCGCTGGCCGGCTTGGGGTAGTTCGAATATATGCGGTAGGCCGCAACGCCGTTGGGCGCCAGGAAATCCTGATTAATCAAATGCCCAAGGTTGGCGCCATCATAATTTACACCCCAAAACGAGTTGGCCAGGATGGCCTGGTCACGGTAAGCCTGGCGGCCGGGCACGCTCTGGTAATCCATCAGCTTCTGCAAGATGGCGTTGAGGGCGGCGTAATCGTTGTTGTACACCGGGATGCGCCCGACAAATAGAGTCGGAGCGAAGCTCACTCCGCCCGGGCCAAAGTCGCCTGCCACGCCGGTGTCGGCGTTGCCGGCCTCGCCCGGATGTCCGTCACCGTTCAGGTCCCAGTTCCCGCCCAGCGAGGCGTAATACAGGTCGGTTGGCACCACTTCGTTGGGTTCCGTGGGTGTGGGCGTCCAGGTCAGCCAATCGGGGTACATCTGGCGCATGGGCACATCGCCGTTCACCGGGTCGGGGTTGCCCACCAGCAGGACAAAGCGCAGGTGCCAGGCAGGATACAGGGCCTGCAGATCGGCGCGGATGGCTTCGGCCAGCGCCTGCCCGCTCTTGCCTCCGTAGCGCGCGGTGCTCAGCCCGCTGACGGAATGCCCATGCTCACGCAAGAAGGTGATGTACTGCCCGAGGTTCGAATGGTCGTAGATGGCGTCCGTGGAAAGCACCAGGTAATCATTATCGACAGCCGGCGCCAGCGGCCCGCCCAGGCTGTCCAGGGCTTTTTCATACCAGGCTTTCGCTTCGGCGTAATTCTCCGCCATCTGCGGCGCCAGGTCATCCAATGCGTCATCGGAAAGCAGGGTGCGGTCGAGCAGGGCCGGGCTGCGCTGGAAAGTCAGGCGCACGGTCACCTGCTGGACCACGGTCAGCTTGCCGCTGGCCGGGTCATAGCGAAATGGATGGTAGTCCAGGCGCGCCAGTTTCCATTTGCGCATTTGGTCGTAAGGCAAGAGCGTCACGGTGGCCGCGCTGGAACGGGCGCTGGCGGCGATTGTTTGGCTATGCGCAGACCAGGTGACTGGTTCTGCTCCGCCAGCCAGGCTGGCGCTCCCAGCCGGGTCACTGCACTCCGGCTGCTCTGCAGCAGCCGCGCAGGCCTTCACCTTCGGCTCGGCCAGCGGCACCTGAAATGTGCCCGGCGCTTCCGCCAGGCGAACATCCGAAACATCTATTCTCAGGCTGCCCAGCTCGGCGTCCGGCGGCAGGATGAGCGTCACCAGGCGGTGCGGCAGCACCGGCTGGCCTTCGTCCACATCCGTGGAATACACCACCTGCGGCGCAGGGAGCGCTCCGGCCAGACCGGCCTCCGAGGCCGCCTGCTTGGGCTGTGCCAGGGCCTGCTCCGCCAGGCGGATGCCTTCCGCCGCATCCGCCTCGAACGCCGGAGCGTTGAGGGTGATGGTCAGCGTGCCCTCAGGCGAGGGCTGCGCTACCGCCTGGGCAATCCCCAGGCCTGCCAGCAGTAAGGCAAGCGCCAGGCTGGCAGACAGGATAAAGGCGCGCACGTGGATGTGCATAGTACCTCCTTCGAACCAGAGACCACAGCACTTTGCAACGCTAAAGGTTATCGAGCATCAACCCAAGAGAACGCTTAAAATTCCACCAATATTATTTTAATTATAGAGAAATAACTTGCGGAAATCAACAGAATCCCTGGCAGAGCTGGGTGAGAAATTTTACCCAAATCAAGTATCATCCTTTATTCAAAGTACTTCTTCGGCAGCAGGATGATCATCCCCATGGCGCCGAGCAGCAGGACAGCGCCCAGTAAACCAGCCAGCCCAAGCACTTCGTGAAAAAACAACCAAGCCAGCACAGCGGCAGTGAGCGGCTCACACATGGTGATGATGCTAACCAGCGTGGCGGAGTGCGAGCGTATACCGACCTGGAACAGCCCATAACCGAGCGCCGTGGGCACCAGTCCCAGGAAGACCAGAATCATCCAACCCTCTGGCGGATAAGCCAGCACCAGGCCGGTGGGCGCGGCGCAGGCCAGGAGCAGGATTGACCCGCAGGCAAACGCCACCGCGCTGATCTGGATTGGGTGATAACTGTGGGTCAGCAGGCGGCCGCAGAAAATGAACCCGGCGTAACAACTGGCAGAGAAAAAAGCCACGACCACGCCCAGGTGAGGCTGGCTGGCAGGCAGCGAGGGCTGGGCCGGTGCGAAAACCAGCAGTGCTGTTCCTCCAATGGCGGCTGCCATGGCCAACACGGTCAGCGGCGTGATGCGCTCACCTAAAATCAACGCTGAGAGCAGAGCAACCACGACTGGCGCGGCGCAGATGGCAATCAGCGTGGACACGCTCACCCCCACCATAGCGATCGCCGCGATGTACAGCGCCTGCGAGACGGCGATCAGACAGCCCATGATGATCATCACGCCCAGGTCACGCCGCTGGATGGTGAAAAGCCTTTCCTTCAGCGCCAGCCAGGCGGCTGCTGCAAAGACCGGTGCGGCGATTGCCAGGCGCAAGAAACTCAAAGAAAGGGCATTGGTGGCGCTTAGATGATAAAGCGCTCGGTTGGCAACCCCCACCGTCCCCCATGTAACAGAGGCAATGACAATCAAGAAAAAATCACGCCGGGCGTGGCTGGCAGTTGGCATAGAAGGCTAATTATACTCACTTTGACAACTCCAGAATCAGGCTGATCATCCTGCAGAATTAAGAGTAAAATGGTAGATATTTGGTTTTTCCAAAGGCAGGTGCACAATGGCCACGGTGACAATCAACATTTACTATGACTCCAATCCTCCCTTTAACCCGCGCACTCAGGGTCTGGTAAACGACATTTTCAATTCGTGCTTCGCATCCCTTGACAGGGACAGGGTCGTTATCGTGTGGATTCCCGGCTCGCCGCCAGACCCGCCAGGCATGGGCTGGGCAAACAGCACAACCCTGAATTACAGGCTGAGGAGCACGCTGGGCGCCAGCCTGGGCGCTGACGGGCAGACTGGCACCTATGCCAGCAACATCTGCCCCGCTAATATTGCCACCGGGGTCTCTGCGACCGGCGGCGATCTGGATGTATCGACAGCCAACACCGTGGCGCACGAGATTGGCATTCACGGCATCATTGGCAAGACAGGCCATTACTCCGACAGCACCGGCACCCACGATGTCGGCAATGCGCATAAAACGCCTGGCTTGACTATGGGACCCGGTCAATGGACGCAGGACGAGTGCGCCGATCTCAAAAGCGCCCTCGGCGTATCGTGAGGCAGGAAAGTATGCGAAATATTCTTTTAATCATTGCCATGTACTTCTCGGCGTTCCTGGTGCTGGTCATCGCAGGTCACGAACCAGAATGGCCAGACGAGTTTGGGTTCATCTATTCCCGCGACGAGCGCACCGACGAAATCCTGGGCGTCATTTTTGACCCGGCTTTGAACATCGCACAGATGTTTGCCAGCCTCCAACGCCTCAAACAACCCCAGCGAAAAATATAGTTGATCGCTTTGTCCAATCGCAACCTATGATCAGCTACATCTGCCTTACCTGCGGCACCCAATACCCGCCGTCAAGCGAACCGCCGGCCCACTGCCCGATCTGCGAAGATGAGCGCCAGTACATTGGCTGGAACGGCCAGCAGTGGTCGACGCTCGCCGCCCTGCGCCTCGACCATCATAACCTGATCCGGCCGCTCGAAACCGGGTTGACTGCCATCGCCAGCGAGCCCGAGATCGCCATCGGCCAGCGCGCCCTGCTGGTGCAGACGCCGCTTGGCAACCTGCTGTGGGACTGCATCAGTCTGCTGGACGAGGCCACCGTCGCCAGCTTGCAAGCGTTAGGCGGAGTCCAGGCCATCGCCATCTCGCACCCGCATTTTTTCTCCAGCATGGTGGAATGGAGCCAGGCTTTCCAGGCGCCGATCTACCTGCACAGCGCCCACCAGCCGTTTGTCATGCGGCCAGACCCGGCTATCCACTATTGGGACGGCGAGACTCTGCCGCTCTTCGGCGGTCTGACCGTCATCCGCTGCGGCGGCCACTTCCCCGGCAGTTCAGCCCTGCACTGGCCAGCCGGCGCCGAGGGCCGAGGCGCCCTGCTCACCGGCGACACCCTGCAGGTGGTCCCCGACCGGCGCTTTGTCAGCTTCATGTACAGCTATCCCAACCTCATTCCACTCCCGCCCGGCAAGATTCGCCAGATCGCGGCGGCCGTCGAGCCATTCCACTTCGACCGACTCTACGGCGCCTGGTGGCAGCGCGAGGTGCAGAGCGATGCCAAAGCCGCCGTTCAGCGTTCGGCTCAGCGCTACATCGCCGCCCTGCGAGAAGATTAGGAGATCGCCCGCCGTGCGCCAATCTACGCTCAGTTCAGCGGCCTCAGCCCTGCTGGTTGGCCGTTCTGGTAAGTGAGGAACGCGTGAAGCTGTCAGCACTGCCTCGCCAAATCCCGCCGGCCCTGGCGCTGTTCGTGGTCGCCCCGGTGTTCGGCGAGCTTTTTTCCGGCTCCTCGCCGCTCAATGAGTTCATCAACCCGGTCACCTTTTTGTCGCTGGCCCTGCTGTACGGCTGCGGCGCCATCCTGTGCCGCGAGCTGGTTGTGCGCTGGGACAAGGGCTGGGCCAGCCTGTTCCTGCTCGGCCTGGCCTACGGCATCTACGAAGAGGGCATGCTGGTGCAGTCCTTCTTCGACCCCACCTGGCCCGACCTGGGCTCGCTGGCGGTGTATGGGCGTGTCGCCGGCGTCAACTGGGTATGGGCCGAGCATCTCAGCCTGTTTCACGCCCTGGTGAGCATCGCCGCCAGCATCGCCTTCGTTGAAATGCTCTTTCCAGCCCAAAGGTGGGAGCGCTGGGTGACCAGCAGGCGCCTGTGGCTGGCAAACTGGGCCGGCTTCATAGGCATCTATGCCGTGTGGGAAGCGCTGACCACCTACGATCCTGGCATTTGGAAGCTGGTTTCGCTCCTGGCAGTGCTGGGGCTGGGCCTGGCGGCCCGCCTGCTGCCCGGGCGGCGCAAGAACGCCGTCCACCCAGCCTCCCTGGATGGCAGCCAGCGCCTCAAAGCCCAGCCGCTGCGCTTTTTTGCTTTGGGTTTCCTGGGCATGTTCGGCCAGTTTTTCATTGTCTACAACGGCTCCGACCGCCAGGCCTACCACTTCCTGTTCACCATGCTGCTGCTGGCGGTGTACGACCTGGCCCTGCTCTGGATGGCCTGGCGCTGGTCGAAGCGCTTTACCGGTTGGGACGACCGCCACCGCCTGGCATTGATCACCGGCGGCTTGAGCCTGCTGCTGGTGCTAGGACCGCTGACGGTCGGCCAGCAGTACCCGGTGATGTATTACACACATCCCGGTTACCTTTTCCTGCTGGGGTTGGTCTACCGCCAGGTGAACGGGCGCTATGGGCAGGTTGGCGCAGCGGGTTAACCCCAGCCAGGTCTCGCTGGATTCTCTGTCAGCGATCCCTGGCGGCTATATGCTGTGTGAATTAGCCCATCACAGCAAAACCCATCGGCAGGTGGTACTGCGGCAACTGGCCGGCGTCTTTTCTGGGGATGGCTGTCCCATTGGGCATATGCTCCAGGAAAAACTCCGCATCCTTTGAGCAGAAAACGCCGCCCGGGCTGATCGATCTTGCAAAAGGTAAGAATACTTTTGACTTGTCAGGTAATATTCATGGAAAATCCGGCCTGTGTTCTGCACGGCTGCATTCCAACCAAGTTGTTGTACAATCGAACTGCGCGATGAACCCAAAATTTGAAAGGCTTGTCAACATGCCCAAATTTGCCTCGTTCTTTGAACGGCTCAGCAGTTCCCAGAGCTTCCTCTTAGGAGCCCTGGCCCTCTTGACCGGCCTGGCGACCGGAGCCGGCGTGTGGCTGTTCAAAGTGTTGATCGAGCTGGTGCATGGCGCGGCCTACGGAGTGGCAGCCGGCTGGCTGGCCCTGCTCGTGCCCGCGGTGGGCGGTCTGCTGGTTGGCTTGCTGGCGCAGTATTTCATCGGCGATGAGAAGCTGCACGGCACGGCGGGCATCATGCAGGCGGTGGCGCTGTCTGGCGGGCGGCTGCGCTACCAGAAGGCGCCTGTCAAGACCCTGGCCGCCATCCTGTCCATCGGCGCCGGCGCTTCAGTCGGCCCAGAAGACCCCTCGGTGCAGATCGGCGCCAACCTGGGTTCGATGTTCGGCCAATTATTCCATCTCTCGGACGACCGCCTGCGCACGCTGGTGGCGGCGGGCGCCGCCAGCGCCATCGCCGCGGCCTTCAACGCTCCGATTGCCGGTGTGTTCTTTGCCCTGGAGATCGTGCTGGGCGAGATCGGCGGCAGCGCGCTGGGCATGGTCCTGGTGGCGGCGGTGACCTCAGCCGTCTTCACCCAGGCAGTCTCGGGCAGTTCGCCGGCCTTCCAGACGCCGGCCTATTCGTTCAAATCCGCCTGGGAGCTGGTCCTCTACCTGTGCCTCGGCCTGCTGGCCGGTCCGCTGGCCGCGCTGTACGTTCGCCTGCTGTATGTTCTGCAAGATTTCTTCCACGGCTGGCATTTCCCCATTTCATTGAAGACAGCCGCCGCCGGTTTGCTGGTCGGGCTGGCGGGGTTTTTATTCCCGCAAGCGCTGGGTGTGGGTTACGCCACCATCGGCGAGGTGCTCAACAAAAACGATTTGGCGGTCGGTCTCCTGTTGGCCCTGGTGCTGGCTAAGACGTTCCTCACTCCGCTCAGCCTGGGCGGCGGCTTTTTTGGCGGCGTGTTCGCCCCCTCGCTGTTCATCGGCGCGGCGCTGGGCGGAGCTTTTGGCGGGCTGGCAGTTGGCCTGTTCCCGGGCCTGGGCCTGGCGCCGCCGGCCTTTGCTTTGGTGGGCATGGCGGCGGTTTTGGCGGGCGCGGTGCATGCCCCGCTGACGGCGGTCATCCTGCTCTTCGAAATGACGAACGATTACCACATTATCCTGCCGCTGATGGTCGCCGTGGCCGTCAGCACACTCCTTTCGCAGGTGATCCAGCAAGACTCGGTGTATGCCCTCGGCCTGGCGCGCCACGGCATCCGCCTGGACCGCGGCCGGGATGTGGAGGTGATGGGGGCGATCACCGTGGGCGAAGCGATGCAGATCAACACCGATGTGCTGCCCGAATCGATGAAACTGACCGAAGCCGCGGAAATGTTGGCCAGGACTCGCCATCACGGCCTGCCTGTGGTGGATGAGGATGGATTAATGTGCGGTATTTTTTCTGTCCAGGATCTAGAACGCCCTAACTGTGAGACGGTTGGCGAAGCGTGCACGCGCGCTGTGGAAGTCGCCTATCCGGATGAATCGCTCAACATGGCCCTGCGCCGCATGAGCCGCCGGGACGTGGGCCGCCTGCCGGTGGTAGCCCGCAGCCATCCCCGGCAGATCATCGGTGTCCTGCGGCGAGCCGACATTATCCACGCCTATGACATCGCCCTGACGCGCCGTGTGGCCCAGCGCCACCAGGAACAGGCTCTGCGGTTGGAGGCCCTGACTCCCCTGCGGGTGGAGGTCTCTGAGGTGAACGTGGAAGAAGGCTCGCCGGCAGCCGGCAAGGCCATGAAAGACATCCCCTTCCCCCAAGGCTGTGTCATCGCCAGTGTGCGGCGCGGCGGGCGGGTGTTCGTGCCGCGCGGCGATACCGCCCTGCAGGCTGGTGATTTGCTGGTGGTGGTGGCCGAAGGCGCCGAGCGCGCCGCGGCCCTCGCCTTGTGCCGCCGGCCTGGTTAGTCTTCCTCCACCACCGATGCCACCGCCGCTTCGATCTCCTGCACCACCTGCAGAGCTGTGTCGTTGATGGCGTAGCGGAAGACCTGCTCGCGAATGAAACGCTCTGCCAACTTGCGCTCGTCGCGCAGGAAAACCAGCTCCAGCAGGTTGCAGGCCCGCAGTAAGCCGAGCAGAACCAGGTCGAACGTCGAAAAGCTTTCCTGGGCGAGCACCACGCCGCGCAGCCGCCGGCTGAGGATATACTTGGCGGAGGCTTTGGTATCCGGCTGCAGCGGCGAGGGAATGACCCAGTACAGGTGGTCATCCTCGCGCGCCAGGATGCCTTTCTGCGCCAGGGAACTGCAGAGCTGGGCGTGGATCTTTTCGCTTTTTGGAGCCAGGGTCTCGACCCAGAACCCAAATTTCTTTTCTTTTTCCGTTTCCAGCACATCAGCCAAGGCTTCGTTGAGAATCGGGTTTTCCCTCGGCTTGCCGTCCACAACTTGCAGTTTGTGATTCTTAGAGCCCTGGATGTGACCCATCAGCGCCAGCTCTGCCAGCAGCGCCCCGGCCAGGCCGGCTTTCAACCGCTCGTGCGCGGTCTTGATCACTTCCACCTTGTCCTCGTGGACGGCGAGAATGAAAAGTGCCTCGGCTAACAGTGTGTCCATTAATAATTCCTTCCAGCAGCGAATGAAACTGATCGCTCTGCCTGGATTATACCAACAACCATGCGCCGATTCATTGAAGTGCAAAGAAGAATGACGGCCCGAAATTTGAATGCAACTCTCCCCCCTCTGCGGTGTTCTTGTCTGCATGAGCAGCCCCCTCCTCGTCATCTACAACCCGGTTGCCGGGCGCGGCCGCGTGCGCGATGCCTGGCCCCAGGTCGAGCAGGCCCTGCGCCAGGCTGGCGTGGCTTTTGAAGCTGTCGCCACGCGCGCCCCGCTCGACGCCACCCAGCTCGCTCGCCAGGCCGCCGGTTCATCCAACGGCCGCTACCAGGGTGTAGTCGCCATTGGCGGTGATGGCACACTGCACGAGGCGCTCAACGGCCTCCTGCAGGCCTCCGGCGAACAGCCCACCCTGCCGCTGGGCATCATCCCGCTGGGCAACGGCGACGACTTTGCCAAGGTGGTGCCGCCTGAGGCGCCGGTGGGCGGCAAACCCTTCGACTGGCGCACCGCCGTGCAGATCATCGCCGCCGGGCGCACCCGCCTCTTCGACGCTGTGCGCATGCAGGGTGACCACCTGCGCCCCGACCTGGGCAGCGGGCCGCACTACCTGGCCAACGGCATGGATGTCGGTTTTGGGGCGCTGGCGACGCTCAATTTTCTCACCATCCCACGCTTTCTGAAAGGCATGACCGCCTACACCGCTGCCATCCTCAAAACCATGATCGCCTACCCCACTCTGCGCATCCGCATCCAATTGGACGACCAGCCTTTCTTCGAGCAGACCACCACCATGACCGCCGTCACTAACGGGCGCTGTTTCGCCAACGGTTTCTGGGTCTGCCCGCAGGCTCAGGCCGACGACGGCCTGCTCGACTTGATGGTGGCAGACGCCGTCAGCCGCCTGACCATCCTTAACTTGATCCCCAAGATCACGAAAGGCACGCACACCGCCGAACCGGTGCTCAAAATGCTGCGCGCCCGCCGCGTGGTGATCGAATCCGACGCGCCGCTGGTGGTGGAAGCCGATGGCGAACTGCCCTACCTGGAGACCCACCGCCTCGAGCTGACCGTCTTGCCGCGCGTCATGCGCCTGTACGCCTGATCTGCCCCGAAATTTTATTCAATTTTTATTACATTCGCCGCCCGCTTCTTTTAGAATATCAAGAAAAATTGACATACTTGAAAGATGCCGTATGACTTCACCCTTGACCCTGACAGAAGCGCAGAGCGATATTCTGACCGAAACGATTAATATTGGCTTTGGCCGGGCCGCTGCCTCTTTGTCCGTCCTGATCGGGCGCAAAGTGATCCTGGAAGTTCCCCACATTTCCGTGCTCTCCATTCCCGAGCTTTCCAGCACCTTGCAGGGCTCTTACCAGCAGTTGATCGGCGTGCACCAGCAGTTCATGGGCGGCATCGACGGCGATGTACTGCTGTTCATGGAGCTGGATATCGCCGCCATGTTCATCGACCTGCTCAGCGGCGGCTCCGGCGCTCCCCGCCGCCTGACGCATTCCGACCGCGAAGCCCTGCTGGAGGTGGGCAATATCCTGCTGAACGCCTACATCGGCTCCTTCGGCAACCTGATGAACGCCACCATCAACATCGCCGTCCCCCAGTTATATTTGAACGGACTGCAGTCCGTGTTTAACAGCATTCAAGCCAGCGGCGAAGAGCATTATGTGCTCTTGGTGCGCACGCGCTTCCTGCTCAACAACGGCTCGGTCGCCGGGCATGTTGCCCTGATCCTGGACACCGATTCGTTGGAGAGTTTGATCCAACGCATGCAGATCATCATGTGAGCGCTCTGAGAACCAACCCATGACCGACCTGCTTTCTCCCCGCGCCCAGTATACCGAGCTTGATTTTCCCCAGGCCATGCTCGATTCATTCCCTTTCGGCGTGATGGTGACCGACGCCAATTTTTGCATCCGTCAGCTCAATCAGTGGATCGCCACGCAGACCCAGGTGAAACCCAACTCAGCCCTCAACCGGCCGCTGGGCGAGGTGTTTCCCGAGCTGGCCAGCCGCAACCTGTTGGAAGCCTACAAGCTCGTTCTGCACGGCGGCATGCCTCTGACGCTCTCCAACCGCATCCACCGCTATTTCTTCGATATCCCCTCCCGCCACCCCGATTACCCCAAGCTCCCCCAGACCGCCACCATCACCCCCATCCGCGCCAACAACCAGGTCGCCGGCATGGTCACCATCATCCAGGATGTCTCAGAGCGCGTCAATATCGAATCCGCCCTGCAGCGCGAGGTGGATAAGCTCAACCTCCTGCATGAAATCGATCACACCATCTCCACACTCGACCTGAGCGCCTGCCTGAACATCATCGTCGAGCGCACCTGGGTCTTATTCTCAGCGCAAATGGCAGCGCTTTATTTATACGAACAAGGCCGGCTGGTTGCTGCCGCCCAAAACGGCCTTCACCCTGCCGGAAAGGTGGCTGACAGCCTGGTCGCCCATGTGGCCTCCACCCACCGCCCGGAATACACCTTCCAGGCAGACGTCAAAGCCAGCGGCGGCGCGTCCGCCGGCTTCCAGATGGCCGCGCCGCTCATCGTGCACCAGGAATGCATCGGAGTGCTGGAGGTGCAGCTGGCGCAGGCGTCTTTCAGCCGGGATGACGATCTGGATCTGCTCAGCGCCATCGCCACCCGCGCCGCCATCGCCATCCACAACGCCCGCCTGCACGCCTCCGAGCGCACCCAGCGCGAACTGGCCGATTCCCTGCGCCAGATCGGCCTGACTCTATCCTCCACCCTCGAGCTGGAGGATGTGCTGGATGCCATTTTGAAATTCGTCGAACGGGTTGTTCCCTTTGACGCCGCCTGTTTGGGGCTGTATGAGCTGGGGCGACTGAGCATACCGCGCCTGCTGGGTGTCTCGCTGCCCCCAAGCGCCGCCGGTCAGCCGTCTTTTGAAGAGCTGATCCAGCAGTCTGTCCTGGTCCGCCAGCCTGATATCAGCCTGAAACCCAGCCTGGTGAACGATGTAAATTCCGTGCCGGATAATCCATTCGTCACCCTGGATGCTGCCCTGGTCAACCAGGCCTGTGCGCCCATCGTCCTGCGCGGCCGGCTGGAAGGCTTCTTACTGCTGGCGCGCAAAGCCGGGCATCCATTCCTGGAACGCTCTGTCGAACTGCTGGCCTCCTTTGTCACCTCCGCCGGCATCGCCATTGATAATGCCCGCCTGTACCGCCAACAGCAGGTGCTGGCGGTCACCGACGGCCTGACCGGGCTGGCGAACCGCCGCCGTTTCGATGATGAGCTGAACCGTGAAATCGAGCGCAGTTTGCGCTATGACCGGCCTCTTTCGCTGGTGCTCTTCGATATCGATAATTTCAAACGCTACAATGACACGTTTGGCCATCCCAGCGGCGACAGCCTGCTGAAATGCCTGGCCAGCGCCGTGCGCCGCGCTGTCCGCCAGGTCGACCTGGCGGCGCGCTACGGCGGCGAGGAATTCGCCATCATCCTGCCAGAAATCGGCCTGGCTGGCGCCTGCGCCGCTGCTGAGCGCATCCGCCAGGCCATCGAGGCCCTGCACAGCCAGCCGGAGAATCTCTCTGGCACTTTGGTGCAGGCGCCGGTCACCGTTTCCCTGGGCGTCTCCTGCGTTCCCGCTCACGGCAAAACCGCCGCTGAGTTGATTCACGCCGCCGACGCGGCGCTCTACCAGGCCAAGCGCAGCGGCAAGAACCGCACGGTGGCGGCCGATCATGTTTTGGAAACATAGCCCCCAGGCTGCCGATCAATTCATTCATGGAGAAAATGTAATGTCCAAAGTCCTTATTGTCGATGACTCAGCTTTCGCCCGCTCGAACATTCGCCGCCACCTGCAGGATTCCGGCCACACCATCCTCGAAGCCGCCTCTGGCGCCGCCGCCCTGCAGATCGCCCAGGAGCAGCAGCCCGACCTGGTCACACTCGACCTGCTGATGCCCGGCATGAGCGGCAGCGACACGCTCAAAGCCCTCAAGCCCATCTGCCCGGCGGCCCGTTACATCGTGGTGACGGCCGATATCCAGTTCGCCACGCGCCAGGAACTGCTGGAAGCCGGGGCCGATGCGTTTTTAAACAAGCCGGTGGATAAAACACAACTGCTCGAGGCGGCCGCCCGCCTGCTGGGATCCTCCAATGAACCCGCCCGCTGAAGACGGCCTGCAGATCTTCCAGGGTCTGATGGACTCAGCCGCCGCCCGGGCCGCGGCCGCCTTTGCAGAGATGCTCGCCCTGCCGGTCAGCGTCCAGTTCTCCAAAGCCGAGCTGGTGGCCGGGCCGCAGATCGACGCCCAGGCCGCCCCGCTCGCCTCAGCCTGGTCTGCCGGTGTGCACATCCATTTCGAAGGCGCGGCGCAAGGCGAAGCGCTCTTCCTGCTGCCCGAGGGCAATGACGCCGCCCTGGTGGATGCCCTGTTGGAGCAAAACCCCTTCTTAAAAGATGAACCCGACCCGGCGCGCACGGTGATCATGGAGATCGGCAACGTCCTGCTGAACGCCTGCACCGGCACCATCGCCAACCACTTCGGCTGGCAAATCATCTACCAGGCGCCCGAACTGCTCACCCGGCCTGGCCTGGCCGCCCTGGTTGCCGCCGAGCCGGACAGCGCCTCGCTCCTGCGCCTGATGAGCTCGCTGGGCGTCGGCGGGCTGGAAATCCAGGCCATCATCCTGATGCTCTTTCCCCAGGCCAGCCTGCTGGCCGCCTGACCTCGACAGCAACCTCGTACGGGCGCAGGAGAGGAATCAAATCCCCGGTTTCCCTCGTTTCCCCCCGCGCCCCAACCTGGCTTACCCCAGCGTAAAATAAAACACCGCCCCCTGGCCCGGCTCGGCTTCCGCCCAGATGCGCCCGCCGTGCCGCTCGATGATGCGCTTCACCGAGGCCAGGCCGATGCCCGTGCCTTCAAAATCCTTGTCGGCATGCAGGCGTTGGAACACCCCAAACAGCTTACCGGCGTACTGCATATCAAAGCCCACGCCGTTGTCGCCCACAAAGTACACCGCCGTATCCCCCTCCGCCTGGCATCCGATCTCGATGCGCGCCGGCGCCCGCTGGCGGGTGTACTTGATGGCATTGTCGATCAGGTTGACCATCACCTGCTGGATCAACATCGGGTCGGCCATGGCAGTCGGCAGCGGCGGCAAGATCCACTCGATCTGCCGCCCCCGGGTGAGGTCAGCCAGCGTCTCCATGGCGGCCTTGACGATCTTGTTCATGTCCACCAGTTTTTTATCCAGCGGTCTGCGCGTCAGGCGCGAAAAATCCAGCAAGCCGTCCACCAGCAGATTCATTTTTGAAGTCGAGGCGATCACCCGCTCCAAGATGCCGCGACCCGCCTCGTCCAGCACAGCGCCGTAATCGTCTTTGATGATCTGGGTGAAACCGTTGATCGAGCGCAGGGGGGCGCGCAGGTCGTGCGAAACCGAATACGCAAAGGCTTCCAGCTCCTGGTTGGCCGCTTCCAGTTCGGCGGTGCGCTGGCGCACGCGCTCTTCCAGCTCCTGGTTGAGCCGGTGAATTTTTTCCTCGGCCTCCAGGCGCAGGGCGATATCCTGCTCCAGCTTTTTCTCCGCGGCGCTGCGCTCGCTCAGCTCCACCTGCAGTTGGCGGCTGGTGCGGAAGAGCATCTCGGTGATGAAGCGCATCAACAGCGCCGTCACCAGGATGATCATTGCCGCCGAGACGAAATCTCCAGGCACACTGCGTTCCAGGGACGCCGGCGTGTAGATGTTCGCCAGCTCGCCAAACACCAGCCAGGCCAGGCAAAACAGGGTGTACACCGTCAGGTAAAGCATGTGACGCCGCTTGATCACCAGGCTGCTGACGATGAGGATGGCCGGGTAGGCGGTGTTGCTGATGCTGTGTATGCCCAGTCCATAGGTGGCAAACACGGTGACGATCGTCAGCAGGGCAAAGCCGAGGAACAGCGCTGTCAGCTCAAACATCCTTCGCCGGATCAGCCAGAAGGCTGAAAGCGAAACCGGCAGCATCACGCTGATGACCACCGTTTGCAAATAATCGTGATGCGCAATCAACACCAGGATGCCCACCACTTCGGCGGTGATAATCACCCCGACGAAAGAATTGAACAGCAAAGAAATGCGGCGGCTGTCCCCATAGCTGGCGAGATCAGAGGTATCACCGGCCTCCTGGTTAAATAATCTCATAAAAGATATTATATATCAGGAACTATCTTCATTCTCACCGCCCGCCGGCCAGGTTCTCGGCTTAGACAAAGCAGGCGTTTTGGGTATGAACGGTTGTTCAAGCCGCCCGTTCATACCCAAAATTCATCATCATCCCCGCTTCGGGGCGGGGTCAAGGGGCCGTCCCTCAGCGCTGGAGCAAAGGCGTGAACGCCGCCTTGATCTTGCCATTGCAAGAAGCCAGACCATCGTGGATCTGCTCACGTAGCAGCTCGGCCTTGGCGGCGGTGAATGTGTTCGATGCCTGGGTCAGGTTGGTGGCGTTGTAGATGTAAATTCCGAAGACAAACTGGCGCGCCCCGCCGCCGTCGCAGAAGGGAACCTGGGCCCAGCCAGAGATGGCGATGTCGTACTTCAGTGTGCTGCAGCTATTGTTGGTGCACAGGTTGTAATTTCCCGCCTTGTACGACAGGTCCATGCTGCTTCGAAACCAGTTCAACAGGGGCTTCTTGGCGCCGAGCGGGGCTTCTTGCTGGATCATCGCCGGCAGGTCGGTCGACCACAGGCCGGTCCAGTCATAGCCTTCGAACTGGTATTCAGATTTGCCCGCCATGTTGGCGAAGAACAACGTACGCCGGGCGGCGTCCACCGTGTTGGCCAGGGCGACATCTTCGTAGAGCTTGCCCAGGTCGTCCAGCGTGGTCTGGTTGGGATTCTGTGTGCTGCCGCAGCCCACCACGTGCAGGATGGCAGTGTGCACCAGCCCCAGGTTATTCGCCATCAGGTTGACATTGTTCACCCCAAAGTAATCGTTCAGCTCACGTGTGCGCGTGTTGTCAGAATGGAACATCATCTCCCTATCGGCAGTGTCGATGGTCTCGCTGCCAATGACCGTGTTGCCCGGGCAAGAGCCGCTGGTCGGCGGCTGGTATTTGGGGATCAATGTTTGTTTGGTGACCGTGCCGGCGATCAGCGAGCGCATGTAATACAGGTGCGTCACCGCCTTGATGGCGCTGGCTGGCTCGAACGTGGAACCGTCCATCAGGTTGGCCAACAGCGGGCCGTTGACCTGTTTCAAGTACAGGCCGAGCGTGCCGTCGCTGCCGTTGCGCAGGATCTGCCCGACGCGCGTCGTGATAGCGTTGGAATTGTTGATCAAGACGAACGACCAGCAGCGGTCACCGCAGCCAGCCGTCGAGTTGGCATCGATGATGCGCGCTCCATTCTGCAGAGGTATATTCAATAAATCATTGGTGGTGACGTTGACATACCACCACCACAGCGGGCAGTTGGAACTGCAGTCCACCATCACCACGTTGTAATTTCCGCTGGGCGCGATATCCAGGTCGATCAGGCGGGCGTTGAAGGACGAAATTTGGTTAACCGCCTGGCTGACGCTGTCTTCGACATACCAGTACCAGGTCCTACTGTCCGCGCCGGTGTTGGAGATCAGCACCGCGGCGTACTTCGTTGATCCGTTCTTGGTGTAGCTGTTGATCTGCGTAATGCGAGCGTTGTTATTCTGCCAGAAGGTGGTCAAAGATGCGGTCGTCTGGTTGTCCAGGAACCACCAGATTTTGTTATCGGCGCCGGTGTTCGAAATCATGACAGCATCCATCAGCTCGTTGCCGCCAGCGTCGGTGTATGTTTTTAATACAGTGACGCGCGCAGAATTGTTATTCACAAAGGTCAGCAGGTCTGTGGGCGTCATATTCACGTAGATCCACCAGGTTTTCTGGTAACTGCCCGTGTTGGAGACGAACACCGCCGTGAACGAATCGGGCGCACTTTCCAGGAAAAGGTCCACCACGCGCAGGTTATTATTCACCGCGGTGTTGTACACTTGTAACGATGTATAGTGCTCGTAAACATACCAGCTGACCACTTCGGTGTTGTCGCGATCGTCGACCGCTGTTGGCGCGGCGGGCTGCGCTGGCGCGTCCCCTTCAACGCTGACCGGGGGCTGGCCTTCGCCATGGGCCACAAGATGCGGATCGTTCAGGTCAATGTGCGGCGTGATCTCCGGGTGTGGGACAAAGGAAAACACCTGGCCTGCGGCGGGACGCTGCGCCTGCGCCGGGAAGTAAGGGGTGAACAGCGCGGCTGCCAGCAGAAGCGCAGCCAGTGATTTGAATGTTTTTAACGGTAAAATTTTTGTCATACCATCTCCTACCTGTCCAGAACGGTCGAACCAGGCGGTTCGCCGGGAAGGATTATAACCCCAATACGACAATCATCATCCAGATAGGAAATATTTCCATCGAGGCAGACTGCGAGGCAGTCTTCTTCGCAGTCTGCCTCGATCTCACTCCACCAGGTCGTTCGGGAAGGTCACCCGGTAGGCCGTGCCGTGGGCGGTTTCGTAACTGATCGTCCCCTGCAGTTGGCCCTCCGCCAGCACGAACAAGGTTTGCAGCCCCATGTGTCCATCGCGGCGCGGATCAAAGCCTGCGGGCAGGCCCACGCCGTCATCCACGAAATCCAGCTCCACCCTGTGTTCTGATGTTTGGCGCAGGCAGATGCGAATGGCGCCGCGCCGGCCGCCGGGGAAGGCATACTTCAAAGTGTTCGAGATCAGCTCGTTGAGCATCAACCCGCACGGGATGGCGGTGTCGATCAACACAAACACATCGTCAAGGTCTTTCTCAATGCGCACCTGCCCGGGCAGCGTGGCGTAGGTGGAAGTCGCCAGGTCCACCAGGTCGGACACATACTCTTTTAAATTAATGCGCGACAGGTCCCTGGCCTGGTACAGTTTTTGGTGCACCAGCGCCATCGACTGGATGCGTCCCTGCGTATCGGCGAAGGCGCGCGCCAGCCGCGGGTCGCCAATATCGCTGGCCTGCATGCTGAGCAGCGCGCTGATCACACCCAGGTTGTTCTTCACCCGGTGGTACAGCTCGCGCAGCAGGGCCTCTTTCTCCATCAATGACTGCCGCAGGTCTTCTTCCACTCGCTTGCGCTGGGTCAGGTCAACGACGTGCGCCAATACCAGGTCTGGCGGCACATAGGCATAAATGGCGTTGACATATTTTCGCTCCCCAGTTGAGCGCAGTTTTATTTCCATCTCCCGCTCGATGTTGGCTTTCCCCTCGAATGCTGACGCAAAGTCCCGCAGAACGTCTGGTTCATCCTGGTACACCTGGCTGGCCTGGCGGCCCACCAGGTATTGCGCCTTGCCGCCGGTGAATAACCGGGCGGCTTCATTGAAATCCACCAGCACAAAATCATCCTGCTGTTTCTGCCAGGTATAGGTGGGCACCGGCAGGGCTCTGAACATGGTGCGGAAGCGCTCTTCGCTCTCCATCAGGCGCTCTTCGGCCTGCTGGCGCGCCGTGATGTCCTGGACAATCGAAAACAACAGCCGTCCCTGGCCGGTTTCAATGGGTGAAGCGCGCACCTCCACCGTGCGGATTTCGCCGTTCGCCAGGCGGTGAGGGAAGATGAAATAATTGGACTGCCCTTCCGCTGCCCGCTGCCGATCGAGCGTGACTTGTTCGGCCGGCAGGGCGTTGATTTGGTCGATCTTCATCTGGCACAGGGCTTCTCGCGCATAACCGTAGAATGCCGCCGCCGCCGGGTTGGCGTTCACAATTGCTCCGTTCTGCGGGTCAATCAACAGCATCACAGCCTGGTGGCTCTCAAACATCTGGCGAAAACGCTGTTCTGACGCCTGCAGAGCTGTCTCCATGCGTTTGCGCTCACTGATATCGCGCACCAGCGCCCACATGCCCTGGCGCGCCCCCTGCTCATCGGTCATCAAGAAGGTGCGCAGTTCCACCGGGAAAATCACGCCGTCTTTGCGGCGGTATTCTTTTTCATACACCTCGGAATAACCCCTCGCCAGCACCTGTTCTGTGATAATGCGCCGCTCCACAGCGTGCCATTTCTCAGGAGTCAGCTCATCGTAATTCATGCTCGCCAACTCAGGCGCTTCGTATCCCACCATGCGCCGGAAAGGCTCATTGAATTCGACCAGCCGGCCGTCCATCTCGACAAAGGCGTACCCATCTTGCATTGTCTCGTGCAGGCGGCGGTAGCGCGCCTCGCTGGCCGCCAGCACATTCTCGGCCTGCTCGCGCGCCGCGTTCTCGCGGCGCGCCTGTTCCAGCGCGCCTTCCAACCTGCTCAGGATGACTTCGATGGTCAGGCTGGTGAAAACCAGGGATAGGGCCAGGAACAGCCAGGTCGAAACCGGCGTGTAGCGAAAATATTCCAGCATCGAGCCGCCGAGCTGTTGGTAAATGGCCAGGGCCAGGCCCAACAGCAGGGTGATCGCCAAAAATACAAAGCGCACCCTGGTGCGAAACAGCAGTCCAACCACCAGCGTCAGGCTGATCAGCAGAATATTCACCGGGCTGGTCGCGCCGCTGCCCAGCAAGACCGCCACCGCCAGCACGATCCAGGCAGGGATGGCGATGACCAGGCTGGATGCAGCCAGTTTCCCGCGGAACATGATGGCGCGCGAAACCAGGCAGGCCGCCGCCAGCACCAGCACCAGGCTCCACGACTCGAGCTTGTGCACGGAGAAGAATGGCACATATAATACTGCTGTCAGGCCAAGCATCGCCAGGAAATACAGCCCGATCAAATTCATCAGGCGCGCCTGGCTGGTTTTTTGCGGGTCATCCGCAAAAACCGGCGGTTCGGACCATTTTTTCAACTTCTGGAGGAACATAACCAAAATTTACCCACTGCGCGCATGGATGATTTGTTTCATTATAGCACCACAGTGCAAATCTAAGGCGGCCCAGGGCGGTTTCTCAATCAGGGCAAACTGAAATATAAATTTGACAAATCTGAGTTATCTTATATAATTTCCTCAGCGGGTCTTTGTGCCCGTGAGGAGGTAAGCATGGCAATTTCCACCAGTTGGACGCACGGCAACGCGCTGACCATTCAAGACCCGGTCTATAAGCACCCCGATGGGCGGGAGATCGGCCGCTACCGGCTCACACCCTGCGGCTGGGGCATGCAGGCCACGATTGACGGCAGCCGCGCCAGCTCGTGGTTTCACCTGCCCATTCCCACAGTTATTCCGCCGCTCAGCACGTTCGAGCGGTTCGAACTGCGCCGCCTGTTCCTGCTCTTTTCCTGCCAAAACGGCAGCGTGGATAACGTCCACATCTACGATGGGTTAGAGCTGGTCGAGCAGTTCAATATCCACTCAGCGGAAGGCAGTTACTTATCCAAAGGGCAGTTTCAAAACACGTTTCCGCTGAGCTCGCCGCACCTGGTGCACACCGGTATCAGCCTGTCTTTCCTCTTCATTCCACACTCCCAGCCTGCCGGCGACATTGACCTGCTGGTGTCAGCCGGCGGCGCAGAGTTTGAAATCCGCAGTCTGCTGTTCAGCACGCTGGTCAAAGCCTTTCTGCGCAGATGACTGGTTTTCTTTCTTATATTTAATGTATAATTTATCTAAATAAAACCTGAAGGAGGCAAACGATGACCGATTCCGGCCTCGATTTTAGCTTTTCTCCTGCCGCCGGCCGCCAGCAGCTGCTGGAAGACGCCGCTCACCGCCTGGACGCCCTGGACACTCACCTCGGCGCAGACTCAACCGGCCAGCCGCAGTCCGATCTCGGCGACCAGGTGCGCGCCATGATGGCCGAAAAAGCCAGCCTGCCGGTTTTCCCCGAAGTCTATAAGATCAGCGACAAAGATTACCTGGCGCGCAACCTGACAGCTCCGCTCAAGTTCACCCAACTCTGCAAAGACAGCCGTTTCTATTGGATCGATTTCCCGGTCGGCCTGCTGGCGGGGCACAACTGGATCTTCAACAAACTGGAGGTCAAGGTGGAGTTCAGCTCGCCAGGGCCGGCCCACCTGGCGCCCAAGAGTTACCAGATTCTGCCAGACAAGAAATTCCAAACCCTGATCCAGGCCAACCAGCACCTCACCGTGCAGTTCGACGAAAACTTCGAGCTGGCCGCCAAAACCGAGCCGCTGGGCGCCGCCGCCGGTCCGCTGACCGGCAAGCTGGGCGGCGGTGTGCAGGGCGCTTTCGACGGCGGTTTCGGCCTGGTGCTGGGACCGTTTGAATACGCCATCAAGCGCGCCAAAATCGACCACACCGCCACCAACCTGGAATGGGTGTTCTGGCGTCTGGACGGCGCCGAATACTCGCAGGCCGACAGCCCCACCCTGGCGGTGGTCTTGAAAGTGCCAAAAGAAACCAAGAATGTGCTGGTGAAAGCCAGTGTGCAGGCTTACCGCAACTTCAATTTCGCCGCCGCCCGCTTTCAGCAGGCTGTCGAAGAACTGCCGCGTGTTCTGCGCGAGTATTTCAAAGGCGGCGCGCCGCTCTGGGACCAAAAAGAATGGGATATATCCCCCCGCCTGTGAAGCGCGAGGTCTCGCATGACCGATGCTGAGCGCGTGCAGAACTTCCGCGTGAAGATCGACGAATACGGCAACATCGAAGCCGAGCAGAACCCCAACCCGGGTTTCGGCCTGCCGCGTGAAAAGCTCAAGCTTGAACCCATGCGCCAGCGCACGATCGAGACGCTGATCAAGATCTTGCAGGACGGCCGCCTGCTGAACCGCGACGAATACGAATTCCTGGGCGAAAACCTGTACATGACGCTTTTCGATAACGAAATCGGCCGGGCGCTCTTCAGTCTCATCCAGGACGGCGACAGCCTGGTGCGCCTGGAACTGCAGTTTGAAGGCCAGGAAAAGCTGGCCGCCTGGCCGTGGGAATACCTGTTCTGCCCCACCCGCCCCGGTCTGGCCGGCACCGGCTATTTCCTGGCTACCCAGGGGCGCCTGGTGCTCACCCGCCACCTGCGTCTCAACCTGACCAGCCCGCGCCCACCCACCATCGACAAACTGCCGCTCAAAGTGCTTTTCATCGCCCCCAGCCCCCGAGAGCTGGACCCGGTGCAGTATCTGCGCGTCATGGAAGAGCTGGAGACTCTGCTGGAGGCCACCAACCCCAAGGACGGCACGGACAAGTTGATCAATGTGTACAAGCTGGTCGAGCCAGACGAACCGGGCGCCGACCCTATGGCCACCTGGGGCAATTTCATCGATTACGTGGAAGAATTCAGCCCGCACGTCATCCACTTCATCGGCCACGGCAAGAGCACACCGCTGGAAGGTGGATCGATCGCCTTCATGAAGAAGGACCGCAGCGCCGATTGGGTCAGCGAACAGCGCTTCTCGGAGGAACTGATGCCGATCCGCTCCCTGCGCCTGGTCTTCCTGCAGGCCTGCGAAAGCGCCCTGCCCGACCCCTACCAGGCTATCTCAGGAGTGGCGATGAAACTGGCGCACCTGGACATCCCGGCGGTGGTGGGCATGCAGTACAAGGTCAAGCAGGAGATCGCCAGCCTGTTTGCCCGCACGTTTTACGCCGCCCTGGCCAACAAGCAGAGCGTGGACAAAGCCATGCAGATGGCGCGCCGCGAGACGCAAAAAGTGTACACCGATTGGGCCGACCTGCGCGCTTTTGGCCTGCCGGTGCTTTACCAGACCATGCCCGGCGCTCTGCTGGCCGAAGCTGCCTCCACAGGGGGCGTTAAGACCAGGACCGAGGATGCCGATAATTTCACCTGCCCGTGGTGCGCTACCAAGAACAGCGCCGACCGCGCCACCTGCCGCAACTGCAGCGGCGATCTCAAATGCCCGGTGTGCGCCACGCCGGTCAAAGAGAAAGCCAAGCGCTGCGCCAACCCGACCTGCGATGCGCCCCTGCACATCCGCTGCCCGTGGTGCGATACCAAGTTGGAAGTGCGTGCCGGCGTTTGCCCAAACTGCCAGCACACGATCGTGTGCACCAAATGCGGGGATGTGGTGGCTGTCAAGAGCAACACCTGCCAAAACGGCCACGCGTTGAACCAGGGCAGTTGACCCCCTGGCGGGATGCCCACCTTTTAAGGAAGACATGAACCGACCGCCCGTGCTACTCGAAGACCAGTCTTTCCAGCCGCTGAGGGCTTTGTATTTCCAGCTCGGGCTGACGCTCGTGCGCAGAGACCAGCACGCCGAAGCCCTCACTTTTCTCGAGCACGCCCTGGTCGAGCCAGGCCCGCAACCGCCCGATTGGCAGGTGCACTACCTGCTGGGCCTGGTCCATGAAGCCTTGGGCGATCCGCTCGCCGCCCTGCGCGCCTACACCGCGGCTGTGGCCGATGCCCCGGCGCGCGCCGACACGCTCCTGCCCTACGCCCAAGACCTGCTGACGCGCCCCATTGCCGCCACCGAAGGCCCGGGTTTACTCTCCGCCTGGGCGGCCAGCCTGGGTTATGCCCACCAGACCGCCGACGACAAAGCTGAGATCGATTTCTTCCTCGGCCGCCTGCATTTCTACCTGGAGCGCCCGGCCGAGGCCCTGCGGCTGTTCCGCCGCGCCGCCCGCCTGCGCCCGGGCGATGCCCGCATTCACGAAGGCCTCGGCGCCGCCCTGCAGTCATTGGGGCGCCTGGAGGAAGCCTCCGCCGCCCTCCAGCAGGCCGACAGCCTGGCGCAGAATGGCTCACACCCCGAGCGCCTGCCGCGCATCAACTTGCGCCTGGCGCGCATCCTGCTCAGCGCGGGTCAGCACCAGCTCGCCCTCCAGCGCATCTCCGGCCTGGTCGCCAGCGAACACCTGCCCGACAGCCAGCTCCTGCAGATGCAGGGCGCCTGTTACCTGGCGCTTGGCCAGCCCGACCAGGCCCGCCAGGTGGCCGAACAGCTCATCGAGCGCGAACGTGCCTCCCTGCCCTATGTCATCCTGCTGATCCAGGCGCACACCGCCCTGCATGCTTATGCGCGCGCCCTTCAACTGCTCGAGCAGGCCCTGCAGACTAACCCCGGCGACCCCGATCTGTCTTTCCTGCGCATCCAGGCCCTGCTGGAATCAGGCCAGGATATCGAGGATGCCAGCCGCCTGCTTCAACGCTACGTCAAACGCTTTGGCTTTTCCGCCCTGCAGGAGCGCCAGTCTTCGGATGCGCTGGTGGCGCGCCGCACTGATCCCAATGCCTTGTTTTTCCTGGCATACATCCATTTTCATTTTCACCCCAATTGGTCTTTGAAACTGGCTCTGCAAGAAGTGGAGCAGGCGCTGGACGGCAGTTTTGCCGCCGGCGAGACCTCGCCCGAGCCGCACGCCCTGCGCCTGAAAGGCGAGATCCTGGCGCGCTTGAAACGCCGCCGTGAGGCCGGCCAGGCCTTTTTCGGCGCCGGTCTGTTTTACTATCGCGCTTCGCAGTTCGACCCAGCCTGCGAACTCTTCACTCGCGCCAGCCAGGAAGACCCCCGCCAGGTGAAAACCTACTGGTACCTGGCCGATACCCTGCGCATCCAGAGCACCACCGACACGCCGCCGTATGTCAAACCGGAGATCGCCCGCCAGGCTTTGGAAGTGTGGCAGCGCGGCGCCTTCCAAAATCCCGATAACCCGGATGTATCCTGGGCTTACCTGGTGCGCGAGGGCATCGCCAACCAACTCGGTCAGATACCCGGGGAGCCTGCCAACAGCCATTGGTACACCGCTCTGCTGTCCATCGACCGCGCCCTGCTGTGGCTGCAGAGCGCCGAGCGCTGGGCGCGCTTGAGCAGTTATTACCGCAGTCTAGCGCTCTACGCCAACACCATGTACACCGCCAAACAATCGTTGGCAATGGATGCCGACAACCTGGAAGTGGTGGAAAATTACGCCGGGGCGCTGGTGGATTCGGGCGAGCTGGAGCTGGCAGAAGAGGTGTTCAACCGGCTGATGAGCCTGCTGGATCAAAAACAGCCCGAGGTCAAGCCATTTTACCAGGGCTGGCAGGCTCTGGCGCAGTATTTCAGCGGCCAGTACGAGGCCGCTCTGGCCTCCATTCAAGCGCGCTTGAACCGCTATCCAAACGAAGTCTGGTCGCGCGGCCTGCGCGGCTACATCTACCGCCAGCTTGGCCGTTTGGACGACGAGCGCGCCGATAATGAATTTATTTTGTCTTGCAAAGGCAAACCCGAAATGGGCGCCGACGCCATCTCGCTGGGGCTGGCGGCGTACAACCTGGGCCGCATTGATGAAGCCGAGGCTTTCGCCAACGATCCGTCTGTGGAGACATCCAGCGGTGAGATCCAGTATTTCATCCTCGGCCTGTGTGCCTTGCGCCGCGGCGATGTTCAACAGGCGCGCCAACAGCTCCTGGAATCCCTCCACTGGTCGCCCAACAAACGCATTGTCCAGGATGTCCGCCTGGACGTGCTGGCGCTGGAACAGCGCGCCCAGGCCGAAAGCTGGCCCAACGCCGGGCAAATTTCCGCCTTTTTGCGCGGCCCGCATGGCTTCCTGGATACCCTGGACGCCGAACGCCAGCAGCTCAACCAGCGCGACCTCTCCCCGCAGGCCGAACTGCAGGCCTTGCTGGAAGACGCCGAGGCTTTTCCGCCGGGCAGTGAAGCCTGGGCTTCCGTGCACGCCGCCCTGGGGCGCAATGCCCTGCAAGACAAAGATTGGCTGGCCGCCAGTGAGGCGTACTCCACCCTGCTGGATCACCCCGACCTGTTCCCCGAGGCCAAATTGGGCCTGGAGCAGGCGCGCCGCGGCCACCTGGAGGCGGCGCGCCAGGCTCTCAAACAGCGCGCTTACGACCAGGCCGCCGGCCTGTCGCGTTCTTTCCTGGAACACAAGCAGCACAAAGCCGGACCAGAAGAGGTGCGCTCTGCCTCCCTGCTGTGCGCCTTGTCCTGCCTGGGCATGCAGGATTTCGCCGCCGCACGGCCTGTCCTGCGGCAAACCTGGCAGGCTTTCCGCCAGGCTGGACCTCAGCCCGCCCAGGCGCTGGGCGAAGCCTGCGGCGATGCGATCACCGACGCCGCCCATTTCTGGGCAACCTACCAGGCGCTGGGCTCGCTCGATCTGCCAGCCAGCGATCTGGAAGAAGCCCGCCAGGCGCTGGCCGGTGGTTTCAGCCGGCTCTATCAGATGCAGTTGTCTTCAGATTCTGTGCCCACGCTCACCCCCATCATCCTGGAAATTGGCTCCGGCCTGATCCCGGAGAACGTCGACACTTCCATTTGGCCGCTGTTCACCACCCTGATCCCCGCTTTCCGCCAGCGCATCGAGCAGGAGATGGGCATCTTGGTATCAGGGGTGCGGGTGCGCGGCAATAATGCCTTGCGTCCAGATGAATATACCATCCAGATCATGGAAGTGCCTGCGGGGCGCGGCTCAGTCTGGTTGCGCGGGCTGTTCTGCCTGGCAGACCGTGCTGTTTTGTCGGCAGCCGGTGTGGATACCGCCAGCGCGATTGAAGACCAAGAACCGCTCACGCATACCACTGGTTGCTGGCTGGAGCCCCCTCAGGCGGAGTCTGCCAGCCAGGCTGGCTTTGAAGTTTTATCTGCACCAGACGCTTTCATAATAAATCACCTGGAAGCGGCAGTGCGTGCCCGCTTGTCCCAATTTCTGGGTGTACAGGAGGTTGATGCCTTGCTGTTCAAGTGGGAAAGCGCGCCAGGCTGCGCCGACCTTTTGAAGTCGCTGACTCCGAATCCCGCAGCCCGCTTCCGCTTGGCGCGCCTGCTGCGCTCCCTGGCCTCCCAGCGTATCTCACTCGCCAACCCGCTGCCGGTGCTGCAGGCAGCCCTGGCAGGCGGCCTGCCGGATGTTTCGCCCGAGCAGACTCTGCCCGCAGCGCGCCTGGCGCTGAAAGCGCGCCTGCCCGGCAATCTGCGGCCGGAGAAGCGCTGCCCTCTGCCTCCTGCAATTGAGCAGCAGCTTGCCGCCCCGGCTGGTCTGGACCCGCAGGGTGCGCACCGCCTCAGCCAGGATCTGCAAGATTGGCTGCAGACGCTGCCGGACGATGCTGTACTGGTAGCCAGCAACCCCGCTGCGCTGCCTCTGCTGCACCGCCTGGGCATGCATGGCTTTCCTGACATGACACTGATGACTGTCGCTGAAATTGCCCCCTCTGGCGTTCCGGAACTGCCGTCAGACAATCCGAATTCAGTCATCCAGGCCGTTGAGGCAGCCGCCGCTACCAAACCGCCAAACATGGTGAAAGGAGCCGCCGAATGAATGACGTGCAGGCGCTGCCTGTCCACCAATTGGCATTGCAACTGGACCCGACATCTTCTGATTTTCCTCCCGACACGGATCTACTGGCGCAGGCTGTCAGGGCTGTATTGGAACGCCTGGGCCTGCCTGGCCAGGTGATGATTAATGTTTCCACTGCCCCTGCTGCTCTGCCGGAGGCCCGCTTGTTCGAACTGCAGGTTGGCGGGACGCCTGTCAGCTACCCCGATGACCTGGCGCGCCGCGCCGCCGAAATCGCCTGCCTG
Organism: Chloroflexota bacterium; assembly: GCA_029782365.1. GTDB lineage: Bacteria > Chloroflexota > Anaerolineae > Anaerolineales > UBA4823 > CAWBUW01. Next base: position 698,056 of record JAKOUW010000096.1, read on the forward strand.
CGCCATCTGCCAGGCCGGATGCCGAAGGTGAAACTGCTGGCTGAGTTGGAGGCCGAACCCGGCAGGCGGCAGGAGTTTTATACCTTGGCGCTTGTGGAGGTGCTGCAGCTTTCTCCTCAGTCTCTGCTCGATGAGCCAACCCTGGCAGCGTACATCTCTACCCTGCCGCCTGCAGAGGGTGGTTGGACTGCCTCCGATGCCGGGCGTCTGCTTCCGGTCTTCCGCCAGGCGCTGGCGCTCAATGTCTCGCTATCCGATGTCCAGACGGTCGGCAGGCTGGCGCAGGCATCTCCAGGTGCGCTCACGGTGGACGATTTGCTGGCCGCGTTACGCCCCACCCAATTGGAAATCCTGCTCAATGAAGAGACTCTGCGCACCTATACCAACATTGACCCTAACAATGAGACCGGGTTATTTTCTTACATCTATACCGAGTTGTTCGACGCGTCTGGGGTGGTTTTCCCACCCGGTCGTTTCCGGCTGGCCGCCCACCTGAAACCTGGCTGTTTCGCCTTTAAAATCAATCATTATGAGTCCTTGCCCCGCCTGGGATTGGCGCAGGATGAAATCCTGGTCAACGATACGGTCGAAAATCTGGCCTTGATCAACATCGAAGGCAGGCCAGCCGTCCTTCCGGACTCGGGGTTTCCAGGCGCGGTGATTTCGGCAGCCGCCCTTAATGAGCAGGCAGCCGCATACCTGACTACCTGGAATATGCCCCAGCACCTGGTGCGCTGTATGGGAGTGGATCTGCGCAGCCAGGCCGCCTGCATTATCGACCAACCCTACGCCGCCCGCCAGCTCGACAGCCTGGCGGCAAGCTTCCCGGCCCTGGTCGACATGTTCCGCGCCAGCCCGTTGGCCGGCTGCCTGGCCCCTCTGATGCGCCTGCTGGTCAGCGAGCAGCTTTCCATTCGCGACCTGCGCGGCATATTGGAACGCCTGCTGGACTGGCCCGGGGTTGGAACACCTGAGCCCGAAATCCTGCTGGAATTTGTGCGCCAGGATATGGCAGAATCGATAGCAAGCAAGTTAGCCCGGGGATATTCATTTGGCAGTGTTTACCTGCTCGATCCCGAGATTGACCGCTTGTTGGAGGCGGAGCCTGTCCCAGCAGCAGATGCCGAGGCCATTCAAAATGCCGTACGCGTCATGCTGGCATATCTTTCTCCCACAGTTTTCTTGCCGTCCATTATCACCAGCCAGCGACTGCGCCGGAAATTGCGGCAGTTACTTGCTCCGGTTTTTCCCGACCTGGCGGTGGTGGCTTATGAAGAACTGCCTCCAAATGCCAGCCTGCAAGCAGTTGACCGGATTACCCTCTAACCACTGAGCAGGCAAAAGGAAACCCTGATGGCAAAAAATATTATGCTGAATTTTGGCCGCTGCTCCTGCGGCGGCAGGTTCGAAGCAAGGCGTTTCGATGTAACCATGACCGTCAACAGTCAGCCGGTAAAGATGAAAGAAATCAACTATGGCTACTGCCCGTTATGCGAGCGTCGGGTTTACCGCCAGGTTGACCTGGCGCGCATCGAAGCCCTGATGCGCGGCGCGCAGGTGGATTTCAGCGCGGCTGTCGGCGCAGTGGATCAGCCAATGGATGGGACTGTTTCAGGTTGAGGTTCTTTCCCATCTTCAAGCGTGGGTAAAGCCTCCAAAGCGTTCATCACCTGCGTCAGCTCAACCAGAAAACCAGCGTGCCTCAGCCTGACCTCTTGCAGTTTATCCAGCGCCCAGGGCAGGCTGGTCTCAGCCTGGAAAGGCTGGTAATGAGCGGCCATTTCCCGCACCGCCTGGGTGAAATACAGGTTGCTCGCCCGAATGATCTTCTGCGCCTGGATCTTCAGATTTTCCCAGGCTGGTGAAGCGCCGTAATACTTCCGGTAAATGAATAGGAAATAGCGCACCCAGCGTCCCAGATTGAGCAGGCCGCCGTGGTCGCCAATCCAATCGGCAAAGCAGTTGATCATCAACACGTACAGGCGGTCCAGGTCGGGGTTAGTGAACAGGTATTCTTCCCGCCCCAAACGACCAAGCAAGCGCCCCTGCTGGGCGAGCACTCGTTCAATCTCTGTGCCCGCGTAGGGCAGCATCTTGCAGAATGACACGGGTGAACTGCCGTCACCGATCAGGGCATCCAGGAAATCCAGGTTCTGCTCCACCGATTCGAAGGTGCTTTGCGGATCAAACAGCATGAATCCATAATCCAGCACCAGGCCCAGGTCTTTCAAGATGCGGGCCGCCTTGAGGTTCACTTCGACAGTGGTGTGTTTGTGCATCATTGCCAGGCCGGCATCTGTCCCCGATTCGATTCCCAGGTACACCAGGAACAGCCCGTGGTCTTTCATGCGCTGGAAAGTGGGGGCAGACACTTCGTCTGGCCGGCAGTTGATCTTCCAAACAATCTTCTCATGCAGGCCGGCTTGCTCCAGCCTGGCCAGAAATTGATCCAGCCAGGCGCCGCGCTGGTAGGTGATGGGAAAATCATCATCCTGGAACATAAAAATGGTCACGCCCAAATCGTGCAGCAGTTCCATCTCTCGCACCACCATCTCGGGCCGGCGCACGCGCTTCAACGATCCGGGCGGCGCGGAGTAGAACTGGCGGATGCTGCAAAAGACGCAGTCATACAGGCAGCCGCGCCCAGCCAGCAGCGTGGTGAATTTGTGACCATAGGCATACTCGCGGAACGGCTGGCGCAGTGGAGGGGGAAAAGTGTCCAGGTCTTCTTCCAGAGGGCGCAGACCGGCTGTCACAACCTGGCCGTTTCGCCGGCTGGCTATGCCTTTGATGTTTTGCCATTCAGCCTGGTCCGCCAGCGCTTGAACCAGTTCCAGGATGGTGTGCTCGCCCTCGAACAGCACCACCGAGTCCAGCTCGGGGATATACTCCATCAACTCCTGGTAGCGCAGGCTGGGGTAATGCCCTCCCGCGGTGAAGTGACAGGTCACGCCGCCGGCGCGCAGGAATTGGATGCGCTCACGAAAATCGTCAATATAGTGTTGGAAGATCACCGAGAAGCCAACCAGCAGGGGGTCCAGCAGGCGCAGTTGGGCAAGCACGATGTCTTTATCCATCTGAAAATCGAAGATTTTGACCGGGTAACCGGCGGTGAGCAGGACAGACGCCAGGTAACCAATGCCGAGGTTGTCTTGTTCCTCGAAAGCGATGAAAACGACCGGTTTTTGTTGCATAATTCACCTAGAGAAGGCAGGCCTGGTTTAGCTAACTTAAGATTCGGTTGGTACTAGCGGGTCAGAATTTTCGTATTGGCGATCTGGGTGTTGATCTGGTCCAGCGTCTCCGCCTCCAGGGATTTCATCTGCGCCGTCAATTTCGCCGAGGCCACGGTGTAATTCAGGTCAATTTGCACCAGTTTGTCGATCACTTCCGGCGAAATCTTCTGCAGCTTGGCCGGGTCAACCGACCACAAAATCCGCCAAATTTTTTCCAGCGCGGGATTTAATTGAAAAGCTTCGTTGCTGAACGGAAGCCTCAGTTCTTTCGGATCCATAGATACTCCCTTCCAATACCAGGCCTGCCTTGAGCGAGCCGCCTCGGAACCGAGGCTGGCTGTGCTGTCTAAACGATCCAGCGATAAGACTCGAGCGGATTCAGCAACAATAAGCTCACATGGTGGAAATGAAAGAGGATTGTTAAATATATTATATAGAGAAATTAAGGTGAATTCAAGCGCCGGCAGACATTGCATCCCGGTTGCAAGCCAGAGCTTCGCGCCACTTTTACGCTGTGTACCTTGCGGGTTTTTTCACCCTCGCCGTTCAAGGCCGCGGGTAGAGCGTGTTTTGCTGTGGGTTTTTCGGCAGGTAGAGCGCACAGGCGCGCTGGCCCGCCTGCAGAGCCGCTCCCGGCGGGTTGAGCGTGCTGACCTGGCCGCTGTACTCCTGCCCCTGTACTGTGAACCGGTAGCGAATGACCCACGGACTGCGGCCGTTCACCTGCACGTACAGGTTTTGCTCCACCTGGCTGATCTGCCCTTCGACGGCCTGGCCGTCACGCAGGACTTCCACCACTTTTTGCGCCTCTTGCCAGCGCCAGGCGCCGACGCTCCCCGCCGCCGCCAGGAAAACCAGTCCCAACAGCAAGAACGGCAGGCCGACAAAAGCGGTGACCCCGCCCAGGGTCAGCGCGCCGCCCACAACCGCGAAAATCGCGCCCACCAGGCCGAACACGCCCGCCGCGATGGCCGCTCCATCGGCAGCCAGCAAACGCCAGGCATAGCGGCTGCCGATCGGCCGCGGGGGCGGCGGCGGCCAGGCTAACGGCTCGCGGTCTTCGGCAGTCAGCCCTGGCCTTTTTTGGCGCGCTGCGAAAGCCGGCTCGTCTAATGGGCCGCCGCAGTTCTGGCAGTTCGGTTGGAAAGCGGCATAATGGGTGCCGCACCACGGGCAGGTGACCATTACCTTTTGATCCAGGGCAGAAAGATGGACAGCGTGTACTGGTAGGCGCCAATATCATTGCGCCCCAGGCGGCGGTGGAAATCCAGGTCGTCTGTCAAGCCGTAATTATATCCATTTCCGATCGCATGAGAAGAGGCCAGCAGGTGGTAGTTGCCGGCCGCGGGGTTGGCAAACCCTGGTGGAATCGCGCCTGTGGTGTGCCCGCCTGGGTTGTAAATCGAGCCGCTGCCCAGAATGACGTCCACCGTGTTGCCGTAAAACAGGTTGTAGTCTTCGCTGAACTTCGAGCCTGTCCCAGCCAGCCTGATGGCGTTGGTGTAGTTGTTGACGATCGAATTGTACAGGTTGAGCTGGGCATTTCGATCAATGTAAACTGCCGGGCCGGTCGCTGCGGTTGGTTGGGCGATGGTGATGTTGTACAGAGAGCCGGCGGCAAACGGAGCCAGGTAAACCACCGTGCCTGAATAATAGGCGCGGTTATGGATGAAGAGCAGATTCGAACCGCTGTAAGCGCCGATAATGCTCAGCGCTCCGCCTGTGTAACCGGCGTAGTTGTCGATGAAGCGGCTGTGAGTCAGCGCCGCAGTGGCGGCGTCCACGGCTCCGCCTTTGTTCACCACGCTGTTGTTCTGGAAGAGCAGGTCATCACCGGTCAGCGAATAGGCGTCGATCCCGCCGCCGTAACCGCCTGTGGAACCCGCTCCCCCGTTGAGAAAAGCCGAATGGGTGACATTCAAGTTGGTTCCGCAGAGGCCGGCGCCAAACCAGCCTTTATTGCCGGTAAATGTCGAATGGGCAATCTGCACCGTGCCGCTTTTCAAATCCGAATACAACCCGCCGCCCTCATTAAAACCGCAAAAATAGCATTTCGATTGGTTGTTGGTAAAGGTGGCGCCGGTCACGCGCAGCGCGCCGCCGGCGTACAGGCCGCCGCCGCGCACATTTTTCTTGCTGGTGAGGGTGTCCGCCTTATTGCCCGTGAAGGCCGTATCCGTCATCACCAGGCTGCCGGCGATGTAAGCGGCCCCACCCTTGACTTCTTCGACGGCATTGCTGGCAAGATTGCCGCGGAAGATCGAATCGCTGATGGCGTTGGAGGCCGGCGCATTCCACTGGCTGATGGCGCCGCCCAGGACTGCCGCGGTATTGCTGAAAAACTGCGAAGAAGTGATGATGAGGCCTTCGTTGACGTTGGCTGCCCCGCCGTTGCCGGTCAATGCCTGGTTCTTCGTGAAGACACTGTTGTGCATCCGGGTGATCGCGCTTTGCACGTGCAGACCTCCGCCGTGACGGTCAGCGCTGTTCGAGTCGAAACCGACAGAGATGATCACCGCGCTGCCTTTGGCATAGATGCCGCCGCCGTCCAGGGCTGCCGCGTTGTTATCGACCAGCCCGTATTCGAAGAGCAGGGCGCTAGCGGGATCATCCAGGAATATCCCACCGCCGTAAGCGGCCGAATTGTGCGTGATGTGGCAGTTGACCAGGTGCAGGCTGCCCCCGGCGGCGTAAATCCCGCCTCCGGTGCCGCCTGCCGGATGCCCGCCGGTGATGGTCAGGTTTTCCAGCGTCAGTCCTTTGGCTGAATCGGCGCTGATCACAGCCAGGCCAGAGTCCAAAGCCTGCAGGACGGTGATCGCCTGGGTTGAGCCGCGCAGCGTGAGGCTTTTGTTGTGAATCGTCAGGTTAACCATGCTGGTGCCTGCATCGACATCGATGATCGCGCCGTCCGCCGCGGCGTCGATGCGCTGCTGCAGGGTGAGCTGAGGGCCAGCCACCTCTGCCGCGGCTGGCATGACGCCCAATCCGCCCGCGCACAGGATCATCAAAACAGAAAGAGTCCAACGAACAATCCGCAAGACGAATTTCATCGTGGTTTTCCTTTCCCTGGGAGTGTAATTTCAGTGTAGCATCATTTCCGGTGCTTTGCATTAAAGCCAATATCCCAGCCCTCAAACCAGCGGATCGGTGCTAGAATTTTAATGAAAATCAATTTTGGGAGGGATCTATGCATGTCATTGCCATTGGCTTGGTTGTGGGAACCGTGTTGGGCGGACTGGCGCTGTTGGTGACCCGGCGCGCTGCGCCGCCAGCCCTGGGTTGGATTGCGGCGCTTTACGGTTTGCTGGCGCTGGCGGCCACCGCGGCGGTTTTGATGGTGCGGGCGGCAGTTCAATACCCCGAGGTTTCCATGGTCTTTTCCATCGCCGCTTTGCTGGCTGGCGCAGGCGCCCTTTCCAGGGGCCAGAAGTCCTGGCGGACCTGGGCAGGGCTGGTGGGCGGCGGTCTGCCGGCCTTGTTCTGGCTGGTCTTCATCCTCGCCGAATAGATCAGCCCCCATCCCTGAAAATGGATAGGCTGGCATGAAACTTCTGCGTGCGCTGGGCGTGATTATTTCAACGACGGTGATCTACCTGGGGCTGGTTTACCTGGGCTGGGGGCTGGCAGGCGGCTGGCAGGACTTCTTCGCCGCCGCGCCGCGCCAGGGTTACGCCGCCTGCGCCGCGCTCTTCGCCCTGCTGGTCGGCGCGCAGGCTTACCGTTCGCTGGAGGGCATCCAGGATTCGCCCGGCCAGAAAGAGAAAACCGTGCGCCGCCAGACATTCATCGGCCAGGCCCTGGTCTTGCTCTTGCTCTTCACGCTGATCTTCCTGCCGTTCACCAGCCGCAAAGAAGCAGGCATCTTCACCGGCAGCCCGCTGTTGGCCTGGGCAGGCGTCGCTTTATGCCTGCTCGGCTACCTGCTGATTTTCTGGTCAGGCCTGGCGCTGGGGCGGCAGTACAGCGCCGAGGTGACCATCCAGAAGGACCACCGCCTGATCACCTCCGGCCCTTACTCCCTGGTGCGCCACCCGCGCTACCTGGGCATCCTGTGCCTGGCGCTGGGCGCCGCCCTCCTTTTTCACTCCTGGATCGGCCTGGGGCTGTGCCCGCTGGCGGCTGCGCTGATCTGGAGCCGCGTGCACGACGAAGAAACCCTGCTGAGCCAGGAGTTCGGCGCGCAGTGGGCGGAGTACTGCCGGCGCTCGTGGCGGCTGGTGCCGTATGTGTATTGATTTTCCTCACCAATTATTTGTTCTTGATCCCAAACAATTCCACTGGTTGGTGGACGGACAGGAACAATGTGCCATCAGGTGAAAATTCACCGTAAAGAAAGCCAGGCAGGATCATGGTCTGCATGGTGGTGTGCAGGTCCCAGATCTCGGAATAACTTGTCTTAACGTAAGTTTTCGGATCCTCCGAGACAATCCGGATGGCAGCAAAATTCCAATCCGGTGAAATAACCAGGCCAGAATTGCCTCGAAAGCTTGTAAATACGCCGATGTTGCATAATTGATTGGCAATGGCTCCATCCTGTATCCGCCATATGACGATACAGGCGTAGTTTGTAAATGTGCCGCGCAACATCCCGCTCAATTTTCCAGCATTGGGATCGAAGGTTAAGTAATCATACTCGACCCAGCTTCCTTTGATAGGCTCTGTGAAAGTAACTTCCCTCTGGCAGGCAGCAAGCGCACCGCCTTTGGCCAAAGATGGCAGGCACACATCCATATCCACCAAGAACAGGTCAGCGATATCATACTGCATGGCTGCCAACTTGTACACTGAGGCGAATAGCCCGAGTCTGCCATCGCCAGTGAAATAAGGAATGTACAAGTCGCCGGGAGCATAATACCGACGTAGACCGGCAATGGTCGCTGTTTGGTCCAACTCGACCTCCAGACCGATGTGATAGGTGTGTAAACGAACCGGTCGGTGGCGGTAATCTTGACCGCCATAATCTTTCAAATCCTGTCCTTCGATGATTGCCAGGCGCTGGTCATCCGGTGAAAAAGCTGCAGCAAAATACGCATCATCGTACTCAGTCTCTGGCAATTGTATCACCAGAGCGGACTGTGCGTTTTGAGTCAGGTCAAATAGCCTGACAGCTCCATCGTTATAGCGCGCCAGCAGGTAACGGTCGCCAGATGAAAATACCAGGGTTTTGGCGCTTAGCGGGAAAAGGTATTTACCTACCGGCTGAGGATCAAACTTACCCAGGGTTGTTAAAAGCGTTCCTGAATGTGCATCCCATAATTGTATTAGACCACCGTTGACGGCTACGGCGACCAGATTGCCATCATGGGAAAATTTTGCTTTGCCTGCTCCATAAGGAACAGAAACCACCTGCACTATCCTATCCATCTGCCAAAGACCCAGATCGAAATCAGTCGAAAGTATGAATTGGCTGCTATCGGTTGAAAAAGCCAGCGCTCGTTTCGAATCGAAGCTAGCCTGCAGGATGAGCCTGGCATCCGTTCTATTCCAGAAATAAGCGCTGCGGTCAATCTCGAAACACAAACCATTGCAGCGCGCTGGCAGTCCGACCACAATCTGCCCATCAGGCGCAAAAAGCACACCAGAATAACCAAATTTCGGTTGGCCATGTAACGTTTGTTGTTTCGACCAATCTTTGACTTTATAGATATCGATCTGCCTACTTTTCGAGACGAATGTAAAAAACTGCCCATCGGGTGAAAATGCCATATCACGCACCGGCCCAGAGCCATAACTGCTCCAGACCGGCTTGCCGTCAGCAGCATTGAACACCATCACCAGGCCGTTGCTGGTTGGCTCGCTTTGCATATTGCCTGGCTGGCCATTGTACGCGACGCTGAAAAATTCACTCGTCGAGGAAAAAACGACCTTGTCAGGCGTGCCGAAGAAGGTGTGAATTGTATAAAGCAGTTCTCCGCTGCTTGTATTCCATATTCCCAGGTCGCGCGAATCCAAGCGCCTCAAAACCAGCTCGGTGTGGTCTGGAGAAAGCGACTGGGCGTCGAACGGCTCTCCCTCGTTCTTGAAAAACGACCGCCTGGAGCCATCAGACAGGTTCCAAAGGGCGACTTCTGTCGTAACTCTGGTTTTTTCAGTCGAACTGATAGCATAGGTCAGCAGGAGCTGTCCGTCTGCGCTAAAGAATACGCTCCTTCGTGCTGGCTGCTGGACGCCAGTTTCTAATGTATACGCAAGCTGCGCGGCTGGCAATGAATACACCTGCACAATATCTTTATTGTTCAGCGTATAAAAATGGAAATCTGGCGCAAGCTGCAATATTTTCGTACTATTATCAGGATAAGAATAGAAATCAGGGAGTCCGGGTTCCCTGGCATGTATACAATCTTCTTGCAAGAGGCTATCGGTTTTGTAAAAACAAATTTCATCATCGTTCCTGACCGCTGCAGTTTGCTGGTCTGGCGCTAAGAAAACATCGCCCGGTCGGATGCCCAGCGTTTTCAACAGACCGAAATGGCTGAAATTCTGGGAAGTGAGCTTTTCATAAGCCAATTGGACCGGCGTTGGGGTTAGAGTAGGCGGCGGTATTGGTGTGTTAGTCAGCGTTGGACTCAAAGTTGGCGAAGACACAGGTGTGGCTGTTGCGGTTGGAGCGGCCGCCTGATTTTCTCCAACCGGCGATGGTAAACTTGCATTCTCAGTGTGTCGAAACGGTGTTGGCGTCGCACGGCAGCCGGCTATCAAAATCAATAAAACAAGGATGGAAAACAATTTTTCGAACTTCGATATGCGCATTGGATATCTCGGAGAGGACAAACTGGAAAACCGGTGCTGAATCCTAAAACTACTTAGACGTATCAATAAATTATATAATCGAATGCGACTTAGGAGATAGAAATGGAGAGGCAATCGCTTGTAAAAAAGGATTAGATTAGAATCCAATCCAATTGTTATTATTTTTTGATGAAAATCATCGCCACCGGAAAGATGGAAGGCGGGGAAAATATAAGCCCAAGTTCTATTGCTCTCCCCGTTCCATCAGCCGCAGCGCCGTCAGCAGCAGCAGCGAGACCAGCACCAGCACCACCGAGAGCGCCAGGGCGGCGCCCAGGTTGCGTTCGAAGCCCAGGTAGATAGCCAGCGGCATGGTCTGCGTGACGCCTTCCAGGTTGCCGGCGAACAGGATGGTGGCGCCAAATTCGCCCAGGGCGCGCGTCCAGGCCAGGATCATCCCGCTGACCAGCGCCCGCCAGGCGGAGGGCAGCATCACGTGTTGGAAGAGCTGCCACTGCGTCGCCCCTTCCACCAGCGCCGCCTCCTCGAGCTGCAGGTCAACCGCCGCGAAACCGACGCGCGCCGAGCGCACGAAAAGCGGCGCCGAGACGAACGTCTGGGCGATGACCACCGCCGCCGTGGTGAACGGCAGGTGGATGCCCAGCGCCGCCAGCCAGCCGCCGAACACCCCCGACCGGCCGAAAGCGATCAGCAAAGCCACGCCCGCCACGGTCGGCGGCAGCACCACCGGCAGGTCGATCAGCGTCTCCACCACCGCCCGCCCGGGGAAGTCCCACTGCGCCAGCACATACGCCAGCGGCGTGCCCAACGCAACGGTGACGAACACGCACACCAGGCTGGTGATCACGCTCAGGCGCAGGGCCTGCAGGGTGCTGGGAGCCAGGGCGTTGGTCAGAAAATCCTGCCCCGCCGAGCGCACGAACAGCGCCAGCAGCGGCAGGGCCAGCAGCGCCACCAGCGGCAGTCCGACCGACGCAAACAGCCGGGTGGACCGGCTGTGCGTCTGGACTCCCTGCCTGCGGCGGAAAAACCTGGGCTGCGACATGCGCCTATTTTACCGGCAAAAAGCCCCATTTCTGCAAAATGGCCTGCCCGCCGGGTGAGAGCACGTAATCGACGAACGCCTGGGCCAGCGCCGGGTCCTTGGCGCCCGACAGCGGGGCAATGGGATACTGCGCAATCACGTTGTCGGCGCCTGGGATCTCGATTCTCAACAGGCCAGGGACGGCGGCGGCGTCGGTGGCGTACACGATGCCGGCGTCCGCCTCGCCGAGCTGAACCTTGGTGACCACCTGTTTGACATCATTTTCATACGAGACCACGTTGGCCAGCACTTTGGCCTTAAAGCCGGCGCCCTGTTCTTTCTCCAGTTTGTCCAGCACCTGCAGGGCATAGCCGCCCACCGGCACATCCTTGGCTGCCAGCACCAGCTTCAGGCCGGGTTTCGCCAGGTCGGCCAGGGTGGACAGACCGCCCGGGTTTTGAGCGGGCAGCGTCACCACGAGCTGGTTGGCGACGAACAATTTCACGCCAGAGCTGATCACCAGCTTGCCATCCTGCAAAGCGCTCATTTCCTTCGTGTTGGCCGAGGCGAAAACGTCCGCCGCCGCTCCCTGCTCGATCTGTGTGCGCAGAGCCTGCGAGCCGGCAAAACTGAACCTCACCGTCAGCCCAGGGTGGGCGGCTTCAAAAGCTTTGCCCACCTCGCCGAAAGCGCCGGTCAGCGAGGCCGCCGCGAAAACGGTCAGCGTGTGGGGAATGGGCATGTCTGGCGCGTCGGCTGCCGTGGGGCGCGGCGCTGCGCAGGCGGCCAGCAGCGGGATAATGATCAAGAAAATGTATAAATATTTCATTTCAATCCATTGCAACTGCTAAGCAGAGTTCCAAATCATGCACAGATACTCGGAAAAACGCAGAAAAGAGGGAAAATCGGCGCAATCTGCGGTTATGCTTTGGGAAAATCGCACTAAACGGTTCATTCACCCGGCGGGATATCCATCAGCTTCTCCCCGCAGGCATTCAGCCAATCGAGCAGCGATTTGAGCTGGCGGATGCGCAGATCGAGGCCCAGCCGGTTGAAGACTAGCTCAGCCGGCGCGCCGTCCAGCATGGTCTGCAGGCGGGTGGTGTCGGCAAGGATAGCCGTTTTCTGCGCCTCCAGCAGGGGCGGGATGCTCTCGGGGGCGCGGCGCTGCAGAAAGTACAGGCGGGTGGTGAACTCCACGCGCATGGCGCGCACGCTGCTGGCGGTCGGCGCGGCCAGCCAGGCCTCGAAACGCCGCTGCCCGGCCGGGCTGAGGGCCAACACCTGGCGCTCCGGCAGTTTTTTCTGCGCCACTTTGCTCGAAGTGACCAAACCCTGAGCCTCCAGGCGCTTCAAAATGCTGTACAATTGGCTCTGGCTGATGTGCCAGACGAAGCCCAGCTCGTGCACCAGGCGCTGGTGCAGCTCGTAGCCGTGACCCGGCCCTTCGGAGAGAAAGCCAAGCAGGGCGTATTCCGGCGACAGCCCGCCGGTATAACTGGATTTTTCAGCCGCCATATATACTCACCGAGTGAGTATATATCAAGGTCCGGTTTTTGGCAAGGTGCAGACATCAGATGAAAGATTCATCTCCAATTTTGATCCTCGGCAGCGGAGATGTGGCCTCAGCCGCCGCTCACCGCTTATTCTCCGCCGGTCTCCAAGTGGCGCTGCACGAAGGACCGGCGCCCAGCGCCACCCGCCGCCAGATGGCCTTTACCGACGCCGTTTTCGACGGGCAGGCCTGGCTGGAAGGTGTGCAGGCGGTGCGCGTCGACGACCTGTCTGCCCTTCCTGTCTTGCTCGCCGCTCACCGCCAGATTCCCCTGGTGGTGAGCGATCTGGAGGCGCTGATAGCCGCCCTCCAGCCGCGCATCCTGGTCGACGCCCGCCTGCGCAAGCACAGCCTGCCGCCCGACCTGCGTTCCCTGGCGCCCCTGGCCATCGGAGTGGGCCCTGGCTTTGCTGTGGGTCTCAACGCCCATGTCGTCATCGAGACGGCCTACGGCGAAAACCTGGGCCGGGTATTGTGGCAGGGCGCGGCGCAGCCGCTGGCAGGCGAACCGAAAGAAATCGACGGTCACGCCCGCGACCGCTATGTCTATGCGCCGCAGGCCGGAATTTTCGAGACCTCAGCCCGCCTCGGCGACCCGGTCTCCGCCGGGCAGGCCGTCGCCCGTCTCGGCGAGGTCACCCTCAGCGCCCCGATCGACGGCGTGCTGCGCGGCCTGACACATACTGGCGTCTTCGTGCCGGAGCACACCAAGGTGATCGAAGTCGACCCGCGCCGGGATGCGCCGCAAGTCGCCGGCATTGGCGAGCGCCCGGGCAAGATCGCCGAGGGGGTTTTGCAGGCGGTGTTTGCCATTCCATAAGTCCGTTCCTCTGATCCCAGCTCTGGTCCAGATTAATTGTTGTGCCTTGTGGCCCGCGCCTGCCGACCTGATTCTCGAATTTGCAATTCGCAGAATTCAAGTATAATTCAGCGAAATTCTGGAAGCTTCCAGCCGAGGAGAAGTTCGTATGGACCCTGTTTTGCTCGTCATCGCCGCCGTCGTCGCCCTGGCGGTCGTGCTCTTCGTCGCCTATGAATACCGCATCCGCCAGCCCGACATGCTGGTTTTATATGAAGCCAAGGGCCAGCTCGCCGTGCGCGGCGGCTGGCTCTACCCGCGCCATTTCAGCCTGGCGCTCAAGCGCACCACCAGCCCCATTCAACTGACCGTGCAGGCCGCCGCCGTGGGCAACCTGGGCGTCAGCGTCAAGCTGGCCGGCTCGGTGGCCCCGGCCCTCAAGCACCTGCCCGCCCTGGTGCGCGTCGGCGGCTGGAACGGCGAGGTGGTGGCGCGCGCCGCCGCCGAGACCTGCATCCTGCTCGAGAGCCTGGTGAAAGAATACGCCGAGCGGCGCGAGATCGCCGCTATCACCTCCACCGGCCTGGTGGAGTACCTCAACCAGCGCGCCGGGCAGGTCGAAGAAAAGTTCGGCGTCGAGCTTGTCTCGCTGGTGGTGCAGTCGCTCTCCGCCACCGACAGCGAGATCGCCGACGCCCTGCGCCAGCAGGAGCAGGCTCGCCTGCTGGAGCAGACCGAACTGCTCAACAACCAGGCGCGCGTCTCCGCCGCCAAAGCAAAATACCAGGCCGATGAAGAGATCGCCGGGCTTGACCACGCCCTGGAATTGAAAAAGGCTGATCTCAAGAAAGAGCTGCTGGAAAAAGAAGCCGCCCTGTCTCAGCAGCGCGTTGAAGATGAGCTCAGCCGCAGCCGCCTGCGCCTGGCCTTTGAGCGCGAAGAGCTGGAGATCCTCAAAGACAACCCCGAGCTGTTGGTGCTCACCCCGCAGGCCGCCCGCCTGGCCGAGGCCAGCCAGGGCCTGAAGAATGCCCGCACCGTGATCTCGCTCACCCCGCAGGACCTGGCGCACGGCTCCGAGCTGTTTGCCCTGTTCCAGAACCTTTTGGAGAAGGCCCTGGATAAGAAGAACGACTGATGAGCGCGCCCGATCCCCTGGCGGTCTTTCGCCTGAAGCAAATCCGGGTGGCGCGTGTCTCCGAGATCAGTGAAACCACCGCCGCTTCGCCCGTGCCGCCTGAAGAGCGGGTGAATTTCCACATCGGCAACCCCCTGCAAGACGCGCGCCTGTCTTCTGCTTTCCTGCGCATTGCCCTGGGCATCGACGTGGCGCGCCAGGACTTGAAAGACAGCGACCCCGCCGCCATCCTCGAGCACCTGGGCTGGGAGCCAGCCGACAAACCCAAGCTGGAATTCCTGACCCGCGTGATCCAGAAAAGCACGCCCTACATGCCGCGCGGCGGCTACGCCCGCAAAGCGCCGCACAGCCTGGTGCGCGCCTTTGCCGCCTGGCTGGAGAAACAGCAGGAGCCCCTGCGCTACGACCTGGGCGAGCAGTCGGGCCGGCGCGAATTGATCCTGGCCTCGGGCGGCGTGAGCGAGTCGCTGCGCGTCATCCTGAGCGCCCTGTCCGATTATTTGCAGGTCACGCCGGCCCACGTGCTGAGCTACCGCTGCGCCATTCATCTGCCGCTGGAATCCTTCCCCAACCTGCGCCTGCAGACCCTGGCCGAGGACGAGCGCCTGGCCCGCCAGCAGGTGGAGGAGTTCTCTGCCCGCACGCCCGGCCTCCCCATCTTTGTGCTGGTCGGCGGGCCGCTGGGCGAGGAAACCCGCCGCGCCCTGCGCCAGCTCAGCGTGCAGGCGCCGCTCTTTTTCATTGAAGCCAACAATGCCCCCAACCACCTCTCCCTGGCGCGCGAGGCCAGGCTGGTGCAGCGCGTCATCCGCCTGCTCACCCCGGCCATCTTCGCCTCCCGCCTGGATTCGCTTTCCACCGTCTTCATTGTCGGCAACGCCGATTTCCTCAGCGTGATCGAAAACGTGCATTTCAAGCTCAAAGGCTCGCCCTCGGCCTCCGAAGTGGAGTTCCTCAGTTTCTTGCTCGACCAGAAGCTGGCCGATCTGCCCGGCGAACCCGCTCCCGAACTGCCGCCCGAGACGCCCTGGCTGGAGCGCCAGGGCGCGTCCAGCGCCGAGCGCGCCCTGTTCGCCCTCTCGTCACAGGCTGGCGAGCGTTTAGAGCGCCTGGTCAACGATGGCGCCCAGGTGGTGGAGCGCGCCCTGGCTGTGCTGGAAGACAAAACCACGCAGGTGGCGCGCATCGCCGCTCAGGTGCGGCGCGCCGCCCGCCTGGACGAACTGGCTGAACTGGATGCCCGCCAGGTGCTGGACCAGCTCGTCGAACACGCCCACGAGCCCGACTGGCGCTATTCCTTGATCCGCTCGTTCCTCAGCGTTTTCGCCCGCCACCAGCCGCAGTACCGCCCCGAGGCCTGCGTGGTGGCCAGCGGTTCTTCACGCACCGCCCTGGGCATTTTGGGCTTTCACTGCGGCATCAGCGACGTGGTCATCCCCGACCTGAGCTGGTCGTATGAGCAGTGTTTCCCCAATGTGCACGCCGTGCCGCTCACCCGCGCTCTTGAGCTGGATGTGGAGGCCATCATTGCCCGCATCGAAGCCCTGTGCCGCGCCGACCCGCGCTGGCCGGAGCGCGGCGCGCTGGCGCTCAACAACCCGCACAACGCCACCGGACGCATCTTCGCCGAGGATGCCGTGAGCCGGCTGGTCGCTTACTGCCTGGCGCGCGGCGTGTACGTCATCGACGACCTGGCTTACCAGAACGTGGCTCCGCTGGACGGCCTGCCCGAGATCAAAACCGCTCGCCAGGTGGCCGATGAGCTGGTGCACACCGGTGTGCTGGGTGAGGAGCACGCCGAGCGCCTGATCACCGTACATTCTATGTCTAAGACCGACTGCCTGGCCGGCGCCCGCCTGGCTGTGGTTGAAATCCGCCAGCAAGACCTGCGCCGCCGCTTCCAGGCCATCAACGGCCAGATCCAGCCCAATCTGGCGGCCGTCTGCGCCTGTTATTTGTTTTACCGCGGCCCGCTGACCGCCGCCCGCGCCTACTGGCAGCTGCGCAATATTTTATTTCTCGAGCGCACTCAGGCGCTGATGACCGCCGTGCAGAACCTGCCCCCCGACCGCAACCCCTTCGATATCACCATCATCCCGCCGTCCGGCAGTATGTACCCCCTCCTGCAGGTCAAACGCCTGCCCGCCGGCCTCTCGTTAGATTGGCTGGCCAGCTCGCTGGCCCGCCGCGGCATCGGTCTGCTGCCGCTGGCCACCTTTGCCCGCACCGAGGAGGGTTTCGAGACCGGGCGCAGCACCTTCCGCCTGACCCTCGGCGGCTCCGACCACGCCGAAATCTTGCTGGCCAAGACGCGCCGCCTGCTGATCGACCTCAACCGCCTGGTGGCCGACGAAGACGCCCGCTACAACCGCAAGCGCATTGCCTGGCGCCTGCCGTCTTCCCACAGTTCGCGCCTGGCCGAGCGCCTGGCGCGCTGGGACGCCGCCGCCCGCCAGATGAGCCAGCGCTTCGCTGCCGAGCGGGTGTTCTCGCAGGCCGCCAGCCTGCCCCAATTGGACGCCGCCCGCCTGCAGCAGGCATTCCTGCACGAATACCTGCCGCAGCGCCTGCAGGTCTTCCGCACCCGCCTGCAGGACCGCGCTCTGCTCAGCGACGAGCTGGTGCGCCGCGCTCAACAGGATGGCGGCGGCTGGCTGGCAGAGCGCCTGGAGCATGAATTCTATAAAGATTCCCTCGCCCGCCGCCAGGAGCTCTTCCGCCTGCGCAGTTACGACCGCACGGTGCACCCCACCCAGCGCTATTCCATGCAGGCCGAGATCGCTGTGGACGCCGTGCTGAATGAGCTGGTCGTCCTGCGCGCTCCCATCCCGGCGCAGGTTGACCGGGCAGCCGCCGCTCTCCTGCAGGAGTTCCTGGGGCGCAACGTCAGCATCAATTCTCAGCTCGAAGCCGACGAAATCCTGCTGGATATTGACGCCCTGGTGACCGGCGAAGCCTACACCGAGCTGTTCAGCGACAGCGCCCTCCTGCCTTTCCTGTCCTTTTGGAGCGATTGGGACGGCAGCAGCCGCCCTTCGGGGCAGGGCCACCGCCTGATCGCCGCCGCTGTGATGGAAAATGTGCGCCGCCTGGCCGATATCCTGCGCCTCCTGCGCCAGGCCGACCCCCAGCTCGAGATCAGCCCGGCCCTGCTGGCCGAGATCGAACAGCTTCCCCAGCGCAGCGCCCGCTTCACCGCCTTGCTGAACAACATCACCCAGCTCACCCACCAGCTCGAACAGCGCTACCGCGGCATCTTGCCCTTCAGCGTGGACGCCACACCGCTGCAGCGCTTCGCCACCCGCCTGCACCTGCGCCGCGACCCCCTGCGCGTGCTCTGGCAGCACAACGACCGCTACGAGCAGAAGATGCGCGAACTGCGTGAACAGCGCCGCCAGATGCTCGAGACTTACTTCGCCCTTAACAAACAGCTCCGCAAACAGCTCCACAGTCTGATACCGGCGATCCGTATGCAGCGCGGCGCCGAGCCCCTGCTGCGCGCCGCCGTCGGCTACCGCGATATTTTACAGCGCACCGTGATCACGCCGCGCATCTCGCAGGGTATGATCACCGCCCGCGACCCCTTTGCCATCGACACCACCGTCTACAACATGCAGGAGATCAACGCCGTCGCCGGACGCTACGGCAACCCCGGCATGACGCTCGGCCTGCAGGTCAGCCTGTCCTCGCGCCCTGAGGCGCTCATCGCCCTGGAGCGCAAGATGGGCACTCAGGCCGAGCAGGTGCGCCGCGCCCACCCCGACGCCGATCTGCCCTCCATCTGGCTGATCCCGCTCTTCGAGGATTTCGACGCCGTCGCCGGCATCCCTGCCTACCTGGACCGCATCTGGGAGTACGCCGCCCAGAGCCGGCGCACCGAACAGAGCCCGCAGAACCGCTTCGCCGAGATGTTCGTCGAGGTCTTCATCGCCGGCTCGGACCTCAGCCAGCAGATCAGCCAGGCGCACGGCGCATTTCAATATTTGAAAGCCAAGTTCAACGTGCAGACCTGGCTGGCTGGCCACGGCGTGGCCGAAGCCGTGCGCGTCAAGTTCGGCAGCGGCGAGCCCATGCAGCGCCAGGGCGGCTACTACTCGCTGGTCGCCGGCGAGCCGGCCTTCCCCGATTACCGCAACCAGCGGGCGCGCCTGGCCGCCCATCTGCCCGCCGCCGCCCACAAAAGCACCGCCTACGCCGTCACCCCTCTGCAGGGCGTCTTCCTGGGGGGCGACCTGCGCACCTTCCAGTCCAGCCTGTCCGAGCACCTGCGCTGTATGCCGGTCAGCGAGTTTGCCGACCTGCTGTACCATGTGCGCGAGACACAGCAAGCTCACCGGCGCAACCTGGTGAGGGCCGCCGAGGCCATCGCCGAGAGCCGCCTGGGCGCCCAGAGCCGCTCGGTGCAGGAGCTGGAGCGCATGACCATCGGTGTGAATGAGGCCATTTACGAGGGTTTCCTGAAAGAGCTGACCGAGCACTTCCGCCACATCCTGTACGGCCGCCCGGAGGACGTGATCGGCATCCATATCATCTCGTATTTCATCGGCCGCTCCATGCCCCAACTGCGCGACCGCCCCACTTCGCGCCCGCAAACCACGCCCGGCGCCGAGCGCGGCCAGCAGATCCTGGCCAACATCGCCGAGACCATCCCGCTGGCGCGGCGCGGCAGTTTGCTGCGCGCCATCGCCCACAACCAGGCGCAGACCTTCGTGCTGGGCGTCAACCAGCTCACCACCGGCCTGTTCCGCGCCCTGGAATACTATGCGCAAAAGACCTTCGCTGAGGCCGAGCGTGACAATATGCTCGCCGAGCGCGTCTTGCCCAACCTGCCCGTCTATGAGATCCTGCACACCCTGCGCCTGTTCCAGGATACGCGCGGCGAGTTCATCAAACGCATCGAGACCGCCTTCCCCGCCGGCAACTCGGCCTTCGTCGCCCTGCGCGAGGACGCCGACGCCTTCCAGCGCCTGCTGCCGCTCTTCCAGCAGGAGCTCCTGCGCCGCCACGGCCTGAACGTCTCCGACTTCCTGGCCAACGGCCAGTTCATCCCCCAGCTTTTGCCCACCCTGCGCCCCGACCTGGCCGTGCTGCTGCAGCCCGACCTGTTCAACACCAGCCTGGATGCACTGCTGGAGCGGGCGCACGGCGGCGCCAGTTCCGCCTGGCGTGAGCAGGTGGCAGACCTGTTGGCCCTGCCCGGCCAGGTGCATTACTGGCGCTCGCTGATCTGGCAGGTGATGGGGGATTCGCTCTACCAGCGCGTGCAGAGCTTCACCGAGCTGGCCAGCGCCCTGTACGCCTTCTCTGGCGCGCGCTCATTCAGCGCGCCGCCGCCATCCGCCCCGCGCGCCCCGCGCCTCTCCTCGGCGCTGGCCGGCTTCATCCGCACGGCGCGCAGCGACGATGAGATGCGCCAGTTCCTGGTGGGCGCCGTGGATTACCTCAGCTCTTTCACCGAAGGCAGTATCGAGGTGCCGGTCAGCATCATCCGCGCCATTAACGATGTCGAGCGCATCGCCCTCATCGAAGAGAGCGCCCTGCCGGCTGCCAGCCAGGACATCCTGCGCCTGGCCCTGCTGCAGATCGCCCGCCTGGCGGGGGATAACGGGTAAGAAGGGGCGATCCGGGTCGGCATTTTTACGCCGCTGCCCCCCGATGTAGGGGCGTGTCTCAGACACGCCATTTAGACCATCCCCGCCGCGCTCAGGTGGTTTTATGGCGCATCCCGTTCTACGCGGGTCGCCCGTGTTTGACCGCGCCAGACAGGCCTGAGACCTGCCCCTACCAAATCCATTGGTTCAAACTCCGGCGTAGGGGCGATCCCGGTTGGCATTTTTGCGCCGCGGCAATTTCAACGAGGGTCGCCCGATTTTGGGCCGCACCGGTTGGCATGCCAGCCTCTCCTGGTGTTCAGGGAGGAATTTTTTATAATTGCAAACCATCGGACACTCCTGCTCCCTTTCCCATTATTTACAGACCAGCAGGAGCAATCCTGCCGCGGCCAATTTGTAGGTAACCGCCCTACGATTAATCTCACCGAATTGTATGGACATGACTTCAGTGCGCCCAACCAATTATCGCCTTGCGCCGAAGGGCTTGACGACATATGTCATATAAAAAAATATATATCTGCACAAAAGAGAACGTGATGAATCTCAATTGACCTGTTTGTTTATTCATGGAATGATAATAAAACAGAAAGAACTATTTTCTAAAGAGGGCTAAATGAAACAAAATCGTCACATTCCTATTAAACGACTGCAATTCTTTAAACTGACCATTTTCGTTTTTTCAATCATTTTATTTATTTCTACTGATCACCAACTTTACTACTCATCTTTCGCTCAGGGTGAGTCATTTCCAGGCGACGTACATTCGAATCCAGTTGGTTATGCGGTTTCACAACAAAATCGCCAAAACGAGATTCTCCTGGATGCAACTAAATCTATCTCCAATACGCAGTCAACGATAAATAATCCCCGAAGCAACAATATGATCTTCATTCCCGCCTTGCTGAAACGCTGGCCGCCAATGCCATCCACCCCAAAGATGAAATCCATATTAGCGCCAGAAGCCGGCTCGTATTTGCTTGAATGGAGCGATCCTTCCGATCCAGATTCAAGTGTGTTTACGATCCAAGAAGCCGCCGATAATGCTTTTACCCAAAACGTAATCGAAGCTTGTAAAACCGCATTGACAAGCTGTCAGATCAGCAATAAAACTGCGGGGGTTTATTATTATCGCACCCAGGAACAAAATAACTGGGGAACCAGCGCTTGGTCTGTGACTCAATCGGCAGAAGTCCTGCCTCCCGGCATCCCGACGATCGACCCGATCGACAATGCAAATGGCGATGGAGCATACGTTGTGAAATGGAATGCGACCGCTCGAACCGCATGGTATTTATTACAAGAAGCCAGCAAACCTGATTTTTCGGACGCTCAGAATATTTATTCGGGTGATAAAACTTCATACAGTATTTCCAGCCGGATGATCGGCGTTTATTATTATCATGTCATAGCAGTTGGACCCACAGGCCAGTCTGAGCCCAGCCCGTTTCAAACGGCGATTGTGCCGGCTCCAGGTTTACCGGTGATCAATCCGATCAACAATGCGGATGGCGATGGGAGTTACACGGTTACCTGGAATCCTGCCGCAGGCGCAGATTGGTACCTGCTCCAGGAAGCATCGACATTAGATTTTTCAAACGCTCAAAACATATATTCGGGATCGAGTTTATCCTTCCCTGTTTCAAACAAAACCCAAGGAACATTTTACTACCGGTTGATCGCTGTTGGAGCGACGGGCCAGTCTGATCCGGGCAGTCCGCAAGCTGTGGTTGTCCTGCCTCCCGATACGCCGGTTTTGAATGCCATCGACAATTCGGATGGGGATGGGAATTATTCGATCACCTGGAACGCATCATTACGCACAACCAGCTACGTGCTTGAAGAATCCACCAGCAGTGATTTTTCCACGCGTTCAACGATTTTTTCTGGCGCGAGCTTGAGTGTAAACATCTCCTTAAAACCATACGGAACTTTTTATTACCGGGTGCAGGCAGTGGGTCCCACAGGGCAAAGCACGTGGAGCAATATTCAATCCGCTGTTGTTCCGCCTCCGCCGCCAGGCGTCAGCATTCTTAAGAACTACACTACCTACGCATCTTCTTCGTATCAATACGTTCTGGGTGAGGTGTACAACAATACCAACAATTATTTGAAATATGTGAAAATCGCGGTGAATTTTTTCAATAATAATTTGCTTGTTGGCACGGATTACACATACACCTATTTGGATGCTGTACATCCCTATGAGAAAGCGTGTTTCGAAATAATGTTAA
This sequence comes from Chloroflexota bacterium, assembly GCA_029782365.1. GTDB lineage: Bacteria > Chloroflexota > Anaerolineae > Anaerolineales > UBA4823 > CAWBUW01. The sequence goes on from JAKOUW010000096.1 coordinate 720,404, forward strand.
CCAAACCAGCCTCCTGGAATGCTTTTTCCTTCGAGACGGTTTCTTACTGGACAGGCGCCGCCCCCAGGCCGAACTTAACCCTCGTGCCATCGCCGAATGGGTATGTTTATCTCTCGAGTTACTTCAGGATCTTAGGCCAAATCAGAAATGATTTATCGCAAACAATTCAATTTGTCGAAGCCGTTTCTACGTTGTATGATAATCAAGGCAAAGTGATCGGTTGCGATTTCGGCTATGTTAACAGCACCGATTTGGCACCAGGCGCTACAAGCAGCTTTGAAATCCTGGCGAGACCCCAAAATCCCTACTCTGTTTCTTCATATACACTACAAACGGATGGGTGGAATCCTTAAAGAATTGTGCTCACAAAAGTGCGCTGATCCAAAACCTGACCGCAGAAAGCCGATGATCGCAGATGTGTTCACCAGCGCAATCTGCCGATCATACCCCGGTCAGGCGGCATGCACCCCTCGGTAAGGGCGCAGGGGTAAGCCTCCATGCCTGGTTCGCGTTGATCCTCCCCTGCGCCCTTGCGCAAAACCGCCCGACGGCGGTAAGGGCGCAAATAATGAGTGACCGATCCCACGAATTAAACCTTTGCGGCTGTTGTATAATGAAAATATCAGCTCATCGGAGGAAATGCCATGCCCAAAATAAACTCCAACGGGATCGATTTGTTTTATGAAACCCGCGGTGCAGGCCAGCCGCTGTTGTTCGTCCACGGTCTGGGCTCCAGCCTGCGCGATTGGGAAGCGCAAGCCGCCGAATTTTCCCGCGCCTACCAGGTTATCACCTACGATCTGCGCGGTCATGGACAATCGGACAAGCCGCGCGGGCCGTACAGCCTGCCGCAGTTCGCCGCTGACGCCGCCGGGCTGTTAAAGACGCTGGGCGTGAGCAGCGCTCACGTGGTGGGGCTGTCGCTGGGCGGCGGCGTGGCTTTCCAATTGGCCCTGGATTTCCTCGCCCTGGCGAAGACGATGGTGATCGTCAACAGCGCGCCTGAGCTGTTGGTGAACACCTTTAAGGACCGGCTGGCCATCTGGCAGCGCATCGTCATCGTGCGCCTGCTGGGCATGCGCAAGATGGGCGAAGTCCTGGCGCCGCGCCTTTTTCCCCTGCAGGAACACGCCGCCCTGCGCGCCGCCTTCATCGAACGCTGGGCAGATAACGACCCCAACGCTTACCTGGCATCTGTGCGGGCGATGGTGGGCTGGAGCGTCAAGGCCAGGCTGGGCACGATCCGCTGCCCGTCGCTGATCATCTCGGCCGACCAGGATTACACACCGCTGGCGCTCAAAGAAGAATACACCCGCCTGATCCCCGGCGCCCGGCTGGTGGTCATTTCCAACGCCCACCATGCCACGCCGCTGGAAAAGCCGGTTGAATTCAACTCCGCATTGCAGGCCTTCCTCGAACAGCATCCCTGAGTCTGTTCAGGCATCTGTTTCTGCGAGCAGCGGGCGCCGATCACTGGAACAGGTTCCGGCATAACAGGAGATCATTGTGCTGCTGGCGACAAAATTTCACCGTCCATTGACTGTCGGTCGACTGACTGAGCGCCCGCGCCTGGATATGCGCCTGGATGAAGGCCTGGCTTCTGGCTGCCCGCTGATGCTGGTCATTGCTCCCGCCGGGTTTGGCAAATCCACCTTGGTGAGCGCCTGGCTCCAGCGGCAAAATATGCCTTTCACCTGGCTCTCGCTCGACCAAAGCGATAATGACCCGGCGCAGTTCCTCAGCTACCTGGTGGGCGCGCTGCAATTCATCGATCCGGCGCTCGGCGCCAGTCAGGTGAACCGCATCCAGACTGCCGGTGTGGCGGACAGCGAAGCGGTCTATGCCGATGTATTAAATATCCTGATCAACGAAATCTCAGTTCAACCAGGGGCTTTCCTGTTCGTGATGGATGACTGCCACCTGTTGAAGAACCCGCAGACCTTGCGGCTGATCAACCAGCTGGTCGATCACCAACCACCGCAGCTCCACCTGGTTCTGCTCTCGCGCGAGGATCTGCCGCTTCCCGTCTCGCGCCTGCGTGTGCGCCGCCAGTTAGTGGAAATTCGCCAATCTCACCTGCAGTTCCTACCGGCAGAAGCCGAGGATTTCCTGCGCGAAGGCATGGGCATTCGCCAGTTGACGGCCAGCGACATCCTGGCGCTGTTCCAGCGCACCGAGGGTTGGATTGCTGGCCTGCAGTTGGCAGGGCTATCCATTCAATCAGAATCCGACACCGCGCGCTTCATCCGCTCCTTCACCGGCAGCGATCGCTTTATCCTGGATTATTTCATGGACGAAGTCTTTACCCGCCAGACGCCCGAAGTTCAGAAGTTTTTACTGGTCACCTCCCTTCTGGAGCGATTTTGCGCTCCCTTGTACGATGCAATGCAGGTCGAACTGTCTGAAATTCCGTCCAGCGACGGATCAAATTCCCAGACACTGCTCGAACATCTGGAACGCGCCAACTTGTTCCTGATTCCGCTCGATAACCAGCGCCGTTGGTACCGCTACCACCACCTCTTCACCGACTTGCTGCGCCATGCGCTGGAACAGATGGCCCGCAGCAAAATCCCTTTTCTGCATCTGCGAGCCAGTCAGTGGCTGGAGGCGAATGACCTCATCCCCGAAGCCGCTCAGCACGCCTTCAAAGCACAAGATTGGGTTTACGCGGCCGAACTTGTGGAGCGCCATGCCTGGAACATGATCCTGCACAGCCAGGTGGGCATTGTTTCCGATTGGTGCCGCGCCTTTCCTGAAGCTGTGATCAGCAAACGCCCAGCATTGTGTGTTTTCCACAGTTGGGCGCTGATCATCGCTTTCAAAAAGGACGATTTCCCAGCGGCCAACATCCGCATCGACCAGGCGCAGGCCTCGCTGCCGAACATCGACCCGGCGGCCAAGATCCGCCTGGTGAGCGGCGCGCCGCTGGTGAACCTGCTGGCATGGGTCACCGGACATCTCACCCTCTTGCGCTCATTTATCCTGATGGCCTCATCCCGTGAGCAAGCTGACCCGCGGGCATTAGAGGAATTGGGAAATCTCGCCTACCAGCAGTTCCCTGCAGAAGATGCCACCGGCCGCTCGGTGGGTTTGCTGGATGTGAGTTATGCCAGCCAGGCGCTCAGCGATGCCCATGAAGCCGAACAGCGCTTCGAAAAGGCGATGAACGTGGCGCTCAGCGGGGGCAATTTCTTCGGCGGGGTGGTGGCCGAGTACCACCGGGCGCACGGCCTGTTCTCGCAGGGCAAACTGCGCGCCGCGCTGGCTTTTTGCCAGCAAAAAAAACAAACCTACCAGGGGTATTTCGAGCATCCGCTGACAGACCTGCCTGCCATCGCCCTGCTGGACCAGGCGATGGGCTGCGCTCTGTTGGAATTGGGTGAACTGCAAGAAGCTGAACAGCTCCTGCGCCAGGGCCTGGAAGTTGGACAGTGGATGCCGCGCGAGGAACTGCCTGGCTACCTGGCGCTGGCGCGCCTGTGCGCCCTGAAAGGCGATGCCGCCGGCATGGAAGAGGCCTGGCGGCGCCTGGACATGCGCTGGCCCGACATCCGCTATTGCACACACGCCATGCGCATCCTCTACCATCTGCTGGCGCAGCCCGACGAGATCGAAGCCCGCCAGGCGGCCGCGCGCTGGGCTGAGGCCAACCCCCCAGCGATCGGCCCAGGGATTGTGATCCCCGGCATCGGCCCGGCATTCTTTGACGAGGCTGACCATGTTGTCTTTACCGCCTGGATCAAGATCCGGCTCATCCTGGGCCAGGCCGAGCAGGCGCAGCGGGTGATCGCTCCGATGCTGTCCACTGCGCAAGAACACCAGCTCATCCACCGGGTTATCGAGCTCTCTTTGCTCGAAGCCCAGGCGCTGTACCACCAGGGGTCAAAGGAGGGCGCCTTGTTACGTCTGCGGCAGGCGCTCTCCCTGGCCGAAACCAACGGCTACCTCTGCCTGATCGACCAGCACCCGCGCCTGCCGCGTTTGTTGCACGAAGGGCTGCAGGCTGGATTGGCGCCGGACTACATTCGCCGCCTCTTGGCTGCCAGGCGCGCTTCAGAACCAGCTCCAGCCGCCGGCCAGGCGCAACCCGTGCAGGGCGAACTGATCGAACCGCTCAGCAGCCGAGAAAAAGAAGTGTTGGGGCTGATGGCAACTGGCCTTTCAAACGCCGAGATCGCGGTTCGCCTGTATCTCTCCCCCTACACCCTCAAGGCTCATACCCAAAATATTTTCCGCAAGCTGGATGTCCACAGCCGCCTCCAGGCGATTAACCGGGCGCGTGAGCTGCAACTGCTCTGATACCGAGAATCGCCTTTATTGACCCATCGAAACCCCAAAGCCCAACCTATCCCATCGACCAGTTAATTACTCCCCTGCGGACAGGGGAGATTTTTTTTATCAAAATATACAATGTAGATAAATGGGACACATTCATCCAATGATGGCCCCAAGAAAGAAGGAATCTATGTCTGAACAAACCCCCACCCCAACCCCTCCGCCCGATTACGATAACCGCCGCGCCTTGCGCCAGCAGCTGCGCGCCGCCCGCCGCGAGGCATTCGGCGGTTCCAGCTCTGCGGCGATCGTTGTGGGCGTCGTCCTGCTGCTGATCGGCGCAGTGTACCTGCTGCAAAACACGGGCGCAGTAAACTTTGCGCCCGCCAACTGGTGGGCGCTCTTCATCTTGATCCCGGCCGTAGCGTCGTTCGAATCCGCCCGGCGCCTGTCCCAGAGCGGCGAAAAGCGCCTGGCGCGTGCGGCGCGCAGTTCGCTGATGGTGGGCGGCATTTTAACCCTCGTCGCCGCCGCTTTCCTGTTGGATATGAACTGGACCTTTGTCGGTCCCATCCTGATCATCCTGGCTGGGCTTGGCCTGATCGCCAATTATCTGCTGCCGGTGAAAGAATAGACGTCAGGTCTAGTCAATTGTATCGACAAATTTCGACGGACAGGGGTAATTGCGCGCAACACTAGCGGCTGAACAGCCAGGGCGCAATGCGGCGAAGTGAATTTTCTTGGCGCTTGTGCGCCGCGGCGTGAGATTTTCGAAAATCCCACGCCACGGCGTAAGGTTACCGGTTCATCACCGGCATAAACAGCGTAAACCCGGCGAACTTCCCGGCCGGCGGCGAGGGTGCGGCCCCCACCACCAGGCTGACCGTGACCACCACGTTCGCTCCGCCGCCCGCCGGGCTGAGGGTGACATGGGCGGTGTGAACGCCGGGCGCCATGCCGGCCGGCGAGGCGCTCAGCGTCAGCGCCGCGGGGCTGCCATCCGCGCTCAGCGTGCCGCCGCTGGCGCTGAGACCCAGCCAGGGCTGGTCGGAGCTGGCCGTCCAATCCAGGCTGCCGCCGCCGCTGTTGTTGACCGTCAGCGTGGCTGTCACGACGGTGGATGATTCAACGGGCACCTGCCAGCCCACCTGCTGGGGAGCGGCTTCCAGCGTCGGCCCGGGCAGGCTGAGGTCGTCGTCCACGCTGATGGTGATTGAGGTGGTGGCGGTCAGGCTCAGGCTGTTGGTGGCTTGCAGGGTGAGGGTGTTGACGCCCACCGGCAGGTCGTAAAGCGTCAGGCTGGCGCCGGCGCCCAGCGCCTGACCGGCGCCGTCTTTCCAGGCCAGGCGGGCCGGGTCGAGCAGGCCGTCCTGGGCATCCTGGGCGAAGCCGCTGACGTTGACCTGCTGGCCGTAATGCAGGTGCGTACCCGCGCCCGGCGAGAGGATGAACGGCTGGGGCGGCTTGCCCGCCAGGGCGTAGGGCTTGCTGTCGGCGAGGGCGGTGTTGGCGCCGTCGCTGGCGATCACCCGGAACACGCCGCTTTTCGCACCCGGCAGTTGATCGGTATCAATATCGAGCGACTGGCCGCGGTAGCCCATGGCCACCGGCAGAAAACTGGCGCCGCCGTCCGGGCTGTAAGCGATATCGAAGGTCAGACGGTCGCCGTCTTTGTCCTGGGCGCTCCAGGCCAGGGTGGCTTTGCCGCTGACCGGCTGCAGGGCGAACGGCAGGCTGACGTTCCCCACCTGGGGCGGCGTGGGGCTGATGTGGTAGCTCGCCAGCACGATGTCCTTGTCGAGCGGCAGCACCTGCACGCTGTCCACGCCCGGCGCGTAGGTCAGCGCCTCGCCAAAGGCCTGGTTCGGGCCGTCCACCACGGCCTGCGTCGCAAAGCGCACTTCGGAGAGCAGGCCGCCGTTGGCGTCGACCTGCCGCAGGCGGTAAGCGCCGGTGGGATCGGGGTCTTTGATGTTCACCAGCTCGGGCTGGCGGCTGACCGTCGTGATGCTGGCCGTCTGGGCGCCGGGGTTGACCTGCCCGGCAACGTACAGAAAATCGCCCACCATCGGCCGGTTGTCGCCCAGGCTCTGCGGCAGGCTGGGATGGGCGATCATGTAATCGTACATGGCTTTGTAGTTGTAATCGCTGAGCCACTGGTTGCTGCAGTAACTCATCACGTCGTTCCAGATGTTGGAGGGCAGCACCGCCGGCTTGATATTGAGCGATTTATCGCCGCGGTCGAAGCCTTCCGTCGCGCCGCTCGCATCGCCGATGGGGGCGGTCGAGTGCGAGGTGTCGCCGTACGGGAAGCCGGAATCGTCCCGGCTGTGCCCGCAGTTCTCCACTGCGGCGGTCGCCGGGTCATCCGAGCCGGCCACGGGGTGCATGCGGCCCAGCGAATGGCCGATCTCGTGGGCGGCGTACCAGTCGGCGTAGGTGCCGTCCGTGTCCCAGCCGCTGCCCAGGGAGAACGGACTGCCCGGAGTGCCGGCCGGGCCGACCGAGGTGAGGGCATACATCGCCTGGCCGCGCGGGAAGTTCTTCGAAGCGTCAGAGATCATGCCGTAAAAGAAGGCCTTCGGGTTGGGGTGCAGGTTGAAAATGCTAAACAGAGAAGGCGCGATGCGCAGGATGTTCAGCCATTGGTTGGCGTAATAGCTGGCGCACAGCGATACGTCAGAGCCCGGGCTGGAATACACCCTGAAGCAGTCGGCGTCAGTGCGGTTCACGTAATGGCCGAGCGTCGTCCCGCCGTCCAGGTGCAGCAGGGTGGGTTTGAAATACTCGCCCACCGCCCCGCCCAGCGGGTAAGCGCGCAGGATCCAGGAGTAGGTGTGCAGGATGTCCTCGGTGTAGCGCGGCGAATAGCTGGTGGTGGTGATGGCGTAAGTCAGGTCGAAAAAGTCCACCGTCAGCGAGGGCGAGGGGTTGAAGGTTGCCCCGCCCGGCAGGTCGTATTCGTTGTCCAGGTAATTGGTCTCGGTCGGGTCGCGGTACGGGTTCACCTTGACGTGCAGGTCGAGGCTGGCGCGGTCGGTCCAGTCGGTGGGCAGTTCAAACCAGAAGCTCTGGTTGATGTCTTTGCGCTCAGGGCTGGGGCGGATGGTGATGACCGTGTTGGGGTTGGAGGGGTAGATTTCCTTGCGCGCCACGGCTGCGGTGGTGGAGAGCAGGGCGGTCACGCCGGGCACCGCACTGCCCGCCGCGCTGACATACACCCGCACAATGGTCGGCCGCTTGCGCACCAGCATGACTCTGTTGGAGGTGTTCTGGATGCCCTGGGTGATTTCCATTCCGGTGACGAAAACGTTGCCGGAGGGCAGGGCGCCGCTGTCGCTCATCAGCTTGCGCAGGGAGCCGCTGCGCACCCAGAACAGGCGCTCGCCGTCGGTGCTGAGGTGCGAGGGGATGTCGAAGGCGGTCGATGGGCCGTAGGAATAGATGTCGGCCTTGCCGGTCTGGCTGGTCTTGCCGGTGCGCACCAGGTACTCGGCCACCTCGCACAGCGGGGCGCAGTTCACCTGGCGTTTTTCAAACAGGAACAGCCGGTTGCTGCCATCCGACACCAGGTCGTACACCACAGTCTGGTTGAAGAGGGCGGTGTAAACCGGCGAGCCGAGGATGGTGCGCGAGTTGATATAGCGGTACACCTTATCGCCCTGGGCGACGAAGGCCACGGTGGTGAAATCACAGCCTTCGGGGAGGGTGCAGTAGGTGGTGATGCGCGGGTCAACGTAATAGCCGGTCATGGCGGTGGAGACGGTGCGGCCGATGCCCACGTCCACGCCCGGCTCGAAGCGGTACAGGAAGGCGCCGGCGCTGTAAAAGACGAAATGCCCGTCGGTCTGCAGGGTGTCGATCACCCCGCCGGGCTGCACCAGCAGGGTGGTGGCGTTGGTGGCTTTGAGCACCACGCTGATCGCCGCGCTGGCGCCGCTGGAATTGCCGCTCAGGGTGAACAGCCGGTCTCCGCCGTCGGCCACCAGGCCCGGGCCGGTCAAGGCGGCGTTGAGTGTCTCGGGCGGGTCGCCGGGGTTGGCGTTGACCGACAGGCGCATCAGGCCGCCGGGGCCCAACCAGTAAACGTAGTTGGCGTCGGCGGCGATGTTGGAGGTCGCCAGGTACTGCTCGCAGGTGCGGTGGGCGGCGTAGAGCACGCGCGGCCTGCCGCCGCTGGCTGGCAGGCGCTGGATCGTTTCGTTGGTGCCGGGGATGCCGAAGGGGCACAGCGGCACCCGGTTGTCGTACCAGAAGAGCTTGGGCGCCGCCAGGGCGTAGCTGGCGACGTCGCTGGGCACCAGCTCTTCAGAGACATCCAGCGCAGATGGGGCAGCCGGCGAAGCCGGGGCGCTGGTCAGCGGCCCGCCCTCAGCCGGAGCGGCGGCCGCCGGCGGCGCGGACAGGGTTGGGGCGAGCAGAGACAGGATGCAGAAGAAGACAAGCAGCTTGCGCATGGTTCCTCCGTGCGGATGATTCAGGGGTTTTCGGGGCGGTAAGGCGCCAGTTCGTCGATGTCGCCGACAAACTGCGCAAGGTTGGCGTGGCCAAGCTGCTGGCGAATGGCCATGTTTTCGCCGGTGTGGTACCAGTAATGATAGGTGGTGCGCAGCAGTAAACTGCCGAAGGTGACATCCCGCCGCCGCCCGCCCACCACCACGTACTCCGCCAGTTGGGCGGTCGTAACCGCCTCCAGCCAGGGGTCGGCCGCCTGGGTGATCGCCTGCCAGGCGGCCAGCATCTCCCTGAGCGAGGGCGTGCTGGCCGGCGCGCCGTAGGCAAAGGCGCGGTTGATCTCTGGAAAAGGCATCTGGTCCTGAGCAAAGTGCAGGAAATAGCGCTGTTCCTGCCAGGCCAGGTGGCCGACGTTCCAACTGAGGCAGTTCATCGGCAGGAGGCGCACCTGGGCGTCTGCTTCGGAGACATCCTGGATGCCCCGGTAAAATTCGCTGCGGGTAAAACGGAGCTGGCTGACTAACGGATGCGGCATGGGAGGCGTTCCTTCCCTGGCTGACTCAAGCGGGCAAATATTACACCAATTTTACTCCAGATTAGCAGAAAATGAGCGGAGGGGCGTGGGAATAATTTCTCAGGCGGTGAGCCTGTGGACGAACGGCTTCCTCCGCGCCGCCGGGGAGTAATAAAACCACCAGGCATAAAGAAACCCCTGTTTTCCTTTGCGTTCATCGCGCCTTTGCGTGCGAAGTGTTCGCTCACGCCAAGGCGCCAGGGCATAACCGGCAACCAATAAAAAGCGATTCAGTATATAATCTCTTAACGCATTGACCGATGTCGTTTATTTCCCCTTGGGAGGTCCCCGATGCTCCCCTTGCCATTTGAAAGAGCGTTCGTCCGGGCTGCTTTACGCAGATCCGCAAGCTCCTGCCTTGCCTTTGCCGCCTGCCTGGTCGGGCTGTTGGCTGGGCTGGCAGGCTGCAGCTCTCCACCCAGCGCCGCCCAGCTTCCACAGGAATTGACCCTGTACAACTGGGAAGGGGACATCCCGCAGTCCGTCCTGGACGCCTTTACACAAGAAACCCAGGTGAAAGTCAGCTACCAGGTGTACGAATCGCAGGAGGATGCCATCCAGAACATGCGCGCCGGTAAGCGCTACGATGTGGTCATCATGGAGAGCCGGTTCATTCCCCTGCTGGTTGGCGAGAACCTGCTGGCAGAGCTGGATTACCAGAACATCCCCAATTTCAAGAACATCGCGCCCAATTTCCGCGGCCTGTTATACGACCCCGATAACCGCCACGCCATCCCCTATTCCTGGGGCGTCACCGGTCTGCTGGTGCGCACCGACCTGGCAGGCGGCGCGGTCACGCGCTGGAGCGACCTGTGGGACCCCCGCTATACCGGCAAAGTGGCCATCTGGCGCGGCCAACCGCGCGAGGTGCTGGCGCTGACGTTGAAATCGCTGGGGTTTTCAGCCAATTCAGAGAAACCTGACGAAGTGGAGGCCGCTCTGCAGCGCCTGCAAGCTCTGAAAAAAGGCCTGCATTTCATAGAAGATTACAGTATGGACAGCGCCGCCGCCGCCTTGGCCAGCGGCCAGGTGACCATCGCCATGGGTTATTCCGGCGACCTGGCCGCCAGCCGCGCCGAGAGCCTGCCGGTGGAATTTGTGCTGCCAGGCGAAGGCGCCGTCCTGTGGGGCGACACCTTCATCGTTCCCGCCAACAGCCAAAATAAGCCGCTCGCCGAAAGTTTTATCAATTATCTCTTGCGCCCAGAGGTCAGCGCCCAAATTGTCAACCAGAAAGGCTATGCCAGCGCCAACGCCGCCGATCATCCCTTCATCGAACCATCTATCCTGAACGATCCCAGCATCTATCCCGGCGAAAATGATCTCAAGAAAGCCGAAATCATCCTGCCGCTCAGCGCCGCCGGCCAGGCTCTGTACGATGACGCCTGGCAGCGTTTCATGGATGCCGGTAACCCCTGAGCCAACCTCGTATGCTGAGCCGCTTTTTGCCCCGCACTTTACAGCACCGCTTCATGGCGGTTCTGGGAATTGTTTTCTTCGGGCTGGCCATCCTGATCATCGCCAGCATCCTGGCCTACGTCTCCTCCACAGAGGCCAGCGCCTGGAAGGAGCGCCAGGTGGAGACGGCGCGCTTCCTGGCGCGCGATGTCGAGGAATTTATCGCCGCCAAGGAAAGCATATTGAATTGGTTCGATTTGTACGGTTACGATGAGGCATTGGCTAAACCGGATGTGTTGAACAAAGTCATGCAGGAGGAGCCTTCTTTCGTCGAATTAATCTATCTGGACGCGCAAGGCAGGCCGGTATTGGACGCCGCCCGCGGCGAGCCCTTGTTGGGCAACCTGTTCACCATCCCGCAGTCAGAATGGTTCCACCTGGCTGCCGCTGGCCAGAAAAATTACACCCATGTGCAAACCTCGCCGCAAGGCGAATCGTACGTGATCTTCGCCATGCCCTCTCGGCACGGCGGGGTGCTGGCAGCGCAGATCGTCATGGACGCCTTGTGGCAGGAAGTCGCCGAGATTCATTTTGGCGCCACCGGCATCGTCTTTGTCATGGATCACTCTGGTGACATCATCGCCCACCCTGATCGCCAGATCGTCTTAACCAACCGCAACATCCGCAGCAGCGCCCAATTCCAGTTGATCTTGAAGGCGGCAGACAATGAATGGTTTGGCCCGACAGTCAGCTTCGACGGCCAAAAAGTGCTCAGCGCCTCGGTTTCTATCCCAACCACCAACTGGATCCTGGTCACCGAGGTCACCCAGAGCGAGGCCAGCCGCGCCACCAACCAGGCGCTGATTGCGATGCCTGTCAGCCTGCTCCTGCTGTTCGGCGCGGCGGCCCTGCTCGTCCGCGCCATGTTCAGCCGCCTGGTGATCCAACCGGCGCGCCTGCTCAGCGAAGGTTCGAAAAAGCTGGGGGCGGGGGATCTGGCTCACCGCATCTCGATCCCCCGGCAGGATGAGCTGGGTGAGGCGATGGCTGTGTTTAACCAGATGGCCGTGGATCTTGAGCACCAACATGCTTCTTTGCAAAAACAAACTCAAGAGCTTTCAGAGGCTTACCGCCAGGCCCAGGTGGAAATTGAAGAACGCCAAAAAGCGCAGACCGCCCTGCGGGAGCTAAACGCTGAGCTGGAACAACGCGTCCGCCAGCGCACGCTTTCCTTGCAGGAGCTCAATGCAGATTTGCTGCGCGAGGTGCAGGAACGCATCGCCGCCGAAGAGCAGGTGCGCTACTCCTTGAGCGAGAAAGAAGTGATGCTGAAGGAAATCCATCACCGCGTCAAGAACAACCTGCAGATCATCTCCAGCCTGCTCAATTTGCAGGCTTCAAAAGTGACCGATGAGCACACCACCCAGGCCCTCTTGGAAAGCCAGGAGCGCGTGCGTTCTATGGCCCTCATCCACGAGAAACTTTACCAGTCCAGCAGCCTGGCGCACCTGGATTTCGGCGAATATGTCCAGACGCTGAGCGCCAACCTGTTCTATTCGTACCAGCGTGAGATGGGCGCCGTGCAGTTGGAAGTCAATGTGGAGCCCATCACATTGAATTTAGATCAGGCCATCCCGTGCGGCTTGATTCTCAACGAACTGGTGACGAACGCCTTGAAATATGCCTTCCCGCGCGGACAGAAAGGCATCCTCGGCGTGTCCCTGCACGCCCTGCCTCTCCAGCAAGTTCAATTGTGTGTGAGAGATAACGGCATTGGGATGCCGGCAGATTTTGATTTGCAAAAGTCCAAATCGCTCGGGATGCAGATCGTGCGCAATTTGGTTTACCAGTTGGAAGGCGGACTGGAGATCGACCGCTCCAATGGAACGGCTTTCATTATCACATTTTCTGGTTGAGGTTTCAGGTTTATATGACCAAAGCGAACATATTAATTGTTGAAGACGAAAGACTCATCGCCATCGATATCCAGCAAAGCCTGGAATCACAAGATTTCGTGTGCTGCGGCATTACGGCGCGCGGCGCGGAGGCCATACGCCTGGCAGGTGAACTGCGCCCCGACCTGGTGCTGATGGATATCGGCCTGAAAGGCGAGATGGACGGGATCGAAGCGGCGGCTCAAATCCGGGCGCAGTTTGACATCCCGATCATTTTCCTGACAGCTTTTTCTACCCAATCCACCCTGGAACGCGCCAGCCTGGCCGAGCCGTTCAGCTACCTGCTTAAGCCGTTCAACGCTCGTGAGTTGGACAGCAACATTTCCATCGCTCTGTACAAACATAAAATGGAAAAAAAGCTGCGCGAGAGCGAAGCGCGCTTACGCATCGTCGCCGAAAACGCCCCATCCATCACCATTCAAGTGAACCGGAAGGCGGAGATCGAGTACATCAGCCGGGTTCTGCCGGGCTTTTCCATGGAATCCACCCTGGGCCAAAACATCGAAAACTGGCTGGAGCCGGAATACCGGTCGGAAATGCGCGCCAAGCTGGAACTGGTTTTCACCGACGGCCAACCGCAGGAGTATGAATCAAGAGGCGCCGGCGCCTACGGCGACCTGCGCTGGTACCTGACCCGCCTGTCGCCGGTGGAGCTGAACGGGAAAGTGACCAGCGTGGTCTTATCTGCCATGGACATCACCGAGCGCAAGCAAGCGGAGATGGAGATCCAGGAGGCCCGCAACCAACTCAAAGCGACGCTGGAGGCCATCCCCGACCTGGTGTTTGAGCTCGACCTGGACGGCCGCTACCTCAGCTACCATTCCAACAACCGGGATTTGTTGGCTCTGCCTCCAGAAGACTTCTTGGGGAAAACAGTGGCCGAAGTGCTGACCGGCGAAGCGGCGCAGATTGTGCAAGCCGCGCTGGAAGAAGCCAACGACCAAGGTTTTTCGCTCGGCAAACAAATTGTGCTGGATGTGCCCCAGGGTAAGCGCTGGTTCGAGCTTTCTGTGGCGCGCAAATTTGGCGCTCAAGGCGAGGCGCCGCGCTTTATCCTGCTGTCGCGCAATATCACCCAACGCAAACAGCTTGAACAGGCCGAACGTGAACAGCGCCTGCTGACCGATGCCATGAATGACCTGATCAGTTCGCTGACCAGGACGCTGAAAGTGGACGAAGTGCTCGAGCGTACGCTGGATAACATCAACCGCATCGCTGACGCGGACGCGGTGGTCTTCGTGCTGTTTGAGCAGGGCGCGCTGCGCTCTCTGCGTTTCCGCAGCCTGAACCCCAGGCTGAACATAGCGGTGATGAAGCAAGAGGACCTGGTGCCTTCCAATGCGCATCTGATCCGGTGGGTGATCGAGCATCACCAGACTCTGCTGATCAGCGACACGCTCGCATCTGCGGATTGGCGGGAGATTGAGGGCATGCAGTGGGTGCGCTCGTTCATCTGCGTGCCGGTCGAAATACGCGGCGAAGTGGTCGGGGTGATCAACCTGGCCAATTCTTCCGCCGGCGCTCTCGATCAGCCTCAGGCCGAACGCCTGACAGTGTTCGCCCGCCACGCCGCCGTGGCAATCGAGAACGCCCTGCTGTACGAAGAGACTCACCACCTTTCGTTGACCGATCCCTTGACCGGTTTGAACAACCGGCGCTTTTTCTTCGAAGCCGCCAACGGCGAGTTCGAACGCCTGCGCCGTTACCCGGGCGTGATTTCGCTGATGATGGTGGATCTTGACCATTTTAAAAAGATCAACGACAGCTTCGGCCACACGATCGGCGACCTGGCTTTGACGGAGATCGCCCAGCGCATCAAAACCTGCGTGCGCTCGATCGATGTGGTTGCCCGCTACGGAGGGGAAGAGTTCGTCATCCTCATGCCCGAGACCGGCTTGAAAGAAGCCCTTCAGGCGGCCGAACGCGTCCGCCAGGCGGTCAGCAAAACGCCGATTGCCAGGGGAGGCGTGGAATTCAGCGTGACCACCAGCATCGGCGTGGCCGAAACCGATGAGACGACCACCACCCTGGATGCCCTGCTGTTCAGCGCCGACCAGGGACTGTACGCGGCGAAAGCCGGCGGCCGCAACCGGGTGGAGGCTGCCAGGCAGATCGACTGAGCTGTAAAATGCGCTTGTCAGTTCCATTTTTTGCGGTCCGGCGTGAAATATATTTTCGTTGGCGAGACAAACCTTACTCTCCACCGCTCCCTTTGCTATAATAAGGCGAATTCCTGCTCCCACCAGCCGGCGCAGGTTAAAAGGAACGGCGAACATGGATATCCACACCCTGCGGCAGATGATCGCCCAGCGCGATTCGTACAGCGTACTGGAAACGCTGGATGTGTTCAGCGGCGCCCGGTCAGCGCTCAAAGAATTCGATTATGTCATCGAAGCGCCCAACTGGACGCGCGATGGGCGCAGTCTGGTGTACAACAGTCGGGGACGCATGTACACCTACGAGCTAGCCAGCGGCGCCAGTCGGGAAATCGACACCGGCTTTGCCATCGACTGCAACAACGATCATGTGCTTTCGCCGGACGGCGCCCTGCTCGCCGTCAGCCATTTCACCTTCGCAGATGCCGCCTCGCGCATTTACACCCTGCCGCTGTCCGGCGGCCAGCCGGTTCTGGTGACCGAAAAAGGCCCCAGCTACCTGCACGGCTGGTCGCCGGACGGCCTGCGCCTGGCCTACTGCGCCGAGCGCGGCGGCCAGTATGATATTTACACCATCGCCGCCAGCGGCGGCCCGGAAACCCAGCTCACCGACCTGCCCGGGCTGGACGACGGGCCGGAATATTCGCCCGACGGCCGGCACATCTGGTTCAATTCCACCCGCTCCGGACTGATGCAGATCTGGCGCATGGATGCCGACGGCGCCAACCCGGTTCACATGCTGCAGGAAGAATCCAACGACTGGTTCCCGCACATCTCGCCCGACGGGCGCTGGGTGGTGTACATCGCTTACGCCAAGGGGGATGTGGCGCCGGGCGACCACCCGCCCAACCGGCAGGTCGAGCTGCGCCTGCTGCCCGCCGCTGGCGGGCAGCCGCGCACCCTGGCGCAATTATTCGGAGGGCAGGGCTCGCTGAACGTCAACTCCTGGTCGCCGGACAACCGCACCATCGCCTTCGTCTCTTACCGCCTCAAGTGAAATCTGCCTTTCGCCCCATCACCTGCAAGGAAGGACAGCCATGAACATTCAACCCGTGAAAACTGCCGTCGTGGGCTGCGGTATGATCAGCGACGCCTATCTCAGCACGATGACCAGCAAATTCAAGATCCTGCAGGTGGCGGCCTGCTATGACCGCAGTCCAGCGCGGGCGCGGGCGGCGGCGCAAAAATACAGCCTGCAGGTGATGAGCGTTGAAGAAATCATCGCCGACCCGTCGATTGAGATCGTGGTCAACCTGACCACGCCGGCGGCGCATTACCCGGTGACCAAGCAGCTCCTGGAGGGCGGCAAACACGTCTACACCGAGAAAGTGCTGGCGGTGGAACTGGGGCAGGCCGCCGAGCTCGTGCGCCTGGCCGACCAGAAAGGCCTGTACCTGGGCGCCGCCCCCGACACCTTCCTCGGCTCGGCGGTGCAGACCGCCCGCTTTGCCGTGGAAAGCGGCCTGCTGGGCGAGATCACTTCCTGTTCCTGCGCCTTGAGCCGCGACAGCAGTGTGTACGCCAGCCCGGCCTCGTTCACCGTCCAGCCCGGCGGCGGCATGGGCTTCGATGTGGGCATTTACTACATCACCGCTCTGCTCAGCATCCTGGGGCCGGTGCGCGAAGTCGCCGGCGTGGTGCGCACCCGCCATCCCGAGCGCACCCAGCGCACGCTCGAGCAATACGGCGAGCCTCTTCAAATCCAAAACGAGGACCTGATGGCCGGCACCCTGCAGTTCGAGTGCGGCGTCGTCGCCACCATTCTATTTGACGCCAACTCAGTCTTCATGATCCCCGAGAAACCCAGCGTGGTGGTCTTCGGCTCCCAGGGAGTGATGTACATGGCCGACCCCAACAGCTTCGGCGGCGAGGTGCGCCTGGTGTTGAAAGGCAACAACGAGCCTTTCACCCTCCAGCAGAGCCACGCCTACAGCGCCGAATGCCGCGGGCTGGGCGTGGCCGAAATGGCCTGGTCGCTGCGCAGAGGGCGCAAAAACCGCGCCAACAAAGAGATGGCTTTCCACGCCCTGGAAGTTCTGCACGGCATCGTCGCCAGCAGTCAGTCCAAAACCAGCCAGCGCATCCACTCCACCTTTGAAAAAATGCCGCCCATCCCGCGCGGTTATGCCGGGCAGGGCGTGTTTGAGTTCATCGAGGAGACAGGGATTTCGCTGTAAGCAGCATTTCTTCACAGATTCCCTATTGACTCTTTGTGGAATCTTTGTATAATATGCTTATTCATTTACACGTGTAAGGTATCTCGTGTAAACACACCCTCTGTGCCACTCTTTTGGATAAGCCTATGAACCGACCCACTCAAGTTGATGTTGCCCAACGCGCCGGAGTCTCACGCGCCACCGTGTCTTACGTGCTGAACGGCCTGACCGCAGGGCGTGTGCCGATTTCCGACGAGACCCGCCAGCGAGTGCTGGAAGCGATCGAAGCGCTGGGTTACGAACCAGATGCGCGCGCCCAGGCCTTGCGCTCTGGCTCCACCAACACCATCGGGCTGATCATTCCCGACCTGAACAACCCGCACTTTTGCGAATATGCGTCAGGGGTGGAAGATGCCGCCCGCACCGCCGGTTACCACATCCTGCTTTCCAGCACCAGCCTGAACGAAAAAAACGCCGTGAATATCTTTAAAGACCTGGCCCGCCGCCGCTTCGATGGGCTCATCATCACCAATTCGCTCATCCTCGAATCGGTTGAAGCCCAGGCGACCCTTGAACAGATTCGCAAACGCGGCCTGCCCGTCGTGGAAGTCGGCGATTGCTATGGAGTCGATGCGATTTTCGCCGACTACCGCCAGGTCACCAAAGAGGTGGTCGCTTACCTGCTCTCCCTGGGCCACCGCCGCCTCGGATTTGTCTACGGCGTGGGCTCTCACGAGCTGGGGTTGGACCGCCTGGAGCCGTTTCAGGAACAGCTCGCCGCCGCGGCTGCCTGCGAACCAGAGCTGATCGTGGAATGCGGCCCGACAATGGAAGAAGGCTACCGGGCCGCCAGGCAGCTTCTCGCTTCGCCCAACCGGCCGACTGCCATCCTGGTGATCAACGATCTGCTGGCGATCAGCGCCATGCGTGCCGCCGCCGATCTGGGCCTGCGCGTGCCGGCCGACCTTTCCGTGGTTGGCTACGATGACATTCCGATCGCCAGCTTTCTCGTGCCGCGCCTGACCAGCGTCTCGAAAGATGCCTATTCGTCCGGCCGCAAATCTTTTGAAATCCTGCAAGCCCGCATGGACAACCCCGATCTCCCCCGCCAGGTCCTGCGCCTGCCGGCCAAACTCATCGTGCGCGAGTCCACCGGGCCTGCGCCGGCTTGAACTGCCTGCGAGTGAACCATGCCCAAGCACACGATCGAAGTTGAAATATCTCATGGAAAGCTCCGAGGGGCCAGGCTGGCGGGCGTCAACAGCTTCAAGGGCATCCCTTACGCCGGCCAGGTTTCGGGGGAGAGAAGGTTTCGCCGCCCTGCCAGGCTGAAAGCGTGGCCCGGGGTGCGTGATGCCCTGCAGTTGGGCGCGCCGGCCCTGCAGGCTCCCCGGCAAAACGAGCCGGCGCCGGCCGAAGACTGCCTGTTTCTCAATATCTGGACCCCCGCCAATGACCACCAGAAGCGGCCGGTCATGTTTTACAGCCACGGCGGGGGATTTTTGGTCGGTTCCGGCGGGACGGCCAGCCAGGATGGGTCAAACCTGGCGCGCGATTTTGATGTGGTCGTGGTGCAGACCAACCACCGCCTGGGCCTGGCCGGCTTTCTTTACCTTGACGAATTGGCCGGGCCGGATTACGCCGGTTCCGGCAACCAGGGTCTGCTGGACATTGCCGCCGCGCTGGATTGGGTGCACACGAACATCAGCGCCTTCGGCGGGGACCCGGACAATGTGATGATCTTCGGCGAATCGGGCGGGGGCGCCAAGACTGCCTGCCTGTATGCCATGCCCGCCGCTCAACCCTATTTCAACAAAGCTTCGATCGAAAGCGGCCCAGGTGTGCGCATGTTCACCCGCCAGATGGCCTCGCTGACCACCGCCCGGGTGCTCAAAGAACTGGATATCGCCTCCAAAGATTGGCGCAAACTGCTGGCTGTGCCAGCGGACCTTCTACTGCGCATCCAGTCAAAATTCACGCCGGTGCCGCCGTTCACCCGGCGCCCCAGCCGCTCTGGGCCTGGCGAACCATTTTCGGGCGGCTTTGGGCCGGTGGTGGATGGTGTGGTCTTGCCTGCTCATCCATTCGACCCGGCCTCTCCGGCTATCTCTCACGCCAAACCTCTGCTGGTGGGTTGGAACGAAGACGAGTACACCTTCTTTGCCTGGGAATCCGGTGACGTCAGCGCCTTCCACCTGGATTTTGCCGGTTTGCAGTCCAGGCTAGAGCTTCAGTATGGCGCAGATGCGCCGCAGATCATCGAGACTTACCGCGCCGCCATGCCGGGCGCCTCGCCTGCCGAGATATTCGTCGCCGTCGCCTCCATCACCATGATGGGGCTGGGCTCCATCGAGATTGCCGAGAAAAAGGCGGCGGCGAACGGCGCGCCCGTCTACCTGTACCAATTCGGCTACAAGTCGGAGATGAAAGTCCCCGGGACAGATTTTCCCATGGGCACACCGCATGCCATGGATATCACCTTCAAGTTCAACAATGAAACGCCGTCCGACCCGCCAGGCTTCCTCTCCGGATGCCGCCCCGAACGCTGGCGCGCCGCGCACAGCATGGCCGGGTTGTGGGCAAATTTCGCCCGCACCGGCCGACCGTTTGCCGATGGCGTCCCACAGTGGCCGGCATACAACTTTGCAGACCGCCCTGCCATGCGGATCGATTCGACCTGTGAGGTGATTCGCAACCGCTACCATGCAGAGCTTGCCATGTGGCGCTCCATCGGGTGTTTACCCGCCGCGCCAATCGAAAGCGGCACATACCGCTCAAAAGAAACATCATCTTCATTTTCAAGCTGACCCCGCTGGCCCGCAGGTAATCAGGCTTTCAAAAGAAAGGATATTTGCCCATGAGATGATATGCACCGCAGTCTCCAATTGTAAATCAAAATCTTAAAAATAAATATTCAATCCACCTCTGGAGGAGACTATGAACAAATATCAGATGCTGTTCAAAGTGTTCAGCATGCTTTGCCTTGTCAGTTTATTGTGGGCGTGCGGTCCCGCCGCCACCCAGGCACCCGCCGTCACCCAACCGCCCGCCGCCACCCAGGCCCAGGCGCCCACAGCCACCACCGCCCCGGCCGAACCCGTTTCGCTCACCTACCTGGTAGATGACGGCCCCACCACCACCGCGCAAACCAAGGCCCTGGTGGATGCCTTCATGCAGAAGTACCCGAACATTAAGATCACGGTCGATACCCGCCCCGGCGGCAGCGATGGCGACAATATCGTGAAGACGCGCCTCGCCACCGGCGAAATGGCCGATGTCTTCTACTACAACTCGGGTTCCCTTTTCCAGGCCCTGCACCCGGCGGATACCCTGGTTGACCTGACCAATGAGGCCTTTATCGCCAACATCGTCGATTCGTATTTCCCGACCGTCTCAGCCAACGGCAAGGTCTACGGCGTGCCCACCGGCACGGCTACTGGCGGCGGCATCATGTACAACAAGAAGGTGTATGCCCAGTTGGGCTTGAGCGTTCCCAAAACCTGGGCTGAGTTCGAAGCCAACAATGACAAGATCAAGGCCGCCGGCATCACCCCGGTCATCGCCACCTTTGGCGACACCTGGACTTCCCAATTGTTCGTCCTGGCTGATTACTACAACGTGGAAGTGGCTAACCCCAACTTCGCCGCCGATTATACCAACAACAAAGCCAAGTACGCCACCAGCCCCGGCGCGCTGAACGGCTTTGCTTATCTGCGGGAAGGGTTTGACAAGGGCTGGTACCAACAGGATGCCGCCACCACCAAGTTCGAGCAGGGGCTCGGCCTGCTGGCTGAAGGCAAAGGCGCCCATTACCCCATGCTGACTTTTGCGGTGGGCATCATCCAGGCCAGCTACCCCGACAAGGTCAACGATATCGGTTTCTTCGGCATCCCAGGGAATGATCCAGCCAAAGCCGGCGCAACCATCTGGATGGCGCCCGGCACCTACATCCCCAAGACCAGCCAGCACATCGCCGAGGCCAAGTTGTTCCTGGGCTTCATCGCCTCTGCAGAGGGCGCGGATGCCATCTCCTCGGCGGTTCCGCCCACCGGCCCTTACCTGATCAAGGGCGTCAAACTGCCAGACACGGTCTTGCCTTCGGTGAAAGACACCGCGGCGTACATCGACGCCGGAAAATCCGGCCCGGCGCTGGAATTCGTCTCACCCATCAAAGGCCCGGCCCTGGAGCAAATCTGTGTGGCCGTTGGTTCCGGGCAAATGACTGCCGCAGACGCCGCCAAAGCGTATGACGAAGACGTGAAAAAGCAGGCTTTGCAGCTTGGCCTGCCCGGCTGGGACAAGTAATCCTGTTAATCAGCACACAGGGCTGTCCATAGAAAGATTTTGGACAGCCCTCTCCAATCCTTCCCTCGAAACTTCGAGATTGTGAGGTCCCATGGAAAGTCAATCCCGGGCAAAAAGCGTTTTGCTCACCTATCCGCATTGGTTCTACATACCGGCCGGCCTGCTGTTTGTGATATTCTTTTTGATCCCGACTGCCATGTCTTTTTACTACAGCCTGACCCGCTGGTCGCTGTTCGATGCCACCTTCATCGGCCTGGATAACTACATCACCTTCCTGAAAGACCCGCAGCTCAAGCTCGCTTTTCGCAACACCATCATTTATGCCCTGCTGACCAGCGGCCTTAAAGTGGTCGTTGCCCTGCCGCTCGCCATGCTGCTGACCTCCCGGATAAAATTCCAGGGCTTTTTCCGCAGCGTCATTTATTTTCCCGTCCTGGTCAGCACAGTGGCCGTGGGCATCACGTTTTATGCCCTGATGCAGCCCTCCACCGGCCTGATCAACGTGACCCTGCGCTCGTTCGGCGTGCCGCGCATTGATTGGCTCGGCAATCCGGCCATCTCGCTGTTTTCGGTGGTCATTGTGGATGTCTGGAAAGGCATCGGCATTGCCATGGTGCTGTTCATGGCAGGCATACAATCCATCCCGCTGGAATATTTCGATGCCGCACGCCTGGAAGGCGGCGCCTGGGTCAAGTTTCGCCATGTCATCCTGCCTTTGAGCCGCAACGCCACCTTCACCGTCATCCTGCTCTCTTTCATCGGCGGCCTGCGCTCTTTTGACCTGATCTGGGCGATGACCCACGGCGGCCCGGGCTTTGCCTCGGACGTGCTGACCTCGGTCATTTTCAAAGAGTACCAGGCCGGTTTCTACGGCCTGTCCACCGCCGGGAATGTGGTGATGTTCGCGCTCGTCACCCTGATCGCCTATCCCCTCATGCGCTTCTTCAACCGCATGGAGCTTGAATTATGAATAAATTTTGGAAATTGGTCAAGGAATATTGGGTGGATGCGGCTGCCCTGGTGGTGGTCGGCGTCATCTTCATCGTGCCGTTTGTCTTTATTTTGCTGATCGCCTCGAAATCCCAGCAAGAAGCCGGGCTGTTTCAATTCTCCCTGCCGGCCCAGTTCCGCCTTTTGCAGAACCTGGTGGCAGTGAGTCAATCGAACAATTACCGCGTGGTGCTGGCCTTGCGCAACAGCGCCCTGCTGACGGTCAGTTCCGTCACCTTCATTGTGCTTTTCGCGGCGCTGGTGGCTTATGTGATGCAGCGGCGCAGCGACCGCATGGCCAGCCTGGTCAACTCGATCATGTTTGCCGGCCTGGTGCTGCCGCCGGCTGTGGTGCCCACGGTTTTTTGGATGCAGAAGATCGGCCTGTACAAGACGATACTCGGCCTGGTATTCATCGAGGTCGCCCTGGCCCTGCCGTTTGCGACGGTCATCCTGCGAGCCTTCATCGGCACGATCCCCAGGGAGATTGACGAAGCCGCTATCATGGACGGCGCCTCGCCGATGCGCCTGTTCTTCTCGGTCATCCTGCCCCTGCTCCGGCCGGCGCTGGTGACGATCATCGTCACTTCCTCCGTGGCCATCTACAACGACTTTTCGAACCCGCTGTATTTCCTGCCCGGCTCACAGAACGTCACCGCCCAACTGACTCTCTATGGATTCATGAGCCAGTTCAACTCGCAGTGGAACCTGGTCTTTGCCGATGTGGTCATCGTCACCATTCCGCCGCTGATTCTCTTCATGTTTTTCCAGAAACAGATCGTTTCCGGCATGACCTCCGGCGCAGTTAAGGGATAGAATTAACGAAATTCGATCGGAAAGTTGTAACAAATGACATCAACCACGCTGACGCTACGCATTGAACACCGGCGCGAGACGCTGAGCATTGGAACCAGCCGGCCGCGCCTTTCCTGGATCATCGAAACCTCCGGCCGCGATTGGATGCAAACCGCCTACCAGGTCGAAGCTTATGCGCCTGGCGGCGAGCGGCGCGGCCAGACGGGCAAGATCAATTCCAGCGAGTCTGTTCTGCTCCCCTGGCCGTTTGAGCCGCTGACCTCCCGCCAGCGGCTCAAGCTGCGCGCCCGCGTGTGGGGCAGTGACGGCAAAGCCTCGCAGTGGAGCGAGCCGCTGTGGGTGGAAGCCGGCCTGCTCAGCCCAGGCGATTGGAGCGCCCAATTCATCACCCCAGCCTGGAACGAAAACCCCGGGCAAGCGAACCCGGCCCCCTACCTGCGGCGAGATTTCAACCTGCGGCCCGGCTTCCAGTCGGCCCGCCTGTACATAACCGCCCTGGGATTGTATGAAGCCTGCCTGAACGGGCAGGTGGTCGGCGACCAGGCCCTGGCCCCCGGCTGGACGGTGTACACCGCACGCCTGCGCTATCAAACCTTCGATGTGACCGGCCTCCTGCAAGCCGGCCCCAACACGTTGGGGGCCATCCTGGGGAACGGGTGGTTCCGCGGGCGGCTCGGATTCGGCGGCGGCCGGAGCAACATCTACGGCACGCGCCTGGCTTTGCTGGCCCAGCTTGAGATTCAATACCCAGACGGCTCGATTGAACAGATTGTCACGGATAAACAATGGCAGGCCGGCGCCGGGGCAATCCTGCTGAACAGCCTGTACGATGGCGAAACCTGCGATGCCCGCCTGGAACCGGTCGGCTGGTCGGCGCCCGGCTTCGATGCCTCGCCCTGGTCGGCCGTCCAACCGGTCGAGTGGGATTTCAAGACTCTGGAAGCCCCGCTCGGCCCCCCGGTGCGGCGCACAGAGATGCTCGCGCCGGCCGCCATCACGCGCTCACCCTCCGGAAAAACGCTGGTGGATTTCGGGCAGAACCTGGTGGGTTGGGTGGCGCTCAGCGTGGACGGCCCGGCCGGGCAGACGATCACCCTGCGCCATGCCGAGGTGTTGGAAAACGGAGAGCTGGCCACGCGCCCCCTGCGCTTCGCCAAAGCCACCGATCGCTTCACCCTGCGCGGCGCTGGACCGGAAACCTGGGAGCCGCGCTTCACGTTTCATGGGTTTCGCTATGTGGAAGTGACCGGTTGGCCGGGTGAACTTCAGCCGCAAAACCTGCGCGCCGTTGTTTTGCATTCCGATTTGGAGCGCACCGGCTGGTTCGCGTGCTCCGATCCTCTGCTCAACCAGCTACATCAAAATGTGGTCTGGGGGATGCGCGGCAATTTTGTGGATGTCCCCACCGACTGCCCTCAGCGCGACGAACGCCTGGGCTGGACCGGCGATCTGCAAGTCTTTGCGCCCACGGCCTCTTTTCTGTTTGATGTGAGCGGGTTTTTGCAGTCCTGGCTGCGCGACCTGGCTGTCGAACAGCGCAAGGCCAACGGCGCCGTGCCGCCCGTCATCCCCAACATCTTGCCCAGCCATTTCGGCGCCGCCGCTGCCTGGGCAGACGCCGCCGTCGTGGTGCCGTGGGTGGTTTACCAACGCTTCGGCGATGCGCAGATCCTGGCGGATCAATTTGCCAGCCTGTGCGCCTGGGTGGATTATGCCGCCGAGCTGGCCGGCCCAGCCTGCCTGTGGGACAAAGGTTTCCAATTTGGCGACTGGCTCGACCCCAGCGCCCCGCCGGATAAGCCCGGGCAGGCGCGCACCGATAAAGCCCTGGTGGCCAGCGCCTATTTCGTCCATTCCGCTGACCTGGCGGCGCAGGCCGCCCAGGTTTTGGGGGATGCGGCCGCTTATGAAAAATATCACGCGCTGGCCCAGGCCGCCCGCACCGCCTTTGGCCGCGAATACATCACGCCTGGCGGGCGCCTGATGAGCGACGCTGAAACGGCCTACGCCCTGGCGCTGGTGTTCGACCTGCTGCCCACAGCCGCCCAGCGCCGCCGCGCCGGAGAGCGGCTGGATGAGCTGGTGCGCGAAAGCGGATTCCACATCCGCACCGGCTTCGTGGGCACACCGCTGATCTGCGATGCGCTGTGTGGGGCAGGCTATTTCCGTTCGGCTTACCGCCTTCTCATGCAGAGAGAATGCCCTTCGTGGCTGTACCCCGTGACCATGGGCGCCACCACCATCTGGGAACGCTGGGACAGCATGCTCCCCGATGGGTCGATCAACCCGGGTGAAATGACCTCGTTCAATCACTATGCGTTGGGAGCGGTCGCCGATTGGCTGCACCGCGCCATCGCCGGACTGGCTCCCAACGCGCCGGGCTACCGCCGTCTGGAAATCCGTCCCCGACCAGGCGGCGGCCTCAGCCAGGCGCAGGCCCGTCATCTCACGCCGTACGGCCTGGCGGAGGTCGCCTGGGAGATCGCAGAGGGGAAATTTCACCTGAGTGTGACCATCCCACCCAACACCTGCGCCCAGGTGTTTTTGCCCGGCGTGGAGCAGGCTGTGCAGGTGGGCTCCGGCGGCTGGGATTGGACCATACCCTACCACGACCCGGATGCGCGTGGACCCTGCACCGCCGACGACCTCGTCGGCGACATCCTGAGCGATGAACGCGCCGCCGGCGCCGTCAGGCAGGTCTTCGAAGAGGCTGGCATGCCCGAGTTCCTGCGCGCCATCATCCTGAACGAGCGCAGTATCTCACTGCGCCTGGCCCTGCGCATGTTCGCCAATGACGAAAGGCTGGCATCCCTGCTGAACGAGCGCCTGGCAAGATAATAAAAATGTAAACAAATTGTTAATCTTTTGATTTCTCGGTGTAAATTCAACACTTACCTGAAATTTGTGGTATAATAAACTCGATCAAAAAAGATCAATCTACGCCGAATCCGCAAGGATCGGGGAATCCACTTTTTGGGGCGAATAACGCAGTCGCGTTTAGAGCAAGTCTTCTGTTCGAGCCCAGCAGCTAACCTCGTAGGCGTCGAAGATCGTGCGGAACCTGTCTCTCCTGGCAAAACCTGAAGGCAGACCGCAGGAAGCTTCGCGCCGCCAGGTTGTGGCACAGGCTGGTTATTTAGAACACAAGACTTGTACCTTTTTAAAGGAGAAACGTGATGTACCCTAACTTTTATAATGAATATCCGGAAAAAAACAACGCCGCTCGCAGCGCGCTGGAAATCGCCATGCAGGCTCGCAAGGAAGAGGAACTGCAGATGCTGAAGCGTATCGAGTACGATTTCGGCAAAGCCGAAACGACTGGCCCGTCCGTGGGCTTGAAAGATGCCCTCTCCGGCATCTTCTCGGTGTATGCGGCTCCCTTCCGCAAGCTGGTGTCGGCCTCGCGCCGCATTCTCATGCTCTAGAAGAGTTCAATTCACAAAACAAGGGCTGCCCGGCCACCGGGCAGCCCTTGTTTTATTATGGACCACAATTCTCCAATTTTGAGGTAAGATCAGCGCATGACACCCCGCCGTTCGATCTCCATCGCCGGCCAGCCCGCCATACCCGGTCTGGCTTTTCGACATCCGGAGAACACGCCGGCCGACGCCGCGGTTTTGGCCGCTGTGCACGCCGGGCGAGCGGAAGCCGACGGGCTCGACCCATTTTCTACCATCGACAGCCTGGCCACCATCGAGGAACTGCGCACGGCGCTGGCAAAAGCGGCGGCCAGCGGTCAGCTTGAGCGCTGGCTGTTGGCCGAAGTGGATGGCCAGGCGGTCGGCTGTGCGGTGCTGGAAAGCTGGCATGAGGAAGACGGCCGCTGGGTGTACCAGGTGAACGCCGCTGTATTGCCGGCCTGGCGCCGGCGCGGCCTGGGCACGGCGCTCCTGCGCTGGGGCGAGGCGCTCTCCGCCCGCCTGGCGCCGCTCGAGCACCCCGGCGCGCTCTGGGAGCTGGCCGGTATGGTTTCCAGCGCGCAGCCCACGGCCGCTGAACTTCTGCGCCGCGCCGGCTACCAGCCGGCTTACACCGACCTGGAAATGGAGCTCGACCCGGCGGCGGATTGGGCAGAGTGCCCCCTGCCGCCCGGCCTGGAACTGCGCCCGGCTCTGCCGGAGCATGTCCCCCTGGTCGGCGCCAGCATCGCCGAAGCGTACCGCGCCGAATTCCCCGCCAGCCGCTTTCGCACCACTCAGATGGAAACTGCCGGGCAGACCGAGTGGTACAGCGACCCCATCCATGACCGCTCGCTGTGGCAGGTGGCCTGGGACGGCGAGCAGATCGCCGGGCAGGTCCTGCCCGTGTTCGAGCGCGGCTGCGCCGTGATCGACGAGGTCAGCGTGCGCCCGCCCTGGCGCCGCCGTGGGCTGGCGCGCGCCCTGCTGGTGCGCGCCCTGCAGGCCGTGCGGGCGCACGGCGCGCCGCGCGTGCGCCTGTACACCGTGGCCGAGTTCCCCACCCGCGCTCGCGACCTGTACGCTAGCCTGGGTTTTCAGGTCATCAAATCTCTTTACCACTTTCGCAAGACTCCAAGGAGCGCAGACATGTCCGATTCGATGCTTGCCAGTTTATTCGCTCACAACAACTGGGCCAACGCCCAGGTCATCCGCGCCTGCGCCAGTCTGAGCGCCGCCCAGCTCGATGCCGAGCCGCACTCGGCCACGCGCGGCACCATCCGCAGCACCCTCCAGCACCTGGTGGCGGCCCAGAACAACTATGTGCGCACGCTGACTCTGCCCCGAGAAGAGCGCCGCGAGCGCCTGCCTGACCCACCCTTTGAAGAGCTGGAGGCAGTCGCTGCCGCCAGCGGCGAGGCGCTCCTGGCATTGGCGCGCGACGAAGCCGCCCTGGCAGCCAAGGGCCGCCTGCTCACGCGGGACGGCGACCAGGTGGAACCCTGGGTGATCATGCTGCAGGTGATCAACCACGCCACCGAACACCGTGAGCAGGTCAAGAGCATGCTCACCGCCCTGGGCGTCACCCCGCCCAGCGTGGACGGATGGGACTACGGCATGGCAGTGGGGGCATATTCGACGGCCCAACAGCCCTAGGCCGCCGTCCGAGAAAAGTGTTTTAATCCCCCTGCATGGCGGGTCGAGCCGGGTTTCAACGGCGCAGCCCGCAATTTTGCGCCGCCACCCACAGCCTATAAAATATCTCCGGCCAGAGCTGGGTTTCATGAAAGCCCACCGACCCTTTTAGAGCCTGTCGGTCAATTAAGGGTTGGTCAAGGCGCGCCGGGCGGATTGAGCGCTCCAAATTAAAAGAGTTTGTCGAATCCTGATCCGCAAACTGCTCGCCAAAATTGTTTTAAGCCTTAAGGTTCTGCCTTTTCCTGGCAGATTCTTAAGGTGCCGCTGATGATCCTTGACAGGGTGATCGACCTCAATATAATAATTATTAAAATAAGCTTTGAACAAGATTAAATTAACTTAAAAGCGACCGGGGAGGGTTGGAATGGAAAGAGATACTCTTATGAGAATTGTGATCCGATTATTACTGCATGCGTTTATCCCAATGGTTTTATGCGCCTCAATTTTCTTTCCAATCGCCTCAGCGCAGGCTCGCAGTGCAGCCAATGCCCAGGTTGACCCAAGCATCAGCGTCGGCAGTTGCGCCGTGGTGATCAATTCCAACAGCGCTGGAGGGTTGAAGGTCCGCTCTGGGCCAGGCACCTCATATTCTATTGTGGGCTACCTGTCGGACGGCACAATCATCAAAATCAATGGCGGCCCTGTGAACAGCGGTGGCTACACCTGGTGGCAGCACGACCACGGTGGTTGGTCAGCTGGCTTATACCTGGCCGATTCTTCCTGCGGGCCATCCGCTGGAAACATTCAACTCAGCGTTGGTTTGTCAATCAACCCGGGTTCACCATACCCTGGTCAGGATACCAACGCATCCTTCAAAGCAAAAAACAATGGCGGCTCGGCGATCAGCCTTGGACACTTGGGCGTCAAGTGCCGCCGCACTTCCGACCAGGCGAATTATGACTTTTTTTGGCAAACGAACGTGACGATTCAGCCCGGCCAGGAATATTCTTATTCGACCAATCGCGCCTTCGACCAGGTGGCCGCTTATTCTTGCACCCCCAATTACGAGCAAAATGGGGCCTGGAATGATGTCAAATGGCCCGATGGCAGCACGAATTATGTGACCGTCAACGTCCAAAACCCACCGCCTGGGCGCCTGGTCTTAACCCAAGATTTGCAAATCTCAAATTCTAACCCTCAAACGAACCAGCAGATCCAGGGCTCATTTCAAGTCAAGAATGACGGCGGGCAGCCCATCACTCTGCAGTACCTGGGCATCCAGGGCCGGCTGAATGGCGATGTCAACGGCCAGACGGCTGACTTCAACTGGGTGCCAAACCTGACTTTGCAGCCCGGGGAAACGTACAATTATTCTTCAGGCCGGGGTATTCCAACAGCGGGCAGTTGGCGCTTGCGCCCGAATTTTGAAATGAACAATTCCTGGTCGGATGTTCATCATGCCGACGGCTCCATCAATGAAGTCTGGGTAAATGTTTCTGCGCCGCCTCCAGGAAGAATCGAGTTGACCAGCGGGTTGGTCATCAACCCAAGCAATCCGATACCCGGCCAGGATACCTCGGCCTCATTTACCGCCATCAACAATGGCGGCCAGCCGATCACTTTGGGCCACCTGGGCGTCAAATGCCGGCGCACCTCCGACCAGACGATGTACGATTTTTACTGGTACCTCAATGAAACCTTGAATCCGGGTTCCAGTTTTTCCTATTCCACCAACCGCGCTTTTGACCAGGTTGATACATACGCTTGCACGCCAAATTATGAGCTGAACGGCGCCTGGAATGATGTGAAATGGCCGAACGGCGCGACCAGCTACGTCACAGTCAGCGTTCAGCCTCCGCCTCCCTGGAATCTGGTCTTGATCCAAGACATATCCGTTTCCCCGCAAAATGCCCTGCTCAATCAGAGCGTCAACGCTTCGTACCGGGTGAAGAATATCGGTGGGACACCGGTGACGATTGAATACCTGGGCGTGCAAGGACGCCTGGACGGCCAAATCAACGGAACAGCCCGCGATTTCGATTGGATCCAAAATTTCACCCTCAACCCAGGCGACGAATTTGGGTATTCGACCAACCGCACGTTCGATATCGCCGGACGTTGGCGCTTGCGGCCAAACTTCCGGGTGAACGGCCAATGGAGCGATCTCCACCGCGCCGATGGCTCGATCAACGAGATTTGGGTGAACGTCGGCAGTCATTGGATATCCGGCCGCGTGAGTAATCCAGATGGTTCCGCCTTGCCGGGCGTTTCGATCTCCATCCAGGGATACAACCTGACCACAGACGCCAATGGTTATTACGCCCTCGGCGATCTCGTTCCCGGGGTCTATTCCATTGTTCCTTCTTCCAATGGGTACAATTTTTCACCGGCCAGCCGCACCGTCAGCCTGCCGCCAGGCGCGGGAGATCAAAATTTTGTGGCGGTCGGCGCGGCCAGCCAGATCAGTCCGGGTATGTCCTCCTTTGAGTATTCCGATTATGCGCTGGGCGTTGATGGTTATTACCGGGCTAATCTCAAGGTCACTTTGCGCAATTCAAACGGCGCTGCGGTGCCTGGAAAGATGATATCGGTTTCCTCCGAAAGAGGCGGCCTTGACCAGGTCAACCAGCCAGCACAGCCAACCGACACAAACGGCGAAACCACCGCTTCTGTGCGCTTCCTGGCGGCTGGGCAGGCCACCCTGTGGGCCTGGGTCGTCGGTGATGGCGTGCGCCTGGATGCAACGGTGAGTATCTTGGTGAGCGACCTGCAGCCGGTGCCCGATGTTTTGCGGTGGAAAGTTAACAGCGTGGCTGGTATGGCGAACCATTCGCTGGACAATATGCGCAATGACGCTCAAGCGATCTATATGGAAACAAATTACTTCCGCGGGGCTGTCGGTGAGTATTCTTTTAAAATCGGCGCGGATCTCGTCAACGGCTTGATTGACGGGTGGAGCGATTGGTCTGATTGGAGCAAGGGAGATATTGCAAAGTGGTTTGCTTTTCCGGGTTGGGACAGCAAAGCATGGGCCAGTCCGACGGTTTGCAAACTCAGCAATGCTTTTCTGAAGAAATTTTCAAATGGCATTAACAATGAATATGGTCAGCGCAGTATTCGCTTGATATTACGCAGCGGGCTGTTTTACCTGGTGGCCCAAAAGAACAATGAATGCCTAAATGATTTGAGGCAAGATTTAATCCTGGATGGTATGAGCCTGAGCAATCTGGTGATGGGCGATTTGGTCAAACGGTTTGCTGATTCGGCAATCGCTGGGGAGATCCATGACGCCCAAAGCCAAATCAACGACACCGCCTCCATCGTAAACAATTCGCTGGTGCCTTCCATTTCCACGCCCCGCCTGGATGGTTATCAACTTGATCTCAGCGCCCGGGCGGCTTTGCTGCCCACCTATGAAGATCGTATTCGTGACACTCGCTGGACTCTGGAATCGATTCACCAATCTAACGAATCCGATTCGCTGACCGGTGATGTGATCCAAATCATTGCGCGGCTCAGCGCAAAGTTTCTGGCGAGTTACTTTGGCATCGCTGGCAGAGAGCTGGTGAATTCCACTCTTACTGGTTTTGATCTTTACATGGATACCAAAGCGCTGAACGAATCGATTCTGATGTCTGCGAATTCACACATGGCGCTCGTCAAAGCGCTGCCTGAGAATGTCGCCGCGACTTCGAACAATATTTCGCAAGGTTTCTCAAATATTTTGTTTGGGACGGCGCCAACCACTCCATCAGGGAAAATCCTGGCTGTGCAGCATGTGAGCCAGGGTTCAGGAATTTTGGGGCTGTGGTTCGAAAAACAGTCTTACACGCTGGTGACGATCCAAAACACCGGCCTTTTCACAGCGCAATATTTTGTCGAATCGCGCTATCTCGCTGAGACAACCCGCTTGCTCGTGCCGTGGGCCACGCTATGGCAAAATGAAATTTCTGCCCCTGTTTCGCTAAATCCTGGTGAAATCACCACGCTGCGGGTGGATTACCGCACGGTCAGCCGGGGTTACTCTCCCCGGTCTGCCAGGTTGGGGATTCCTGCCTCGTCCATCAGCATCGATCTTGTAGCGACCACCAGTAACGGCCAGTTTTACCAGGCTCACGATTATTCTGATTGGGCGCCAACCCACATGACCGGTGCGCATGACAAACTGGTGGCTTTGGACGCCAACTCTCCCTATGCCGATGCGCCTCGCATCGATGAAATGCTGGTGACCAGGGTGCATGTCGAAGCCGGCAGCCCTGCCATGGTTGGTGAGCTGTGGGTCAATAACCCGTACGATGTGGCGGCGCCGATCACCGTCACCCAGCCGATCTCGGACAATATTTTGATCATCGATCCTATGTGGGGAAAGGTCACGCCTGGTCAGATTGAATGGCAAGCCTACGCGCCGCCCCGCGCCAGCGCCTTTTTCACTTACACTTTTTCTGCGGCGAGCAATCCACACGCCACAATTACCTTGCCCCCGGCGCAAATTGCCCTTTCAGGTCCGAGCGGTGAGACAATTTCTGACCAGGCTGAATCTCTGCCGTTCGAAAATCCATGGCCAAAAGCTGTGACATACACGCTGACGGATTTTTTCGCCCCGGGAACTTCGCCAGTGGTTTCTGTCAACCTGAGCAATTTGGCAGGCCAGGAATTGAGCGGACAAATTACCCTGACCTTGCTCACTCCCAATGGAGACTTTAGCTGGAGCGGGAGCCTGCCGGTTTGGGCGTCAGCCAACAACTCGCAAGAGGTTTCTTTTTACCTGCCTTCAGATCTGGCAATCGGGGATTACCGCCTGATCGCTGTGTTGAATTATTTTGGCATTGAAGAAAAGATTTTTGACCAGCCGATCAGCATCGGGGCCCCGGCGCCAGTGATCGAAATGGAAACTGACCCTGTCCTGGTGGGAAATACCAACCGCTCTGGAAGCGTGCAGACTTTTCGTGTTCACGTGACCAGCCAGGCCAATATCCCTGTGACCAATGCGTGGATCACCGCCCTCATCCCTGCCGACACCAGCCTGGTTCCTGGCAGTGTCAGCGATAATGGCTATGATCTGTCGAGTTACGTTGGCTGGTATGTGGCGAGTATGGAGGTGGGTTACGATCACTATTTTTCATTCGAGGTTCAACTGCCCGCGGATTACGTTACCGGCGCAGGGGTTCGCCTGCTGGAAACCCAGGCCAACTTAACTTCAAGCGAGACGCCGCAAACAACCAGCCAACCATTGGGCATTGCGATCATCGCTGAACCGCGCGTTCAATTTTACGAGCCTGAGACAAAGGTCCATGAGAACATTGGATGGGCTTATGTGTGGGTTGAATTGACCTGGCCAGCGGAAAGCCCGGTCAGCATTGATTTCGCCACGCATGACCAGACGGCTGTCAGCGGCGTTAATTACCAGGGCCAAAGCGGAACGCTCACGTTCGATACAGGTCAGCAGTGGGCGTATATCGCTGTCCCAATCTATGATGACGGCGTGCGCATCCCTGAATTGTCTTTCACGATCGACCTTACGAATCCCAATGGACTTCCCCTCGGCTTTCCATACGAAAGCAAAGTGACCATCCTCGAAGGAGGTTACTACACATTGTTCCTGCCGAAGGTGACGAAATAGATCACTGAATTTCTTTTGTGAAAAATTTACATCCCACAGTCGGGATTGGGTTTACAATGGGGAAGGTAAGTTTACCCCTCCTTGCACATGGTCCCAATCGGAGCAGCGCCTTGGTCACCCGCTTCAAACCGCGCACGATAAAGTTTTTATTCTTCTCGTTCAACCTGGAACAGGCCCTCAAGGCGCTCTTCGCCGTGGCCCTCACCCTGGCCAC
This sequence comes from Chloroflexota bacterium, assembly GCA_029782365.1. Lineage (GTDB taxonomy): Bacteria > Chloroflexota > Anaerolineae > Anaerolineales > UBA4823 > CAWBUW01. The sequence goes on from JAKOUW010000096.1 coordinate 754,354, forward strand.
GCTGTGGTTCCGCTTGCAGTTCCACGACCTTTTCATTGGCCGACCCATGCTGATTCTGTTCATGCTGCCGATCACCATCAGCGCCTTTTTCGGCGGGCTGTGGCCTGGCCTGTTGGCCACCCTGACCGCCGCGCTGTGCGTGGTTTTCTTCTTCATGCCGCTGGCCCTGGGATCCCCTATCGACGCGGCAAACGATCTTTTTCAATGGGGGATCATGATCCTCAGCGGCGCGCTGATCAGCGTGATGATCGAGTCTCTCCACCGGGCGCAAAATAAAGCCAAGGCCGAGATTGGCGAGCGCCAACAAACCGAAGCCCGCTTGCGGGAGAGCGAGGATAATTTTAAATATATCTTTGAATCTGCGGTGCTCGGCAAATCAATCACCCAACTGAACGGCGAGGTGAAACCCAACCAGGCCTTTGCCGATATGCTCGGTTACACGCTGGATGAGCTGAAAACCTGCCGTTGGCAGGATCTCACGCACCCAGACGACCTGGAAATCAGCGGCAAATATTCAGAGGCCTGCCTGCGCGGGGAAATTGACGCCGTGCGCTTCACCAAACGCTTCATCCACAAAAATGGCAGCCTGGTTTGGGCAGATGTCTCCACCCGCCTGCGGCGTGACGCTTCTGGCGCGCCGCTGTATTTCATCACCAACCTGCTGGACATCACCGAAGCGCGGCGCGCTCAGGATGCCCTGCAGGAGAGCGAAGAGCTCTTCCGCACCTTTATCGAACAGTCGGCGGACGGTCTGCTGATCAGCGATGAGCGCGGCCAGGTGATCGAATGGAACCAGGCGCTGACGCGCATCCATGGCCTGACTCGCCAGCAGGCGCTTGGCAAAACCCTGTGGGACATCCAATTCATGCTGCTGCCAGAAGAGAGAAAAACGGACAGCCGGCTGGAATTCTTGCGCGCCGCGATCGAGCCGCTGCTGGCGAGCGGGGACTCGCCTCATTTCAAACGCATCAATGAAACCGAAATTCAAACCCTGGACGGCGAGCGGAAGTTCATCCAACAGCAGTCCTTCCCCATCCACACGGCCAAAGGTTTCCGCATCGGGGCCATCATTCGCGATGTGACCGAACAAAAAAAAGCTCAGGAAAAGCTGCGCCACAGTGAGATGCGCGCCAAAGCCATGTTGGATGCCATCCCGGATATGATGTTCCGTCTTGACCGGCAGGGCGTCTTTTTGGATTACAAAGCTGAAAATCAAGAGCTGTACACCCAAAATCAACCCACCCTGGTGGGCCGGCGTAATCGAGATGTCGCCCCGCCGGGTTTCGCTGACCTGATCGAGGCAAAAATCAGCCTGACATTGGAAAGCGGCGCCGTGCAAACGTTCGAATACCAGCTCGAAATACCTGGTCGCGGCCCGCAAGACTACGAAGCGCGCATGGTTCCCAACGGCGCCGCTGAGGTAGTGGCGGTGGTGCGCAATATCACCGAGCGCAAGCGAGCAGAAGCGGAACTGCGCGACAGCGAGGAGAAATACCGCGGTCTGATGCAGAGCCTGGACAGCGTGGTAGCCACCGTGGATGAGGCGGGGCGTTTTCACTTCATGAACGATGTGGCGGCCAGCCAATTGGGCGGACAGGCGCAAGACCTGATCGGCAAGACGATGCATGAGCTGTTCCCCGCACCGGTGGCAGACGCTCAACTGAGCACCGTCCGCCGGGTGATCGAGGAAGATACAGGCATCATCAGCGAATTTCAAAGCAGTGTGCAGGGCAAACCGCGCTGGTACCGCACCTCGGTTCAGCCCATTCACGATCAAAACGGCCGGGTCAAATATGCCCTGGTCAATTCCACCGACATTAACCGGCTGAAGACAGCCGAACAGGAACTTCTGGAGCTGAACCGCACACTGGAGCAGCGCGTCCAGGAGCGCACAGCCGAGGTGCAGGACCTGTATGACCACGCCCCCGCCGGCTACCACTCGCTGGATGCCTCGGGCCGCATCGTGCAGATCAACCAGACCGAATTGACCTGGCTGGGACACACTCGTGAAGAGATGGTCGGCTTTCCCCTCCAGCAATTCCTGACCGAATCCGGACTGCGCACCTTCCAGGAGCATTTTCCGAGATTCAAAGAGACCGGCCGCCTGCGCGACCTGGAGATCGAATTTTTATGCAAAGACGGAGCCGCCTTCCCTGCGCTGGTGAATGCAGACGCCATTTTTGATGCCCAGGGCCGGTATATAATGAGCCGCTCGACCGTGTTCGACAACGCCGAGCCCAAGAAAGCCGCCGAGGCCATGCGCCGCGCCAACGCCGAGTTGGAAAGAGCGATGCGCGTCAAAGATGATTTTCTCGCCAACATGAGCCACGAACTGCGCACTCCCCTGACCGGTATCCTGGGCATGACGGAAAGCCTGCTTCTGCAATCTGACGGCCCTTTGAACGAACGCCAGCAAAAATACCTGAACACCATCGAATCCAGCGGGCGGCACCTGCTCTCCCTGATCAACGACATTCTCGACCTGTCCAAAGTCGAAGCCGGCCGCATCGAGCTGGAACCGGAGTTTCTGTTCGCATCCGAATTGTGCAAGGCCAGCCTGGCCTTTGTCAAACAACCGGCGCTCAAAAAGCACATCAACCTGGAATATTCTTGCGAGCCAGACAACCTCTCGCTGGTGGCGGACGCCCGCCGCCTGAAGCAGATTTTGGTGAACTTGCTGGGAAATGCGGTCAAATTCACGCCCGAAAAAGGCTCTGTGCGGCTTGAAGTGAGCGCCGATGAACCCAGCCAGCAGGTGCAGTTCACGGTGACTGATAACGGCATTGGCATTTCCCCTGCCGACCAGGAGCGCCTGTTCATCCCCTTTACCCAGTTAGATAACGGCCTAGCCCGGCATTATGAAGGAACCGGGCTGGGCCTGTCGCTGGTGAAGAAACTCACCGAACTGCACGGCGGCAGGGTCAGCGTGTATAGTGAATTGGGCAAAGGCAGCCGCTTCAGCGTGACCATTCCCTGGAAGCACATCAGCGAACACGCCCCGGCCCAGGCCGCCAGTGCCGCCCTGCTGGCCTCCTCCGGCTCGCCAGAAGGGCACGCCCACTGGCGCATCCTGGTGGCGGACGATAGTGACGTGACGGCAGAATTTACGCTGGATTTTCTCAGCCTGAAAGGCTTCGAAGTCGCCCGGGCCAACACCGGACGCCAGGCGCTGGCCTTGCTCTCCGAATTTCACCCTGACCTGGTGCTGATGGACATCCAGATGCCCGAGATGGACGGCCTGCAGGCTATCCAGCGCCTGCGCCAGACACCGGGCTGCCAGGATATCCCGGTCATCGCCCTGACCGCCCTGGCTATGCCCGGCGACCGCGAGCGCTGCCTGGCCGCCGGCGCAAACGACTATCTGACCAAGCCGTTCACCTTCAAAGACCTGATGCAGTCAATCCAGACATTGTTGGGATAAAATCCTGGTTGCATTGCGGCGCGTTCTTCGCTATACTGGAAATTAGCGAAAGGAAGCGCACCATGATCCTCCAGACGCCTTTGCCCAGCCTCCCGGGGGTCGTCTTCCGCAAGTTCGCAGGCGAGCCCGATTACGCCGCGCTGGCCGCGGCGCTGACCGCCAGCGAGCAAGCCGACCACTCGGCGCGCAGCGTGACAGCCGACGACATCGGCAACGCTTTTGAACACCTGACCAACTGCGACCCGGAGGCTGACCTGCTGATCGCCGAGGCCGGGGGTGAAATCGCTGGCTACATCCGGGGCTGGTGGCTGGATGGCCCGCCCGGGCGACAGTACAAGCACAACGCCTTTATGAAGCCTGCCTGGCGGCGCAAAGGCATTGGCCGCGCCCTGCTGGGGTGGATGGAAAGCCGCCTGCGCGCCGTGGCTGGCGGGCACCCAGCGGAGCTCGAGAAGGTCTTCCAGGCCAATGTCACCCAATTCCAGGCCGGCGCGGCCGCCCTGCTGGAGCGGGCTGGTTACCTGCCAGAGCGCTACTTCTTCGAAATGGTGCGGCCAGACCTGGAAGCCATCAACGTGCCGCCCCTGCCCGAGGGCATCGAACTGCGCCCCGCCCGGCCCGAGCATTACCCGGAAATCTGGCGCCTGACCCAGGAGACCAGCCAGGAAGAGTGGGGCTACATGCCGGCGGTCGAGGCCGATTACCAGGAGTGGCTGTCTGGCCCACTCTTTCAGCCCGAGCTGTGGCAGATCGCCTGGGACCCGGCGGCGGGACAGGTGGTGGGCACCGTGCTGGCTTTCATCCACCACGCCGAAAACCAGCAGTTCCAGCGCCTGCGCGCTTACACCGAGGGCATCGGCGTGGCGCGCCATTGGCGGCGGCGCGGCCTGGCGAGCGCCCTGATCGGCCGCAGCCTGCTGGCGCAGCGCGCCGCCGGCATGCGCGAATCGGCTATGGCGGTGGACAGCGCCAACCCCAGCGGCGCCGCCAGCCTGTACGAAACCTGCGGTTTCCGCACCGTCAAGCGCGACACGGTGTACCGCAAACCGCTCTGAAATGCGCCTTTTCACGCCTGCCGCGGCGGCGGGTAGGGTCGATCTTTTCAATTCCGTTCGCCTGCCCGGCGCACGGCTGTAATTCTTGAGTAACGGCGCAGGGCTTATTTGAAACGCCCCGATAGACTTTTCCCCTTAAGTATGCCATAATAAATGAGACGGTTGTGTTTTGCCGTTTTGCGCGGGAGGGATGCCATGAATACCATCAAACGCCTGGTGCTTGGGCTGGCGGTCGCGGGCTGCCTGCTGTCCTTGAGTTTCCCCAGCGGCGGCCGGTCGGCCGTGCAGACGGTTGTTTTTCACAGCCGCTATGCCATCCTGGCAAACGACGACAGTTGGAAATGGTCGCCAGCCGCGGCTTACGCCGCGCCGCACGATGAGTACCTGGTGGTTTGGGAAACCTGGTTTCCCGACGGGCATCACGCCATCTTCGGCCGGCGGGTGAGCGCCAGCGGCCAGCCCTACCCGCTCTTCACCGTGTTCGACGATGTGTACAACAGCCTTCAGCCTTCGGTGGCTTATGACAGCGCCCACGACCGTTACCTGGTGGCCTGGGCTTACGACTCGGCCGGCGACGGGCTGGACAACGACATTTTCCTGCGCTTCATCCCCTGGAGCGGCCCCAGCGACGACTTCCCGGCCTTTGCCCTGGAGAACAGCCGCGCCAACACCACCAAGCCGCGCATTGCCTACGCCGCCGCCCCCGATGAGTTTATGGTGGTCTGGAAAGTGGAGGCCGACCCGGCTTACATCGCCGGCGGGCTGTGGTTCAACCAGAGCCAGACCGCCAAGGCGGTCGCTGTCTCCAGCGGGTTGGAAGTGCGCGACTTCCCCGACGTGGCTTACAACCAGGCCAACAACACCTTCACCACCGCCTGGGATGTGGATATGGGGCGCGGGAACATGGACCTCGATATCTACGCCCTGCGCCTGTCGGCCAGCGGCGCGGCGCTGGGCAGCGGTGAGTTTCCGGTGGCCACCCTGGCCTCCAACGAACAGCATGTGACCGTGGCCTCGTGCTACGGCAGCGGCGAAACGCTCTTCGCCTGGCAGCAGCAGGTCAACCCCACCAGCAGCGACGACAACATCTTCGGCCGCCTGATGGACGCCAGCGGCGCGCTGGCCCAGAGCTACGGCCTAGCCGGCACCACCCTGCCCCAGCGCTACCCGCGCCTGGCCTGCAACCCGGCCGGCAACCAGTTCCTGCTGGTGTGGCAAGATCAGTACGCCAAACCGCTCCTGCGCTGGGGCGTGTGGGGCGAGCTGATCAACCCCGGCCTGGCCGTCGAGCCGGCTTTCGATGTGGTTGGGCCGAGTGATGAGCGCGACCGCCTGTACCCGGCGCTGGCTTTCGGCAGCGGCAAGGCCCTGGTGACCTGGCAGCACGGCCGCGATAATTCAGGTTACCTGGATATCTGGGCGCAGGCGCTGTGGATGAATCCGTATCGAGTGTTCGCGCCGCTGCTGAGCAGGTGAGGTGCCTTCACCCCTGGCAAACTGACCTCGCTCCGCAGGCATATATTCCATGTTTGCGCCCAGCAGATAACCCTGTACGGCGTTTGATTACGCCTTTTTTCTCCACCTGCCATCCAGCGGGCAAATCTGTGTTAAACTTCGTTCGGTGTCTGCATGAAACGACCGGCCTCCATCTTTTTCCCTGTGTGCCTGGCCCTGGCTCTGTCAGGCGCCGCTTTGGAAGTGTACAACAGCTTCGCCGCGGTCTCGAACATCCCCACCAGCGCCTTCTGGTCCGAAGGCGGCCGCATCTACAACGCCTTTCAGATTTATGCACCCCTGATTTCGCAGGCGCCGTTCTCCTGGCCCTGGCTTGACCCGGCGCGCTCGCTGGTGGACGGTCTGGCGCTTTTGATACCCGCCAGCCAGATCTGGATGTGGCGCGTCTGGGTGAAAGCCCTTTTTCTGATCAGCGCCGCCCTGACTGCCTGGCTGCTCGTCCGGCGCGTCTGGCGCGCGGCTGAGGGTCAGCAGAGCATCCCCTCCAATCCCAGGAATCCTTTTCTCTTCGGATTATTGATCGCCTGGGTCAGCCTGTTCCTGCTCCAGGGACCGGTCTATTACCACCTGCTCCTCGGGATTGTGCCCGTCCTGTGGCTGTACCAGCCTGGCCGCGGCCGCTGGACGGCCCTGCTGGTGGCTGCGCTGGGCGCCTGGGCCGGCCTGGGCCGCGTGAACTGGTTCTGGATGCCTTCGATCACAGCGGCTCTGCTGTATTTGCTGGAAGAGCCGCGGAAAGACACGCCGCTCCTGCGCTACCTGGGCTGGCCGCTGGCCTGGGGACTCGCCAATGGATTGACCAGCCTCCCGGTGTATTGGCTCTCGCTGGCGCTGGCCGGAAAGCCCTCCATTTTTGACCGATCCATGGATTATGCCTATCTTCGGGAAAAGCTCTGGCCGAACCCTGCCAACCCGCCCGGCCTGGTCGGTGGGATTTTCCTGCTGACCGCGCCGCTGGCCGCTGTGATCCTGATTCAATTCTGGGCCCAGCGCAAGCAGGTGAACGGACTGCGCAGCGCTTTGCTCGCCAGCGCACTGGCGGTATTGGGCGCGGGCAGCACCCTGGTCAGCCTGAGGGCGGGCGGCGGGTACGATTTTCACAATTACGATACTCTCCTGCTGGCGTTGGCGATCGTCGGCGTGTATTCCGGGCTGGGCGCCGTCGCCCCAGATGATCCCTTTCCTGCTCCAAAGAAGCCCCTGCTCGATTACCGCCTGGTTGGCGCGCTGACTCTGATCCCCATGCTGTTATTGCTGACGCAAATGCCCGCTCCGCCAGACGCAGCCGCCGCTTCCGCCGCTAGGCAAACTGTGCAGGACATCAACGCCAGCCTCGCCAGCCGGGCGGTTGGCTCCACCAAGCCCATCCTGTTCATCGATTACCGCCAGCTTCTGGTCTATCACCTGGTGCCCTGGCAGGAAATTTACGCCCCTTATGAACAGGTCGAGCTGATGGAAATGGCCATGGCCAACAACAAGGCCTTTTTTCGCCAGTTCCAGGCCGATATCGCTCAGCAAAAGTTCTCGCTGATCGTCGGCTCGGTTTTATGGGAAGGCGAGAAAAGAGCGGGCAGCGACCCCTACTGGTATGAGAGCAACGTCTGGTCCAATTACGTCGCCAGCGTGATCCACCAGTACTACGCCCTGGCCTTTCAGGACAAAGCGCGCGACCTGGAGATCTACGCGCCGAAACCCTGACCAAGCCAGGCAGCGCCCACACGAAGCCGTGAAAATGCAAAAAAGAAGAATGCATTTTTTGTATACTCAGGGATGATCTGGTTGATAAAGGAACAAGACTGGAACTTATGAATCGACTGATTGCAGTGACAAACAAAGAAGACATTTTCCCCGAGTACCAGGGTGCGCCGATTGGCCGCCTGCTCGAATATCACAACCTGAACAGCCCGCTGGACAGCATCTCGAAGGCCCAGCTCCTGGTGGGGATGTGCATGGACAACCGCAAGCACCTGCGGATACCCGATAATTTTGCGTACATCATCCGCAGCGGCGGCGCCAACCTGCGCTACAGCGAATTTAAAGTTTCCTATGCCATCGCGGTGGGCGGCGTCAGTTCGATTGCCCTGATCGGGCACAACCAGTGCGGCATGGTCAATCTCATGAGCCGGCGGGAGCAGTTCATCCAGGGATTGGTCGATCAGGCGGGATGGGAAAAGGAATGGGCCGAAGAGCACTTTATGCATTTCGCCCCCATGTTTGAAATTGGCAATGAAGTTGATTTTGTATTAAGCGAAGCCAAACGCCTGCGTTTGCGCTATCCGCGGGTTCAAATTGCCCCTTTGATGTACCTGGTGGAGGACAACCGCCTGTACCTGGTGCGCGAATCGTGAGGCGCGTTCAGATAAAAATACGTATAATACCTCCAGGAGAACAACCCAATGGACCTGACCACATGGATCGATGAGAATCACAACCTGTTCACCCAGCTCGCCAGCCAGGTGTGGGGCTTTGCCGAGCTGGGCTACCACGAGCAGCAGTCCTCGCAAACCCTGTCGGAAGCGCTGGAAGAAGGCGGCTTCCGGGTGGAGCGCGGCGTGGCGGGCATCCCCACCGCCTTCGTTGCCAGCTACGGCCGCGGCGCCGGCCCGGTGATCGGCATCCTGGGCGAGTTCGATGCCCTGCCCGGCCTGAGCCAAGACAGCGTGCCGTACCAGAAGCCGCTCCAGCCCGGCGCGCCGGGGCACGGCTGCGGGCACAACCTGCTGGGCGTGGCGGGCCTGGCCTCGGTGATGGCGCTCAAGCGGGCGCTGGACGAAGGCCAAACCCAGGGCGAGATCCGCTATTTCGGCTGCCCGGCCGAGGAAGGCGGGGCGGGCAAGGCTTTCATGGTCAAAGCCGGCCTGTTCGCCGATGTCGACCTGTGCCTGACCTGGCACCCCGATACCTTCAACGCTGTCGCCTGGGGCAACTTCTTGGCCAATTACCGCCTCGGCTTCAAATTTCACGGCAAGACCGCCCATGCCGCCGCCGATCCCTACAACGGGCGCAGCGCGCTGGACGCCGTGGAGCTGATGAACGTGGGCGTCAATTACCTGCGCGAGCACATGATTCCCGGGGCGCGCATCCATTACGTGATCACCAACGGCGGGCGGGCGCCCAATGTGGTGCCCGACGAAGCCGCCTCGCATTACTCGGTGCGCGCCCCGCGCACCGACCAGCTCGACGCGCTGTACGCCCGCCTGCTGGACATCGCCCGCGGCGCGGCGCTGATGACCGGCACGCAGATGGAAGTGATCTTTTACGCCGGCATGTCCAACATGCTGCTCAACGAGACCATCAACCACGTCTTGCAGGAAAAGCTGGAGCAGGTCGGCGCGCCGCAGTACGACCCGCGTGAGCTGGACTTCGCCCGCCAGATCGCCCAGACCATCCCGCCGGGCAGCCTGGAGGAGGCCGCTGTGACCTACGGCCTGGGAGAGAAAGAGATCGCCGCGCTGAAGGACAAAGTGCTGTTCGACGGCGTGCTGCCGCCCTACCGCTCGGACATCGTCCAGCCTGGCTCCACCGATGTGGGAGATGTCTCATGGGCCGCGCCCACCGGCCAGGTGGTCACCACCTGCATGGCGCTGGGCACGCCCTTCCACACCTGGCAGGTGGTGGCGCAGGGCAGTATGAGCATCGGGCACAAGGGCATGCTGTACGCCGCCAAGGTGATGGCGCTCAGTGCGCTGGAGTTTCTGCAGAAACCGGCCCTGGTGCAGGCCGCCAAAGACGAATACCGCCGCAAGCGCGCCGCCGCGCATTACGTCTCGCCCATCCCCGACGGCGCCAAACCGCCAATCGATGTGTGATCCCCAGCCGGCTGAGGCCGCTTTTGTAGGGGCGGGTCTGAGATCCGCCCCACAAGACCATCACCATTTGTTCAAGGTCGATTTCCTTGGCTGCGGCAGTCGAGCGCATATTGATACAGGCTGTAATCCAAGGCATGCGCTTGAAGAAACGCCTCTTTTAAATCAGGCATCACATCCTCATCGCGCGGCGCTGGATTCAAATGCGGCGCAGCGACGCGCGGCATCTCCAACACGTCTGCCAGCCGGTCAACCGAATCTTGAATGTGCTCAAGCGTGCCGATCAAAATGAACTTCGATTCAAACAACTCGAAATAACTGGAGCAGTCCCCCAGGCCTGGCAAATAATCCGTGAACACCGGGCGCTTGATTTGAGCGCTCACAAACTCATTCACGTTGTGGAATTTCCGCTGGATGGGGACCGCTTTGCCGTCCCGGAACCGCCCTTCCCCCATTTTCTTGGCAAGAAAATACCTCGAAATGACGATCTCCAGCGGGTCGCGCAGGATCGCAAAAAACTGGTCGGCGTGGGGATAATACGCTTCAACCCCCGTGCCCCGGTTATTATTGAAATGCCCATAAATGCAGCGAGGCTTGCCGCTCAAGAGCGGAAAGAGCCACCACTGCCAGCTCTGATCCCAGCGGCGCGGTTTTTTTCCAATTTTTTCCTGAAAATAATGGGTAAAATAACTCCGCCCGAACCAGCCCTGCAAAACTTTTTGCAGGCTGGAACCGCCGCATTTCGGGATGTGCAGTCCAATGAGAGGCTCAGCCCGGTTATAGCGCTTTATGTTTTGCTCTCCACCAGCCGCTGGCACAGGCGCACGCCGTCCATGGCGTCGTTCTCCCAATAATCCGCGCCCACGTAGCGGCAGATCTGCTCGTCAATCATCCCGCCGCCGATCAGGATGGGAAAGGCCGCCCCCGCCGCGGCGGCCCGCTGGCGCAGGATGCCAACCGTCTCTTTCATCTTCTCGAAGGAGGCGGTGATCAGGCCGGACAGGCCGACGATGTCGGGCCGCACTTCCAGCGCCTTCTGGGCGAAAACCGCCGGCGGCACATCCACCCCCAGGTCGATGACGTGGAAGCCGTAGCACGACAGCAGCATGCCCAGGATGTTCTTGCCAATGTCGTGGATGTCGCCCGAGACGGTGCCGATCAACACCACGCCTGCCGAGACGGCGCCAGGGCTGGGCGACAGCAGCGGCTGAACCAGCTCCACCACCTCGCGAAAAATCTCGCCCGACATGATCAGCCCGGAGACGAAATACTCGCCGGCTTCGTACTTCTGCCCCACCAGGCGCATGCCCTGGTTGCACTCCTCGATGATCGCCAGGGGATCGTGCCCGCCGGCCAGGCACGCCTGCACCTGCGCCAGCACAGCCTCCTCTTCGAGGTCGGCGACCAGCTCAGACAGGCTGGCGTTGGCAGGGGTTGGCGGCATGGCGGTCTCCTTTTATTCCAACAGTAAGCCGACCTGCGTGGTGAAGCGCATGCGGTCGGCGCGGCCGATAAACCAGCCCCAGCTCACCGGGTGGTTGTCAAAATCGTAAAAAACATGCTCAAAGCAGAAAGCCGCCATCGGCAGGCTGGTCTGCAGAAGGCAGGCCTCCTCTTCATCCAGCAGAGTGGCTTCCATGGTGATGTCTCCATGCTTGAGCAGGGATTCACTGCGCCCGCTGAACAACTGCTGCAGGGCGGTCACCTCCAGCTCGGCCTCCACAATCGGCCGGGCAGGGTCGTACACCAGGTATTCGCGGTGGTAAAAGGCCGGCTGGTCGTGATTCCACAGCAGGCGGCGAATGTAGATGGTGCGCTTGCCCTGCCTCACCGCCAGCTTGCGCGCCACGCGCTCGTCGGCGGCCACGATGCTGGCTTCCAACACCTGCACGGTGGCGCCGCCGAACAGGTTCTGGAGCTGGCCGAGCTGGAAGCTGGCGGCGCTCATCGCCACCGGCTTGACGAAGGTGCCGCGCCCCTGCTCGGTGTTCACCACTCCCTGGTCAGCCAAAATGTTGATGGCGCGCCGCACGGTCATCGGGCTGACGCCGTAGCGCGCTACGATCTGCGCCTCCGAGGGGAGCTGGTCGCCGGGGCGCAGTAACCCTTCAGCCATGCTCTGGCGCAGGATATTGGCCAGTTGAGCATAAGCCGGCTCGAACGACTCCCGGTCGATGGAGGGGGTCTCTTGCAGGACTTTGTTTTGCGGACGGTGAGCCATAAGCCACTCAGTAAACCAGCCAGGTTTCCGAAGAAAAGAAGTGACATTTGTCACTACACAACTTCTATATATAAGTGTATAACGCTATTGTACCATTCCTCTACGATTAATTCTACCATCGAAATGAGAGACCTGCCGTGACCGAACCTACCGCCGACGACCGCTGGACAGCGCTGTACACCGCCCGCCGCAAGGTGATCGCCTGCGCCACGGTGATCGAGGAGATGACCGGCTGGCTGCCGCCGGAAGTCGCCAGCGAAGTGCTGGATTTCGGCCTGCACCTGCGCCCTGAGAACCTGCGCCAGGTGCTTCAAAAACGCATCGACGCCGCCGATGAAGAGGCGGATGTCTTGCTGTTGGGCTACGGCCTGTGCTCGCTGGCGGTGGTCGGCCTGCAGGCGCGCCGGGCGCACCTGGTGATCCCGCGCGTCGACGACTGCATCGCCATCTTTCTCGGCTCGGGGGCGGCCTACAAAGAGCAGGCGCGCCATGAACCGGGAACTTATTACCTGACCAAGGGCTGGATCCAGGCGGGCGACACGCCCTTCGAAGAGCACAAGCGCATGGTGGCCAAATACGGCGAAGAAAAAGCCTGGCGCATGACGCGCATGATGTTGAAGAACTACAAGCGCCTGGCGTTCATCAACACCGGTCAATACGAGATCGAACGCTTCCGCACCTACGCCCGCACCACCGCCGGGGTGTTCAACCTGCGCTTCGAGGAGATTCCCGGCTCGCCCGCCCTGGTGCAGAAAATGGTCAGCGGGCCGTGGGATGACGAATTCGTGGTGGCAACCCCCGGCGAAACCATAACCTATGCGCATTTCGCCCAACGGTGAAGAAAGGATTTCCCAATATGAAAATCATCGGTGAGAAGATCAATGGAACCCGCAAGCGCGTGGCGCTGGCCATCGCCGGGCAGGACGCCCCTTTCATCCAGGAACTGGCGCAGAAACAGGCCGCCGCCGGCTGCGCCTGGCTGGATGTCAACGCCGGCACCCACCCCGACCGCGAGCCCGACGACCTGGTCTGGCTGATCGAGACCATCCAGCAGGTGGTGGACACGCCCCTGTCGCTGGACAGCGCCAACCCCAAGGCTCTGCAGACCGCCATCCAGGCGGTCAAGAAGACGCCCCTGATCAATTCGATCAGCGGCGAGCCCGAGCGCCTGGCCGACATCCTGCCCATCGCCGCCCGCCACGGCTGTCCGGTGATCGCCCTGGCCATGGACGAGAAGAAAATCCCTGAGACTGCCGAGCGGCGCTTCGAGGTCATCTGCAAGATCCGCGCCGCCGCCGGCGCCCAGGGTTTGCCCGACGACCGCCTGTACTTCGACCCGCTGGCCATGACGCTCTCCACCAACACGCAGAGCGCCCAGGTGGCTTTCGAGACCATGCGGCGTGTGCGCCAGGAGTTCCCGCAGGCTCACCTGACCATCGGCCTGAGCAACATCTCCTTTGGCCTGCCGGCGCGCTCCTTCGTCAACCGCTATTTCCTCAGCCTTGCCATCCAGGCCGGGCTGGATTCGGCCATCCTCGACCCGCTGGACCGTGACATCCAGGCCGCCATCCTGTCCACCGAGCTGATCCTGGGGCGAGACAATTACTGCCTGAACTTCATCCGCGCCTCGCGCAAAGGCCTGTTCGAAAAACCCACAGAGCAGGGCCAGCCTGCCTGATGCCGCCATTCTAATCTACACGCAAAGGAGAATTTATGTCACAAGAATTGATTGAAGCCATTACCGAGATGCGCGAAGAGGACGCCGTGGCCATCGCCCGGCGCTTGCTCGATGCCGGCGTCGACCCGCTGGAGGTGCTGGACGCCTGCCGAGAAGCCATGGCAATCATCGGCCGGCGCTTTGAGACCGGCGAAAGCTTTATCCCCGAGCTGATCCTGGCCGGGGAGATCCTCAGCCAGATCTCCGCCGTGGTCAAGCCGCGCATGCAGCAGTCCGCCGAGAGCCACAAGCTGGGCAAGGTGGTGCTGGGCACCGTGCAGGGCGACATCCACGATATCGCCAAGGACATCGTCGGCTTCATGCTGGACATCAACGGCTTTGAAGTGACCGACCTGGGTGTGGATGTGGCCCCCGAGAAGTTCGTGGCGGCGGTCAAAGAGACCGGCGCCAAGATCGTCGGCCTGAGCGGCTTCCTGACCCTGGCCTTCGACCCGATGAAGTACACCGTGCAGGCTTTGAAAAACGCCGGCCTGGCGGATGTCAGAATCATGATCGGCGGCGGGCAGATCGACGAGAATATCCGCCAGTACACCGGCGCGGACGCCTACGGCAAAGACGCTATGGCCGCCGTCGCCATCGCCAAGAGTTGGATATAGGAGCGTGAGCCATGTTTGTACGACCTGCTAACTGGAACCAGATGACCCCCCTCGAACGGCGCACGGCGCGCCTGGACGCCTGGCAGAACGCCCCCGTGCCTTTCGCCAGCCCACAAGCCGAAGCGCAGTACAAAGAGCGCATCCAGCGCCTGCGCGCCATTTACGATATGCTGCCGCACGACCGCCCGATCGCCGACCTGTTCATGGGCGCCAACGAATACGTGGTGCGCCGCCAGGGGTTGAACGGCAAGGACATGGTGTACAACCACGAGAAACTGCGCCAGCCCCTGCTGGACTTTCACGTGGAATTCCAACCCGACACCTCCGTGATGCCCCTGCCCTACCCCGGCAAAGTGATGGACATGCTGGGCTACAAATCGTACATCTGGGGCGGGCAGAAACTGCCCGACAACCTGACCATCCAGGCGGTGGAAGGCGAGTACATGCTGGGCGATGAGTACAGAGAGTTCGCCGCCGATCCCACCAACTTCTGGATGAAGAAGTACCTGCCGCGCGTCATGCCCACCCTCGGCCCGCTGGCCATGCTGACCGAGTTCCCGCGCGTCTCCGAGAACGTGGACATCATCGACCTGCTGCTGCCCTTCGGCCTGCCGCCTTTCCAGGCCATGTTGAAAACCCTGATGGACGCCGGCAACGAGCTGATGGGCCTGCTGGGCGCCGTCGGCCAGACGGCTGGCATGATCGCCGCCTCTGGCTTTCCCAGCATGGGCCTGAACATTGTCAAGACGCCCTTCGATTACCTGGGCGACACCCTGCGCGGCACCAAAGGCATTTTGATGGACATGTACCGCCGCCCGAACGATTTGCTGGCGGCCTGCGAAGCCTATGTGCCGGTGCTGATCAACGCTGTGGTCAACGCCAGCGACCGCAACAGCGCCCCCTGCGCCATGTACGTCTTGCACAAAGGCGCCGACGGCTTCATGTCGCAGGCGCAGTTCGAGAAGTTCTACTGGCCCACCTGGAAGCAGGTCATGCTCGGACTGTACAACGAGGGCATCATCTGCTACCTGTTCATCGAAGGCTCGTACAACCACCGCCTGGAAAACCTGGCGCAGATGCCCGAAAAATCGCTCGTCTGCCACTTTGACAAGACCGATATGCGCCGCGTGAAAGACGTGCTGAGCGATAAATACATCATCGCCGGCAATGTGCCCGCCTCGCTGATGGCGGCTGGCTCGACGGATGAAGTGCGCGCCTGCTGCGCCGACCTGATGGACCTGTTCGGCGGCGCCCCAGGTTACATCATGGCCCACGGCTGTTACTTCGAAAACACCACCGACGATAAACTGCGCGCCTTCATGGATTCGGTCAAGAAGTAGTGCAGGTGAGATGTGAATCCCCCCGCGGTTGGCGAAAGCCCTGGACCAGCAAATGCCGGGGGGATTCCCTCTCCAGAACTGGCCAATCCCGCCCAGACAATCTGACGTATAATCCAGGAACGCTATGACCAACCGCTCACCTGCCCCCGCACACCCCCCCGTTCAACCCTACGCCTGGGCAATCCTGGTCGTGGTTTACCTGGCCAGCATCGTCGCCCCGCTCAACCAGTTTAAAATCCCGCCGATCATGCCGCTGCTCATGCCGGCCTTTCATCTCGACCTGACGCAGGCCGGTCTGCTGATGTCGCTGATCGCCATGGTCGGCCTGGTGCTGGCCCTGCCAGGCGGCGTGATATTGGGGCGGTTGGGTCCCAAAGTCACCCTGCTCATCTCGCTGGCCTTGATGGCGGCAGGCGCCGCCCTGGGAGCGCTGGCGGCCAGCTTCGGCCTGCTGCTGGCCAGCCGTTTGCTGGAAGGGTTGGGCATCGGGTTGATGGGCGTCGTGGCGCCGGCCGCCATCGCCATGTGGTTCCCCCCCGAGCGGCAGGGCATGCCGATGGGCATCTGGGCCACCTGGGTGCCGTTCGGTTCGGTGCTGATCTACAACCTGGCGCCCGGCCTGACAAACGCTTTCGGCTGGCAGGCTTCCTGGTGGTTGGGCTGCGCGGCGGCGCTGGTGATGATCGTCGTGTGCACCCTGCTTTTTAAAACCCCGCCTCAGCCGGCAGGCGGACTGGAACAGCGGGCGCCAGCGCACGAAGCAGGCGACTTGCGCCAGGCGCTGGCCAACCGTGATATCTGGCTGCTGGCGCTTTCCTTTGCCTGCATGAACTTCACCATGGTCAGCCTGGCCACCTTTTACCCCACCTATCTGAATGAAGTGCGCGGCTACGCGCTGGGGCAGGCGGGTTTCCTGGCCAGCCTGGGTTCCCTGGTGGTGCTTTTTTCGGCGCCGGCTGCCGGTTGGCTGTCGGACCGCATCGGCTCGCGCCGCCTGGTGCTCTGCCTGCCCTTTTTAGCCCTGGGCGCCACGGTCATCCTGCCGTTCGTGGTGGAAAAAACCTTGATCCCCGCCTCCCTTTTACTGCAGGGACTGCTGGTCGGCGCCATCCCCTCGGCCACCTTTGCCGCCGCGCCCGAAGTGATGCGCCGCCCGCAGTGGGCCGGGCTGGGCCTGGCGGTGGTGCTGATCGGCCAGAACCTGGGCCAGCTCGTCGGGCCGCTCATCTTCAGCCAGGCGGTGGGCGGGCTGGGCTGGACGGCCGCCGCCGCTCTGCTCATCCCGCTGTGCCTGCTCGGCTTTGCCAGCGGCTGGCTGGTGCGCATCCGCTGACGCCCGCCGCCATCGAACCCGCGCCGCCGCACAGGAGAGCTCAGCATGCACACCATCGACTTCGAACCCATCGGGCGGCGCGGGCCGTGCTCGGCAGACCACAGCCTGCTGGACTGCGCCCGCCAGCTCAACGTGGACATCGTCAGCCTCTGCGGCGGCGTGGGCAACTGCGGGCGCTGCCGGGTGCAGGTCATTGAAGGGCAGGTCAGCCGCCTGACGCTGGACGAAGCAGCCGAGCTGAGCGCCGATGAACAACGGCAAGGCTTCCGCCTGGCCTGCCAGGCGTACCCGCTCAGCGCTGTCAGGGTGCATGTGCCGCCCACCTCTCTGACCGCTCCCCAGCGCACGCAGGTGGAAGGGCTGGAAGTGGATGTGATGCTCGAGCCGCCCGTGCGGGCGGTGGAGGTGCAGCTCAGCGCGCCCAGTTTGGACGCGCCTATCCCCGATGACCTGAACCTGCTGGCATCCTTGGGAATGCCCGGCGGGCGCATCGATTTCCACCTGCAGCAAACGCTCTCCCGCCGCCTGCGCGAGCTGGACTGGCGCCTGTCGGCGGCGGTGCGCGGCGGCGAAGTGATCGCCGTGGCCGCCCCCGGCGCGCCTTGGGCCGGCCTGGCGGTGGACATCGGCACCACCAAGATCGCCGCATACCTGGTGGACATGGCAACCGGCAGAACGCTGGCCGCCAAAGGCATGATGAACCCGCAGATCGCTTACGGCGAAGATGTCATTGCCCGCATCGTGGCCGCCAGCAAATCCCCCGCCGACGCCCAGCGCCTGCAGAACCTGCTGGTGGAAGCGCTCAACCAGCTCGCCGCAGAGCTGTGCGCCCAGAGCGGCCTGGCCGTCGAGCAGGTGGTCGAAGCGGCGGTGGTGGGCAACACCGCCATCCACCACTTATTCCTGGGCCTGCCGGTGCGCCAGCTCGGGCTGGCGCCCTATGTGCCCGCCGTGCGCGCCCCTTTGGAGATCAAGGCGCGTGAGATCGGCCTGCAGTTGTCCCCCGGGGCTTACCTGTACCTGCCGCCCAATGTGGCGGGTTACGTGGGCGCCGACCACGTGGCGGTGCTGTTGGCGGCGCGCCTGGCTGAAGCGCAGGCGACCACCCTGGCGATCGACATCGGCACCAACACCGAGATCTGCCTGGCGCACCACGGCCGGCTGACCAGCGTCTCGTGCGCCTCGGGGCCGGCCTTCGAAGGCGCCCACATCAAGTTCGGCATGCGCGCCGCGCCGGGCGCCATCGAACACGTCCGTCTGCAGGGCGAGCGGCTGGAAATCCAGACCATCGGCGGCGAAGCTCCGGTGGGCCTGTGCGGCTCGGGCCTGCTGGACGTGGTCGCCGAACTGCGCCGCAACAACATCCTCGACAAAATGGGCCGCATGCAAGAAAACCCGCGTGTGCGCAAAGACGGTGTGGCCGAATTCATCCTGGCCGAGCGCCCCGGGCAGGCGCCGCTGACCATCTCGCAGAAAGACGTGCGCGAACTGCAGCTCGCCAAGGCCGCCATCCGCGCCGGCATCCAGGCGCTGGCCGCCGCCGCCGGGCTGGCTGAAACCGACATCCAGCAGGTGATCATCGCCGGGGCCTTCGGCACGTTCATCGATTTGGGAAGCGCCGTGGCAATCGGGATGCTGCCCGGCCTGCCGCTGGAGCGCTTCCACCAGGTGGGCAATGCGGCCGGCACCGGCGCTCGCATGCTGTTGATCTCGCTCAGCCAGCGCGCCAAAGCCGCCGAGCTTGCCCGGCGGGCGGGCTACATTGAGCTGGCTTCCGTGCCCAACTTCCAGCGCATGTTCGCCGAAGCCACCTACCTGTAGGCTGCGGCGCTCATTTGTGCCGCAGAGTGGGCAAGAAATAGCGGTAAGGCTTATCCAGCGGGCAAAGCACCGAGCCGTAATTGGCTGAAGACAAGCCATCGCTGGCGCGCACGCGCAGGGCGTAAGCGTGCGTCTTGCCCATGCGCGGCACCCCGCTGGCGCCGTACAGGCCGCAGTCGACACGGAAGGCGAGCATCTCGCTGGGCACGTACATGTTTGTCTGAAAAAATCCGCCGTAATGCCCGCGCAGCTTGTTATCGATCACCACGGTCATGCTGATCACATAGCCGGGCGCGGCATTGGCGTACAGGTAGTTCCAAGTGATGGCGCAGCCGCCGCCTCTCAGCACCTGGCAGGCGGCTGTGGGGCTGTCGATGAACGAGATATCCGGAGCGTGCGGCGCCGGCGGCAGGCCCGGCGGCGGTTGGAGCGGCAGAGCGGTGGGCGTGGGCAGACTGCTGGGCGCTGCGGCGCCAGGCGCTGCGGCACCCAATCCCCAGGCCAACAGCAGGCCAGCCAACACCAGAGTGATGAGTAAGAAAAAGCGCAGGTTGTGCGGCATTGGTACGCCTGTCCCGCTTAAGGGAACGGCGGGCAGTACACGGTGCCGTAATTGGCGGAGCTCAGGTTGGCGGAATCACGGGCGCGGATGGCATAGCCGTAGGCCTTGCCCAGGTGCGGCTGCCCGCCAGACCCATCTGCGCCGCAAGCCACCTTGTAACCGCTGGGGTTCATATTGAACGGCACGTACATGCTGGTCTGGAAAAAGCCGGCGTAACGCCCGATCATGCCAAAATCATTCAAATACGCCGTCATAGTGATCATGTAGTTGGGCGCGGCATCCACCGACATATAATACCAGTTGATGTAGCACTCGTTCTTGGCGGGGTCGGGCTGGACGCAGCCTGCGGTGGGAGAGTCGATGAAGCCGATGTTGGGCTGGTTGGGCGCGGTCGAGCCCTGAGCGGGCGCTGAGCCGGCTGGGCCAGAGACCTGGCGCGTGTTAAAACCCTGCGTCTCAGACTGCAGGATGACTTCAGCGGGCGGGCTGCTGGCCTGCTGACCGCGGGCCGCGGCCAGGGCGCCAAAGGCCGCCCCCAACAGGAAAAGGGCGATCAAGACGGGTATTAAACTTTTGCGCATGGCAGTCTCCTTGTTTCTTCAGCGGTAAATCAGGCGGCGACAAAGACTGGCAAGCGCGCCAAGCCTTGGCGTGTGAGGGATCGATCACTGCAGGGCTTTAACCATCACCCCGGACAGTCTGCGCGAAGGTGGTTTCGTCCTGCTCCACAGGCTTGCCGTTCCATTCGATGCAGTGCAAGCCGTCTTCGCAAAATTCGGCCACCACCAATGCGCCGTTTTGCAGGCCGTTGTGGCGGGCGATGAAAGCGTAGTCGATATTTTTCAACACCAGCGGCAGGGCGGTCCAGAACAGCCCCCCGTGACCCATGCACAGCAGGCGCACACTGGTGCCGCCGTACTGCTTGAACAGGCTTTCGACGAACGGCTCGAAGCGCTTCCGCACTTCGAAGAATGTTTCTCCGCCTTCGAGGCGCCGGTCCCAGCGCTTGTAGCGCGTCCAGGCTTCGAACAGCTCGCGCCACAGTTCCCAGGAATGGGCGTCTGAGCGGCCTTCCAGCGCGCCCACGCTGAACTCACGCAGGGCTTCGCTCACCTCGTAAGTGACATTCAACTGGTGGGCGGCGATAATGCTGGTTTCCAGGCAGGCCAGGGCCGGGCTGGTGTAAATGTGGCTGATCGAGGCGCCCAGCAGGCGCTCGGCCAGGCTGCGAGCCTGGCGGCGGCCCGTGGGGGTGAGCGGGTATTTTAACCCCCGGGAAGACATCTCATGCAGGGTGTTGGCCAGGCTCTCGCCGTGGCGAGCAAAATAGATTCTCACAGCGATTAAAATGCCGTGTTGGAGAACAAGAAATGGATCATTCGTATCTCCTTCTCAGGCAAAACAGAATTGTTCGACAGACGATCACCTGCGAGCCTGGCTGCACCAACCCCTGGTGATGACGGCTCGTTCTCTGCCCTGCCCATGCACATGGGTTTGCCAAAGAGCGGCAGAAGTCGCATTAATTATTACGAATAGTACCATAATTATCAGGAGGACAGGTGAAGAAAATATTAAATTTTTCTTAACGATTGGCCATGATCGACACACAGGAGCGTTCAGGTCCAGAAATTCGAAAAGTCAGGTACGACCAGAGCCTGCGGTTGTATAATGGTGGCAAGCCCTGCGAGTTGACCATCCCAACACCCATTTCCCGATCCCAAGGAGACCAATGGAGCCAGGCGATCTGACCTATATCAAAATACCCTACCCCGCAGTCGGCGATCTGCACTTCAAGATCACCGCTCCAATGACCACGCTCGACATCTCGCCCGGGTTAAGCGCTGTCTGGGCGACTGGCAAGTATTCCGATCCAAAGTCGGTCATTCCTTATTTCCAGAAACTGACCGGCGGCAGTGCAGAAATCATCCTGATGGGCGCCTTCGCCTACCGCACCTCGCCCAGGCTGCTGCCGCACCTGAAGCTGGCTTTTGGCCGGTTGAAGCCCTTTGCGCTCGCCCTTGAGCTCGGCGACCTGGGTGACCATTTGAATTTCGGCGGCCTGCCGCTGACCGCCCTGGACATCCGCTATGGCGCCGGCAGCCAGGTGCTCGAGTTTTCCAGCCCCAACCCGCAGGAGATGGCCCACCTGACGCTGGCGGCGGACGCCGGCCCGATCCAGGTGGACAATTTGTCGCATGCCAACGCCGGGGAAATCCGCCTGAACGGCGATGCCACGGTTTACCGGCTGAATTTTGGCGGCGAGCTGGCGCGCAGCGCCAGCCTGCGCATCGGGGTGCGGGTGGCGCGGGTGGAGATTGCCCTGCCTTCCGGCGCGGCCGTCAAAGTGGAAGGCGCGCCGCCGACCGGCGGGCCAGCCGCCGGCGACTTTACGCACGTGGACCATCACTATTGGAACGCCCCCGCCCGGAAGCAAAAAGAGCCCCTGCTGACCATCCACAACACCGCCGCCAACGCCCCCCTGCATATCAGCTTCGTTTGAGGGCGTGTGAGTAGAAATCTCACGCCAGGCCGCCAGGAACGCAGATCTTTGCACCCTTTTGGACTGAATGGTTCAGATGGATTTTTGTGAGCCGGAGATTCACCGATGCCGGATGACTCGCTGACGGTTTCCAGGCCGCATCTCAGGGCTGTCCTGCAGGGGCTGTTGGTGACCTTTCTGTGGTCCACCTCATGGGTGCTGATCAAGATTGGGCTCAAGAGCGATTTACCCTCGATCACTTTCGCCGGTTTGCGCTACAGCCTGGCGTTCGTGTGCCTGCTGCCCTTCGTGCTCGCCAATCCCCTGCACCGCAATGCCATCCGTGGTTTTTCTCGTGCCACATGGCGTCAACTGCTGCTGCTTGGGCTGGTGTTTTACACCCTGACCCAGGGCGCCCAGTTCGTCAGCCTGGCTTTTTTGCCGGCTGCCACCGTGACCCTCCTGCTCAATTTTTCACCGCTGATCACTGCCTTGTTCAGCAGCCGGCAAAACGATGAAGCGCCTTCGACCGTCCAATGGGTCGGCATTGCCCTTTCCAGCCTCGGGGCGCTGGTTTATTTCCTGCCGGTGGAAATCCCTGCCAAACAAATCCTCGGCCTGGCAGCCGCCTTGGTCGGCGTCCTGGCGAATTCCGCATCATCCCTGTTGGGGAGACACATCAACCAGCGCGGCGGCCTGCCCCCGCTGGTGGTCACCACCCTCAGCATGGGCATCGGCGGTTTGCTGCTGCTGGTGACGGGGATCACGACGCAGGGCTCAGGCCATCTCGACCTCACGCAGTGGCTGATCATTGCCTGGCTGGCGGTCATCAACACCGCCATCGCCTTTACCCTCTGGAACAGAACACTGCGCACCCTGACGGCGGTCGAGTCAGGGATCATCAACAGCACGATGCTGCCGCAAATCGCCATCCTGGCGTGGCTGTTCTTGGGCGAGCCGCTGAACGCCCGGCAAATCGCTGGCATCCTGCTGGTGGTCGTGGGAACCTTGATTGTTCAACTGCGGCGCAATTTGCCGCACCCGGGAAAGAGAACGGCAAACAAGTCTGATGAGAATCCAGGTTAACCAATGCCTGCTGGATTTAACGCTCGATTCTTTGCGCTTCGCTTTCCGGTGATCATCGTGCTGGCCTACTTTGTCGTGCAGTGGCAGGTTAGCCTGCTGCCCAAGCTGCTGGTTGTGATGCTGGGCGCATTTGCAATTTCTGTCGGTCTTTACCAGTTCATCGTCCGCCGCGTGCCTCCACTGCGGGTGATCTACGGCATGAAAGCCTGACCTTCGAGAGTATTGCCTCACAGCAGAATTGTCTGTATACTGAAATTAAGCACGGGGCGTGTCTTTTCAACATGATAATGAATCCTGCTCTTCTCCAGCGAAAGCCCCGTCTGTTCGCTCTTTTGAGTCTCACTTAAGGCGGCTGTGTGAATAATTCCTTGCCCGTCGATACATGCTCCAGGCGGCTGGTCTTTCGGATTCCAGGTACGCCCATCCAGACGAAAGATTAGGAACCATAGAATGAAGCCAATCAATCTGCTCTTGATCGTTATCCTCCTGCCGGTGAGCTTGAATTTCCCTTGGCCTAGAATTTCATTTCCTGCTGCTGCGGTGACAGTGACCAACGCATCTGACGTTGCCAATGGGGATATTTCCAGTTTCACTGCGCTGATCGCCAACCCAGGCCCGGATGGGATTTCGTTCCGCGAGGCGATCGCAGCCGCCAATAACACACCTGGGCCGAAGTCGATTGGATTCGCGCCAGGCCTGCAGGGAGAAACCATCACGCTCGGCTCGGCAGGCAGTATCTGGGCGCTGTTTCTCACCAGCGGGCAGCTGACCATCGACGGCGATGTTGACGGCGATGATCAACCGGATATAACGCTGGATGGATCGCTGGGAGCCGCCAACTCCATGGGCAGTGGATTCAGCATTTGGTCCAGCAGCAATACGATTAAAAGCCTGGCCATGGTTGGGTTTTATATCGCCGCCACGATCCGACCCCTGCAGGATTTTACCCAGTTGAAAATCGCCACTGGCAATCAGTTCGTTCAGAATGTGATTTCGAGCACACTGCCTGCCGCCGCCGGCATCACTTTCGGTATGGCGGGGACGGGGGATAAGTCTTCCGATTATTCCATCCAGGATACTTTGGTTGCCAGTAATACGATCTCTGTCCAGGGATGGCCGGTTGGATTTGTCGCCGGATCGGGCGGCGCTGCGCGCAACCAGGTGATCAACACCACTATCCAGAATAACCATTTCAGCGGGGGATGCATTTGTGTGGGAGCGGGCGATACAGCCAGCGATTGGGACGGCGCGCCGGGTCCCATTCAATACTCCGATAATAATCTGATTGACCACCTGGCGATTGTCAACAATGTGCTTGAAAATGGCGCTTACATGAGTCTCGGTGCGGCTAACCTTGGCAACCGCTACAATCGGGTGCAGCATCTACAAATCAGTCACAATGCGCTCCTGCGCACAAAAGGAGTGGCAATCATCTTGATCGTGGGTACCAACGGCGGCAAGGAGAGAAGCACCAGGTTCAGTGAGATGAGCGACATTCAGATCGATCACAACACCATCAGCGGCACCCTCACGGTTGCCATTTGGGTGGGCGCCGGTTATGCATTCGACGAATCCACTCCTGAATATCCCCTGTTCGCCGGAGTGGAGGACAGCCTTCTGAGCCGCATGCGCATCACAGACAACGCTATCGTGAATTACCGTGAAGCCGGAATACGAATTTGGGCAGGCTGCGAGGCGCCCGGCAACCTGTTTGCCTTGCACAATATGGTCGACCAGCTGACGATCTCTGGAAACAGGATTATCCACACCGACCCGCAAGATTTCAATCCGGTGGGTATTGAACTGCTGGCAGGCGAAAGCTCCGGCGGGCCAGCCGAGGGAAATATTATCCAAAGCGCCATAGTTTTATCCAATACCGTATCCGGCAACGCCATTGGGGTTTCTCTGGTCGGCGGCAAGGGGATCGGAGCGCAGGGGAACAGCGTTGTTATCGCCGGCATGCAGGCAAATGACCTGGCGGAAAATACAGAGCCGGTGCGGATTGTGAACAACTCCCAGGGAGCGGTGGACAATTTTGTTTTTATGCCTTATCAGATCTATCTCCCGCTGGTTGGAGAGGCAAAATGACCACGATTCCGCAATTGGATTCGATTGACGGATCATGAGGCATGCGCCAACCAGCCTGAGGGCGTTGAACGGTCGATGTGTGTTTTGATGATGGAGGTGCATCTATTCAGGATATCTTTGCTGTAACCAATGGCGCGGCCAAGGCCTGGGACCGCACAGCGCATTTGTATCGCCAAAAACTGGCCAGGCAGATATGGACAAGGATTGACATATGAATCACAGACCTCTTCCCTTTCTTTTTATTATGAGAAGTGCAATCCTTATTGTTGTGATCGCCGCCATCACGCTCTATCCCCCCTTTGCGATGGCAAATTTCGTTCCCGCCGGGTTGGCGGAGCACTCAACCCAATCGAATTCCAACGGGGCTGGCGAGGATATCACCTCCACCCTGCCGCGCAGTGAAACCCTGTATTTCAACGGCCAGCAGTGGGGTTCGGTTGCTGGTTGGAATCCTTACGCCGACGGCATGAACAATGCGCTGGCGCTCGCCCAACAAGACAATGCGCGGGTCACGGTTTGGGAGACTCCCTACATGTTCAATATGCTCGACGGCCAGCAGTATCCTTTATTGGCCGATGGGCCGTGGCGCTGGAACGCCAGCATGACGGAAATCACCTACACGCTCAAAACCACCGCCCATTGGAGCGACGGCACACCGGTCACCGCCCAGGATGCGGCGTACACCTGGGCTACGAACCTGAAATATGGGACCAGCTACGGGAATAGCTTCCGAGATTTCATCGACACGGTCGAGGCGCCAAACCCGCACACGGTTTTGGTCAAAGCAAAATTGGATGGACATGGAAAAGCCGTCAACCCAATGATGGTCAGCGCTTTTCTCAGCACCAATTATGTTGTGCAGAAAGCGTGGACGCAAACGCTGGAAGCGCGCAACGGCGGTGATGCCAATGCTTTGAAAGCCGACCCCGGCGAGGATTTCGTCGCCTCTGGCCCCTACACCCGCTTTCTCGCAGATGCCACGAAAGTGGTTCTCATTCGAGACGCCAATTATTGGGGCAAAGATGCTTCCATGTGGGGCAAATTACCGGCTCCGAAATACCTGGCGCACATCATTTACCCCGACAACGATGCGGCCTTAGCCGCGTTCAAGGCGGGTGAGGTCGATGTCAGCCAGCAGTTCATCGCCAATGTGCAGAATCTGTGGCTTGTCGATCATTTACCGGTCTCAACCTACCTGCCGAACGCGCCCTATCATGTAGGCGCCAGCCTGCCGACTGCCTTTTACAACCTGCGCGCCTTTGGCCTGAATAACCCGGACATCCGCAAGGCGATTGCCATCGCCATTGACTATGACACGATCATCGCCAACGCCGTGACCAACCAATCCGACACCTTCACTCAGGTGCCGCGCTCGTTCATGAATCCGACCGCCGGTGAACAGGTTCTCTACAACCAGGCGGCTGTCGCCGGCCTGCAGTGGGCGGGCAATGATATTGCCGGGGCCAAAGACCTGCTCACAGCCGCCGGGGCCATCGACACCAACGGCGACGGCTGGCGGGAGTACAATGGGCAAACCTTGCACTACGTGGCAACCTGTCCCAACGGCTGGAGCGATTGGCAGGCGGCTATCACTGTGCTGGCGGCTGTCGGGCAGGAGATCGGCATTGACATCACCACCAGTTTCCCAGAGTGGTCAGATTATCAAACGATCGTCACCAACTGGCCTCTGCCAAACACCGGCTTTGACATCTTCATGATGTGGAGCACCGGCGCCGGTCCCACCCAACCCTGGAACCGGATTAAGAATCTGATCAGCTCTGATTTCGCGGGCAGCAAAAACAACTGGGCTGGCAATTGGGGAGGATACTCGAACCCGGTCGCGGATGATTTGATCAATGCCATTCCGCAGGAAACCGACCCCCTCCAGTTGAAAGCCGATTACACAGACCTGACCAGGATTTACCTGACAGACGTGCCATCCTTCGCGCTGATGTACCGCCCGCAGTCCTTCCACACGGTGAATGAAACCATCTGGACAGGCTTTCCGCACCAGGGAGATGGCTTCAACCCGCCCATCCCGCCGCTGGACCTGACGGATGGCTACAGCATTGCGGGTCTGTATCACCTTTCCCTGCGGCCAACCGTCACGTTGAACTACACCACCGGCGCGGTAGGCAGCTTTTTTACCGTGACCGGCCTGAACTTTCCGGCCAACAGCCTGGCGCACATCCTCGTCAATGGGCATGAATTGGGCACAATCGCCACCGATTCGACGGGCGCCTTCACGTTGATTTTGAGCACCGCAGTGTCAGATGAAGGGAAGTACCAGGTGACCGTGACGGTCAATCCGTCAGCCTCATCCTGGTTCACCCTGCAGGCAGGCCAACCGCTGCGCCCCCAGGATGGCAGTGGAACGGTGTTGGCGGTTCCGGCAGGCATTGCCTATCATCTGATCTACCTGCCCTTCGTGGATCGATAACGAGTTTGCATATAATCCTTCGCTCAAGGCCGGGCAACGCAAAACTTGAGCGAAGGATTATCCTGGCAGGCAAAATATTTCTTCAGGGTTATCGAATGAAACGGACTTGGGGACATAGCTTATGCTCCATTCGTTTTGCATAAAGTGGATTGTTTTCATATCATCACTGGCTTTGCTCCTGGCGGCCGTCCGGCAGGCGCCTTCCGGCAATGCCAAGGCTGCGCCGGGCTCGCCCTCCAAAGAACCAGACTGGACAGCCGGAGGCGACCAGGAGAACTCATGGTTTGGCGAGGCTGTTTCCACCGCCGGGGATGTCAACGGCGATGGTTACAGCGACGTGCTGGTCGGGGCCATGGGCTATGACAATGGTCAGCCGGATGAAGGGAAGGTGTTCGTTTATTACGGCTCTGCGCAGGGTTTATCGAAAACAGCCAACTGGAGCGCGCAGGGGAACCAGGCGGGCGCCCTGTTCGGCTCAGCCGTGGCAGCCGCCGGCGATGTCAACGGCGACGGTTTCGGCGACATCCTCATCGGAGCGCGCAATTACAACGCTGGCCAGCAGGCCGCAGGGCGGGTGTTCCTTTATTACGGCTCGGCGCAGGGGCTGGCGGATGCGCCGGGTTGGACGGCTTCGGGCGACCAGGACGGCGACCAGTTCGGCATCGCTGTGGCCGCCGCCGGCGATGTGAACCACGATGGTTACAGCGATGTGCTGATCGGGGCCTCCTGGTATGACAACCAGGCAGTCGATGCCGGGCGGGTGTTTGTCTACCATGGTTCGGCAGACGGCCTGTCCACAGCGCCCGACTGGACCGCCGATGGGAACCAGGCAAACGGCTTTTTTGGCAGCGCGCTGGCGGGCGCCGGCGACGTCAATGGGGATGGCTACGGCGATGTGCTGATTGGAGCCTATGGTTACGACCTTCGGGAAGGCATGGAAGGCCAGGCTTTGGTGTATGTTGGCTCGGCAGAGGGTCTGCTGCCCACGCCTGCCTGGACAGCCTACGGGGACCAAAAAGGCGCCTGTTTGGGCGGTTCAGTCTCGACCGCCGGGGATGTGAATAAGGATGGATACAGCGACATCCTCGTTGGACCATCCGAAAATTGCGGGGGCCTGGAGTCACGGGCCTTCGCCTTTTACGGCTCGGCAGGCGGGCCGTCTGCCGCTCCAGATTGGTCGGCCGACAGCGGGCAGGCGGAATCCGATTTTGGCACCGCCCTGGCCGCTGCCGGAGACTTTAATGGAGATGGAACCAGCGACATCATCATTGGCGCCCCTCGCTACGATAACGGCCAGGAGGATGAAGGGCAGGTTTTCGTCTATCATGGCTCCGCAGCCGGGCTGGCCAATATACCCAACTGGAGTGTTGAGAGCAACCAGGCATTGGCGTATTTCGGCGGCTCGCTGGCGGCGGCGGGCGATGTCAACCGGGATGGCAGCAGCGATGTGATCATCGGAGCGTGGTTCTATGACAGCGGGCAGGCCGAAGAAGGCCAGGCCTTTGTCTATCACGGGCAGAAGAACCTGCTGCCTCGCCTCCCATGGAGCGAGAATATTCGCTGGCTCAGCCTGGTACATCTGGCGGGCGCGCTGTATTTTGGAGTGCGCCTGCTGGGCCTGATTGGCATTGTGGCGCGGCTTCTGGCCGCATTGATCTCCGGCGTTATCAAATGGCCCGGCCCAACTCTTCATCGCTCCGATCCTGCTGGATATCCGGGCAGACAGCCGTTCAGCTTGCCAGCCGAGCATCTCTTTTCGACGTTCAGCGGCTATCTGGCTGGCCTGGCCGGCGCATTCCTGTTCGCTCTGATGAGCTTGCTCAGCGCCACGCCTGTGCTGGCCGGCCGGGTGCAGGTCGGTTGGACGTGGGAACTGCTCTGCGTGACCGGCGTCGTGTACCTGGGGGGATGGTACGGCGCAAAGCGCGCCAGCCGGCATGGGAAGCAGATCCGGCGGCTGCTGGATGAATTGGCTGGAGAGTAGGAGGCGGGCCAGGTCGAAGGCGGCTCGGCTGAATCCGAGTGCGCTATTGAGCATCCATTGGTTGAACAGCGGTCTGCGGGCGCAAATCTTGCCAGGTCCGTGACTCTGTTCAGCCTCCGCCCGTCAGCCGTTCGCTCAGCTCCCACAAGCCGCGCTGCAGGCCTTCGTCGTAAGACTGAGCCGCCGAGCGGATCGGGCGGCAGTCGGAAAAATACTGCCCGCTGACCTCCGCCACCTCGGGTGAGGTCGCCAGGTACAGGGAGGTTTCGGCGCCCTTCTCGGGCGAGCGGGCAACCAGGCGCGCCGCCAGCCCATAGACCCAGCCGGCCGGCGCCAGCAGGCCGCGCATGTTATTGCGTGCAAAACCGGAGGCCACGAAGCCCGGGTGCAGGGCGTTGGCAGTCACCCCGCTGCCCTGCAGGCGGCGCGCCAGTTCATAGGTGAAGGCGATGTTGCACAGCTTGGAGTTGGAATAGGCCTGGAAGCCGCCAGATTCGTACGACCTGGGATTGGGCAGATCATCCAGGTCGATTTTGCCGCCCTGCGAGGCCTCCGAGGCGACGTTGACGATGCGCGCCGGCGCGCTTGTCTTGAGCACCTCCAAGAGCAGGTTGGTGAGCAAGAAATAGCTCAGGTGGTTGAGGGCAAAGGTCAGCTCGTAGCCGTCGACCGAGCGCTGGCGCTGCATGAAATACGCCCCGGCGTTGTTGACCAGCAGGTGCAGGCGGTCGAAGCGCTGAAGGAAGGCCGCCGCCAGGCCGCGCACCTGCGCCATGTCGGACAGGTCGGCCTGAAAAAATGTCACCGAGGCGCCGGGCATCTCCCTGCGCCACTGCGCCTGCAGGGCGCGCGCCCGCTCCGCGCTGCGCGCCACACCGGCCACGCTGTATCCCTGGCGCGCCAGCTCGCGCGCCGTCACCAGCCCAATGCCGTTGGTCGCCCCGCTCACCAGGGCCACCTTCCCGTTCGCTGAAACTGTCATATGCTTGGTTCTTCTCTCTTTATGGGTTAAAATCAAACGATTTTATCCATTGTCATCCAAACCGGCAAATAGATCAAGCCTGAGGAACAAAACACATGAAAAAAGTCATCCAACGCATTCTCCTGGGGGCGCTCATCCTGCTGGTGATATCCACCCTGGGTTTTCTTATCTGGGCCGAGACGCCCTCCCAGCCCGGCCCGTCTGCCATGGCGGCGCTCAAGTCAGACAGCGCCGTGCAGGTGGTGGAGCACGGCAGGTACATCTCCTTTGAACCGACCGTGCAAAAATCTAGCACCGCTTTTCTTTTTTACCCCGGCGGGCATGTGGAATACCGGGCGTATGCCCCCATTTTGCGCCGCATCGCCGCCCAGGGTTACCTGGTGGTCTTGCTGCGCGTCAATCTCAACCTGGCCTTTTTTGACATCCAGGCCGGCGCGCCCGCCCTGAAAGATTACCCCCAGGTGACCCATTGGGTGACCGGAGGCCACTCCCTGGGCGGCGTGGCTGCGGCTTATTTTGCCGCCAATCACCCGCAAATCCAGGGCATTGTCTTCTGGGCTTCCTACCCCGCCGATGACCGGTTGAAAAATTCTGGCATCAAGATGCTGTCCATCTACGGCACCGAGGACGGCGGCCTGGATCACGGCGCGAAAATCGAGCAGTACAAAGCGTACCAGCCAGCCGATACACAGTTCGTCGTCATCCAGGGCGGCAACCACGGGCAGTTTGGCGATTACGGTCCTCAGCCCGGCGACAACCCGGCGACCATCTCGCCGGAGAGCCAGTGGCAGCAGGTGACCGAGGCCACCGTGCGCTTCCTGATGGCTTTTGCGCCGTGATGATCGCCTGGCGCGCATGCAGCCCGCTGCGCCGGCAGGTTTTGGCGCCGATGTGGGGCTGTCTAGAAAGGACAGCTAGACAGCCCCCAAAATGCCCAAAAAGGCAAAAATAGCGAAAGACAAAAAAAGTGGTGGCTAAAGAGCTGCCACTTTTCGCAAATTATGGGCGATGCAGATCAAACCCCATTCGGTTTTCACCTTTTCTAACCCCCGCAAACTGAACCTGCGGAAGTGCATATTGTGTTTGACCTGGCC
>JAKOUW010000097.1 GCA_029782365.1 Chloroflexota bacterium
CATTGGGATCACAACGGGTTTTGGCTCTATTATCGCCGCCTTGAGAAGGGGCGCTTCCAATGGCCCACGAACCAAGAGCACGGCACACTGACCGTGAGCCGGCGCCAGCTGCAGTGGCTGTTGGATGGCCTTGCTTTGGATCAGCGCCAAGCGCACCGGCCGGTGCACGCCCGTGTTGTCGTTTGAAGAGAAAGATTTCGGGGATCCAGTACCCGCCGGCAGGAATGGGCCGTGACGTCGCGAACTGGGTAAGCATGACCCAGCGACCAGCAACGATGGAAGAACTCCTACAATACTGCGCTGCTTTGGAACAGCAGGTCGCCGAGCTAAAGGCACAGCTGCAGCGGCTGCAAGAACAGCTCCTCTTGGCTCAGAAGCACCGGTTTGGGCGTTCGAGCGAACGCATCGTGCCCGGCCAGCTTCAGTTCGTCTTCAACGAAGTCGAAGCCGAGGCGAAGCCTGAGGAGAAAGAGCCCGAACTGGAGACGGTCGGCACATACAAGCGCAAGAAGAAGCGCCGCTCGCGCAGCGCTGTTCTGGAAGGCGTGCCGACCGAACAGATTCACTACACGCTGCCTGAGGAACAGCAGCACTGTCCCCAGTGTGCGGGTCGGCTGCATGCAATGCGCACGGAAGTGCGCCGGGAGCTCCAAGTGATTCCGGCGCAGGTGAAGGTGATCGAGCACGTGCAGCATCTCTACGCCTGTCGTTGTCAATGGCCACTTGAGAATCCCCATTTTTGGCCACGAAAAGTCCCCACGGTACCCATACCACACCTAGAGCTAACGCTCGTCACACTGGATCGTGCTTGCTAGCTATCTTCGGGCTGCTGTGGAGGAGTCAGCCGATGGCGCACCCGATAGCTGTCTCCCTTGAGTGAAATCACATGTGCGTGATGTAGGAGGCGATCGAGAACTGCAGCCGCTGTGGCTGGCTTATCGAACAGATCGCCCCACTCGCTGAAGTCCAGGTTGCTCGTTACGATGAGCGAGCGCTTCTCATAAGCCTTTGCGACCAGTTGGAACAGAAACACGAGTTAGACACCGGGTAGGTGAACGATGCGCGTAGCAGCAGCTAAACCCCATAATTGTACGGCGGGGTTTTCGAGTCGTGTTACTACGCGCCAGGCTTGGTTTTGAGCGCTATTTCGTGGATTCGCTTCGGCTCCGGGATGTCCAGACTGGTTAGAATACCTCTCTGAGCTGGGCTGATCTCTGTGCGCTGAACGAC
>JAKOUW010000110.1 GCA_029782365.1 Chloroflexota bacterium
AATTTTGCCACCCTGTCGCACTACAGGATATACAACCTGTTCGCCGGGCAAAGGCTGCTCAAGTAAATCGTAGGAACGCTTTTCTTCATTCCATTCAATTGCTGGAACTCGAATGTGCCCGTTCTGGCTTACAAAGATCGGATAAAAAAGCTTGGGACGATCCTCGCGCTTATCATGGCTTCCAGAACGAATGAAATTTGCCCAAGCATAATTACCGTACTCGTCCTGTAAAG
The DNA here is from genome assembly GCA_029782365.1 of Chloroflexota bacterium. Classification (GTDB taxonomy): domain Bacteria; phylum Chloroflexota; class Anaerolineae; order Anaerolineales; family UBA4823; genus CAWBUW01. The sequence goes on from JAKOUW010000110.1 coordinate 234, forward strand.
GGAATCGCTTCAACCTTTCATCAGTGACATCAAGAAAAGATGGCGTTGCTTCTGCTGTCTTCCCGTAAAGCAGTAAGTATTCGTGTGCGGGAGCCAGTTTACCCTTAGTTTTTCGACCTGCAGGGTTAGAACGAACTACAGCTATTCCCAATTCCTGTTCAAATATCATAGAAAGAAGATATCGGAGCCCTAAAACCTCCTCATCATCGATTGCCGCCGCTAGAATGCCAGCATTTCCTAGAAAACCTGAGCTAAGAGTGCATCTGTCTGCCATGAGCGAAATCCAAGAAGAGTGTTTGTAATCATTCTTGTATAAAATGGGCGTAGCAGCCGTATTATACGGTGGATCAATGTAAATCGTCTTTACCCGCTCACGATACTGTTCCTGGAGCAGGTTGAGCGCCTGCCAGTTTTCGGAATGCACCAGCAGGCCGTCGGTCATCTCATCCAAATCGTCAAAACTCTCCAACAGACGGTCGGTGAAGTCTGGCGGAAAGTGGCGGGTGTCCAGCGGCAGGGATGGATGGGTTTTGAGAAAGGCTATACGCCCTTCGGGCGTTCGCCAGTTGCCGGAAAACAGGTCTTGGGGCAGGGCATCAATGGCTAAGATCTTCTCCCACTCCTCCCACTGTGCCTCGGTTTCGGCAATCTCGGGGTAGAACGTCTCGGGAATGTTGCCAACAGTGATGACATAAAAAGTCTCGGTGTTGAATTTCTTCTTCTCCCAGAGCATTTTCTGGAAGTTTTCTATCTGTGCCAGGAACTCAATGATGATTAGGCCGATGCGCTTTATCAGACGCATGAGTTGGAACCAACCCTCGGCCAGCCCCTCGCCCGCTGCTTCCATCTCCTCCAAGTTGAGCACCTCGTTCTTCAGGTAAAAGTCCAGCTCGCGGGAAAGGAAGCCCTTTAGGTCCTTGTGGATAAAAAAGTCGCTGGTGTTGCGCCGGGTGTACTGGCGCAGGTGGTGTTCCAGCAGGGTTACTGCCGCACCGTCGGTGCGGCGTTTTTCGGCAATCAATGCTGCCAAAGCCTCATGGGCGTTCTTGGGCAAACGTTTTGGAATCTTTTCCAGTGTTTCAACAATAATGGCCTCCTGCTGGTTTCTCTGACCATAGGTGTTCTGCTCTTGCTGGGTGAGAGGGCGGAACTCGAAAGGAATGGTGAGAGTGCTGGCGTTGGCGTCCCAGGTGATTTGGTCCAGTCTCGGCAGAAAGAAGCGCTTTTCACCCTTGATGTTATTCTGTTCCACGTCGGCAGTCTTTAGCTTGAAGTGTACAGTCACGCCATGGGGAGCCTTCCATGTATAATCAGTGAAGTACTCACCCGTCTTGACGTAATATTGGTCATGATTGGCCCAGTAGAGATAGATTTCCTCACCATTGTAGGGAATGGCGTAACGTTCCTTCTTGGAGTAACGGCGCTTGGAAATGAAGTCGCCGTCCTGCCAGTAGCGGCTGAAAAAGGAATAAAGATGGTTGTAGATAGCCGTCTCCAGCGCCTCGCGTCCCTTTGCGGATCTAGCCCGTTCCTGCGCAACAAGATATTCTCTTCCTGCCTTCGTCTCACGGTATTTCTCGGCTAAGTTGCCATCAGCGTCGAGGGCATCCTCGCCCAGCGCTTCCAGCACCTTTTTCCGGGCAGCATCCAGCTCTTGCATGGCTTGACTTTGCGCAGCCAGTGCCCCCTTGTTTAGCTCATCATTCACCAAGCGCGGCAGGTCCTCGGAGATAAAGCGCTCAATGATTGCCCGCTTGAAGTTCATGATGCGGTAGATGCCGAAATCTAGGTCAGCACAGTCAAATTGAAATAGCTCGCGCAGAAGTTGTTGGAATTTTGTCTGAGGAGTGCTCATCGCTGCTCACCTTGCCTTTCCTTCTTCCTTTTCTTGACTTCTCCCGGCCTTTCTCCACCAGGCCCGGGATGATGGGCACAACGAAAACCTATTTAGACGATTTTCAAAGCATCCTGCCCGTAGCCTTACCCTCAATAGTCATTATCAAGACCAATAGGATGGCTGCATTACCAATACGTGTCTTACTTACCCCCCTATGTTTTTCCCCTTACTCTCTCGGGCCAAGTCCTAAATCTGGTGTAAATTTGTTCCTCCAGCCGGTGAACTATCACTACGCCACTTTGGTTTGCCTATCCGCCTGTTCTTGTTGAATCGCTTTTTCTTGCTCTGCCTTCCACTCCCAATACTTATCCATGTTGAAGTACCGGTGTGTGGTTGTCCACTGTTCATCATGCTCCATTAAAACCGCCCCGAGTAACCGCAAAGCCGATGTCTCGTTGGGAAATATGCGAATCACCCGTTCACGGCGTCGGATCTCTTCATTCAGGCGCTCGACCATATTCGTGCTGCGAAGTCGACGGCGGTAGTGTTCGGGAATAGCCATTACCGCCATAGCGTCCTCAAAGCCGTTTTCCAGGCACTCTATGGCCTTCGGCGCCTTTCCGGCAAAGTCGGTTACGATCTCGCTCAACAGCTTTCTTGCCGTGGGCATATCGATGGCGTCAAACATCGGTCTTAATCTCGTCTTCAGCTCATCCTGGTAACGTTTCGGACAGTTGTCCAGGATATTACGCATGAAATGCACCTGACAACGCTGCCACAAGACGCCCTGGAAATGGCGTTGCACCGCTTTCACCAAACCTTTGTGGTTATCCGAAACCACCAAATCCACACCGGACAAACCTCGTTTCTTTAGCCATTCAAAGAACGTGGACCAACTGGCCTCCGACTCACTGTCGCCGATCATGAGACCAAGTATCTCCCGGAATCCATCCCTGTTGACTCCGATGGCCAAGAGGCAACTGTGGGGCTCTACGCGGCTATCGGTTCGCACTTTGATCTGCACACCGTCCACCAACACAAAGGGGTATGCACCGCCCTTGATGGGTCGTTCATTCCAAGCGTTGACCGCCGGGTCGAGTTGCTTGCAAAGCGCAGATACCGTAGACTTTGAAAAGTCTACCCCGCATAGTTCTTCTGTGATGCGCTGCACTTTCCGGGTGGAGACGCCGTTCACCACCATCTCCATGAGCGCCAGGACCAGGGCTTGCTCACTTCGTTGGTACCGCTCAAAGAGCTGTGTCGAGAACTGGCCACTACGTAGCCGAGGTACCTGAAGGACTAAGGTTCCTACCCGCGTGTTCATCGTCCGAGGCCGGTAACCATTCCGGTATGCTTGACGCTCTTCCGTCCGTTCATAAGGCTCTGCTTGTATCTGCTCCGTAATCTGGGCATTGAGTACC
>JAKOUW010000126.1 GCA_029782365.1 Chloroflexota bacterium
CCTCGAAGTACTCCAGAGCGTTATTGTAGTCATAGCGGACGCGCTCCAGAAGAAGCTCCTGGGCTTCGCCGGGTTCTTCGTAGTTAAGCTCTACCCCCATAATTTCATTGATGGCTGCTTCGGAACGCCCGATCAGATCAAGCAACATATGATCCTGGTCATCGCCGATGATGCGGAGCTTTTCTTTTACCTCGTCAAGCAGCATCTAATCACCCGCCTCATCCACCAGCTCAACCAACACCCCGTAGCCGGCAGAGTTAATCTCCTCCATCCTCTTGCGGGAAATGGACAGCAAGTCCCCCTGGCGATGGAGGGACTTGCTGTACTTGTTGCGAAAGGTGCGAAGCACCCTTACCGTCACCTTTTCCCCCTTGGCCATCCGGATCAACTCCTACTAGGCTACGGGGAGTCCTGAATGTTGTCCACAATCACCCGCGGGATGGTGGGCTCGAGATCGCTGATGTCGAGCACCAAGAAGCTATTGTTATCCATTGGACGACCGGTACCGTAGAGCTTGATGAGGTAGACACGCTCGTCCTCCAGGAAACGATAGTCATCAGAGTACTCGATACGACCGTCCTTGCCAGTGCCAAGTGCCATGATGTAGCGCTTGCCAAGGCCGAGGATAGCGATGCCCGGGTCCACCCAAGCAGACTGCACAATATCCGTCGGCAGAGGCAGGATGTCCCTTGCCCAGGTGCCGTCAGGCCGCTGGTAGATGGTGGCGGGCATAACCTTGGTGAGATAGTCGACGGGGTTGACGATCAGCAAGAGATTGTTCACCGGACGATACAGCCCGTTGTTGCTTACGGCGAGTTGGGCAACAAGCTCACCATAGGCCTTCGGCGCAAAGTTGGCCACAGGCACGGGCTGCTTAGGAGCAAACCCGGTCACTGGGTCAAACTGCAACAGATCGCGAGTCATGCCGATGGGTTCGTAAATCCTATCGTCTGGATCCCCAGCCCCTTCAGCTACACCGCGGCCGTTGATGATTCCGTTCTCCGCGCCGTTTGCAATGGCCTCAGCCAAGATGGTGCGGATGTACCGATCAATCCAGGCGGGGCCGAGGTCGAGCATAGCTTTGCAGATCGGCACGAAAGCAGACAACTTGGTCTGTTCAAGGTTCAACACCTGGAACTGAGCGGCGAGCTGCTTCTTGATCTCACCGCAGAGCGGACCCCACCAGGCCAGGAAGCGACTATCCATAGTGGAGAAAATCCACTTGATGAGCGCGCCAGCGTTGTCAAACCGAATCCGAGACAAGAGAGGATGTTCCTCAGTCAAGTCATCGAACACAGTGTTGATCACGGTTTCCGGCAGTACCAAGTTCATATTGGACAAGGCTTGCTGCGGGTTGGGGGACTTCATGGCTTCGATGAGCTTCTGGTAATACTCAGTCTCTTTACTGGTCAGGACCCGCACACCACGACCAATAAGAATTTGAGCATCAGTTGCCTGCACAAGGCCCTTGGCCTCAGCAATTACCGCTTCTTGCACAGCATTCGCAAATTCGACAAACGCCTCGGCAAAGGCCTGTTCATCGTTGTTTTGCACAGCTTCCTTCATCTTGGCCGCAAACTCGGCCTTCTGCTGTTTAAGCAGATCAAGATTCTTCATTTCTCTTCATCTCCTTCGCTTAGTTTTGAGGCTAACGCCTCAAGGAATGTGAAAAGACCCTTGTTTTCAGGGTCTTGGGGCTCCGGATCTGGAGCTGGTTCAGATTTGAGGTTTTGCATGATGTTGACGACTTCAGCAAGCGGTAGCTTATTGAACTCCTCTAACGGCACTACCAACTCTTTGAGAATTTCGAGTGCTGGTCGTACCAACTCTGACGTTTTAGCCTGCCGTTCTGCGTCTCTGTTCTCGAGGATCATCTGGACGATCTTGGCTCGAGCGCTCTGGTTGGCCGCTTTCTTCGCTGCCGGATCATTCACGACAGCGGTGCAAAATCCCATCTCCAGCGCTTCGGTTGCGGTGAGCCAGGTCTCCTTGTCCAACATCTCCTGGAGCTTGTCCTTGCTGATATTGACATGTTCCAGGTAAGCATTGTTGGACGCCTCGTTGATGATCTCAAGGTCGTCAGCTTGCTTGCGGAGTTCATCTGGATCGCCGACTGCCCACATCCAGGCGTTGTGGATCATGAGCAGGGAAGATGCGGACATGATGCGCTCATCCCCGGCCATAAACACCACACTGGCAGCGGAGCAAGCAAAGCCGTCGCAGTAGGTCTTAACCTTGGCCTTGTGCCGTTTTAGTGCGTTGTAGATGGCCAAGCCCTCGGCAACCTCGCCGCCGTAGGAGTTGATGTAGCAGTGGATCACGTCTACATCAAGCCCTTCGATTTCCTTCACCAGGTCGTGGCTGGTTACATCGGACTCGTACCACTTCCACGGCTCAGACACAATATCACCGTAGATGAAAATGGACGCCTCGGCGCCCTTTACCTCAAGTTGCCAGTATTTTCTCATTGACTCACCCCTTTCTTCAGGTACTCTATCTATGGCTAGAATTTCAATTCTCCCCACCTCCTTGCCCACCGATGACACCCTCAATTGGCTGGTAGTTCTTGGTGACAAATCTCTGCTGGCCAATCTCGCCACCAACGGGCTCCATGCCCAAGTACTTCAGGCAGTCATCGATGGTGTAGGCACCGATCCGGAAGAGGATATCCAAAGCACCAGCAACGTCTTTGATGTCCACGGCACGGATGTGCGTAGTGTCCACCTTGACGTAGCTGCGCTTCTTGAAATCCCTCTTTCCGTACATCTTGCGATTAATCTCATCGCCGATCATATCGGCCAGCGGGTTGATGCAGAACGTCAGGAAGTTCTTCATGGCCTCGTGGGTGTCCGCCACGTTCCCTTTCAGTAGCTGCGGCGGCACTTGGAAAGCTACAGCCGTGAAATCGAAGACATCGTTGATGAACTCCCGGATGTCCCGGCCCTCAACAGACCCCCTGGCCGTCGGACCGGTGGTCTCCAGCTCCTGCCACTTGGCCCCACCTGTCAAAGGAAGAACAGCGTCATCTTCGTGCTGGAAAAAGGTTTTGAACCTGTTCTCCAGCAAATCTTTGAGGTCCGCCTGGGCCTTCTCAGTTTGCGGGTAACTGGTCCCCAGTTCCAAGAACCCCCTCTTGGAACTGTTTCTCCTGTAACGCTTCTGCGCCGCAGCG
>JAKOUW010000145.1 GCA_029782365.1 Chloroflexota bacterium
AAAAGGAGCACCGTACTGGCCTTCTACGGGTTCATATGCGTCTTCTCCTGGCTTTTTGTATTGTGGCTTAGGTGATGCTAGCTGCCCCGTCGGAGGATTCGCTTCTCTAAGCAGCCGATCCATCTCTATCCCTCCTCAGTACCACCGCGGCCTGTAAGTGACCGTGATGGGTGTGTTTGTCGTGATCTGGTTTGCGCCAGGCAATAGTGCCCAGCTGTGTAAGACCCAGTCATCGTCTATAAGGTCAACGCGGTTAATGCCGCCAACCGTGACCGACATATTGCGCTTATCGCAATCTACCTTAATCACACCGGTTGCGCCCGTCACTACAAACTCCTGGCCTGTGAGCGCATTGCTTACCACAAGGCTCGACACACTGCTCACTGTCGTGATGAGAGGGTAGGTTGGAGCTGTACCCTCCACCGTAATTGTTTGGGTGCCGGATATATTCACAGTCACCTCTGGCCCATACCAATAAGGATCAGGAGCAATCATTGGTATTTGCAATCCCAACTCTGCCCCGTCGTCAATCCAGTCCTGCGGTGCGCCCAGAGGATACGCTCGAAGAAATCTATCATGATAGTGCTGGCGGTACACCTCAAGCGGCGGTTTCATCAACAAGGACAGGAGAGAGTCAAGTTCACGCTCAATCCTGTCCTTGTCTGGGTAGTATATACGCCCGTCTAGCACAAACTGCCTCGGCCTTAAAGTAGGTTTGCCTGTCACAACGTCACCATCAAGCCCGAAGAGGGGCTGGGAGGGCACCTCAATCTCTAAAGGTACCCGCTTAAAAAACATGGTGAGGGGCAGGATTTTTTCTGCCCCGAGTGCGTTAGTCAGCTTAATCACCTGCCACCCCTCCCCCTAATGCCGAAGCTGATTCTGGCAGCTAGTGCCTTTTCAATTTTATCAATCGTTGCCCGGCTAATATCATCCACACCAGTTGTTGGCGCGGTCACGTTTAGGTTTTCGATAATCACCGTCGGACCCACAGCACCAACACCAACCCCAGCAAACTCCAGTGCATTGAAGTTCGGCAACCGTTCATACAAGATTTGCCTAATGTCCTGGATAGGAGCAACTATCTGTGCCAGGTGAGCTAACGGCGAGAGCAGGTCGGTCAAAATGTCTCGGGTGGGCCCGGTTATCTCAGCAACCTGACGACCGCCTGCGGGTTTAGGCGCCGTACCCCCTGATCCTGCCCCGCCACCACTTGATCCCGGAGGAACCGCTCCCCCGACTTTACCCAACTTAGCTTGAAGATTGGATTGAATGACTGCCAACGCCGCCAAGAGACCGCCGATTATCACCCACCCGATCGGATTCCACATGTTGGCGATAGCTTTTGATACAAGTTCGGCGATACCCATAGCTCCAACAGCTGCGACAAGGATGTGGTCAATAGCAGAGGAAACAAAAGTGAGAAGGATCTCCTCCCAACGTCCCGTGCCTGTTACAAACATCTTGCCGACAGACAGAGCCATCGTTTCAAAGGCTTTGCCGATGTCTTCGGCAGCCTTAATCCAACCCTGCTTTGACTTATCTGCAAGCTCAGCTTGCTTCTGCGCGTAGTATTCAAGTATAGCAGTAATATCTGCTCCGAGCGCTTCTGCCTTAGCTACAGCTTGCTGTTTCTCGTATTCCAGGATAGCAAGACGATCACCGGACAGCTCCAGGAGTTTCTTGTTCCAAGATTCCTCGAACTGAGCTCTTTCCTTCTCGAGGTCTTCAAGTCGCTTACGCTCTTTCTCTGCTTCCTCTTCGCGTGCTTGGTGGATAGCCTTGGCGTAGTATTCCTCAATGGCCGCTTTGTTGGCCCCAAGTTCTTCCGCTTGAGCGAGAGCCTGCTCTTTCTCGTATTGGAGTATGGCTATGCGGTCGCCCGACAGATCGAGCAACTTCCGGTTCCAGCTCTCTTCAAACTGAGCGCGTCGTTCAGCAAGCTGCTTCGCCTGGTCCTCGAGCCTTTTAGCTTCAGCTTCTTCATCTTTTTGACGGCGTTCAAGGATTTCTCGGCGCTTTCGCTCGTAATAGGCGAGGATGTCAGTGACGTCAATCTGGTGCTGTTCGGCCAGAGCTATCTCTTCCTGCATCCGAGCTTCGAGGATGTCAAGCTCGTCTGCCGTGGCCTCGAAGAGTCTGTCACGCCACCGCTGGGCTAAGCGTTCCCTCTCAAGTTCAGTTTCCTCCAAGATGCGCCGTTCTTCCTCTGCGTAGTACTCAAGGATGGCGGCTTTGCTGGCACCCAGCTTCTCAGCTTCGGCCAGGGCCTGGTCGCGCTCCCAACGCAAGCGCTTGAGACGATCAGCGGACTGTTCAAAGACCTTGCGGGTCCAGGACTCTTCAAAGTTTTTAAGGGCTTCCGCTTCTTTGTCGAGCTTATCTTGAGCTTCCTTGGCCCGCCTATCGAGTATCTCTTTCTCTTTCAAAGCGTAGAACTCAAGGATGGCTGTTCTGTCAGCGCCGAGTTCTTCGGCCTTGGCCACAGCTTGGTCACGCTCATAGGCCAGTATCTCGAGCTCATCCGCGGTTGCCCGCAATAGCTTTTCGCGCCACTGTGCTTCAAACTGCTCCAACCTTTGGAGGGCCTGTTCCTGCTTTTTGTGTTCGGATTCAGCTTCTTCCTCGCGTAGCTGTTCACGGAGCAAGGAGAAGTACTCGACAATGGCCGTTTTGTCGGCCTCATATTTCTCCGCCAGAGCCAGAGCTTCTTGCTCTTGTTTGTCTATACGCTCGAGGGCGCTGGCCTTAGCATCAAAGAGCCTATCCGCCCACTGCTTCTCGAAGCCCAGACGCTCTTGAGCGGCCTTCTCTGCCCTCTTGCGCTCTTCCTCATTCTGCTCGTCAAGGATGCGCTGCCTGAGAATAGCGTAGTACTCAAGAATGACCGTAGTCTCTGCACCAAGTTCTTCTGCTTGGGCAAGAGCCTCTTGCTTTTCTCTCTCAAGGAGTTCCAGTCGATTTGCGGTGAGCTCGAACAGCTTGCGATTCCACTGTTGCTCGAACCGGAGGCGCTTTTCCGTTTCCTCATCAACGACTTCCGTTTTCGCTTGTTCAACCTCGGTAACCCCCTGGAGCTGGGTATCTAGCTCATCCAGGATGATCCGTGTCTGCTTGCCAAGCTCGGTGCTGATGATTTCAGTCTCTTCAATCGCAGCCGCCTCGACAACCTCGGTCTTGCCGGCGATCTTGTTAACCACCAGCTGAATGTCTTCGGCAATCTTGGCCCCAACATCACCCCAGGCGACCTTCATGCCTTCTGCTGCGTCCTTTATCTTGGCCGCGTTAGTTTCAAGGGCCGCCTGGAGCTCCTCAATCTTCTGCCTGGAAGCGTCAACACTGCCGCTTACCTTTTCTCGCAGGCCAGCGAAGGACTCGCCTATGCCAAAGGGCAGGGACTCAAGAATTGAAAGACGCTCCAGGATTTCATCCACTACTCCGATGACTGTTACTTTCATTTTCTCGAAGGAAAGCGACATGTTGAGAGCTAGCTTCTCGGCATATGCCTTCAGATACTCCCAGGTCGCAGACAGAGCCGCTTTAACTTCATCCCAAGCCCGGTAAACTTCATAAGCAATTACGGCCAAGCCAGCGATACCCGCCACAACTCCCACCACTGGTAAAGATATGCTTGTGATAGCCGGGATCAGTGTCTTGCTGATAAACGCGGAGAGCGTGCCAAAGGCCTGCACGACAGCCCCCG
>JAKOUW010000135.1 GCA_029782365.1 Chloroflexota bacterium
AGGGGTGAAAACGTTGTTTCTGGCGTAGAAACGCCAAAAGTTTTCACTACATCTGCCTCAAGACGGCTTGGTTAACGGCAGGTTTTTGGGCAGATTCAGGCCCAGTCGCTGGAGCAGGATGGCCTGATGATCGTTCGGCGCGGTGACGCAACGGCGGCGGATGGACCGGCCGGATCGCGTCGGCAAAACCACATCGACAACCCGGATTTTGGCCAGGTCCCCAAAGACCCGCCGCGGCTCATCGCCCAGGCCGGCCGCCTTGCACATCTGAGCCAAGGTCTTCCACAACACATATGCCAAGAAGCACACCAGAATATGCGCCTGCACGCGTTCGGTCTTATGATGCCAGACGGGACGGATTTTCAGATCGCTCTTGTGAATCCGAAAGGCCGCCTCGGCCTCTGTCAGTTGGATATATGCCTGCCAGAGTTCCTGTCCGCTCCAGTCTGTGATATTGGTCCTCAGCATATAGCAGCCTTCGCTCAAGGTCGCCCAGTTCCGCCACGCTGCTACTTTGTGCCACACCAACCTGGCCGCACCGCCTGCGTCTTTGACCACATCCGTTCGGAACAACCCGGCCGCACGGCTGTTTTGGCCCAACAGTCGCCCCACCCGCTTGGCGACAGCAACCGGATCCTGCTTTCGGTAGTCACAGCTTGCCTCAATCTTCCTGAGGCCCTCTTCGATCCGCTTCTCGAAGCGATCATGCATCGCCTGTTCTTTCTTGCGTCTGTCCTCGCTGCGGCACAGGATAAACGTCTCCCGGCCGTCCGGACTGGGACAGCATTTGACCTCAAGGCCTTCATGCACGGTGTCCCAATCTTCAGACAGCAATTGCGCCTCGAACCGCTTGAGCATCGATTTGGGCGTGCCGATGATATAGCGCCGCCCGTCCTGCTTGAGCAATTCAATATTGTCCTGCGAGATCATCCCACGATCCATCACCCAGATGCGGTCGGCCTTGCCGTAACGCCGCTCCATCCTCTCGACGATCTCTTCGACGGTCGTCGAGTCGTGGCGGTTGCCGGCGAAGAGTTCGTATCCCAGGGGCATGCCGCATTTTGACACCACCAGCCCGATACAGACCTGCTTGCAGTCGGGGCGATGATCCCGGCTGTAACCGCGTCTGGCGAGGCTGTTGCCCAGCGCCTGACCTTCGAAATATGTGCTCGTCACGTCGTACAGCAGCAGATCATAATTGAGGTCGAACAACTCGCCCAGGCGTCCCTTGAGGTGGCATTCCAGTGCCTCCTTGTGGGGCAACAGACGATCCAGTGCGCGGTAGAGGCGATCGTCATTGATCCGCGCCTGCCCAATCCCCAGCAGATCGCAGAGGGCACTGTCTTTGTAGAAATGTTCGGCGATGTGCAGTTCGCTGGACGCATCGCACAATCGTGCGATTACCAGCACCATCGCCATGAGCGGCCACGGCACCGCTTCACGTCCGAGTGGGATCAGCCGCTCAAAGAGATCGGTCAAACCCAGGCGTTTGAGCAATGCAAGCCCCAGCCAGGGCCCACCGAATTCCAAACACCGCTCGACGCGGATGCCTTGAGTGTCCACCTCCACCCAGGATGGCTCCGTATCCTCAAACAACATGCGCTGATAAGGCTGACCCGACGCCTGCTGGCGCATCCCGCAACGTACCGACGCTTCCGCTTGACCCAGATACGAAACCACCCGCTGACGCGGCCCGCGAGGCGTGCGGTACGACTCCACCAAGGCCCAGTAGCCATGACGCTTGCCGTTCTTGTTAACGGTGATCGGGCGAATATACATGCCCCGATTGTAGGCGTCCGGTGACCCGGTGCAATACGCCAGGTTTTCACTACATCGGCGTTTCGGACAATTGGAACAGTCACGAGAAAGCAAGACCGCGTTCGGGCAGCCAATAAAGGGCATCCACCGCCGAAAAAAAATGCAAAAATCACGCTTTCAGGTCAGACTGCGGAACTTGGG
>JAKOUW010000162.1 GCA_029782365.1 Chloroflexota bacterium
TCATTCTCATCGGTAAGGGAATCGGCTTTGGCAAAAGGGAAGGTCAGGCAGTCAGCATACCGGATGAAGATATTGAGAAGTCTTTTGTCGCCTACAATGAGAAAGACAGGCACGCGTATTACCAGCTGATAAACCAGGTGGACAGCAAAGTAATTGGCGTCAGTGAAGAAATCATAGCCTTGGCCGAACAGCAACTGGGCCAGCTCAACTCATACATTCACATCGCCCTTACCGATCATATTGCTTTTACCCTGGACAGAATCAAGAAGGGATTGAAAATCAACAACCCATTCCTGTTTGAGATAAAGGCGTTGTACCCGGAAGAGTTCCGGGTCGGGCAGATGGCTGCCGAAATTATCAGCGACAGGCTCAATGTGGAAGTCTCGGAAGCAGAGACAGGATTTATAGCGTTGCACTTCCATTCGGCCAGGCAAAACAAAAAGGCCCAGGAGTCTTTGCAGGATGCGCGTCTCATCAAGGAAATGGTCCAGTTAATCCAGGATAAGCTGTCGATAACCCTTGAAGATAACGACTTGATATATACCAGGTTGTTAAACCATTTGCGCATAACCATCCAGCACATCAATGAGAATAAGCATGTCTGCAATCCTTTGCTGGCCAGCATCAGGAAACAGTTCAAGCATTCCTTCGCCATCGCAAAACTGATTGGCCAGTGTATTGAGAAGGAAAAGGGCGTCCCCGTCGGCGCAGATGAACTGGGGTACCTGGCCCTGCATATTGAAAGGATCAAGGAAGCTTACAAAACTAAATAGAGCAGGCGTGTTACTGAGCAAATCAGGCATAAGCCTATCCGTGCTGCCGCAGTATGGTAGGTTTATGCCTTTTTGTATGCCAGGCCTGATTTCCTGCCCACAGGAAATCTGTCCAATTGCCAACAGAAGGGAGGGTCTTGCCGGGGGAACTGCACCTGCAATCTAATCCATAAAAATTAAAGGAGGAAAGAAGCAGTGGACAAAAAGAAGTTAATCGGCGGCATTCAAAGGTTTGGCAAAGCTTTGATGACTCCCGTGGCCGTCCTCCCCGCAGCGGCTCTTTTGCTGAGATTAGGTGCGGCGGACGTCCTCGACATTGGCTGGATGGCTGCAGCCGGCGACGCCATATTCGGCAATTTGCCCATAATATTCGCCATCGGTATCGCCATCGGCCTGGCCAAGGAGAACCATGGCGTATCGGCCCTGGCTGCATCAATTGGTTACCTGGTGCTCACCTCTGTTACCAAGACCATCGATGCCGACATCAACATGGGCATCTTTGCCGGTATCATTTCCGGCTTGCTGGCGGCGGCCTTGTACAACAGGTTTAACGACATCAGGTTGCCGGACGTGCTGGGCTTCTTTGGCGGCAAGCGCTTTGTGCCCATTGTGACCTCGTTGTGCGCACTGATTATTGGCGTCGTGGCCGGCTTTATCTGGCCGTACATCCAGAACGCCATCGACGCTTTCGGCACCTCGGTCATTAGCGCCGGCCCGGCTGGAGTCTTCATCTTTGGCTTCCTCAACCGGCTGTTGATCCCCTTTGGGTTGCACCATATTTTGAACAATATCGTCTTCTTCCAGATCGGCAGTTTTACCGATGCCACCGGCGCAGTGGTTACCGGAGACCTGGCCCGGTTCTTTGCCGGTGATCCCCAGGGCGGAATGTTTACCGCCGGCGGATATGCCGTAATGCTGTTTGGCCTGCCTGCAGTATGCTACGCTATGGTCAGGGCAGCCAAGAAGCATAACAGAAAAGCTGTCAGCGGCATCCTCATGGGAGCGGCCCTGACCAGCATTCTGACCGGTATTACCGAACCCATCGAGTTTGTGTTCATGTTTATTTCTCCCATTCTCTTAATCGCCCACGCTGTTCTGTTCGGCCTGTTCGGTGCAGCAAGTGCGGCTCTGGGCGTAAGAATAGGAGCGACATTCTCCAACGGTTTAATTGACTATGTCCTGCTGTTTGGTCAATCCACAAAACCGTTGCTGGTGATTCCGCTGGGCATCGTTGCTGCAGTCCTTTACTACTTCATCTTCTACTTCGTAATAAACAGGTTCAACGTGCCGACGCCCGGCAGAATCGATGACGTCGAGCTGGCCAGTTTGTCAGGACTTTCTGATGAAGAACTGGCTGAAAAGGCCGGCGAACTTCTCGAAGCCCTCGGCGGAAAACAAAATATCAATGAGCTGGATGCCTGCATTACCAGAATTCGGGTCAGCGTCAAGGACGATAAACAGGTCGATGAAGACCGCATTAAGCAGCTTGGCGTAACCGATGTGGTCAAGTTGGGCAGCCTGAACTATCAAATCGTGGTCGGAACAGTCGCCGATCCCCTCACATCAAAGATGAAGGCGCGGATGCGTTAGACCTGCAAGCTGATGTAAACGGCTGAGCCCTCGCCGTCAACGGGGTTGCCTTTTGCCGCGATATCGCTGGGCTGAGGGCTCAGCCTTTACTGCTTATCTGCGCTAAGTTTCAAATATAGCCGGGAAGGGGTGTAAGCGATGAGCGGCCTGCTCATAAAGGGAAACAAAATATATACCGAAGCCGGGGTAATCCGGGGCGCTGTTTTAATCAAAGGCGGCAGAATACAGAGCATCTTAACGGACGCCAGGGAAGCAGAGCCCTTTAACGGCAGCGTTGTGGATGCGGGAGACAATGCCGTGTTGCCCGGTTTAATCGATCTCCACATCCACGGCGGCGGCGGTTGGCAACTGGAGACAACAGACCCTGCAGCCGTCAGGGGCTTCACACGGTACTTGCCCAGCCTGGGGGTAACTTCATTTTTGCCCGCGGTGGGCGGCGGAACCAGGGACGAGATAATCGGCGCCCTCAGGTGCTTGTCTGAAAGCATGAAAGACAACTCTGAAGGGGCAAAAATACTGGGCATCCACCTGGAAGGTCCCTTTATAAACAAGAACAAGAAGGGGGCCTTTGCCGAAGAGAGGTTGTTAGCGCCTTCCGTCGAGATAATGGAAGAATTTATGCTTGCCAGCGACAACGCCATACGCTATGTGTCTTTGGCGCCCGAGCTCGACGGGGCCTATGCGCTGATAAAGTACCTGACGGACAGGGGCGTGGTTGTAGCCGGCGGCCACACCGATGCCAGTTATGAGAAGACTATTGAAGCTATAGATAACGGCGTCAGGGTATCAACGCACACCGGCAATGCACAAAGGGGAATCCATCATCGCCAGCCGGGAGCCCTGCTGGCATACCTGCTGGACGACAGGGTGTACTGCGAGCTGATTGCAGATTTTTACCATATCCACAAAGCTGTGGTCGATATGGTTATCAGGCTGAAGTCAACAGACAGGGTTTGCCTGATTTCCGATTCCGTTTTCGTCTCCAATTTGCAGCCGGGCAAGTACAATTTTCTCGGCAATGTCGTCACCATAGACGAGGAAGGCTGGAGCAGGCTGGACGACGGCACCATAGCCGGCAGCACCAAGAGCCTGTTGGACGGGGTGAAGAACATTGTTCAAAACCTGTCCTATCCGCTGGAAGAGGTCACAAAGATGTCTTCTTTGAACCAGGCCAGGTTACTGGGAATAGACAATAAAAAAGGCTCCATCTCTGTCGGCAAGGATGCGGACATAATTGTATTGGACGAGGACTTTAATTTGCTGTACACCTTTATTGAAGGTGAATTGGCGTTTGACTATAATAGGGATAAAGACCGGCAGCTGCTTAACCCGGCGGCTGGGGAGTTTTTAATCAGCGCAGGTTAATCCGGCGTGCCGCTGTTAATGGAGTTCCTTCGGGTGGGGATGCCCCACCCGATTCAACTTGCCCGCCGGTGAAGGCTAACAGAATATTGGACTTTTTGCGTAACGGCAAGGTCTGTATGCTCAGGAGGAAATGATGCTGGGGTTTTTAAAGAAACGCACTTTAACACTATACGCGCCGATGGCGGGGGAGATTCTCAGGCTGGAGGATGTTCCCGATCCGGTCTTTGCCCAGAAAATGGTGGGGGATGGTTTGGCAATTTATCCTGCCGACGGAGAAGTCTATGCGCCCTGTGCCGGCAAGATAGTGCAACTGTTTCCCACAAAACATGCAGTGGGCATTCGCAGCAATGGAGGCATTGACATCCTCATTCACGTCGGCATCGATACTGTGGGGCTCAAGGGCGAAGGCTTTAAAGCATTTGTTGCCGAAGGCGACACTGTCAATGCCGGCGACAAACTGCTGGCAGTTGATTTGGAATTCCTCAAAGCAAAGGCCAGGTCAATTATTACCCCTGTTCTCGTAACCAATATGGACAAGGTTAGAGATATTTCCTTATCGGCAGGAAAGGTTGCCGGCAAGCAGGATGTGTTGATGAAAGTGCAGTATTAAGGTCCCGGCAGCGGGAAGCAATAGAATCTGACAGCCGTGTCTGTGCGTCACGGCTTTTTGATTTCCATTTTGTACCGTTGTCCCGTGGCAACCCAGGGAGTGTTAACATAAGCTGGTATAACCAACCAATAACAGGAGGAATTGACCGTGCTTTCAGGCGCTGAATTTATACAGCAGTCTCTGGGATTGCACCTGTTTTTTGCCCGGATCATGAAAGAGCACTCGTTTTTCCTGCAAGCTGCGTTTACGCCCCGGGACGCCGACTATGCCCAACGGGCCGACGCTTTTCGCAGGGAATTTGACGGCATTTTGGGCGACGCCATTCCCCTGGCCGACGGCGTTGTCAGCCCCAGGGTTCTCCGCTCGGGCGAGGTAATAACGCCCTTTACTTTGAGCGCTGAAATGGCAACCATATTTTTCACCGGGGTGCAGATTCCCACTGAATTGACGCAGGAAGAAGCACAGCTGCGGGGCGGCGACGTAATAGGGCCCAACCCGGTGCTGGAAGAGAAGGTGTCTGCCCTTAACCGCAGGGCTATAAGAGCCACCGAGGAATTAATCCAGTTCAAGGGAGACATTTTGACCAACGTCCTGGCCTGCAAAATGTTCACCTTTAATTATCCCTTGCTGATTACCCATATCATTCGCGAAGCCGAGCTGTATGTCAGGCAGCTCAGAAGGTTGCAAAACAGAGAAGGGATAAACCTGGAAAGAGCAGCCGCCCAGCTGGAGTTTTTCTGGAACAGGCAGATGGCCGAACACGCCAAGTTTATTCGCGGGTTGCTGGAACCCACCGAAGAGGATTTGATCAGAACGGCCCATGAATTTGGAAAAGAATTTGACCAGTTAACCGAAGAGGCCAAGGAGGCAATCGACAAGACTTTCCCGCCGGATAAAGTAACCCAGAGAAGTTTCAGAGCAACAGAGGAGTTGCGCGACTTCAAAGCCCAGGGCACCCAGGGTATTCTGGCCTGCCGGATCCGATCGATTATCATCCCGCTGCTGGGCGACCATGTCCTGCGGGAAGCCAACCATTACTTGCGGTTGCTGGGGATGTTTAAGAAGGGTTAAGAGCAGGTTGTCAAGCAATGCATTGAGAGACCGGCATAGCGCCGGTCGATTTTTCTGTGCGTGAGTGCCGCAAAATCAACTGCAGTGAAGCTCATCAATATTCACCGGGAGGCTACCATGGCCGATGACAGATATGTTATAACTGAAGCCGAGAGGAAGAAGGGGCTGCAAGGAGAAAAGGAAAATTATCATCCTGCAACCGATGACTATGT
>JAKOUW010000165.1 GCA_029782365.1 Chloroflexota bacterium
CTGCACGGCTTTGACCCGTTTACCATCCCCGTCATAAGTGAGCGTCGCCACAATGCTGCCGTTTTTCTTGGCTTGCACCAGGCGGTTCTCGGCGTCAAAGGTGTAATCGTAGGTGTTGGCATCCAGTATATCCGGCAGGTCGCGGTGGGTCATATTTCCATTGGCGTCATAGCTGAACGACCCGCCGGCGCTGGTTGTGGCAACAGCATGCTTGTGGCTGGCGTCATAGGTGTAGCTTCCCATGCCGGTCTTGCTGGACAGGCTGCCGCTGGCCGCATTGTAGCTGTAGCTCTCGGCATACGTCCCCCACGTGCCCCCACTGGCGCTTGCCGACAGCAGCCTGTTCAGGTTGTCATAGGTAAAGCTCTGCGTCTGGATGCCGCCGGCTTTGTTATCCACAATGCTCATCAGGTTGCCATCCTGGTCGTAAGTATATCGCAAATCTTGCAGTGTGTCCGGCGTGGCGTTCAGCTCGGCTGTCGCCTGCCGCAGCCGCCCGCCCTGGCTCGTCCAGGCATAATAGGCATACACGCTCTTCAGCAGCGGGTTTTGCGGCACGACCGCCCCATAAGTTCTCTGCACCACCCGCCCGGCGGCGTCGTAGATGGTCTGCGCCACATAAAAGTAACTGTTGGTGCTGCTGTACAGGCTGTTCAGCGTCCCCTGCCCGTTGTAGCCGTAGGTCACCTGCTCGCCCACGTTCCCGGCGTTGTCCGCCGGGTATTTCATCCAGGCCGGTTGGTCGGCGCGGTTGTAGCCGTACTGGGTGACGAACGTGCCGCTGCCGCTCACCACTTTGCTCTCCTGCACCAGCCGGCCGCGGCTGTCATAGCTCCAACTCGTGCTGCCAGAACCATCCACCATCCCGGTGCGCTGCCCGAGGCCATACGACCCCTGGTCGTAGCCATACAGCGTGGCAGTAAATTCCTGGTAATCGTCGAGGTAGGCGCTGCCGCTCTTGATCCACTGGTGGAAGCGCCATGACTGCCCGCTGTCCATCGTCTTGCGGTAGAAGCCCTGCAGCGCCAGGTCGCTCTCTTTGTACACCTGCAGGCTGAGACCGCCCACGTCGTCCACGGCGATCTGCAGCACGTACCAGGTGTTGGCTTCCGCGCCGATCAGATCTAAGGTGGTGTAGGTGCTCCCAATAGCGTACTGCGCCTGCAGCTTACCGGCGTCGGCCAATAATCCGAAGCGCCGGTAGCCCGCTCCGCTGCCCGTCTCGATGGCAAACACAGCCGAGGGGCTGGTGTTGTCCACCTTGAAGCGCAGGCTCAAGCCTCTGCCCTGTGTCAGGGTGTAGGTGGTGCGATAGAAATCGGCGCTCCAATCCGCTTAATGGCATTATACAACCTTGACCAGTAGGATCAATGTAGTAATGGGTTATCGAGCATCTCCGCATATCGATCCCAGGCAGCCGGGTTCCCTGCCCATTGACTGTGCTCCTCAACCACCCATAAACAACATCGCTGCAGCTCTCGTTCCGCTTATGGCGAAGGCAACCAGGCTGCTGGCACATAACAATCGACATCATTTGGAGCTAGCTTTGAGGATATGCCTGCTTGAACCTGATATATTTCTATTCTACAAACATCTCGATTATCCCCAGTTGACTCCATATATGCCAGGTATGCGCCATCTGGCGACCAGCTCACAGAATACGCTGTCAGGCCGCTTTGGGAAACAAGTGTGATTTCCCCTGTAGCCAGGTTGAGAATGGACAATTCGGCAGGAGCTGGGTTGGGCTGTGATTTTTCCCAACTGATATACGCCAGGTTGGCTCCATCCGGCGACCATGCCATCTTTTCAACGAGTTTATTTGTATGTGTGAGCTGCTTTTCTTCCAGCGTGCGCAGATCCTTTTCACGCGCTTCGCCCCAAATGTAGGATACTCCATAGCCGATTTTCTCTCCGCCCGGGTGCCAAACAGCCCATGCGGCTTTCAGCTTGGTGTGAATTTGCTCGACCTGTCCATCCAGGCGGATGATAAAAATTTCTCGCACTCCTGCCCAGTGATCGACCACTGCCAGGATTTTATCCTCGATAGGCGACCAGAATAACTGCACAGCATACCAATCTCCTTCGGTCAGCACCTTGCGCGACCGGACAGGTTGAGCGACATCCACCAGGTAGCAGTGAAAAGGCGGGCCTTGAAATTGATTGGGATCGTCACAATAGAATATCCGTTGTCCATCTCTCGACCAGGTGAATTCTCCAACATTCTTGATCTCGTCCATATGCCCGCTGACTCGATCGAGAATGTACAGATAAGCGGGATTTTGCACATTTGTAAAAGCCAGCCGCTTGCCATCGGGAGACCATTTGGGATTGTAGGTCGATCGAACACTTTGCGCCCACCTCACAGACTCTTTACCGTTCAATTGGATGGTGTGAATTTCCCAGTGAACGTAGCTAAAGGGATCTTTTGGATCCTCAATTACCTCCGCAAGATAGGAGAGAGTCCAATTGTTTGGGAAAACAACCGGCGTCGGGCTGGGATAGAACCAAGGAACATAAGTAGGGGTTGGCGTTGGCGTCGGGAAGCGCGTCGGGGTGAGCGTTACGGTTTGCGCCAAGGTGGGCGCCGCAGAAGCCGCCTGCGCCTTTTCTGTTTCTGCGGATGTTGGGGTATTCTGAATGGACACAGCCGGGTGGCAGCCACTCAACAAGCAAGTCAAAAGCAGAAACGATTTTTGGATGCTTACACCAAGACGAGCACATATATTTTGTTTCATCGGATCAACTCTTTTGGAATCATCCACTCCGGCTTGGCTGGATAGCTAATTTTCTTTTGGGAAGCTGATCGGCGGCAGCGCCTTTTTTTCGCACTCATAATACGAGAAATTACTCGCCCCATCATCGCCGAACACTCCAGATTGTATAAAATCCTGCCAAGTCTTAGCAGCCTTTTTCCTCGCTGAATAACCCACTCCAATATAGATATCAAGATCGCCATTTTTAATATCGCCGCCACGATCAACTCCATGGAATATTCCGTTATAGTCGTTTGTTTCAAAATGTGGAAGGTAATAATAAATGCCCCGAGAGGTCGGACCGACAGCGCCAGTTGTAAATGGCACTAAATTAAGATTTCCAAATCCCCAGGATGCACTGTATGTATGATCAACATTTTCTTTCAGGGAATTAATATATCGATTTCCTACTTGCAGTGACCCCTGAACACGCATTCCATCGCCGCCGAGAACTGCTTGTCTATCCAGGATTAATGTTTCCTTACCCACGTTTACTGTTACAGTTTCACCGCTATTGAATTCACTCTCCACAGGAGTATAATACCAGGTAACATGTAATGTTCTATTTTGTACAAGATGGCAGACATAAAAACAACCAACATCACGAATAATGACTGTGTTCTTGCTCGGAGCTATTTTCGGAGATGTATCCCATAATACACATTTTCCAGCATCGTCTGCTATCTTACATGTTTTATTTCCTGTAGGATCTATAGAATTCGTTGGGTTATTCAACATGCCGGCAAAACGATCCCATGCAGCCGGGTTGCCTGCCCCGGGTACAATAGTATCCGCCTGAGTGAATCTGCCCAGCGCAGGGTCATAAAAACGTGCATTGTAATAGAGCAACCCAAAGTCAGCCGTGGCTCCGCTGGCGTAGCTGTACTGCCCGGTATATTGATACTTCGCCGGCAGGCCTGGGTTTGTGGAGTACCTGATTTCACCCCACCCTTTGTACAACTGCCTGGTCACATTTCCCCCATTCACATCCGCACTCACGCTCGTGCTGCCCAGGTGGTCGCCAAACAGGTAGCGCACACCCGCACTCGTGCGCAGTGCCACGCGCTGGCTGCCCAAATAGTAGTATTTCGTCGCCGCCGAGCCGGAGATTTCATAATAGTTCCCCACAAAGTAGGTTGTCTGCCCGCTGCGCATGCTCTTCACCCGCACCCCGCTGCCGTCATACAGAAAGTCGTACTGCACGATGCTGTTCTTGCTGATTTCCACCATGCGGCTCTCGGCGTCATAATATAGATTGTATGTGTCTGCCCCAAGCGAGCGCGTCACCTGGCTGCCGTTGGCATTGTAGGTGTAGCTGCCCCCGGTGTGGCTGGTGACGGCGTGCACGTGAGCGCTGTCCTGGTAATTATATGTGCCATAGGCGCCCTTGCTCGACAGCCGCCCCCTGGAATCATAGCTGTAGCTCTCACTGTAGTTGCCGCCCATCCCCCCGCTGGCCGCCGCTGAGGTCAGCCGGTTGAGTTGGTCATAACCGAATGACTGCGTCTGCGGGCTGCCCATCTTGTAGTCGTAGATGTTGAGGAGGTTGCCCGCCGCATCGTACACCGGCGTGCCATTGGTGTTGTAGTAGCGCAGGTCCAGCAGCGAGGCCGGGCTGCCGCTCGTCCCGGCTGTGATCTGTTTCAGCCGCCCCGCTCCGTTGACCGTATCCCAATCAAAGTAGCTGTAATCCAACTGCAGCGCGCTCGCCCCGCCCAGTTTCTGCAGGTCGATGCGCCCGGCGGCGTCGTACGCCGTGCTGTACACGAACGTCTCCCCCAGGCTGCTGACCAGGCTGTTCAGCGCCCCCTGCCGGTGGTAGCTGTAGGTCACTGCTTCGCCGTCCGGGTAGATCATGCGCGTGAGCATATCTGCACTATTGTACTCCCATTGTGTGACGTACGTACCGCCTCCAGTGATGCTCTTGCTCTCCTGGGTCAGCCGGCCGCGATCGTCGTACAGCCAGCTCGTGCTGCCTGAGCCATCCGCCGTCCCCCGCCGCTGCCCGACCCAGCCGCTGCTGAGGACGAAATAGTCGATGTCGATGTTCTGCCCGTTGGCGTTGACCTGCAGCTTGAGGCTGTGCGTTCCAGCCGCCACCTGCCCCAGGTTGAGGATCACCGTCTGCAGCTGCGCGCTCGCCTGCCCCCAGCCGCCGGTTGGCTTGCCCGTCAAGCTGCCTTTGGAGACGCCGTCCACCAGCACCTGCACCGTGCTGTTGCTGGCGCTGCCGTTGGCGTACACCAGCATCAGGTAGGTGTTCTGCCCGCTCTCGCCAAAGCTCAGGTTGTTATATAGGGCGTAGCTGCCGCTCGTCGCTCCCCAGTTCGAGCCCAGCACCTGCCCGTTGGATGCGGGGGTTTTGTAATCCGCTCCCGTCGAGCCGCTCTGGCTGCTGTAGGCTTCGCCTTCGACGCGCCGGGTGGTCACGCCGTCGTAGCTGTAGCTCACCGCGCCGGTGCTCGCTCCACAGCCCGCACCGCTGTAGCTCTTGCCGCTCAGCCGGTTGAGCAAATCGTAACTCAAAGAGGTGACGCAGCCGCGGGCGTCCGCCTGGCCGGTCAGGCTGCCCAGGGCGTTGTAGCTGTAGCTCCAGGCGCCCATGTCCGGGTCGCTCATGCTGGTCTTGCGCCCGGCGCGGTCGTAATTGAGCGTGGTGGTGGCAAAGGTAGTCGAGCCGTCTTTCTGGTAGACGTACATCAGCAGGTCTTGCTCAGTGTACGCATACTGCGTCCAGGGACCGGCCGGCGGGTGCACTTCCGTCGTGCGCCCCCAGGCATCCTGCCGGGAGCAGGTGGTGCGGCTGGCCGGGTCGGTGACGCAGGTCTCGTAATACGGCTGCCCGCCGTTGTACGGGATGGCGTAGCTGGTGGTCTGCGCGCTCAGGTCGGGGCCGGTCACGCTGGTCGCCCGTCCCAGCGCATCGTACGCCGTCTGCGTGTATGCCTGCCCCGCATCCTGGGTATGGAAGCCGCTCCCGGTGACAACTTCGTACGGCACGCTCTGGCGGTAGGCGCGCCCGGCCGCATCGTAATAGGTGTCCACCACCACGTCGCGCGCCCCGCTGGCCAGCTCGGCGTTGGCACTTTGCGCCTGGATGAGCTGGCCGAGGCCGTTGTAGAACTTGCGCACGCTCATCGTTTGCGTGCCGCTGATCACCTGGCTGAGCGAGGTCCAGAAGGGATGGCTGCGCCCGGCGGACGGCAGGTGGCAAAACGAGCAATTGTTCGACAGCGGCCTGCACATCTCCTCCTTCGGCCAAAACGACGCCGGGAATGTTTTCGTGGTGGATTATGCCGGCAGCATCTACCGCCTGGCGGCGAAATGAATAGTTTGGGGTAGACCAAATTCATCGATTGAAAAAACAGGAGAAAAGTTTCGGAAGATTGTAAGAACAAAAACGGACGCAGTTATAAAAATAAACAAATCACCCCTTTTACTCTTGCCAGTCATCCAACCAGCAGGAATCAATCCCTGATAAAGTTCGGGGGGCTTCATTTTCCATAGACATATACTTTGTTGCCCACTGCAAAAATTAGCTCATCATCAGACGATGTCATGATCTCCTGGTCATATGTTAATAAGAGACTCGGTGCAGTTTTTATATAACCTAACTCAGTTCCCTCCTCTGTCAAAGCAAGAATCTTCCTGCTTCCCGATTCAAAGGCATAAATCACATTGTCAATGAAAGAAATATTATTTACGCCTTTAGCTTCTTTGCTCCATACGATTTCTCCTGTGGTTAAGTTTAAAAAAAACAGCTCGGAATGCATGCTGATTAGAATTTCGTTTTCTAAGATTTTAAGCAGTGGAAAACCAGAACCCTCCAAAGATTGTTTCCATAGAATTTGATTTTTTTCTACGTTGTCACATTCGATCTCTTTGATTGCATACGCATCTTCTGTATGTAAGAAACATAGAAATGGACGGCGAAAATCACTGGAAAAATATCCTGGGGCATTGTACTCAGTAAGTGGCTTACCAGTACCTTCGTCATATTGATAAATTCCATCATTAATTACGTAAACAACTTGGTGATTTACATGTATTTCAGAAATTCCGCGCAAAGTTGGAATCTGCCAAGAGAGGTTTCCATTTTGCCTATCAAAAGCAAATATAATATAGGAAGTTTCATTAACAAAAAAGTGGCCATCAGAAACAGCTGTGCTCTTTGAACCAGAACTGATTTCGAGAGGAGTTTTCCAAATTATCTCTCCATTTTCTTGGTTGAGGGCTATAGCATATTGATTGCCAACCGCATAAATGTTACCGCCAAATGATTTTGGTGAGGTTGAATCGCCATTGTTTATTAGCTCAGTCCGCCACTTCAATCTTCCTGTCGCTTGATCCAGGCCATAAAGCGCCTTTTGCGTTTGGATAACGACAATGGGCTGATCGGTTACATTTGTAACTGACAGCACATCTTCGTCTAGATTCAATTTCCATTTATTGTGCAGTGGAAAATTTCCAACCGTGATTGGTGGATGGAAGTAAACCATCACTTCATATATGTTTTTCCCAAAATAAAACAATCCTACACAAACCAGGAATGATGTCACAAAAAACAAGAATAGCTTTTGCTTTTTCACAAGTGTTTCTTTACCGCGAACTAGAATTCCAAATTTCTCATATCACTTTATCGCGGTGGCGGACCCAGCCTAGGCATATTAAATAATGGATCGGACTTCAGAGCAATATTGCCCACTGTTATTGGGAGACCCCAACTGTACCCTAAATCAGCTCCCCATAAGTAAGACGAATCAAATTGCCCCGTCTTTTCATTATATCCAACGTAGTAATCACCTTGAACTACACCTAAACCGAGTTGTTGATCCTCAGATCTCCCTTGATAATCATTTGTGGTCCTGAAACCACTTCCTCCAATAAAGCCAGCAGCTACAGTTGTGGAAAGGCTTAATAAATGACTGGGTTCCTTTAACTCAGCGGGCCCTGCTCGATAACTTGTGCTTCCGTTTTTAGTTACGAACTCTGCATCTCTTTTACTCCCAAAAATTTGAAATCCATAATCATTATCAAATACAAAATTCACACTATAAAATAATATAGGAACGAGAGCTATCTTTGAATCTGATTCGATTGGAAATCCAACCGCAATTGAGACTTGGACTTGAGCGCCTTTTATTGGGCTTCCGGAGTAAGAAGGTTGAGGTTGTTTCGTATTGTGTGATTTTTCAGTGCACCAATCATCCCCGATACAATGTCCTGACGGATCATTCCAGCGCACAGGGTTATTGTTCATCCCTGCATAGCGGTCCCATGCCTGCACACCCTGGGATTGTTGAGGAATGATGCTATCCGGCTGCGCCCAGCGTCCCACCAGCGGGTCATAATATCTGGCCCTATAATACATCAGCCCAAAGTCGTTGGCTGAAGGGGTGGCGTAGCTGTACTGCCCGGTGTAGGTATATTTCGTCCCCAGCGCGCCGGAGGCGTACCTGGACTCACCCCACGGTTTGTAGAGCTGGTCTGCCCTGCCGCTCAGGTCGGCATTGATCGTCAGCATGGTGCTGCCCAGGTGGTCGCTCAACGAGAAGCGCAGCCCGCTCGTGCCGCTGCCGCTCCCCGTGCGCATTGCCGCTGTCTGCCCGCCAGCCTGGTAATACTTCACTATCGTACTGGTCGAACCGCTCCATTCGAAATACCCGCCCACGAATGCGGTGGTTGTGCCTCCCTGCACGGCTTTGACCCGTTTGCCATCCCCGTCATAAGTGAGCGTCGCCACAATGCTGCCGTTTTTCTTGGCTTGCACCAGGCGGTTCTCAGCGTCAAAGGTGTAATCGTAGGTGTTGGCATCCAGTACATCCGGCAGGTCGCGGTGGGTCATATTTCCATTGGCGTCATAGCTGAACGACCCGCCGGCGCTGGTTGTGGCAACAGCATGCTTGTGGCTGGCGTCATAGGTGTAGCTTCCCATGCCGGTCTTACTGGACAGGTTGCCGGTCGTGCCGTCATAGGCGTAGGTTTCATCGGCATATTCACCGCTGCCCAGCGAGCCGCTGCAGTTGGCGTCGTTGTTGCCCACTTTGGCGCTGGTCAACCGGTAGAGGTTGTCGTAAGCAAAACACTGTTTCTGGCTGCTGTTGGCTCCATCCAGGATGGCAGTGATGTTGCCTGCCGGGTCGTAGGTATAGCTCAGCCTCTGGTAGAGGGTGTTCTGGCTGTCTTTGGTTTCCACCATGCGCAGCCGCCCGCCTTGCACGTTCCAGCCCTGGTAGTAGTAGCTGCTGGTCAGCACCGGCGCACTGCCCAGGTTGGCTGCCCCCAGCAGGCGCTTCGTCATCCGCCCGGCGGCGTCATAGGTGGTCTGCGGCACGTAGTAGTAGCTGGCTGTGTTGCTGTACAGGCTGTTCAGCGTCCCCTGCCCGTTGTAGCCGTACGTCACCTGTTCGCCCACGTTCCCGGCATTGTCCGCCGGGTATTTCATCCAGGCCGGTTGGTCTTCGATTGTTTGTCTCGTGTTTACCCTTATGGCGTAGAAATAGGTGCCTTTTTCATGTCCCATAATTCTATTGGGGTTTCTATGCAAGTCCTATTATTAATGTCTTTGAATATTTGATAGAATTGATCTACGGTTAAAGAGGAGGCATCATCCATTGATTTGGTGAATTTCAGCCCATTTATCCCGACAGATTTATCATTTACAATTTCTTCTAATGTAACATCGCCCGCGGGGTCCCAGGTTCTGAGTATAATGGTTCCTGTTTTAAATGGACACCCTTTATAAAAAACACCTGATATCTCCCTGGGAAATAGATATTCAACATAAATTCCCCGTTCTTTATAATAAAGGATCAGACTGAAGGGAACGACAAACCCCGCCGGATTGAAAGGATTATCATAATATGGTAAAACCAGTGCCTTTGACGGAGGTCCATAATCGGTAAGGATTTTTGGCAACATGTATAACTGAAGGAATTGATAAAAGAATGGATTACTATAGGTAACAATGGATTTTTGATTTGGTCCTTCACCCGATTGTAAAGCAACTTCTGAGTAAAAAGAGAGAATTCTGACTTTTTCATAAATCCTGGGATAATCCAAGATTATAGAAACGCGTGATAGGTTTTCAGAATTACCTTTCCAATAAACAATGGATAAACCTGAATATTTTCCATTACTCGATTCGGAATGATCAACGAAAAATTCATTTTCACGTGTCGCTTTGCCAAACCGCGACACAAAATTATCTATTGACTTTAAATCTGTTTCCCCGGGGATTTGGCCCCAAATACAAGGTAAAAGGCAATCGCCGTTACTTACTAGAAGGTTTAATAGTAAAGATTTTGACTCTTCTGCAGAGAGGGTTGGTTGCAGAGTTGATGTTAGCACTGGTGGCTTTGAACTTGGTGAAGGCGTAACTGTTGGCGTTTTAGTCGATGTTTTTTCGATAATGTTAGTGGGAGTTATAGATTTAATCAGGGTTGTTATCATGAATGGTTGAGTTTGTATCTCAGTGGGTACAGTTGCTTGAGTTGAATAAATGACGCATCCAGTCAAAAAAATGATAATTATTGGCCAACCCCTAAACTTTGGAGAATAATTTGGCTTACTCATACTTTCCAATATACTTATCTTATCCAAGCTGCCATATTCGTGTTCATAAAAGTGCTTCGCTCAATCCCAATATTATTACTTGCCCAAGTATCGAAAGTCCAGCCTAAGAACATATCTGCAAATATCTCCTGTGGACTTGTGTCATTTGGGTGCTGACGCCAAATTAGAACCGAACCAGGGATTACATCAGCTGGTAATGGAGCAAACCCTGATTCGTTCCTTAGATTATCTGGTATCTGACCATGAGGCCCCGAATAATCGTATGTGCCATTATTTCTATACCATAGATCTGCAAATGCGTGGCCCAGTTCATGTACAACATTGTTTCTGGCAGCCATGAAAGCTATATTTTCAGGAATTACCCCACCACCAGATACTGTTTCCTGCTGCAAAGAAGCAAAGTTTATTTGATGCGCTGATGAAGTACAACCGCCTGCACTTCCCATATTTTTAGTGCAGTAATAATTTGCATTTTGTAAGCCTTTAGTAATGGTCACCGAACCGAAAATTGCTGTAAAAGCTGCTGCCGGATTTACTTTCATGCCTAATGCTAAACCAATTGCTTTTCCAGCCGATTTTACAGCAGATTTAATCGCTAAAATATCCCTGGTGTTCCAATCTCCGTCTAAAGTTAATCCATATTTTTCTTGCCAGGAAATACTATTATCACAATAAATTCCATCTGGACCGCATTGAGGATTGTGACCACTTGGATCTCGATATCTAACAGGGTTATTGTACATTCCACCATAACGATCCAGCCCTTGCACCCCTGCTGGTATCACAGTATCCGCGCTGGTGAACCTCCCAAGCCCACTGTCGTACCACCTCGCCCCATAATAGTACAGCCCTATTTCCGCCTGGTTGCGCTGACCGGTGTACTGAAAGGTGGTCCCCATCGTCCCGTAAGCGTAGCGTGTCTCTCCCCAGCCACGGTAGCGCAGCTCTGCCTGCGCCACCCCGTTCGGGTCCACCATGCGGTTGGTGCTGCTCAGGTGATCGCCCAGCAGGAAGTTCAGCCCCGTCGTCTGCTCCGCACTGCTGCCGCTGCGCATTGCCACCCGCACTGCCCCGGCATAGTAGTACTTCACCAGCGTGCTCGTGCTGCCGGTCCATTCGAAATAGTTGCCGATGTACACCGTTGTCACTCCCCCCGCCGTGCCCTTCACCCGCACACCGCTGCCATCATAAACGAACGCCGCGCTGGCTGCCCCGCTCACCCCGCTCATCTGGTTCTCGGCGTTGTACGCCAACGTGTAGCTCTGCCCAGACACCGTGCGCTTGACCATGTTGCCGTTCAGATCGTAACAGTAGCTGTTCGACCCGGCCGTCACCACGGCGTGCGCTTTGCTCAAGGCCCCATCCGGGCAGGTTCCGCTTTGCGCCCCATAGCTGTAGCTGCTGCTCCCTTTGCTCGCCAGGTTGCCGCTGGTCGCACTGTAGCTGTAGCTCTCGGCATACGTCCCCCACGTGCCCCCGCTGGCGCCCGCCGACAGCAGCCTGTTCAGGTTGTCATACGTAAAGCTCTGCGTCTGGATGCCGCCGGCTTTGTAGTCCTTGATCCAGTTCAGGTTGCCCATCGCATCGTAATTATACTCGAACGACTGCAGCGACGTGCGGTCGGTATACGAGCCCGCCTTGAGGTTGCGCAGCGCGCCTCCCTGCACGCTCCACGGGTGGTAGTCATAGTCGCTGACCACCACCGGCTGGCTGCCCAGGTTGGCTGCCCCCAGCCAGCGCTGGTCCACCCGTCCCGCCGCATCATAGATGGTCTGCGCCACATAAAAGTAACTGTTGGTGCTGCTGTACAGGCTGTTCAGCGTCCCCTGGCTGTTGTAGCCGTAGGTCACCTGCTCGCCCACGTTCCCGGCGTTGTCCGCCGGGTATTTCATCCAGGCCGGTTGGTCGGCGCGGTTGTAGCCGTACTGGGTGACGAACGTGCCGCTGCCGCTCACCACTTTGCTCTCCTGCACCAGCCGACCCCGGCTGTCATACTTCCAGCTCGTGCTGCCAGAACCATCCACCATCCCGGTGCGCTGCCCGATCCCATAATTGCCCCCCGTTGTGCTGTCGTAGCTGTAGCTCAGGCTGTAACTGCCCGAGTCACCCGGGCAGCTGGTATCGCTGCGGTAGTTCTTGCCTTTCAGCCGGTTTAGGCTGTCATAATACATGCAGATGGTCTGGGCTTTGGCGTCCGTCTGGCGCGTCCGGTTGCCCAGCGCATCATAGGCATAGTTCCACGTCCCCAGGTCGGGGTCCACCATCTGCGTCTGCCGCCCGGCGTAGTCGAACTCCTGCACCACTTTCACCCCGCCGCGCAGCGCCGCCGTCTGCTGTTTGAGCGTCTCGGTGTACAGGTAGGTCACGCTGGGTCCGATCGGGCTGTTCACGTCACTGCCGTTGAGCGGGATGACCTGGCTCACCCGTCCCCGCCGGTCGTACAGCGTGCGCGTCTGGTTGCCGCGGGCATCCTGTGTGCGCGTTTCGAGGAACAAATAGAAGGTCTTGCTGGTGGCGCCGTCGGTGCCGGTGATGATGGTGGTGCGTCCCAGCGCATCGTAAGCCGTGCGCGACGCCGGCTGGCTGAAGGTCTGCGCCCGGAAGCCGCCGTTGAGCGTGGTGGTGTAGGGCACGCTCTGGCGCACCGCCCGCCCCGCCGCATCGTACTGCGTGTCCACCACAATGTCGCACACGTCCGGCGAGTGCTGGGCGTCATTGCAGGCTCCGTCCGCCAGCGTCGCCCCCGCCGTCTGGCTCTGGATGAGCTGCCCCAGCCCGTTGTAGAACTTGCGCACGCTCATCGTTTACGTGCCGCTGATCACCTGGCTGACCGAGGTCCAGAAGGGGTGGCTGCGCCGGGCGGACGGCAGGTGGTAGACGATCTGCACGCTCGGGTTGGCCGAGCTGTCCCCCGGCTTGATCACTTTAACCAGCTGCCCAAAGACATCGTACTCGGCACTGGTGGCGGCTCCGTTGGCGCCGGTCTCGCTCAGCGGCACACCCAGGCGTTTGTCATACGTCACGGCGGTGTGCTGCCCGAGGGGGTTGGTTGTGCCCTGGGCGTAGATGCCGTAGCCGTCGTTGGCGCAGGCGCCCGTCGCCCAGGTGAATGTGCCGTAGCAGGTGGTGGTGGCCTGCGCCCCGCTGCCCGGCACGCTGCTGGCGGCGCCTTCCGCGCTGTAGACGGTGACCGTATCCCGGTTGCCATAACCGTCGTAATGGTAGCGCCTGTACTGGTAGCGCGCATCGCCGTAATTGGCGGCGTTGTAGCGCAGGAAGGCGCGTTCGCCGGTCAGTTGTCCCGCCAGCGGCGAGCTGGTGTGGTTGCGGTTGGCATCGTCAAACAATGCGCCGTCGTACAGGTAGTTCTGCGAGGCCAGCAGGTAGTCCTGGGCGTACTTGCCGTTGGCGTTCATTTTCCCCATGATGAAGCTGGCGCAGGCGCCGTTGGTGTTCTGCGGGTCAGGGGCCACGGTCACGCAGCGGTATTCGTCTTTCAACCCCGGCAGTCCCGGCAGGTAGCTGGTCGTCGCTCCGGCGCTGTAATAGTATTCGCGGCGCGTGAAGTGTTCATCCTGCCAGGCGCTGCCGCTCCAATATCCTTCCACCTGGCGCGTCTGGCTGCCGTACTGCGGGCTGTTGGTGTAGCCGTAGTAGCTGCGCTTGCCGCTCAGCGCCCCGCCCACAAAAGTGAAGCTGGTCGTGCTCATCACCGGCCGCCAGCCGATCTCCAGCTCGACAAAGTACCAGTTGGTGCTGTAGGTGTACGGCCGGGCGCTGGCCTCGGCGTGCACCGGCGCCCAGTCCGCCGCCGCATAGCTCGTCTCGCTCAGGCTGTAGAACTGCCCTTCGGCATAGGTGTCCAGCCACACGGCAGCGCTCGCCCCGCCTGCACTGATTTTGTTGATGTAGGCGTTTTCTGTCCAGCTCGCCGTGGATTTGAACTCCGCCGGGCTGGCGCTGTCGGCCAGGCCGGCGTTCTGCGGCTGGTCGCGCTCCCAAACTCTGGCGTAGCTGCGCTCGCTGCCCGCCGCCAGCAGCAGCACGTACCACACGCCCGGCCGCACCGCCAGCCCCAGCGGGATGACCGTCTGAGTGACCCCCACGTACTGCGACACGTAAGCGCTGCCTGCCCCGCTGGCCTCCAGCGCCCAGCGCCGGTAGCCGCTCGTGCCGGCCGTGCCGCTGGTCAGCCCTAACCGGGCCTGGCTGTTGCTGTTCTCCAGCCGGAACTGCACCAGCAGCGCTTTGTCCAGCCCCAGCGTTATGCTGCGGTTGATGCGCCCGCTCCAATCGCTCTGGCTGCTCACCCCTTTCAACGCCGGGTCGCCTTCCAACTGTCCCAGGCTCCAGGTTCCGCCCGGCGCGTTCCAGCCGCTCTCCGGCCAGGCATTGAAGTCGTCCACGAAGCTCAGGCTGGCCTGCAAGCTGGCGCTGGCCTGCCCCTTCAGCTCATCGTCCTGGTGGTAGAAGGTCAGCGTGCTCAGCCCGGCCGGGTCGCTCTGCCGCGCCAGGGCGCTGCCCCGGAATTCACTGTACGGCTGCACGTACAGGCGCTCGACGGTTGTAGTGTACACGTCCGCAGAGTGGATCGAGTCGTTGGTCGCCTGCCCGTCGTAGGCGTAGCTCGTCACACCGTCGGGAGCGCCAAAATCGTCGTGCACGCTCTGCCCGCTCACCTGGTAATACGTGGGCAGCTTTTCCAGCTTGAAGTCTTTCACCAGGCAGGTCGCCGAGCAGTGCATCACTGCATACAGGCTGTTGATGGTCGTCGTCAGCGGGATGATCGCCGTCAGGGTGGTCAGGCTGCCGTCGACGTTCAACGCCACGCTCCCCGCTGACGAGCC
>JAKOUW010000167.1 GCA_029782365.1 Chloroflexota bacterium
TCTCCTTAATCGGCGGGACTTATCCTCAAGCTCCTGTGTCTTAATGCCTATGCTCACCCAGCTCTTGGACAAGGCGCTAGCGTGATCATGAGATACTGGCTGCAGCAGACCTTCGGTAAATAGGTTGTCAAGATACACACGGACATCATCGTGATCGAATGGTATATCAATGGGTCCTGGAACGACAAGGGTGTATCCTTGGTCCCTTTCACGGGTCATCGGTAAACCTTTCGCTGCCTGGCGGTCAAGGAATATCGACCAACGTTCCTGCAGAAAAGCGAAGAAGGCTTCCCGGTCCGATATCAACTGTTCAAGCGGCCATCCTGCAAACTGCCCATTATTGAGCAGTAGTTCGACTAGCCGTTCTCTGATCAGTGATGGTATCCGCTGTCTGCGATAATGGAGACGGATCAGCAATCGGAGTAGGTGGGATGGTTTCTTGATCAGCTCTGGTGCAATCTCGAACACATAGCGGAGGATAAACTCTTTGGTATCATTTGCGCCCAGTGGTTCAGGCTTGTACTTCAGCTGGGCTTCATATAAAGCGTCGAGGTCTTCAACGTCCAGGGCTGCCACAATTGGATAACTCAAATTTGGAAATATGTCCCCGAGGGTGAAAGCTAGCCTCCTACCAGTTTGAAGCAGGTCAAATGGCAACTGATCAAGAACGCTTGACTGAGAGTGCAATACGACCACAAGATCCAGATCATGCCCTTGGTCCCAGCGAGATCTGAATCGAGACTCGTATATGTAGCGAAAAGCGATATTATCTTCGAGTTGAACCAGTTCAAACCCCTTTTCCTGTATACCTTCGAAGATAAGTTCGTCGACCAGAAGGAAGTCGGGGTCAGCCACTAAAGTGAGCCGGGCAGCCCCGGGGACGAACTGATTGAGGATATACTCACGCCAATTACTCATAATTCTCGCCTTCCACTCTCAATATCAACAGCGGCAACATTTCAGGGTAGACGTAGGCTCTATTCTCCAATTGCTCAAAAAAATGTCTTTCCTCCTGGGCTAGGAGGTTCAATCTGTACCTGCGAACCTGAGGCAGTCCAATACG
>JAKOUW010000114.1 GCA_029782365.1 Chloroflexota bacterium
GACGAAGCCGTACTCCTCAATGCTCCGCTGGAGCTTCTCCAGCCCCTTCTCGGAAATAGTGCGCGGATTCCCTTCGAAGGGTTTCAGCGAATCGATGTCCACGTACTGGACTTTCAGCGGCTCTCTCTGAGCAGCCACAAGGCTCACCTCCTATTCTGAAAGATGGAACATATCTCACACCAGGCCCCGCCCCTGCCTCGCGATGGTGTGTACTACCCTCCGTTTCCGGCGTCCTTAAACCAAAAGCCGCCCTCATGTACGGCTCCCTCAGTATGCAGTTTACTATTCTCCGCCAATAACAACATAGCACGTTTCATAAGGCCCAAAGTGCAATCTTTGTGCAAAGTGGTCACAGCAGTCCCATTTCCTCAGCAATGCTCCTCAGTATCCGATGCCGCCAGTTGTAGAAC
This sequence comes from Chloroflexota bacterium, assembly GCA_029782365.1. Taxonomy (GTDB): domain Bacteria; phylum Chloroflexota; class Anaerolineae; order Anaerolineales; family UBA4823; genus CAWBUW01. The sequence goes on from JAKOUW010000114.1 coordinate 411, forward strand.
GTCCTGCGCGATATGTAGAGTCGCTGGCAGATGCCATAGTCGGTCAATTTCCTGTCCCAGTACTTCAGTTGCACAAATTTGCGTTGGTCGTCGTCGAGTCTAGCCAATACTCGGGAGATGGCTTCGTAAGACTCAGTCAGCCGCTTGAGTCTCTTGGACGTAATCAATTTGATTGTCTTCTCAAGCGTCGGGTCGCCTGGGGTAATTGTCTTGTTGTTGGCCGGCACGGTCGTAGTCCCATAGCCGGCTTCGATAATATCGGCACGCAACTCCTGCAACTCTTGCTCTATCCACGGGTAGGCATAGAGTTCATTTTCGACGAAGCGCAGTACCTCACGCTCATATCGTTTGTTTCTGATATTGGCTCGTTTGTTTCTGATATTGGCCACCTCCTTCACCGAAAACCTGGGCTTCAGTCCCCCGGGTCCAGATGTCTGTGGCGCCACATCAGTATGCCGTCCAGGTTCGGACTTCCGAACTTATCAAACTCTGGATCGAAGAAGGTTGTGAGCCTCAAATTCTGTATGCCAACCACCGGCGCGTAAAGGTCATACACGCTAGCATAGGGAAGGTCGTGGGCAAAGATATAGGCCCATACGTCACGCCAAGACCAGTCTCTAATCGGCGCACAATTCAACATCTTTTTTTCTCGCCAAATTGAGCCTTCTGTCTTAAGCCTACGCTTGACGCTTTCTTCTGCTCGCAAACCCAGGAATACCAGGTCATATCCCTCTTCATCCCGAAGTTTTGGGACCAGCTTCCCAAGGTATTCCCGACCAAGGACGTTGATTGCTTTGCGCCCGAGACGCTCGTACTCGGCAGATGTCTCAACTCGGAGATTCCGTGCTCCAATGGCCTTTGCATGGTCAATAAATTCCTGCTCTATCTCACGAGGAATGTAATAGGGCCCATAGTCCCAATGCAGAACCATGGTATCAGGAGCCTGCTCCAGGACCAGGTGCAGAACGCATGTCGAATCCTTGCCGCCGCTAAATGCCACATAAGGCTTTCTGCATTTGGCCAGAGCCTGGCGGATGCATTCCCGGGCTCTTGAAACCACTTTCCTGTGTTCTTCAGCCCCAGCCCAGGCTGTTAGAACCTTGCGCCATTCGCTCATTTCCATGCAACATCATCCCTTAACGTGCACCTGGCCCCGGGCGGCACACACAGTGCAACGTTCTGCGGGGCCCAGTACGGTGCTTTCCAGGCGAGATATGCCGCGTCTTCATACTCCTCGCAAAACTCTACCGGTATGGGCCGCATGGCTACACCGTTGGCCACGAGAGACCAGTCTGCCGGAGTCTCTTCAAATACCGCATCCCGAATTATCCCAAAGCCAATGCGTACATCATTACCCAGGCCAACCAGGTACTTCTCGATGAGCTCACGGATGATTTCCATATCACCATGGACATAGTACGTAACCTCTTTGCATGGCACGTAAGGTTGCTTCATCATGAACGACCTAAATGTGCCCGTACCCTGGTATATCTTCTTCTTATCGAGGTTGTGGGCCCAACGTTCTTCAAACCGCTTGTAGATCTGCGTCACCCTCAAGCTCGACGGGGTAAACATACTGACACTGGCATGATAGAGTTGACCGGTGCGCTTGAGCGGTAACATCCTGCGATTCTTCGGCAAATACGGGGTAAGATTGAGCTTCTTCGGTGTGATGTAAAAGTCAGGGCCCAGAGAATCCAGGAGTATCAGGTGTGCCAGGAGTCCGTCGAAGTTGATCCACGGTGTAGTGATACATACGGGTGACCCCACCTTGAAGGTGATTTTGAACGGTCGCATCCGGCCCCACCGGATGGGCGGGGCCGCCTCCATGATCATCCTGAAGTAGTTGGCTTCTTCTAGAATGCCACTCATAGTTTTTCCTCCAGTTCAGCCAGCAGAGCCACAATGTCTTCCTTCTTCTGTTCGACAAACTCGAGATACAGACTCTCGTCTGGCCGGAGCTTGTACCCCAACATCACCTTACCGTCACCGCTGGAACCCCTCCCGCCCACATACGGTACTGCATCGAAGAGGTTGAGCAGCCGGCCGAAGCAACTCAGTTGGAGCTCGTCCGGGATGTGCAAGACAAAACGATGGTAAAACTTCGTACCCGGCACAAAGCACTCATAATTCACCTTCATCTGCACAGCCTGCTCATCTTCTTTTCGTTCGGCGCGCAGATCATCTCGGCGGGTGATGAAGCTTTGGTCGGTGAATATTCGGATGGGTTGTTTGGCCCTCTCGTCAGCCTGATAGGCTGGCGGCAAATACGGCCGGTACTCCTCACATATGGGCCACATGTGCTCTACTGTGAGAATACCCTGGATCATCTGGTTACCGATGGCGCAACCGAATATCGCGATGGGTGGTATGAGGTCCCGGACGCGCTTTCGAAGTTTCAGGTCAATGTACCCTGAGGTTTCTTCCGTGGACTCCAGCACTCCGCCGGAAAACAGGGCATGATACAGCTTCGTGTTATGAATCTCATAACCGACAAGGTCGAGGAAGTCTTTCATAAGCAAGCGGCGCAGCTTGCCCCGGATACCATTGCCTGATAGGTAAGGAATCGGGACTTCACCCAGGCCGTCCACGAACACCATGATGGTCCTGAGCACCGGCGTCGACCCTGTTTTTTCGTCACCGCCGTGAAAAATAGGGGTCAATGCAGTTACAGTGCCTTCAATCTCGACATATCTCTTATTCATGATTTCAATCCCTCCTCAGGAACGTGGAAAACCAACTTTTTTTGTCCGGCATTTTCCCGCAAATCGCGAATCTCTTTGGCCCGCATAATGGCCAGCATGGACATAGGGATGTGCTCCAAGTACAGCTTGTTGAGTACCTCCCGTTCATAAGGACGCAATTCTTGTGTGATCACAATTGCTTCTTGGGGCAATGACTGAAGACCGAAATAGTTGGCCAGCTTACTGACGGCCTCATATAGTGTGGCCCGCCGGCTTGCAGCCCTGACGCGGTGGTTGAATATGTCGTAAGATCCGTGCCGTGTTCTCATTTTAGCCCAGTCGATTGTGTTATAGATAATGGCCAGGAGTTCAATGACCTTCTTTTCATTTTCTGGCGACATCTACAATCACCTCCCATAGTGGGTCACCTTTGAGGGCGCCCAATCGCCGGAGCATATCCGCCCGGCCCTGCTTATACGCCTTCTCCCATGACTTTGGCTTGAATTGGCCTGAAATAAGTTCCGTCTTCGTCAGCCCGAATTCAAGGGCTTCGTCGGCCCATTTTGCATATTCCCGTGCACGCTCCCGCTCAAAGAGAATCGGGATGTCGTAAGACTCATGGGAAAACCAGTAGCGATTCGGATTGCTGGCAATCCGATGAAGACACGAAAGCCAGGTTTGCTTCTGTCCACGTTTTGCGATGTGAATGAAGAACGGGGCTTGTGGTGGATTAAAAAGAATCTCCTGCGCTTCGTCGTTTCTGAAGATCCGAAACCCACCGGAAACGGACGCTGCCCAGGATTTCTTCCGAAAGGTTTGATCCGAAAACAGGTATGCACACGCAGGACAGAAGCAGTTACCCGACAAGAAGGACGGCCAGCCCATGAAGTTATTAGATACCACTTTTTTGATCGGCTGCCCCTGCTCGGTAGGCCT
>JAKOUW010000191.1 GCA_029782365.1 Chloroflexota bacterium
TGAATTCTGGTCAGGTATATGATTATTGTATTGAAAAACATGGATATTCCGAGAAAGGACCGATATGGTCACCAGATGGCACTCAAATTCTTATTAATGACGAGTATGCTGAGAATCATAATCGCGTGATATTGATTGACGTAGTAAAGGATTTTGCCGCTGTGATTGCACAAGACATGGAAGTGGTTGGTTGGATGATTAAAGGCAAGTAAAATTAACATTTATAAACTATCCCTGATATTGAAAAACCTGACTTGCCAAGGAGATACTTGCAAATGTACTTCCTGCTGAGCGACCACCTGGGCAGCACGAGCGTGAGCGCGGATGTGAGTGGGGGAAATGTGACGAAGCAGTTATATAAAGGATGGGGTGAAATCCGGTACACCTCGGGCAGCCTGCCGACGAAGTATCAATATACAGGGCAGTATTCGAACATGGGCGATTTTGGGCTAATGTTCTACAATGCGCGCTGGTTTGACCCTGCACTTGCAAGATTCTCCTCTGCGGATACGATTATACCCGGGGCAGGCAATCCGGCTGCCTGGGATCGTTATGCGGGGATGCTCAATAATCCTTTGAGATACCGGGATCCGTCGGGGCATGCCACCTGTGATGAAGATGGGAACTGTTTTGACACGAATGGCCGGAAAGCAATTAGCATGAAATATAGCGTACCCAAAAAAGGGAGGCCGGAAGATATATTTGTTGAGGATTTGTTTTGGCCGACTGATGGGGGAATAATTTCCACAAAATTTGGCGCTCCTAATACTTTGGTGAAAAATGCAACTTATGAACATGATGGCGCACATCCAGGCGTAGATATCGTGAAAGCGAACTCTGACGATTCTGACGATATTTATGCTGATTACGATGGGATAATCGTAGACGTTAGTGACCATGGAGACCATAATGGCGGTTTACGAATAACAATTGAACACAATGTAAATGGAAAAAGATTTTATTCTTATTATTTTCATCTTGCAAGCTTTAGCCCGGATATTGAAGTGGGAACCAAAAACCCATGCAGGAGAAGTAATAGGTCAAATGGGGGATACTGGAACCCAAAAAGGCAACAAGCATTTACATTTCGAAGTTCGAAATCAAGCCGGATATGAGAGGGGAAACACTGCTGACAGTTATTGGGCAAATGACTCTAATGAATTACATAAAAACTGGGTGGATATTTCGACTCGCTTTGGCGGGTATGATGAACAATTACCAAAAGGCTGGTATTATGCTAAATAATTCCTCCCTGAATTTCTCAATCAAACAAGTAATTGTTTTGTTATGCCTTTCGATCCTAACTGCCTGTTCGGTAGGCAAAGATCTTCAACAAACGCCGGCGACTTCAGCAACATTTACCTCCACGCAACCTTCAGCGATGCCGCCGACCGGAGTATTGGCGCTTACTCCAAGATTATTTACACCCGCAGTTCCGAACTCGCCTCCTTCCTCGACGTTAACCCCTCGAACAACAGCCAGCCCATCTCCTTCGTTTACTCCTTTGCCCAGCCTAACACCGTCGCCGGATCCAAATGCCAGGATCGGCGTTGTGATCCAGTTGTTTAATGAAATTGTATTAGGTTTGGGAGATAGCGTAGAAGTGTTGGGCCAAGATCTCAATTTCCTGTATCGTTTCAAGTCGATGGATTATAGCTTGGTCTCCTTTTCCCCCGATGGATGTTTCCTAAGAGCTGTAGATTATGTCAATGAAGAAGGCAAATTTATCTTCCGCGAGCTTGACTTGCATGGCGCGGAGCTAAACAATCAAACCGTGCGCCTTCGAAAGCCTGAAGATGGAACGCATATTTACCAGTACGTGCTATCTCCTGATGGTAGTTGGTTAGCATATAAAGCTGTGGGGGATTTCGGATATGGTGCAGCTTCGGCAAAAGTTCAGGATGTTAGGCTGGTGAATGTTGATCCCGATGTACCCCAAGCACCGATCCAACTTACCAAAAGGGGCGGCGCGGGAAGCCCCTTCCTGAGATGGTCACCAGACAGCCGCTATATAGCTTTCAGCGACACAGACGCCGCTGGAATCAACCAGCTTTACCTTTACGAGCCGGTGCAAGAGAAGGAATACCAACTTACCCAATTCGACCAAACAATGAGCGAACACGAGTTTCAAATCCTATCCTGGTCGCCTGACTCGAAGAAAATAGCCTTCTCGAGCATTGGAGAACATTATGATGAAACAGGATTTCATATGACTGATATCGGAAAAATTGGGATCATTTCGCTACCCGATTTCACCATGAAATGGGTGTATCTGAGCGGTTTTGAAAACCCCGTTTATTATCATCATTATATTCCTGACGACACAACCACATATTGGTGGAGTAAAGATAGCCAGAGCTTGTTGATCCCATTTCAAATAAAATTGGATGATTCGGCAAAATCGGAACCGTACCTGGCATGGTATAACCTGAAATCAGGCGCCGTCACCGATATACTGACGAATAATGATTTTCCAGATGTTGATTCTTTTTGGGGTTTTCCGCTGGATGGAATCGATATAATAGGCTTTTACAATACCAATAATGCAATTTATATCTATAATCGAGTCACGCATCAAACCAATGAAATTACGATGAAATACTATCTTAGAGAATCAGATGAATTTTTGGTCCCCCCTTATAAAGCGATTGAACCTGGGATGTGCAGGAAGTAATCTAATATCATATATCTACAATTTACTATCCAGCAACTCAACATTGCCGAAAGGTGCCCAAATTCTGGTCTTAGAAGGACCGCAGAAAAAAGATGATTTTCTGTGGTGGCGGGTGCGAATTGTGGAAAGCGGTATTGAAGGCTGGATCAATGAGACGCCGGGCTGGTTTGCAGGGAAATGGTAAATTCCTGTCAGCGCGTGGCGATGCGCAGCAGTGTGGGCGTGCGCTACCTGTTTGGCGACCATGACATTGCTTCGCAATGTCCGGGCAGCACGAGCGTCAGTGCGGATGTGAGTGGGGGAAATGTGATCAGGCAGTTGTACAAAGGGTGGGGAGAGACAAGTGTCTGCAGCACAATGAAGAGTTGAGAGCGTATTATGACAAGAAGCGTGAAGAAGGGAAAGTGCACGGTGTGGCGCTGGGCGCTGTCTGCCGTAAATTGCTGATGCGCATTTATGCGATCCTGAAGGAGAACCGTGTATACGAAGCCCACCCTGCCTGAAAATTGGGTCTCGACTCCTAATAGCAGGTCTTATCTTAACCGCCTCCTTTCCCCTTTATGCTACAATACCCTCAGCCATTCTTATTCTTCTGGAGCCAATATGCCCGGCAAATATTACGATGATCTGCAGGTCGGCGAGCGCATGCGCCACAGCCAGGGGCGCACGGTCAGCGAGATGGACAATGTGTTGTTCTGCGCCCTGACGATGAACAGCCAGCCGCTGCATCTCAACGAGGATTTCGCCGCCCAGACGGTCTTCGGGCGGCGCATCGTCAACGGGATTTTCACCCTGGGCCTGGTGGTGGGGCTGAGCGTGGCGGAGCTGACCGAGGGCACGATCGTCGCCAACCTGGGCTATGAGAAGGTGCTGCACCCCAACCCGGTTTTCCACGGCGACACAATTTACGCCGAGAGCGAGGTGCTGGAGAAGCGCCTGTCGCGCTCCCAGCCCGGGCGCGGCATTGTGCGCCTGAGGCAGCGCGGGCTCAAACCGGACGGCACGGTGGTGCTGGAAGTGGAGCGCACGGTGCTCTTCCTGCGCCGCCCGGGCGCGGCCGATGAAACCAGCGGCGGTTGAACGAGAGGAGACACCGGATGCGCGCACGCCGAGCTTTGCTGTATATGCCGGGCGACGATTTGCACAAGATCCGCAAGGCGCTCACCCTGGATGTGGACTGCATCTGCATGGATATGGAAGACGGCGTGGCGCTCAACCGCAAGGCGGAAGCCCGCCAGGTGATCGCCGGCGCCCTGGGCGAGCTGGACTTCGGCCGCTCGGAGCGCATGGTGCGCATCAACGCCATCGGCTCCGGGCTGGAAGAGGCCGACCTGCAGGCGGTGCTGGAGGCCGGGCCGCACATCCGCCCTGACTGCCTGGTGCTGCCCAAGGTGGAATCGCCCGAGCAGGTGCGCTGGGCCAGCGGCCGGCTGGCAGCCGCCGAAGCGCGCTGGGGCTGGGAAGCCGGCGGGATCGCCCTGGTGATCCTGGTGGAGACGGCGCGCGGCATCGTCAGCCTGCGTGAGATTCTCTCCGCCGGCCCGCGCCTGCAGGCGGTGGTGTTCGGCGCCGAGGACCTGGCCGGCGATATCGGCTGCCGGCGCACGCCGGAAGCCTGGGAGGTGTATTACGCCCGCTCGGCGCTGGTCACGCACGCCGCGGCGTTCAACCTGCAGGCCATCGACATGGTGTTCGTGGATTTTCGCAACCTGGAGGGCCTGCAGGCCGAGGCCCGGCAGGGCGCGCAGTTCGGTTTTTCGGGCAAGCAAATCATCCATCCCCTGCAGGCAGGGCCGGTGCAGGCCGCTTTCACGCCGAGCGCCGCTGAGGTGGCGCAGGCGCAGCGCGTGCTGGCGGCTTTTGAAGAACACCAAAAAGAGGGCCGCGGGGCGTTTGCGTTGGATGGTAAAATGGTGGACATGCCGATCTTAAAGGCTGCCCGGCGCGTGCTGGAACGAGCGCAGGCGGCTGGTTATCATTAATTTTTGTCTTGCGCGGGAAGAAGCCATGCCAGAAACGCCGAAATTTCGCCTGTATCACTACCGCTGGGTCGTCCTGGCGGTGTTCATGCTGGTCAACCTGGCCATGCAGATGCTGTGGATCTCGTACGCCCCCATCACCGGCCCGGCGGCCAGCCTGTACGGCGTCAGCGACCTGCAGATTGGCCTGCTCTCAATGGTCTTCATGGCGGCCTTCATCCCGCTCTCGATCCCTGTCTCGTGGGCGATCGACACCTACGGTTTCCGCCTGCCGGTGGCGGCGGGGGCGCTGTTGATGGGCGCCTGCGGCCTGCTGCGCGGCCTGGCCGGGCTGAACTACAGCCTGGTGCTGTGGAGCACCATCGGCATCGCCATCGCCCAGCCCTTCTTGCTGAACGCCTGGACCAAGATGGCCGCCCGCTGGTGCGGTCCGGAGGAGCGCGCCACGGCAGTCGGGCTGATCACCCTGGCCAACCTGGTGGGCACGGCCATCGGCATGGCGCTGACGCCTGTCCTGCTGGAAACGATGAGCATCCCTTCCATTCAACTGGCCTACGGAGCGGCAGCGGCCGTCACGGCGGTCCTGTTCATCCTGCTGGCGCGCGAACAGCCGGCTACCCCGCCCGGCCCACCCGAGCTGGAGGCGCGCTCGCTGATGTTCGACGGCCTGAAGCACGCCCTGACCATCCGGCCGTTCCTGTTTTACCTTTTCGTCACTTTCGTCGGCATGGTGATTTTCAACGGCGTCTCAACCTGGGTGGAGGCAATCATCCGGCCGCGCGGTTTCACCCCGGCAGACGCCGGCAACCTGGGCGCGGTGATGCTGGTCGGCGGCGTGCTGGGGGCGGTCATCCTGCCAGCGCTCTCGGACCGCTTCCAAAAGCGCGTGCCTTTCTTGCTGTTGGCGGTCATTTTGACCGTCCCCGGCCTGGCCGGGCTGGCCTTTGCCACGCAAGGCTGGCTGCTGTTCGCCTCGGTGTTCAGCATGGGCTTTTTCCTGGTCAGCGCCCTGCCCATCGGCATGCAGTACTCGGCGGAGATCACCTTCCCCACCCCGGAGGGCACTTCCAACGGGCTGATCCAGTTGTGCGGGCAGGCTTCGGTGGTGATGGTCTACGTGATGGATGTACTGCGCAGCCCGGACGGCTCGTTCACCCCTTCGCTGCTGCTGGCGATCGTCCTGCTGGCGGTGGGCGCGCTGCTGGTAGCGCAGATGAAAGAGCCGCACCTGGTCAGGAATGGCTAGGCTGGCGCCGGTCATCCTGGCGGCAGCCGGCCTGCTGGCTGTGCTGGCGGCGCTGCGCCTGCGCACGGCGCGCAAGGCGGCCCCTGCCCCATATTACACCCCCGATCTGCCTCGCCCGCTGGTCATCTCGCACCAAGGCGGCGACCGCGTTTGGCCGGGCAACACACTTTTCGCCTTTCAGCGCTCGGCCGAGCTGGGGGTGGACGTCATCGAGACTGATCTGCGCATGAGTAAAGACGGCGTGCTGGTGATCACCCACGACGCCTCGGTGGAGCGCATCTCCAATGGCAGAGGTATGATCAGCGACCTGACGTATGCCGAGCTGACGCAATTGGACGCGGCCTACAACTGGTCCCCCGATAACGGCCAGACCTTCCCGTACCGCGGCCAGGGCATCACGTACGTCTCGCTGGAGGAAGTCTTCAAAGCCCTGCCCGAGATGCGTTTTAACATCGACATGAAACAGACCGACCCGCCGATCGACCGGGCTTTTTGCGAGCTGGTCGTGCACTACAGCATGCAGGATAAGGTGCTGGCGGCCTCGTTCCACCATCAAAACAACCTGGCCTTTCGCAAGCTGTGCCCGCAGATGGCCACCTCGGCGGACGAAAGCGAGACGCGCGACTTCGTGCTGGCCAATTTTCTCTTCCTGGGCAGGCTGTTCAGCCCGGCTTACCAGGCCTTCCAGGTGCCGGTAACGCAGTACGGCCTCCCGGTGATCACCAAAGCCTTTGTCGCAGCCGCCCACGAGCGCAACGTGCGCGTGGATGCGTGGACGATCGACGACCCGGCCGAGATGCGCCGCCTGATCGACCTGGGCGTGGACGGCATCATCTCCGACCGACCAGACCTCTTGATGCAGGTGGTGGGGAGAAAGTGAACCTGGAGCGTTGCGTTCCTACCCTTTTCCTCCGGCGATGAACAAACACCTGATGATTTGATCAACCGCGCTGCCACCAGTCCAGGACGCGCAGGGCGCGCAAGGTGTTCCAGCGGCTTGGTTCGCCGCTGGTTTCCATGTCAAAGTACGTTTTGCCATGGTGGCGGCTGCCTAAAAGCCAGGCGCCAGCCTCGCTCCTGTGTTTGAGCAGCAGGTCGATGGCCGGCTGTAAGCGAGGATCTCTGTTCGCCTGGAAGGCGCGGAAATATTCCAGCGCCGTGAGCACATCGTAGAACCAGTAAGCGGGAAATGAAAAGGAAACCCAGGCTGGTTTGAGCGGATGGTCGTCCTTGTCCAGGAACAGGCGGCTGCGCAGCAGGAATTCCTGCCCCTGGGCGATGGCCATTGTAATCTCCTGGTCATACTCGATGGTGCACTGCGCAGTGAATTGCAGCAAAGCCTCCAGCACGAGCAGGGTGGTCTCAAAAGCATAGTCGGAAGCGCCGCCAGCGTCATTCGGATACCAGCAGCCGGCTGCCTGCTGCTGGCCGGCCAGGAAGCGCGCCACGTGCGGCAGGGCTGAATCGCACATCCCAAAATAACAACACAGCGAAAGCACCAGGGCCGTCACACCCAGGTCGGCTATCTCCATCTGGTGCGAAAAGCGAATTTCACGCTCAAGGAACAGGCCCTGCTCCAGCAGTTCGGCGCAGCCCAGCAGAGCCTGCGGGTTGCCGGGCGGCAGTCCCAGCAGTTTCAAAAGGTACAGGGTGTAGGTGGTGGAGAGCCATTTGCCGTTGTACAGGCGGCGGTTCCACAGCCCGTCGTCATCTTGGAACCGCAGCAAACGGGCGCACCAGCCTTGTTCCGCCAGGCGCGCCCGTTCTGCATCGTAAACCGGCGGCGGCGCGTGCTGCAGGTCTTTCAGCACCTGCCAGCGGATGGCCGGGTCGCTGTCCAGCAGCCAGGCAAGCACAGACGGCTCGATTACCATTTGCCCGCCAATTCCCGCACCTTTTCAATGATGATTGGCGCCTGCAGTTTCATCAGCGCTCTCCAACTTTCTCCAGCACCTTGAAGGGGTCGAACGCATCGCGCAGGCCGTCGCCGATATAATTGACCGAGATAATGGTCAGGAAGATCATCAGCCCGGGAAATATCGCCAGCCAGGGATGGGTCAGGAAGTGTTCCTGGGCGTTGCTGAGCAGGTTGCCCCAACTGGAAGTGGGCGGCTGGATGCCAAAGCCTAAGAAGCTTAACCCTGATTCTTCGATGATGGCATAGCCCAATTCTAACGTAGATTCGACAATGATGGGGCCGATGGCGTTGGGCAAAATGTGCCAAAGAATGATGTGCAGCGGCGAAGCGCCCAGGCTGCGCGCGGCGGTCACAAAATCCATCTCGCGCAGCGTCAGGAACATGGCGCGCACCAGGCGGGCAAACGTCATCCAGGAGAGCAGGCCAATCACCAGCCCGATGGTCAGCACGCTGTTGTGTTGGAAGAGAGGCACGTCGGTCTCGCGCAGCACGGCGCTGAGTAAAATCAGCACCAGCAAAGAAGGCAGAGTCAGGGCGGCATCGGTGATGCGCATCAGCAGCGCGTCCAGCCACCCGCCGTAATAGCCAGCCACTGCCCCCAGCGAGACGCCTACCGCCAGCGTGATAGACACCACCAACAGCCCGACGGACAGCGAGATGCGCCCGCCGTACAGCAGGCGGGTCAACAGATCACGCCCCAGGCCGTCCGTGCCCATCGGGTGCCGCCAGCTTGGCCCGGCCAGCTTTTCGGGCAGGTTGGAGGCGTTGGGGTCGTACGGCGAGAGGGGCGCCAGCAGGGCTGCCAGGAGGATCAGGCTCATCAGGATGGAGCCGACCACCGCGCCCGGGTGACGGATAAAGCGCCCCCAGATCTTCCAGGCGGGCTTTGCATAGCTGGATTCGGCGCGAGTGACGACCTGGTATTCCTTTTCCATGCTCAGACCGCCGTTATTCCAGCCGGATGCGCGGGTCCAGGAAAGCGTACAGGATATCCGCCAGCAAATTTGAAAGGATCATGAAAGCGGCGCCGATCATCAAGATCGCCATCAGCACCGGGTAATCTCGCTGCAGGGCGGCCTGGTAGTACAGCCGCCCCATGCCGGGCCAGGAAAACAGCATTTCCACAAAGACTGCCCCGCTGAAAATATAGGGGATATCCAGGGCAAACAGGGTCACCAGCGGCAGCAGAGCATTGCGGAACGCGTGCTTAAACACCACCATGTGTTCTTTGAGCCCCTTGGCGCGGGCCGTGCGCAGGTAATCTTGCTGGATGACATCCAGCATGCTGGAGCGCAAGAAGCGCGAGTACCAGGCCGTCCAACCCAGGGCGCCGGTCAGCACCGGCAGGACCAGGTGAGCGGCGCGGTCTGGCAGAGAGAAAGCCGTGTCCAGCGAGGCCATCCCGCCTGCCGGCAGGAGCGGCCCGCCCGTGAAGGGGTTTTTCAGCCAGGCGTAGAAGATGATGATCAGAATCAGCCCCAGCCAGAATTCGGGCACAGCCTGGCCAGCAAATGAAAAGGTGGTCGCCAGGATATCGAAGAACGAATACTGCTTGACCGCCGACAGGATGCCCGTCGGGATGGCGATCAGCACCGCCACCAGAAGGGTGGTCAGCATCAGGTAAACCGTGTTGGGGATGCGCTGGCTGATCTCTTGCATGACGGGAGCGCGCGTGCTGAACGAAAAGCCGAAATCACCGCGCAGCACCCCCCGGCGAGCGCCGTAACTGTCGAGCACGCCATCGCCATCGGTGTCCAGGCGCATCCAATCGTTGCCCGCCAGCCAGATCACATATTGAAGCGGCAGAGGCTGGTCGAGGCCCAACTGCCGCTTCAATATCCTGGCTTTTTCCGGGAGGACATGGCGGGACTGGCCGTAGCCTGCCAGCGGTCCGCCGGGCGCCAGGTTGACCAGGGCGAAAAAGAGGATGCTGAGCAGGAAAACCAGCCCCAGCGCCTGCAGCAGCCGGCGGGCGATGTACAGGCCCATTATTTCGTCAGAGTCCAGTCCGCCACGTTCCAGGTGACGACATCGTTGATATTCGCCTGCACGCCGCTCATGCGGGTCGAATAGGCGTCGGCGTTGATGGTGGAGAAGAGCAGGATTTGTGGCAGCTCCCGGTCGAGGATTTGCGCCATCTGGCAGAATGCCTGTTTGCGCTGCGCCTCATCCAGCGTGGCGGCCTGCTCCAACAGCTTGTCGAAATCGGCATTTTTCCAGCGGCCCACGTTCCAGCCGTTATCCGGTTCGGTTGAGCTGGAGGCGTAATAGTTTTGAAGGAAAGGCAGCGGGTCGAGGCCGGCGTAGCCATCATCGTACATGTCCAGGCTGAAATTGCCGCGCTGCTCCAGGCCGCCGCTGTTGTAATCGCCCCACATGACACTGCCCTGCACCGAGCTGAGGGACACATCCATGCCGATTTTCTTCAGCATCTCGCCGATCAACTGCTGGCTCAGGTCGAGCGGCTCGCCGTATTCGGAATAAATCATCAATTCGGCTTTCATTGGCGTGCCTTTCGCCGCAGTAGTGCAGGTGTCGCACTCACGGATGCCATCGCCGTTGGTGTCTTTCCAACCGGCCGCTTCGAGCAAAGCCTTGGCCGCTTCAGGGTCATATTTTGGCCTGGGAATGTCACACACATAGGGCTGCCTGAAAAATTCCGTCCAAACGGGCACACTGAAGCCGTGCCAGACCTCTTTCGAAATGGTGTCCACATCGATCGCCAGGCGCACGGCCTGGCGCACACGCACGTCGGAAAATACGGGATTCGGTTTGGCTGCCGGGTCGGTCGAGCCTTTTTCGGCCAGGTTCATGAACAAACGCATGACGAAGCGGCTGGATGGGCTGATGCTCACATGGGCTTTCGGCTCATTCTTTAGCTCATCCGCGATTTGTTCAGACGCCCACATGATCACGTCGGCGTCGCCCTGCAGCAGCATCGTCTTGCGCACGGCGGCTTCGGGCACGATGCGCACAATGATCGAATCAATGGCGGGCTTGCCGGGTTGGTAATACTTCGGGTTGCGCACAAAGGTCATGTGGTCGCCGTTGACCCAATCTTGCAAAATATACGGCCCATCGCTGAGAGGCTTGCGGTTGCAGTCCCAGGCGGTAAAGCCTTGCTCGGCGCTGCAGTAATGCTTTGGCCAGATCACCACCTGGTCTCCACCAAACAGGGTTAAATAGCTGGGATAAACGGCGTTGAAACGCACGGCGACCGTGTGCTCATCGATTTTGTCCACACCATTCACGTAATCGATGCCGGCGATGGCGAGGCCGGTCGAGGGGTGCGTGACGGCCTGGTAAGTGAACAGCACATCATCGGCGGTGACGGGCGCGCCGTCCGCCCACATCACGTCTGTGCGCAGCTTCCAGGTGACGGTCATGGCGCCGGTCGCCTCGTTGGTGACCACGCCGCCATTTTCTATGGTCGGCAGTTCACTGGCCAATTGAGGGTACACCTTGCCGTCTGGGTCGATGCTGGTCAGCCCCAGGAGCGTCATTTTCATCACCATCGAATCGTAACCCTGGTCTTCGATGGCGGCATTGAAACTCTTGGGGTCTTCGGGGATGACAATTGTGACTGGCCTGGAATCCGCAGTGGGCTGAGCGGGCGCGGTTGGGCTGCCGGCAGCCGGTTGGGCCGTCTGGCTGGCTGCTGTGCAGCCGACCAGGAACAACAAGAGCAGTGTGAAGAGGCACGCGTTGACCAATCGATGCAGTTTTTTGTTTTCAGTCATTTTGCACCACCTTTGTTTCTCTTTGGAAGAAAAATTGAATACTGGTGAACAGCCAGCCTGCCTTACCCCCTGGCGCAACACCCTGACGGCATGTGAAAATGAAAAACGTTTCCTGGAAAGCTCCAGGAAACGTCTGGGTTATCGTTTGCCAGTTCAATAGGCTGACAGGCATTGGCGGTAAGGGTTGGTGGGAGGACGTATCATTGATGAGGGTGATTATAGCTGATCCTCTTGATAAGTCAATCATCCCTGGCCCTAAATTGCAATGCCTTTGAATTGGCTCATGTACAGCTCGTAGAAGAAGCCGCGCTGGTCGAGCAGTTGTTGGTGCGTGCCTTTTTCGACGATTTGGCCGTTCTGGATGACCAAAACCAGGTCCGCGTCACGGATGGTGCGCAGGCGGTGAGCGATGACGAAGCTGGTGCGGCCGTGCATCAGGCGCAGCAGGGCTTTTTGAATGCGCGCTTCCGTGCGAGTATCTACCGAACTGGTGGCCTCATCGAGGATCAGGATGCTGGGGTCAGCCAGGATGGCGCGGGTGATCGAAAGAAGCTGACGCTGGCCCTGGCTGAGGTTGCTGGCGCGCTCGGAGAGCACCGTCTGGTAGCCTTCGGGAAGCTGACGGATGAACGGATCGGCTTCAGCCAGGCGGGCGGCCTGGATGCATTCTTCATCGCTGGCGCCCAGGCGGCCGTAGCGAATATTTTCCATCACCGTGTCCGAAAACAGGAAGGTGTCTTGCAGAACCAGGCCGAGCTTGCGGCGCAGGCCGGCTTTTTGCAGGCAGCGGATATCTACGCCGTCGATCTCAATCTGGCCGGAGTTGATCTCGTAAAAACGGGTCAACAGGTTGATGATCGTGGTCTTACCGGCGCCAGTCGGCCCGACCAGGGCAATGATTTGGCCGGGTTTGGCTTCCAGGCTCATGTCTTTGATCACCGGCACATCCGGCACGTAGCCAAAATCAACGTTGGTGAAGCGCACATCGCCGTGGAAGTTGTCCAGGGGCAGAGCGTCCGGGCTGTCTTGCACTTCTGGGGCGGTGTCGATGATCTCGAAAACGCGCTCGGCGCCAGCCAGGGCGGCCTGGATGGCGTTGTACATGTTAGCCAGCTGGCGCAGCGGTTCAATGTAATTCTGTCCATAGCTGATGAAGGTGGCGATGATCCCCACGCTAACCAATCCCTGCAATGCCAGCCAGCTTCCGAAGCCGACCAGCACGATGACAAAGAAATTGCCCAGCACATTGGTCAGCGGCATGAGCAGCAAGGCGTAACTGTTGGCATACACGCCAGCCTGGAAGACAGCCTGGTTGCGCTGGCGAAAATTTTCCAATGCGCTCTCATTGCGCTGGAATGCAGTGACAACTTTCTGCCCGCTGAGGGTTTCCTCCATCACACCGGTCAGGTCGCCAAGCTGTTTTTGCAGGTTGCGGAAACCCTGGCGGGTGTAGCGCGCCACAAAATTGGTGAACCACAGCATGATCGGCACAACCAACAGGGAAGCCAGCGCCAGCCAGGAATTTAAAATAAACATGGCAACCACGATGCCCACCCCTGACAAAACGCTTGCCAGGAGCGAGGTGACATTTTGCGAGACTGCCTGGTTGATAGCGTCAATGTCATTGGTCAGCCGGCTCATCAAGCCGCCGGCGGGGTTGCGGTCAAAAAAGCTTTGCGGCAGGGTCTGCAGGTGACGGAATAGATCGGAGCGCACCTGCTGCAAGGCGCGCTGCGAAATATCAGCCATCAGCCAGTTGGAGCCGGCCTGGAACAGGTTGCCCACCAGGTATACCGCCAGCATGACCAGCGATATCTGGGCCAGCCCTGCCAGGCGACCAGCCATCGGCAGACTGCGGGCGTCGATAAAACGGTCAATCGCCAGGCCGATCAGGTACGGCCCAGCCAGGCCAGCCAGCGTGTACAACACGACGCTGGCCATCACAACAGTCAGGCCGATCTTGTAGGGTTTGAGATATGGCAGCAAGCGCAGCAAAGCGGCCTGTGCGTTTTGAGCCTTTTCGATCTTGCCCGGGTCGGCTGGCCGGCGCCCCTGGATCATGCGGAATCCGCTGGCCTGTGTCATGCCTGCACACTCCCTTCAGGCACAACCGCCCCCAACTGCGATTCGTAAATTTCCTGGTAAATTTTGCTGGTTTTGATCAGCTCGTGGTGGGTGCCTTCGGCGGCGATGCGTCCATTGTCGATCACCACAATCTTATCGGCTTTTAAAACCGTGCTGATGCGTTGGGCCACTACAATGGTGGTTTGCCCGCCGTTCCGAGCGGCAGGCTGCTGCTCGATCGCCTCCTGGATTTGGGTTTCCGTTTCCACATCAACCGAGCTGGTGCTGTCGTCCAGGATCAAGATCTTGGGCTGCATCAGCAAGGCGCGGGCGATTGCCAGACGCTGCTTTTGCCCGCCCGAGAAGTTGGCGCCGCGCGCTTCGACATGTGAATCGTAACCCTGCGGCAGGCGCATGATAAAGTCGTGCGCCTGGGCAGACCTGGCGGCAGCGGTGACCTCCTCATCGCTGGCATCCGGCCTGGCGTAGCGGATATTGTCGCGCACCGTGCCGCTGAACAAGATGGTCTCCTGGGGCACAATGCCGATCTGGCTGCGCAGGGCTGACTGGCGGATGGTGCGGATGTCGACGCCATCCAGGCAGATCTGGCCGGATGAAACATCATAGAAGCGCGGGATCAAATTGACCAGTGTTGTTTTGCCGGCGCCCGTTGCGCCCAGGATGGCGACTGTCTGCCCAGGCTCGGCAGACAGGTTTATCTCTTCCAGGACGGCGCGCTGGTGGTCGTGGCCATCGTAATAAAAAGAGACATTTTTGAGTTCCAACCGGGGCTGGACCTGCGGGCTGAGCTCGCTCGCGCCGGGCTGGTCCTGCACTTCGGGTTGGGTTTCGAAGACCTTATCCAGGCGCTGGGCAGAGGCAATGCCGGCCGCCCAGGTGTTCGATAACATGGTCATCATGATCAGCGGCGTCATGGTGGTGCGCAGGTAATTAATGAATTCAACGATCTGGCCGGTGGTGATACTGCCATCGATCGCCTTGACGCCGCCGGCCCAGATGACGAGCACCATGCCAATGTTCACCAGCATGGTCAGGAGAGGCGACATGCTGGATTGGATTTGCATCACGCGCACCGAGTTGGTTGTAAAGTCTTCATTGGCGCCGGTGAAGCGCTGGTTTTCGAAATCGGCGCGCACGAAAGCCTTGACCAGGCGTGCGCCGGCAATATTTTCTTGCAGCACGGTGTTCAGGCGGTCGAGCTTTTGCTGGACGCGCCGGTAAAGCGGTTCCATCTTGACCACGAAAATGACGATCACCAGGGAGGTGAGCAGCAGCAGAGGAACCATCATCAGCGCCAGGCTTTGTGTATAAAGAAACATAGAGATCAGGCTGCCGATCATCAATAGGGGCGCCCGGGTGCCGATGCGCAGGGTGATTTGCACCAGCCGTTGAAAGGCGGTGGTATCGCTGCTCAGGCGCACCATCAGCTCACCTGTTTTCTGTTGGTCAAGGTTGCCGTACGAAAAACCCTGGATTTTTATAAAAAGCGCCTCACGCACATCGCGCGCCACGCTTTCACCAACCTGTACGGAGAGATTGTTGTTACCGATGGCGATGATAAAGCTGACCAGGGAAATGCCCAACATGAGCAGAGCCGTCTGGATCACAACCGGTTGGTTATTCTTCATTACTCCTTCATCGATGATCGTGCGGATCAGGTGGGGGATTGCCAGGTCGAGAAAAACGAGAGAGGTCAGTAAAACCAACGCCAGGGTTGATTTAACCCAGTAGGGCCGGACAAAACGCATTAATTTCGAAACCTGATTCATGTCCTTAAGCCTGCCTTTCAGCCAGTAATGATTCAAAGAACGTGGAATGCAGGGTTTCCAATGCCTTTGAGATCTGCTGCAATTCAGCATCATCCAGCCCCGAAAGGCGTTCCATCATCCAGCGGCGGTTGGTTTGCTGGATCGATTTGAGTACCTGAGCGCCATTTTCGGTCAATTCCAATTGAACAATGCGCCGGTCATTGGTGTCCTGGCGGCGCTGGATCAGGCCGCGTTCTACCAGGATGTCCACCGCCTGGCTGACAGCCGGGCGGCTGATCTGTTTGACTTCGGCGATCTCGCTCACCGAGCAGACGCCGTTATGAATGTGGCGCAGCACATGAAACTGCTCCACGCTGATATCGAACTGTTCCAGGGCCACTTTGCGCACATTTCCCTTGACCTGGTTCCAGATGGGCGGGATGGTTTGCCAGAAGCGCTCGATGGTTTGTTGGACAAAGTCGTTTGGGGGGGTTGAGTTGGGGTTGATTGTCATTTTATTTGCCTGTCTAATGGTTAATCTTCTTAATTGATAAGAAACTTAATGATTATATTTCCCATTGGCCCTTTCGTCAACGGTGAAAAAACACTCCCCTTTTAAAAGAACAGAGTGTTTTTTGCTCGATGAGCCTAAAAACACTCTGAAATTACCTGGTACAGGTGGTTGGCTAACCCAGGATAAAGAAATCCAGCGGAGAGAGCGCCAGGCTGCCTTGGGCGGGCAGTTGGCTCAGGCCGTACAACACTTTTTTTCCGCTGCGGAAGCCAGCCTGCTCGAGAATTTTGCTTTTGATCAACTGTTCCTGCTCGGAGAAGTTGGCCAGCGCCAGGATGCGTTTCCCTTCATGTGCATGGACAAAGCCCAGCACATGCGGGTTCTCTGTTTCGATTGTATCCAGCTCGCCGCCCGTTAAGACCGGCAGTGATTTGCGCAGTTGGATCAGCTGCTTGAGACCCAGGTTGACGCGCCCTTCCACGCTGGTCGGGTCGCTGCGCAGCGCGTAGCGCTGCCAGTCTGCCGCAGGGCGGTGCACCCAACGGCTGTCATGCATGTGCGCCGGGCTTTCCTGGTAGGTGTAATCGTTCAACATACCAATCTCATCCCCCAGGTAGAACAGCGGAATGCCGCCGATTGTCAGGATGACGCCGTGGATGAGCAGGATGCGCCGGATGGCCAGCTCAACCTCTGCCGGACCTTCTTCATTGAGAGCTTTTTCTAATCCGCAAAGAGATGCAGTCGTGCCACTGATGCGGCAATCGCCTGTTTTTGGGTTTTCTTGAAATGGCAGGCCGCGGGCAAAGCTGCCCGGAAAACGCCCGCGGTAGAACTCATTCAAGAATTTGCGGTGATCGCCGCCGTTTATCCCCAGGCGAGCAGCATCCTCATCGGAGAAAGTCCAGCCAATATCATCATGACAGCGCACATAGTTGACCCAGGCGCAAGCCGGGTGATTGCGAAAACGGCTGGCCAGGGCCTGGCTGAGCAGGTCTACGCGGCGGGTAGCCAGGCTGTTCCACAGCAGAGCCATGACAAGGGGATTATAGGAGAGCTGGCATTCATCGGGGTGAATATAGCGGGCAACATCATCCGGGTGGACGATCGCCTCAGATTTAAAAAGCAGGCTGGGCGCAGCAATCCGGGCGGCCGCGTTGAATGTCTGGATCAGCCTGTGAGCTTCGGGCAGGTTTTCACAGCTCGTCCCCATCTTCTTCCAGATAAAGGCGACCGCATCCAGACGCAGTACTTCCACGCCCTGGTTGGCCAGGAAGAGCATTTCCTCCGCCATGCGGTTGAAGACGGCCGGATTGGCATAATTCAAATCCCATTGGTAACTGTGAAAAGTGGTCCACACCCATTTGCTGATCTCAGGGCGGAAAGTAAATGCTCCTGGGTGCTCATCGGGGAATATTTCACGCAAAGTGCGCTCATAGGCATCCGGAATTTTACGGTCGGGGAAGATGCGGTAAAACTCCTGGTACTCCAGGTCGCCGGCGGCGGCTTGTTGCGCCCAAACATGTTCGTCAGCGGTATGGTTGAAGACCAAGTCAACGACCAGGCTGATGCCGGCTGTGCGCAAGTCGCGCGACAGGGAAGCCAACTGCTCCATCGTCCCTAAGGGAGGATGCACCTCTCGATAACTGCTGACGGCGTAACCGCCATCGTTTTCACCCTCCGGGGCCTTGAAGAGCGGCATCAAATGCAGGTAAGTCAGCCCTAATTCCTGAAAATACGGGATGCGCGCCCGAATGCCTTCCAGGTTGCCGGCGAAAAGGTCCACATAAACGACGCCGCCCAGCATGTGGTTCGACTGGAACCAGCGGGGGTCTGCCTCACGGCGCTCGTCGAGCTCACGCAAATCATCTGGCCGGGCAAACCAGGCGCGCGCCAGGCTGACCAGCAGGTCTTCCAGATGAAAGAAGAAATCATAGCGGTCGCTGTACAGACCGTAATACAGGCGAAACAGGCGGGGGAATTGAATTTCCAGGCGGCGTAAGAACGTCTGCCAGGCCTGGGGCTGCTGTGAAATCAGCCCTGCCAGGGCCGCTTCCAGGCGCGGCTGCAGGCGTTTGATGGAGCGTTTGATTTCGAGATCGAGGGCGATGGGATCTTCCATACTTCAGGCTGCCTTGATCAGCCAAAGATATTGGTAAGGCGCAAGTGTGAAGGCGCTTTGCAGCAGGACAATGTCTTCCCGTTCAAAGACACTTCGATAGCTTCCTTGTTGGGCCGCTGGAATAGCAAGTGTTTGCACCTGGTCGCTGAGATTATTCAAGATGAGCAGGCTCTCGCCCAGGCCCTGGCGGGTGTAAGAGGCCACAGGTTGGGGGGCATTCTCCAGCCAGGCAAAGCGGCCTGATCCGAAAACGGGATGCGCCTTGCGCGCGGCAGCCATGCGCCGGACGGCCTGGAACAATGATCTTGCATTGAGGCGCTGGCTCTGCACATTGACTTTCTGCGGGCCGAAGTCTCCGCTGACCAGAGGCGCATACAACTTTTCGGGAGGAGCAGCAGAAAAACCTGCATTGGGACTGCTGTCCCACTGCATTGGCGTGCGCACGCCGTTGCGGTCGGGCAGATAGATGTTGTCGCCCATGCCGATCTCATCGCCATAATATAACACCGGTGTGCCAGGCAGCGTGAAGAGCAGCGAGTTGGCCAATTCGATCTTGCGCTGGTCGTTGTCCAAGAGCGGGGCCAGGCGGCGGCGGATGCCCAGGTTCAAACGCATGCGCGGCTCAGGCGCGTACTGCTCCCACATCCACTGGCGTTCTTCGGGCGTGACCATCTCCAGAGTCAATTCATCATGGTTGCGCAAGAAAGTGCACCACTGGCAGTTTTCGGGGATGGCGGGGGTGCGCTCCAGCACCCAGGCGAGCGGGCTGTGGTTTGCTCTGCGCAGGGCCATGAAGATGCGCGGCATAAGCGGGAAATGGAAATTCATGTGCATCTCATCGCCTTCGCCAAAGTATTGAATGACATCTTCTGGCCACATATTTGCTTCCGAAAGCAGCATCGTGCCAGGCGCGTAGGCGTCAACGAAGGCTCGCAAGCGCTTCAGGTAGGCATGAGTCTCCGGCAGGTTTTCGCAGTTGGTGCCTTCACGCTCGTAGAGGTAGGGCGGCGCATCGACGCGAATGCCGTCTGCGCCCTGGTCTATCCAAAACTGCACCACGCGCAGCATGGCGCGCTGCACTTCAGGGTTATCGTAATTGAGATCGGGCTGGTGATGGAAAAAGCGGTGCCAGTAATATGCTTTGCGCAGGGGATCATACGACCAGTTGGATTTTTCGGAGTCGAGAAAAATGATGCGGGTGTCTTTGTATCCGCTGTCATCCGGCGCCCAAACATAAAAATCGCGGTACCTGTCATGTTCGGGGTGATGTGGGTCGCGCGAAGCCTGGAACCAGGGATGCTGATCGGAGGTGTGGTTGGGAATCAATTCCACTACGATGCGAATGCCGCGCTGGTGTGCGCCATCCACCAGGGCGCGAAAATCCGCCATGTCGCCGTACATAGGGTGGATGGAGAAATGGTCGCTGACATCATAACCATCATCGCGCAGCGGCGAAGGAGTCAGCGGCAGCAGCCAGACGGCATCTACGCCAAGCTCTTGAAGATAATCCAGGTGGGCGGTGACACCGGCGAGATCGCCGATGCCATCGCCGTTGGTATCGCCGAACGCTTTGACGTTCAGCTCATAAAAGATGGCATTTTTGTACCAGGGTTCCATTTACCCTTTGACCGAACCGGCCAGCAAACCGCGTACGAAGAAACGCTGGAGAGCAAAGAAAACAGCCAGGGGCAGCAGCATGCTGATAAATGCGCCAGATGTCAGCAGTTGCCAGTCTTGGCCTTTCTCACCGACCATGTTTGCCAGTGAAACAGTAAGCACAAGATTCCTGTTGCCCAGGAATACCAGGGCTACCAGGTAGTCATTCCAAACCCACAGGAATTGGAAAATGGCAAAGGAAGCCAGGGCAGGGATGGACAAAGGCAGAATCAGTTGGGTGAAAATTGTGAAGTTTGACGCGCCGTCGATAAAACAGGATTCAAGGATGTCGCGCGGCAGAGTGCTGATATAGTTGAATAACAAATATACAGCCAACGGCAGACCAAACCCTGTGTGCGCCAGCCAGATTGCCAGATAAGTGCCATTCAAGCCAAGCTTGGTGTAGTCCTGAACAATGGGCACTAAAGCGATCTGCAATGGCACGACGAGCATCGCAACCACAATCGTGAAAAAGAACTTGCGCCCGGGAAAGTTGAGCCAGGCAAACCCATAAGCAGCAAAAGCGGCGATCAAGATTGGAATGATGGTTGCAGGCACCGCAACTGCCACGGAATTAAGGAAGGCGCCCATCAGGTTGTCACCCAGCCGGATAACGTTGTTGCCGTTGGCATCCACGTAATTGACCGTCCCTCCATTCAGCACATCATCATAGTTCTTCAGCGTCAGGTTCGCGCCGAAGCCTACCCATTGCAATTTGGAGACGTTGATTTGGAGTGTGCGCCGGTTACCAAACCAAATCAGCCTGCGGCCATCGGAGGTGGTGACACTGGCCCTCAGTTGTTCAAATGTATATTTGCCATCGACACCTGGAATGGTCATGGGAACATTCGTGTCCGTGCCAGGTGGTAAATTAATCGTTCCACTGTCCACATAAGTCCGGTGCGGGAAAATTGTCCACCAGCCAGAGCTGAAGATATCCTGGCTCTCGCGGAAGGATGTAATCAGAATTCCCAAAGCCGGTATGACCCAAAAGAGGCATACCAAAATCAAAATCCCATTGATCAGCGCACTGGAAAGGACTTTTTGACTTTTAAAGGATTGACGCTTCGAGGTATTCATTAGAAGGCCTTGCTTTCCCGGAACTGCCGGAGGTTATAGATCATGATTGGAATGACTGCAATCAGTAAGACGATGGCGATGGCTGAGGCGCGCCCGGCCTGGCTGTAGGTAAACCTTTCCAAATAGAATTCGTTGGCGATCACGTTGGTGCCAAAGTTACCGCCTGTCATCACGCGCACAATATCGAATAACTTCAAGCTAAAAATCAGGATTGTTGTGGTCACTGTGATCAGGGTGCCCTGGATATAGGGGATGGTGATCCGGAAGAAGGCTTGAATCTCTGTAGCGCCATCCATGCGGGCAGCCTCTAGCAACTCTCCGGGTACGCCTTTGATCGCCGAAGAAATGATCACCATGGCGTAGCCAGTTTGGAGCCAAACCATGATCACAATCAGGAAGAAATTGTTCCAGAAGGGCATCTGCAACCAGGCTTGCGCCTGCCCCCCAAATGCATTCACAATGCCATTCAATAACCCGATTTGTTGTATTTCAGCGCTGTTCCCATTATACGAATAGATAAATTTCCAAATAACGCCAGCGCCAACGAAAGAGATTGCCATCGGCATGAAAATGATGGCCTTGTAAATGTTTTCAAAGGAGCTGCGGTCAGCCAGCACAGCGATCAGCAAACCGAATCCCACGCTGAAGGATGTGCCGAAAACCAGCCACAACAGGTTATTCCCAAACGCTTGCAGCATGATTGGGTTGGTGAACGCATAAACAAAATTATCCAACCCCACAAAATTAAAGCTGTTGGCATCATACAAGCTGAGGATGAACGTGCGGATCGTGGGGATGGCCAGAAACCAGGCCAGGATGGCTAACGCAGGTCCGACAAAAACGTAGGGTTGAATGATGCGAACCCATGTGTCAGGCAGTTGTTCCACGAGCCAGTTGCTGACCGTATACAATAACGCTACACCTCCCACGCCCCAGATGATTGCCACAAAGACGAGAACAGTCTGGGGTGCAGCAGAGTCTCGAAGAAAGATAAAGCCCTGCCACAGCACGATAAAGGTGATGACAGGCACAAATAGGGAAATCAATATACGACCTATTCCACCGACAAACCAATTCATTAACCCGCTGTTGGATCCGGGCTTCAGTGAATTACTTTCTCTCATCTCTTCACCTCCTTCGAATTGTGGAAATATACCTCTAAGTGAGAACAGGAATTCTCGTTCTGAACGCGGAATCACCTGCTCTGACAAATTACCGAACCGGATAGGGCAGGTTGAACCCAACCTGCCCTATCGTGAATTATGTTATTTTTTTACTTTGGAGGCCAGGATGCATCGATGTTCTTAAGAGCCTGGTCAATGGTTTCTGATCCCGAAACCCAGGCAGTCATTTCCTTCCAGAAGGAACCAGTGCCAACGACACCGGGCATCAGGTCAGAGGCATCGAAACGTACAACGGTTGCTTGCTGGATATAGGATGCGATCTTCTTCATGACCGGATCCTGATACCAATCCAGGCTGGCGTCTTTCATGGGGCCGATGGCGCCATTTGCTTCGATCCAGGTCTTGAGCGATTCACCCAGAGTGAAGTACTGCAGTACAGCGCGAACTTCGGGGCGATCATGGAAGGCAGCGTAAATATCACCAGCGACTTCGAATGGCCTACCCAGGGACGGGTCGATCGGAGGAGCATAGAAGATGTCGTAATCGACGCCAGCGACCATGTTGGACGGGAAGAAGCTGGAGATGAAGTTGCCCTGCTTATGCAGCCAGCACTTGGGCGGATTGTCGAACATAGGTTTGGGGGCATCGCCAAAGTTGATTGAAGACATCGCCTTGATACCACCGTACACCATCTTGTCATTCGACCAGATGGGTTCCATATAGCTGAAGGCTTTGCGGACTTCAGGGGAATCGAATTTCAGTGTGCCAGCCACCCACTTGTCGTAGTTATCAGCGGTGGTGGTGCGCAGCATCAACATTTCCATCCAGTCCGTGGCGGGCCAACCAGTAGCGGCGCCAGATTCAATACCGATGCACCAGGGTGTATCGCCATCCTTGATAATCTGGTTGCTCAGGTCCATCAATTCCTGCCAGGTGGTAGGAACTTTGTAGCCAGCGGCATCGAATTGTTTCTTGGGATAGTAGATGATATCCTTGCCGTTGGCGCGCGCCCAAATACCAGCAGTGAAGGTGCTGCCATCTTTGTTCTTCATTTGACCTAGATCAAGCCAGGCCTGGGAGTAGTTTTTCTTCAACCATTCGGGGTTGATGATCTTGCCGGCATCCAAGACATAGCCTTCCAAGGCCAAGGACGCCAAAAGGCCTGGCTGGGGGAAGTCGACAATATCCGGGGAACTGCCGCCTTCGACTGCGATGCGGATGGAGGCTTCAAATTCCTTGGTGCCCTGATAACTGATGATGATCCCAGTCTTATTCATGAAATCAGCGACAGAGTTATTAAATTTCACGGTATCCTGTGCTGTGAACGGACCGGTCATGGTGACGGTTGTACCTGAAAATTTGCCCTTGAAGGCATCGGCCAGCTCAGGGCCAACCTGAGAATAATCCATTGGAGCGACGGTAGCTGCCGGAGCGGTCGCCGCAGCCGGGGCTGTGGTATTTGTTGCGGCTGGGGGATTTGTCGGTTGAGGTGCTGCGGTTGTTGGAGCAGCACAAGCACTAAGCGCCATTGCCATGATTACAATCACAGCCATGGCCTGCCACAAAATGGGGTTCTTTTTCATTTCAATATCTCTCCTTGATAGTTGTTTGATCAGACGCACAAAAGATCGAACGTTGAAAAAAAGTTGGTGTTATATGGAACCTCCTTTATGAATCGACATGCTCTTTAAGAAGTGCTTTTTATGAAAGCACTTTCACAATACCGAGTTTAGCATAAAAAATATCAATTGTCAATATGCACATTTTTTGCGAAATTTTCAGATGTTCACATACACTGTCTGAGCCAATCAGAATGAACATGTTTTTACGCAGTTTCGCGCTCCACCAGCTCGAGCGGCAATTGAACATGCTGCACCGGGCGGGATGAATCGGCAATGTGCGCCAGCAGAATTTCGACTGCCAGGCGGCCGGATTCATCCAGGTGTTGGCGAACGGTTGTCAGGTTTAAATACTCAGCCAAATCCAGGTCGTCAAAGCCAACCACCGCCAGATCTTCTGGCACCCGCAGACCCATCTGCCGGGCAGCTTTGATGACTCCCAGAGCCTGGAAATCGGTAGCGGCAAAGACAGCAGAAGGCGGCTCAGCGGCTGTGAGCATTTCACGGGCAACCTTGCGCGTCTGTTCCTGGGAATAAGGCGCCAGGCGGACAAACTCATCCGGCAAACTCAAGCCAGCCTCGGCGAGCGCCTGGCGTAAGCCAACCAGGCGCAGGCTGATCGGATGGATACCAAACTCCGGCACATCGGTGTCGCCGAGGAAGGCAATCCGTCGGTGCCCTTTTTTGAGCAAATATTTTCCTGCCAGCTTTCCGCCTGCCACGTCATCGATTTCGACGCTGTTCAGGCGTGGTTGGGGATATTCGATTAAGACTGTGGGAATATGATTCTCTAGCAAGCGTTGGGCTTCGGCTTCTTGCACCTGGAGTGACATGATGATCAACCCGTCGATATTGCCGGTTAGCGGCAAAGCGGAAAGGTAACCCTGTAAACGATCCCCTGAATCGACGGTGTAAACCACCAGCTCGTATTTGGTGCGCGCCAGGGCAGTGGCGATGCCGCGCAGGCGCTGCACAAAAGAAGGGGCTGTAAAAAATGGTGTTACGACGCCAACGCGGGCGGTGGTTTGCAAGGCGCGGGCGCGTGCTTCGGCCTTGGGCACGAAGCCCAATTCATCGATGGCTTTAAAGACGGAGCTGCGGGTATCGGAGTTAACCTTGTCCGGGGCGTTGATGACCCTGGAAACTGTCGATATACTTACGCCAGACAGCTCCGCAACATCATAGATGGTGGGCGTTTTGGTCTTGGCTCGCATCGAAGCCTTTCGTGAACAGGTTTTATGAAAGCACTTTCGGTGTAGCATAAAACATATTCAAAGTCAACGAACACTTCCACAAAAAACACCTGAATTGGGATAATTTTACTCTAATTCAGGTGTTTTGGGTAAGTTGGTTGTCAATGGGTGCCGGATGGATGAAGAGTCCCCCAATAATTCTCTGGCGAGATCGCCTGCGAATCAGGGCTATCGCCTGGCAATCGAGCCCAGTCTCGGTTCAAACGCCATTGGAATTCTAAAGCCAAAGACCGGGCTGCTCTTGATCAATTTAAAGGCAGCCCGGTGGGTGATTTTTTTGGGCGTTGGTGAGACGCAGGTCCCGCTTTTAATCCACGGATTGCACTTTCTCAATTTCCGGAAAGAACTGGCGGATTGTGCCCTCTACCCAGCCATGCAAGGTATTCGGCGAGAGAGGGCAGCCGAGACAAGCCCCCCCCAGGCGCACAACAACGGTTTTTCCATCAAAGTGAATCAATTCGACTTTTCCACCGTGGAACTGTTCGATGTACGCGCTTAATTGTTCAATCAACGCCTGCATGCGTTCTTCCACGGTCGCATTGATGTTGGGAGAAGTAACGTTCATCGATTTACCTCCTCAGGTTGTTCTGGCAAGCCAAAACCCATATCCAACAGGGCGATCACCTGGGCGTGAGTGCTGCGTGCTCGCTCAGCAATTACACTGGCCAGGCGCTCTTTCATTATTTTACCAATATCCGGATGTTGATAGAAGAGTGTGCGTAGTTCGTTTCCGTAAACTTTTAGTAAGCGAGCGTCTGTGGTTGTGATGCCAGCCGAAGTGTATCTCCGGCTGCCCACGGCTGCAGACCAACCAACTACCCCTCCGGGGCGCACACGCGCTACAGGCAGATGCGGGCCGTCGTCCGGTTTGAAGCTGACCAACACCTCACCTTCGACCACAATATACAGATAATCCGCGGGTGCGCCTTGTTCGAAAATTACTTCATCCGCTTGAATTGTTACCGGTATAAAAAGCGGGCGTAAGCAAGCAAGTTGAGATTCTGTCAGCCCTTCAAAAAACGATAAATTTATAAAAGGATCTCTTTCGCTCATCTTATATATAATTTATTCGGAGAAGGCGCTTTTTCCTAGTGGCATTTGTCATATATCCCCTGACAAATATCACCCTGTTTTGTGCGAATTCGACCCGAAAGGGTGATCAAAAAAGCGCCGGCGTTTCAGGCCGGCGCTTGGGTATTAACAAACAGGCTTAATCCAATTCTTTAAACGTCAAATTATTGGATTCGGCATCGACATCCACCTGGACATGCTTGCTCTTGGAGAAATCGCCTGCCAGGATGCGCATGGAAAGCGGGCTTTCGACAAATTTTTGCAGCGCCCGGCGCAAAGGTCGAGCGCCAAACGCAGGATCGTACCCTTCTTTGGCTAACCATTCACGGGCAGCCGGTGCCAGCTCCACTTTCAGATCGTAGTCATTCAGGCGCTCCTGGACTTCTTTCATCTGCAAATCAACAATTTTGACCATCTCTTCAATCGACAAAGGCGAGAAAGTGATGATCTCATCGATGCGGTTGAGAAATTCGGGCCGGAAGGTACCTTTGAGCGCTTTTTGGATCTTGTCGTGTGCTTCACGTTCCTTGCTGCTGGCATTGCTTGGAATAAAGCCCAGGCTGCCAGAACGTTGGACATACTCGGTACCCAGGTTGCTCGTCATGATGAGCACCGTATTGCGGAAGTCAACTGTGCGGCCTTGCCCATCTGTTAGGCGGCCATCATCCAGTATTTGCAGCAATGCGTTCCAAACTTCGGGATGCGCTTTTTCGATTTCATCGAAAAGCACGACACGATAAGGGCGCCTGCGAACGGCCTCCGTTAACTGGCCGCCTTCTTCGAAGCCTACGTATCCGGGCGGAGCGCCAAACAAGCGCGACACGGTATGCTGCTCACGATATTCACTCATATCAATGCGCACCAGGGCATCCGCATCTTCGAAGAGGAACTCAGCCAAAGCCTTGGCAACTTCGGTTTTTCCTACGCCAGAAGGCCCAATAAATATGAACGAACCGATCGGCCTGCGTGGGTCTTTAAGCCCGGAGCGCGCCCGCCGGATGGCGTCTGAAATGGCATGGATGGCTTCTTCTTGCCCGATGATATGCTCGTGCAGGCGATCTTCCATGTGCAGCAGCTTTTCCGATTCGGTTTCCATCATTTGGGTCACCGGGATGCCAGTCCATTGGGCGACAACATCGGCGATATCGTTGACATCCACCACTTCATCCAATTTGTGTTCTGCTTCCCATGAGTCGCGCTGTTTATTAAACATTTCCTCCAGTCGCAGGCGTTCAGATTTTTTCTGCGCCGCCCGTTCGTATTCGCGCCCCAGGCTGGCTTGTTCTTCCTCAGCCGAAAGGCGATCCAATTCGGACTTCAGCTCCTTTAATTCTGGAGGCAGAGAATAGAGAGCCACACGCAACTTGGCTGCCGCCTCGTCCATCAAATCGATGGCTTTATCGGGCAGGTGCCGGTCGGTGACATAGCGAGTGGAAAGACGCGCAGCCGCTACCAGAGCGTCGTCTGAGAAGCGCACTTTGTGATGCGCTTCATAGCGGTCACGCAGGCCTTTGAGCATCTTGATAGTATCCTCTACGCTTGGCTCCTCTACATATACCGGGGCGAAGCGCCGCTCGAGAGCCGCATCCTTTTCGATATGCTTGTGGTATTCATCCAGCGTGGTAGCGCCAATACACTGCAGCTCTCCACGCGCCAGGGCCGGTTTGAGCATATTGGAGGCGTCCATTGCGCCCTGGGCTGCGCCTGCACCCACCACAGTGTGCAGTTCATCTATGAACAAAATGATTTCACCTTCGGCGCGCTGGATTTCTTCGATAGCAGCTTTCAAGCGTTCTTCGAACTCACCACGGAAACGTGAGCCAGCGATCATCGCACCCAGGTCAAGAGCCACCACGCGCTTACCCGAAAGGATTTCGGGAACGTCTTTCGACACAATTTTCTGCGCCAGCCCCTCTACAATAGCAGTTTTGCCAACGCCGGCTTCGCCGATCAGCACCGGATTGTTCTTGGTGCGCCGGCAAAGGATCTGGATCACCCGCAAGATCTCGGTGTCGCGCCCGATGACCGGGTCCAGCTTGCCTTCGCGCGCGGCGGTGGTCAGATCACGTGAGTATTTTTCCAACGTGCGGTAGCGCGTCTCGGCCTGCGGATCGGTGACCCGCTGGCCGCCGCGAATTTGTTGGACTGCTTCATAAACCCGGTCGCGGGTCACCCCTGCGCCTTCTAAAAGGCGGGCGGCCGGCGTGCTGCGTTCATTCAGAATCGCCAGAAAAATGTGCTCAGTAGAAATATACTCATCGTGCAGTTTGTTGGCTTCTTCGTTCGCCAGATCGATAATGCGCTTGACGCGCGGTGTGATGAAGATTTGCCCGGCGCCTCCGCCGTAAATGCCAGCCCGCGGGCTGGTGCGTAAAATATAGTCCAGGCGCTCATTCAGCGCTGTACCATCCACTTTTAGTATTTCTAAAATTTGTGAGATCACACCTTGCGGCTGTTCAATGAGAGCCATGAGAATGTGTTCGGTGTCAATTTGATTGTGCCCATAACGCTGGATGATTTCAGCGGCGCGCTGCGCAGCTTCCTGGGCACGCTCAGTAAATCGATCAAATCGCATCATAAAAATTATCCTCGTTCCTAAGTGTGCAATTTTTATACCTGGTCAGCATTTCAATTCGCACACATGTTCAAGAAATTATAACATCGAGTGTTAACAAGTTCGTTGGGTGGATATAAGAGTTGTATATGAAATGCAGTGTCTGGAGTAGAATTGAACTGCATGAGCGGTTATTCAACAACAATTACTTCGCCAGAACGGGAGCTGCATTTACGCCGGCTCGAACCCCAGCGCGATTTACTGCAGGTGGCGGATCTGATCGAGTTATGTTTCAATGAGACCTTAGACCTGGATGGGTTCAGCTATTTACGGCAACTGCGCGCCCTGGCGCGCAATAACCAGTGGCTGGCCTGGCTTTACAACCTGGCCGAACAAGCCGGGAATGTTCCTTTGATGGGCTACGTGTGGGAGGATGATGGACGGGTTGTCGGAAATGTGAGCCTGCTCCCTATCCAGCCACAAGGCGTGCGCGGTTATCTGATTGCCAATGTAGCTGTCCACCCAGATTACCGCAACCGCGGGATTGGGCGCGCCCTCACTGCTCAGGCGATCGAGCATGCCCGCCAAAGACGCGTTTGCAGCGCATGGCTGCAGGTGCGCGCCGAAAATATACCCGCGGTGCATATTTACTCGAGCCTGGGTTTTCAAGAACGCGCCCGGCGCACCACCTGGACTGCCAAACCCGAATTGCCGCGCCGCCCGGGCGCGCCAGGCATTCAGATAGCAGGCCGCCAATCACAGCATTGGGAGAGGCAGAAGATTTGGTTGGAAAACTGGTTCCCCGAAATTTTACGCTGGCAGCTTTCTTATAATTCCAGCCTGCTGCGCCCCGGCCTGGGAGGCGCGTTTTTCCGCCTGTTTTCTTTTCAATTTGTCCAGCAGTGGTCGGTGACGCGCAATAAAGAATTGTTGGGCGTTTTAGCCTGGCTCGAAGACGCCAGTCAGGGAGATAACCTGCTGATGGCCGCGCCGCTCACCGGTCAGGCTGATGAGGCCGCTCTGTTGAATCTTTTATTGCATGCCCGCCACTCTATCGGCCGCTCTCGGGCGTTGAGTTTGAACTGCCCGGCAGATTTTTTACCTTCAATCTTTCCGGAAGCCGGTTTTTATGAGCGCCAAACATTGATATGGATGGAAATTCCCATTGGCGCACAACCTGCCGCTTAGATTTCCGTATTAATCACAGAACAATACCCTGGCGAATTGTTTGTTTGCATCTAGTCGCCATTCTTACAAAGGAGGATCCCATGATACGTTTTTTCTTACGCTGGTTGATTAATGTGGTCGCGCTGTACGCCGCCATCGCCATAGTGCCCGGAATTCGCCTGATGGAAGGACAGGGAAATCCCTGGATCAGCCTGATCTGGTTAGCGTTGATCTTCGGACTGGTCAATGCCCTGGTTCGGCCTTTGATCAATATGCTGACATGCCCGCTGATTATGCTTACGCTGGGGCTGTTTGTCTTGGTAGTCAATACGGGGATGTTTGCTTTGACTGGCTGGCTGGGCGCTCAATTCGGCGTCGGTTTCACCCTTGCAGATCCCTGGTGGTGGACAGCCTTCCTGGGTTCGCTGGTCACTTCACTTGTGAGTGTAGTGCTGACCTTGCTGCTCAAAGACGAGCTCGGACATCGACGCAGCGCTCGGTCATCGCATTGATTTTCCAATTGCGGTCTTCTTTGCAAGAGGGAGTAATTCAGGTATAATCATTGCAAATAGCAACTGTGTTGACCGGGACGAGTAAACCTGCCCTGCTCGCCAGAAAAGAAGGTCCAAAGGCTGAAAGACTTTCTCGAGACAGGCAGGTTGAATACCCCCCGTGAGCTTGACCTTGAACGGCATCCAGCAAAATCGATGCAAAGTAAAGGAAACGGTCGGCCCCGTTACCGGCCCCACGAGAATGGCAGGTTTGATAGCCTGCGGAATCTGGGTGGCACCGCGTGAGTGGACTCTCTCGCCCCAGGATGGGTGAGAGAGTTTGTTTTAACCGTCCGAAGGAGTAAAAATGGTTGAAAAGCAACAACAAAGATATGAAGAAACAGTTTTGTACCGTATTCGCCACTCGTCTGCCCATATCATGGCGCAAGCGGTGGTTGAGATGTTCCCGGAGGCCAAGTACACTATTGGCCCGCCGGTAGAGAATGGTTTTTATTATGATTTCGATTTGCCGCGTTCGCTGACTCCGGAGGACCTGGAAAGAATCGAAAAGCGGATGAAAGAGATTATCCGCGGGAAGTTTGCATTCCAGAAAAAAGTTGTCAGCGCGGATGAGGCCCGACAGATCTTTGCCACCCAACCATATAAGCTGGAATTAATTGCTGGCTTGGAACAAGGCGGTTTCGATGAATACGGCAACCCGCTGGCTGAAAAACCAGATATCTCGATCTACAGCCATTCCAGTTTTGTCGATTTATGCCGGGGACCGCATGTCGAAAATACCAGCCTAATTAATCCTGAGGCCGTTAAGCTGATGTCGGTGGCGGGGGCTTACTGGCGCGGAGATGAGAAGAAACAAATGCTGCAAAGGATTTACGGGACAGCCTGGGAATCAGCAGACGAGCTCAAGGATTACCTGTGGCGATTGGAAGAGGCCCGCAAGCGCGATCATCGCAAGCTGGGTAAAGAGCTGGGCCTGTTCTATTTTTCGGAAGATATCGGCCCGGGCCTGCCGCTGTTTACGCCCAAGGGTGAGATGCTGCGGCATGTCATGGAATCCTATGTGCGCGATTTGCAGACCAGCTACGGCTATCAGCACGTCTGGACAGGCCACTTGGTGAAAGAAGACCTTTATAAGCGTTCTGGCCATTATGATAACTACAAGGATTCGATGTTCCCTCCGATGGTGGACGAGAACATTATCTTCCGTCTGAAGCCAATGAACTGCCCCAGTCATATGACGCTTTTCAAGGAAATGGGCCGTCATTCTTATCGCGATCTGCCGCTGCGCTTCGCTGAGTTTGCCACGCTCTACCGCTATGAGAAAACCGGTGAGCTGAACGGCCTGACGAGGGTGCGCGCCCTGACCCAGGATGACTGCCATATTTTCTGCACAGAAGATCAAATTGGCGAAGAATTCGCCCTGGCGCTGCGCCTGATACGTGAAGTATTGGACCGTTATCATTTCAGCGATTACAAAGTGCGCCTTTCGCTGCGTGGCGAAGGCGGAAAATATGTCCAGGATGATGAGAAATGGGGCAAGGCTGAGGCCGCCTTACGCAGCGCGCTGGATGCGAATCATATTGAGTATTTTGAGGCTTCCGGCGAAGCGGCGTTTTACGGGCCTAAAGCCGATTTTATGGCGCGTGATGTCCTGGGCCGTGAGTGGCAGCTCTCGACCATCCAGGTGGATTTCATCCAGCCTGCCCGCCTTGGGCTGAGCTATATCGGCGAGGACGGCGTTGAGCACACGCCTGTTGCTCTGCACCGTGCCGTGACAGGCACAACAGAACGATTCCTGGGCGTGATCATCGAGCATTTTGCTGGAGCATTCCCCGTGTGGTTGGCACCGGTGCAAGCAGTGCTTATCCCAATTGCTGACCGGCATGTCGCGTATGCAAATGAAACGGCTGCCCGCTTGCGGGCGGCTGGCTTGCGCGTTGAGGTGGATGCCCGCTCGGACCGCATGAATGCCAAAATCCGCGACGCTCAAAACCAGAAGATACCTTACATGCTGGTGGTCGGCGACAAAGAAATAGAGCAGGAAGCGGTGGCGCTCCGCTTGCGCTCGGGGGAAAACCCTGGGCCAATCAAGGTTGCTGAATTCTTGGCGCGGGCAGCCGAAGATATTCAAAAGGGAAATTAGTAAACCAAGATGCTGATGCGAGCCTCGCATCAGCATCTTGAAAACCCCTAAAACCGTTGACGATTCAGCCTTAAGTGTGGTATTATCACGCTTCGTAGTCGGGCGAAGAGCCCGGCGAGTGGTTATTGTCTAAAGAATAGGAGTTCATATCAGCGCAACAGTCTATCGTGTCAACGAACAAATTCGCGTCCGTGAAGTCCGGTTAATCGGCCCGAATGGAGAAAATATCGGCGTAGTCCCCACTTATGAGGCCCGCCGGATTGCTCAAGAAGCTGAGTTGGATCTGGTGGAGGTAGCCCCCAATTCTGAACCGCCCGTTTGCAGGGTGATGGATTTTGGGAAATTCCTCTACGAAAAAACGAAAAAAGAACGCGATGCCAAAAAGGCTCAGACGAAAATCGAAGTAAAAGAGATTCGGCTGCGGCCCAAAACCAACGATTATCACCAGGGTTTCAAGGTGCGCGATGCGCGGCGTTGGTTAGAAGAAGGCAATAAAGTGAAAGTGCGCATTCGTTTTCGCGGCCGCGAAATTGATTATGTTGACCTGGCGCTGCAGGATTTGAAAGAAGTGGCTCAAGAGCTTGCGGATGTTGCGACGGTGGAAGTGCCGCCAGCGATGGAAGGGCGCAGTGTTCTGATGGTGCTCGCCCCAGTCCGCATCCCCAAAAAGAAAGAGACCGTTTAGTTCAACCGGTCGAACATTAGTGTGTAGCGCCTGATTGGGCGGTGTTAAAACTGCCCTTCTGGGCGAAAAAATTGTGTGAGAGAGGAGTTACGCCGTGCCCCGCAAAGCCAGTGATGGCAAATATAAATTGAAAACCCATAAGGCGACGTCGAAGCGGTTTCGCCTGACTGGAACGGGCCTCGTGGTTCGCACCAAAGGCGGCAAGAGCCATTTGCGCCGCCGCACTTCTGTGCGCACGATCCGGCTGCTCACCGAAATGGTGGCAGTCAAGGGTCGTGGCTTCATCAAGCGCGTCAAGCGCCTTGCCCCCAACATGAAGTAACCAGGAAGCTTTTCCAACGTTCGGAATTTCAACCATTTTCAAGCGGCTGCTGGGTGCAATAACTGACAACCAATCGTTGCCGGCGCCCAATGGACCGCAGGAGAGAACAAAATGCCTCGTGTAAAGACTGGCCCTTTCCGCCGCCAGCATCATAAAAAAGTTTTGAAAATGAACAAAGGCCAATTCGGCACGCGCCACAGGCTATTCCGCCGGGCGAATGAAGCCATGCTGAAAAGCCTTTGGTACTCTTACCGCGATCGCCGAAACCGCAAGCGTGAACTGCGTCGGTTGTGGATTGCCCGCATCAATGCCGCTGCCCGGCTGCATGGCACCACTTACAGCCGCCTTATTCACGGCATGAAGGCTGCGAACATCTTGCTCAATCGCAAGATGCTGGCTGACATGGCTGTACGGGACATCCAGGCGTTTGGCGCAGTTGTCAAAAAAGCACAAGCCGGCTAACTCACAACCACTACACTAATTCTGTTGGGCGGTTTACCCGCCCAACATTTTTTTAACAACCCATCTGCCTTTGTTATAATTCGCTAGATGATTTCATCTGCGCACAACCCGAAAATCCAATGGGTTCGCAAATTGCAAACCCAGGCAAGATCCCGTCGTGAAGAACAGGTTTTTGTAGTTGAGGGTGTACGGCTGGCTGAAGAAGCCTTAGAAGCTGGCTGGCAATCCCACCTGGTGTTGTTTGATCAGGGTCTCAGCGAGCGTGGCAAAGCGCTTGTGGATCGCTTCCGTGCCTGGGGGACGGCGGTCGAAGAGGCCACTCCAGAGGTGATCGCTTCTGCCAGCGATACCCTGACGCCGCAGGGCATCCTGGCAGTTGTCGCCCAGCGCAGTCTGCCGCTGCCTACGGAAGCAGATTTTATCCTGATTGCAGATGGGCTGCGTGACCCCGGAAACCTGGGCACGCTGCTGCGCAGCGCAGCGGCTGCCGGGGTTCAGAACGTGCTTCTGCCGCCCGGCTCGGCAGATATATTCTCACCGAAAGTGGTGCGTTCCGCCATGGGTGCCCATTTCCATTTGCCCATCCAGTCTCTTGCCTGGGAGCAAATTGAAGCCCTGGTACATCCGTCTCAGGGGCAGCGTCTGCGGGTGTTCCTGGCAGATTCGGCTGGCGGCCCGGCGTATAGTGCGGTTGACTTGCGCCAGCCATTGGCTTTGATCATCGGTGGGGAGGCGGAGGGCGCCTCACAGGATGCCATCCGGGTATCCGATGGACGTTTACACATCCCGATGCCAGGGGGCGTTGAATCGCTCAATGCGGCGGTGGCTGCCGCAGTGATTTTGTTCGAGGCAGCCCGCCAGCGCCAACTGAGGAGTTAAAGCATGAAAATTCGCTCAATTACCGTATTCATCAACCCTGGCCTGCCGCTCAGTGAGGCAGTGCTTGGACAGGCTGCACGATTTATTGCCGCGGCGCGCCCGGCTTTCGAAGGCCTGGGATATGAGGTGCAGACAGCCCGGCTGGCTACGCCGCCATTCGCCCATTGGTTTCATGGCAAAACCTCTGATTTGATTGATTACGCTCTCACTCTTTCTGAAAAAGCGCGATTATGTGGTTTTGAATACCTGTCTTTAGGTCCTGCGCTGCCCGATGCGCCTGAAAGTTATCCTGTAATCCCGGAAGTAATTTCTGCCACGGACAATGTTTTCTTTTCTGGTGCAATGACCACTGCCAGCGGCCAAATCTCTATGCCGGCGGTGCGCGCCTGCGCTGAGATTATCCAGCGCCTTTCTTCGATTTTGCACACTGGATTCGCTAACTTGCGTTTTGCGGCCTTGGCGAACGTAGGGCCTGGTTCGCCGTTTTTGCCCGCCGCTTACCATGCTGGCGATGGATTGGGATTTGCCCTGGCAACCGAAGCCGCTGACCTGGCAGTTAAAGCCTTTGCCGCACCTT
>JAKOUW010000148.1 GCA_029782365.1 Chloroflexota bacterium
CCGTGCATACCCTGCTCAAGCAAGCCGCCGATTTGCAGCGGTTTATCCAGGTGACCAATAACAACCGGCGTGTTGACAGGGTTGTCCGCTCTCTGGATGACGTTACCCTGGTCAAAGTTCCCAGTGACCGGATGAAGACCGCTTACGATTTCACCGACGGTGCGGTCCCTGCAGCTGATGCTAAGCAGATTAACATGATCCTGGTCCATCCTTCGGCGATTATCGCCCCCATCAAGCACACCGCCATTTACCTGTGGCCTCCGGGAACCCATACCACTGGCGACGGATATCTGTACCAGAATCGCAGCTACACCGACCTGTTCATCATTGAGCGCAAGGTTGATGGGGTACAGATTAACGCTGAGGCTTAAGACTAGGCGGATAGGAGGGAGCAAACATGCTGTATGCAGTAAAGGGCAACAGGCGCCTTAGAATCGATGAGAAGGAGAAGGACAAGTATCTAGCCATGGGTTACGATGTCGCCGAGGTCCAGGGTAAAAAGCTCAAAATCATTGAAGTCGCCACGACCAGGACTGTTCCTTATGCCAAGCACAAGGAAGCCCTGGGCAGGATAGCGGCCCTGGAAAAAGAGCTTAATGAGCTTAAAAAAGCCCAGGAGAAGGGCGGCAAGTAAGCCCTTCTCCCCTTTTAAAGGGGGCTAAATTATGGCATACGCAGATGCTGCATACTACAGGGACGTATACCAAGGCAGTTTGATTCCTCAAGAGGAACTGGACAAGGCCTTGGAGCGCGCATCAGATCATATCGATTGCCTGACATACAATCGGATCGTAGCGCAGGGATTCGATAACCTAACCGAGTTTCAGCAGGAACAAATCAAAAAGGCTGTTTGTGCCCAGGCCGAGTTTTTACACCAATACGGCGAATTCACAGAGCTGCCGCTTAAAAGCTTTTCCGCCGGTAGTATCTCGCTGAGCCTGGGTGAAGAAGCAAACGGTGTTATAGCCTCCAAGGCTGCCCTGCGTTATCTCAGTTCGACGGGCCTTATGTCCAGGAGGCTGTAAACCATGGTCGGCAAACTGCCCTTTCCCTGGTTCCTGGCAAACACGCAAATCAAGGTGGTGTTGACCGGCGGCCTGAACGAGGACGGGGAGCCTTCGCAGGTTGCTATCTATGAAGGCAAATGCATCTACGATGAAAAGACGAAGCAAGTTCTGGACGATGAACGCCGTTTGGTCCGTCTGTCCGCCAAGGCTATCATCGAGGGCGATATCCACCCAGGACAGGATATCGAAGGCTATGTCCAGGTTGCAGGCAGCGAGACCAAGCGACAAATTTTCCGTGTTACACGCCCCCGCAATCCCGACGGATCCGTCTACTCAACCGAACTGGAGCTGATGTAATGCGCGGGGGAAGCAAGGCTGGAACTGTTGAGGTTAAGGTTGAGTGGGACCTCCGAGCTATGCGCCAGCTGCAAGCAGCGGCCGCGGAAGCTTTGGAACGGACCGCCAATGATGTGTTGACGGATATCCGCAACAGCCAGGTGGTGCCCAAGGACACAGGTGCCCTGGAGGATTCGGGGTTTGTGCAGATAATGGGTTTTGTGGCCTCAGTTGTTTTCGATACCCCTTATGCCCGGCGCCTTTACTGGCACCCAGAGTATAACTTCCGTAAGGACAAAAATCCGTATGCCCAGGGGCTCTGGATGGATATGTATTTGCCCGGCGGGGAGAAGGAAACATTCATCCGCGACACTTTCGCCGCGCATTTTAAAGCTCTATCAAAGGGGCTGATTACATGATGACCCTGGCACAGATTAGAGACTGGCTCAAAACCCAGGTAGACTGTCCCCACTGGTACATTGGCAAAATCGATGGCAGCAAGGATACCTGTATCGGGATCTATGGGCGCCCGACCCCGGATCGTGTAAAACCTACTATTGGTGGCATGGAGAACCGCAGTTATGCTTTGAAGGCAGTCAGCATCCTGGTCCACTGGGGCAAGAATGCCAATCTGGCTGAGCAAAAAGCTCAGGAGGTGTATGTAGCACTGATTGGGCGGTCGAATTTCAAAGTTGGTAATACGCGGATAGTCATGGTTGATATGCGGAACTGTGAGCCCGTGGCTATTGGCACAGATGAAAACGGCGTTTATGAGTATGTCATAGACGCTTACTTTTTTTATGAAAGGGGAGAAAGCTAATGTCGACCACTAATTTGGGTGTATACCCTGTATTTGACCTGAAATTCAAAATCGGCATTAATGGCCGAGAAAGCACCGAACAAGACATGGTCATCATCAAAGAAATGGAAACCTTCTCGCCCAGTATCGATGGCAATGTGGTGGATTGGACGCCAATGGATACTCAGGGCTGGGTCAGGCGATTGATGACTGGTAAAAGTTTTACTATTACCTTGAACGGCAAGCGCCATGTTGGCGACCCCGGTAATGACTACGTCGCAGGCTTGGCCTGGAAGAGCGGTCTTGACTGCAGCAGCAAAGCCGAAATCGAATTTCCCAACGGGGATAAATTAATGTTTAATTGCGTTGTCAATGTGACAACTCCATTTGGCGGGGATTCCACTGATGTATCTAATCTGGAAGTTGAATTACAATCTGACGGCAAACCTGTTTATGTAGAGTCGGAGGTGTAATCTATGCCCAAGACAATCGATCTCAGTCAAAAACTGGATAATACCAAGCCGCTTATCAAAATCGCCGACGGCAAAATCTACGAAGTGGACAACCGCCTGGAGAAGGTCCTTAAAGTTGACAAGCACATAAAAACGGTCGCTGAGGGCGACCTTAACGCAATGAACGAAATTATTGAGATCCTGTTGGGCAAGGAAGCCGCTAAGGAAATTAAGGCCATGGATTTGACGCTCCCTGCTTATGAAAGGCTGATAGCCGGTCTCATGGCCGCGGTATCGGATGAAGACTTCGATACTGTGTATGCCCGATTTCAAAGAGAAAAACAAAAGGTTTAACGATGGGCCTGCTCAGCGGTGGTATGACCTGTATTATGACTGGGATCTGATAGATGCCAGCTTTGCAACACAATACGGAATTCGCCTCAGGTCAGAAAAAGACATAACCTGGGGCGAATTTTCTACACTTCTTGCCGGCCTCATGCCCGAGACGCCATTGGGCCAGGTGGTTAGCATCCGTAGTGAAACCAATAAAGAAATACTTAAACAGTTTACTCCATATCAGCGGAAAATCCGGTCAGACTGGCATAATTTTCTGGCCAAGCAGACTTCGCCCGCCGATGCCCGGGCGGCAGTAAGAAGTTTTCAGGAAATGTGCCGGCAGGCTTTCAGCAGGGGAGGTAGGGAAAATGCCTCAAGATAAAGCGGGCACTATTGGCTTGGATATAAAGATATCAGAGGAAATTGCGGCACGTGAAGGCGCTAAAGCCGGCAGCGTTATCCAGCGGTCTATACAGCGCAGCCTGCAGGTCGGGCCAAACGTTTTTAAGAATATGTTTACCGACTTGGCAAGAGGCAGCAAGCAGAGTGCCCAGGAAGTCAGTTCAATCTCCCACGAGCTGGCAATCCTTGAGGACAAACTGGAAAATACCAATGCCTTGTTGGAAGTTCATAAGCAAAGACTGGCCAGGTTAAAAGAGCAATACAGTCTGTTATCAGAGATGGGCATGGGCGAATCCACTCGTGGGCTTAAACTGCAAAAATATATCCTGGATACCGAGGCCACAATCCTCCGGCTTATCCGGCGGTCGGATGAAACGGTCAAAGCTATTTTGAAAATCGAAGATGCTATGCAGCAAACTGCTCAGGCCAGCGAAAAAACAACTCAGGTAATTGACAAGTCCGGCACTCAAATCGGCGGCATATTTAAAGGTATATCCAAGGGCGCCATCCGCATGGCTGACCAGGTCACCTATGCCATGAAGCGCGTAATGCGCAGAGTGCTGCTGTTCGGGGTGCTGTATAAGGTCCTGCGCGGTTTCATTCGGTATATGACCAGCGCCCTAAAAACTAACAGCGATTTTGCCCGGAGCCTGGACATAATCCGTACCAACCTCAAGGTTGCGTTCCAGCCAATTTACCAGTATATCTTGCCGGCCATAAACAGCCTGGCAAGGGGCCTGGCCAAAGTAACCACTTATGTCGCCGCTTTCATTTCAAGACTGTTTGGCAAGACCTATAAGGATAGTTTTGACGCTGCCCAGCAGTTGGACGATGCCAGGGAGGCTATGGAGGGCTATGGCAAAGCTGCAAAGGACGCTAAAAGAGAGCTGCTTGGCATCGACGAAATTCACATCCTGGGCAGCGAACCAGGCGCGGGTGAGGATGTAATTCCGCCTCTTACCATGCCTGATCCGGAGATAGATACCGCTGCAGCTGAGGAAAGAGCAGCGGCGTTGGTCGCTATCCTGCAGCCGACTATTGACAGCCTGGGCCGTTTGTGGGACGCTTTGAAACCGTATGGACAAACTTTTGGCAGAGGCCTTGAAAGGTTCTGGAATGACATTTTGGTTCCCTTCGGAAAATGGCTGCTTGAATTTGGGATACCGGGATTGCTGGACCTCATCACCGATGCCCTTACCAGGCTCAGCGACTGGGCGGCCGCCAACCCGGAAGTAGTTGATACTATGTTCCAGCTGATTTTAGGGTTCCTGGCGGGACTATGGGTATACAACACGACGAAGAAGATCGTTAACTTTATCAGCAATATGGTTGTTGCCTTCGGGACTTGGGCAGGCACTTTATCAATTACGGGCGCCTGCGCAACGGCAGCTTACGTTGGCGTTGCGCTTCTCCTCGGTAGCATTTTACTTCTCGCAGCCAATTGGTCCAAGATGAACGGGCTCGAAAAAACCATTGGTATCCTGGGCGCCATTGCCATTGCGGCGGCGTCAGCAGCTGTGGCGGTCGGCGCGCTACAATCAGCCTGGACACTGGGTATTGCCGCAGCCGCTATTGTAGGCGGTGTCGCAGCGATATTAGCGGCTGTAACATCAGCCAATAAACGCGCTCGGGAAGGTTTGGAGGATCTGACTTCATCTTATTCGCTAGGCGTTGGCACAGTAAAAGGCGTCAATATGAGCGGCGTTGGAAGCAATATCGGCGGCGGCGCCGTCGCCGGTAGCGGCGGGATGATAACTGACTTCCAGGCCATGGCTTCCGGTGGCTTTGTTACTGCGCCGGCCCTGGCTATGGTCGGCGAGAATCGCAAAAGGGAAGTTGTGTTGCCTTTGGAGCAGAATACCGGCTGGGCCGACATCCTGGCGGACAAGCTAATTGCCCGCGGTATTGGCGGCGGTAATGAAGGACCGCTGCAGATAGTGGTCAATGTCGGCAGTTCCAAACTGCTGGATGAAGTGGTGAGTGCCGCCAAACGTAAAAACGCCAAAGCAGGGAAAACAGTAATACAGCTGGGAGTGACTTAATAAATGAGTGGTGTAAATGTTCCGATCAGGTCAGTTACCCCCTCCAATGCCCACGGTGAACCAACAGGCCCTCCAGTTACGAATCTGCCGGCGCCGGTCAACAGTGATTGGGTGGAACAGGATTTTTCCGCCCCAGGCGCGGGGCGCCTGGAATCCGGCCGCGCTCTCAAACAGCGCAAGGGTATAGCAGACAGGCTGGACATTGAGTGGCAATATTTAACCCGCGCAGAGGCGGCTTTTGTTATACAGACTTTCAGGAAGCACGAGTATA
The DNA here is from genome assembly GCA_029782365.1 of Chloroflexota bacterium. Classification (GTDB taxonomy): domain Bacteria; phylum Chloroflexota; class Anaerolineae; order Anaerolineales; family UBA4823; genus CAWBUW01. Next base: position 5,646 of record JAKOUW010000148.1, read on the forward strand.
TCATCGTAGAATACTTAAGCGCTGCCGAAGGGGACTGGATCAGCGAATGTTTTTATGTCGGTGACCGCCATGCCCGTAACTGGCTTCCCCAAATTGATAGATGGGAAACTGTAAGGACATCAATCATTCGGGTCATTCCGGACCCAGGATAGGGGGTGAGACGGTGCAGACCATAACCAGCACCCAAAAAGAATACCTGCGTAATGCTAAAACTGTCGGGGTGACGGTCACAGTTGACCCCATTGAAGGGGAACCGTTTACCTTTACCGAGGACGACATAATTGAGGGGACTTTTAAGATTGAGCGCAACTGGGCTCACGGCGATGTTCTAGAAATTGGCTGCGCCGATGCTGCCGAACTTACTTTGACACTGGACAATTCCGAAGGCCAGTGGAATCAGGTCCGCTGGGAAGGTGCCCGGCTTACAGTGGTCTTGAATATCGGCGGTGAACCGCTCCAGGTGGGCATTTTCACTGTTGATGAACGTCCTGGAAAGCTTACCACTATCCAACTTAAAGCGCTGGATGACATGGCGCGGTTCAACCGGCCCTACAATTCTAATCTGGCTTACCCCGCCACTCTGGAAGAAATTTTGATGGATGCCTGTGCCAAGTGCAACGTAACCCTGTATACTTACATGTTTGACAACGGAGATTACGTGGTAAAGGAAAAACCCGAAGGCGACGATATTACATACCACCAAATCGTTGCCTGGGTGGCGCAGTTGGCCGGCTGCAACGCCTGGATTGATGAGCTGGGCAGGCTGCGGCTCAGCTGGTACGGCGATAACCAAAGTGGAGATTTGGAAATTGGTCCTGATGATCGGTTCTTGGGTCAGTATGAGATAGCCGAGGAGGATATTGAAATCACTGGCATTGTCTACAGAACCGAGGAAACCGACTACCTGGTGGGGACCAGTAACTATGCTTTGATTATTGAAGACAATCCCTTGCTTCAAGATGATTTCGAGCCTGTATTATCAGCCCTCTATGCCAAAATAGGGGGCTTTAAATATAGGCCATATAAATTTGTGGTACTGGGGTACCCCCATCTTTGGCCAGGGGACATGATCACTAAGCTGGTTGATGCTGATGGTAATGAGTTAACCAGCGTTATTACGAATCACGTGTACAAGCTTAATGCCAGCGAGATTGAGGCCAGGGGAGAAACGGAGACGGTCCGGGGCTATGCTACGGGAGCACCGTTTACTGTAAGCCAGAAACGGGTTTTGACGGCGGTCGCCAAGAGAGAAGTGGCCAGGCAGACAAGCGGGCTGGAACAGGCCACCCTGCACCTTAACGAGCTGATGGCGAACGCTTTAGGGCTATATCCTACAGTCATTGAACAAGAAACCGGCGCCAGATTGTTTTACATGCATGACAAGCCTACCCTAGAAGAAAGTATGGTTATTTGGCATTGGACGGAGCAGGGTTTGGCTTGGACGGATCAGGGCTGGAACGACGGCAACCCTGCCTGGCAGTATGGCGTGTTGGCAGATGGCAACGCGGTGCTGAAAGTGCTTACAGCGCTGGGCATAAATGCAGACTGGATAAATGCCGGCCTGGTGAAAGCTGAGCACGTAGAAATAGGCCCGGGAACCAAGTTCGCCCAAGGCGAAGAGTTTACCTGGGAAAAGTATGCGGATATGACATGGCAAGAACTTGAATCAATGGGAGGGGATTCCTGATGCAATTGAACAAGTTTGGGATAAACAACAAGATATGGGAAGACTTGATGAAGCAAAACGAAAACTGGCAGACACTAGAGCAATATCTTGCACATGTGGACGCTCTACTTGCACATGTGGACGCTCTAAGGGATAGATTTATTCTCTTCGAGATTACAAGCTCAGCGCCTATAGCGATAATCACAGCAGACGGCAGCTATCTAGGGATCCTAGTTGGCAGAGTAAGCGTAGGGTTTGCTGGGGGAGAGTATGCTTATCTAGTGACGGGGCTGCCCGGTGGGTATATGACTGTTCAGCCAATCGTTGAGCCCGGGGCAGGGTATGTATCCGTTACTGCTAACACTGCGCTTAATGATTTTGATGTTACCGTAGAAACAATTACCGGTAATCATCGCGTAGGTTTATTAACCATCAGAGGTAAGGTTACTGTGACCACTGGGAGCTGATAAACTGGGGGGTGGTTTGAATTACTACGTGGTTAGACGTTGCTGTGACACCTGATTTCGACCCAAGGAAAATTCAAAAAGAAATGCTTTTAAGACTAAGCGAATTGGGAGAATTGGCCTGGGAGGACAAGGTTGAACTTGCCAAACTCGGTTCCACCATCATTCAGGGTGGCTACATCAGAACCGAACTTCTTCATGCCGATGATCTGTCTGCCATTTCCGGACGCTTTAGCAGCTTAATGGCCGGTAACCCTGAAGGTGCTCGCCTTGAAATGGGACAAACGGGTGGCGAACCTTATTTTAATATGCATGATGCCAATGAACTAAGAATCAGAATACTTCAGGACAGAATTAATTTTTATTCTGAGGGAGCACAACAGGCGTATATACAAGCATACGAGAAAAACTCAGGGGGGTATTTCCGCGATCCTGGTGTGGAGATAGTATCTGTAAACGAGATGTATTTCCATGCCGGCAACTACCCTGATGATGAGGGTAGAGGCGAACGCGCTGTGATCGACCTCTTGGGGCGAGGAGAGATTAATATGCACGTTGCCTCGAACGCAGATTATTATGCCTGGTTGGGATTTAAAGCGCTTGCAGATCGCAACATGTTTACCATAGGCGGGTATAGCCCCGATTTCGGCGTAGACCTCGATGTGTTCTTGTGGCTGTCAGAACTTTATGTCGTGGACACCAACATCAATTACTGGCGCGGGCGCACTGAAACTTTTACTGTGTCCACGCCTAGCGGAAACAAAACTCTGCGTTTTGTGAACGGACTATATGTCCGAAGCGCATAGGAGGTAATTTATGAATCCCATAGCTCCAACTAACCCGGAACAGGTGATAAAAAGACTCGGTTTGCAAGTGGCCAATTTGGTCATTGAAAATGCCACGTTGCACGCTATGATTCAGGAGCTGCAAGAGAAAATCAGGGACATGGAAGCCAAGTTGGCGAAAAAGGAGGGATAAAGATGTCCAAATTACTACGGGTCATGATTGATCCGGGACATGGTCCGGGTAACCAAAACCGGGGCCCCACTGATTACTACGAGTATCAGGGCATGTGGGCGCTGTCGAGTTACCTCAAGTCTGCTCTGGAAAGGTGCGACATAAAGGCCGACCTGACCAGGAAAGAGGATGAAAACCCCGGTCTGGAGGCCAGGGGGAAAGCCGCCAAAGGCTACGACCTCTTCATCAGTGAGCACTCCAACGCGTTTGACGGTACTGTCCGGGGATGCGAAGTGTTTTACTCGGTAAAGCAAAAAAACAACAAGAAGTACGCGGCTGCCCTGTCCAAGGCGGCTGCGACGCTTATGGGCAATAAAGACCGCGGGGCCAAAACGAGGGCTTATTCGACCAGCAGGCCCGACCTTGACTACTATGGGGTGATGCGTGCAGCGGTTGCAGCCGGATGCCCCCGAGTTTTCATAGCGGAAAGCGGTTTCCATGACCACCCGGTCGATGAGGCCTGGCTCAAGCAGGACAGTAATCTCAAGGCTTTGGCGGAAGCGCAGGCTGAAGTCATTTGCGGGATTTTGGGGGTTAAGTACGTGAAGGAGGCGCCGAAAGCGATAGTGCACATAATCCAGCCCAAGGACACCTATATCAAGATCGGGGAAAAGTATGGCATTGATTACAAACTGTTAATGCAGTGGAATCCCTGGCCGGCTACAGGTCTGCCGATTGGGGCGCCGCTGTGGCTGGCGGAGGTTCCTCAAGAGGTCCTGGAGTTCACCAAGAAAGTTGTTGACTTGGAGAAAAAGGCTGCAGAGCTAGAAAGAAAGATTGTTGCCGCTCAGGAGGCGCTTACTTAGATAGAAGGGAGCGGGATTTATGGAGGACAAGCTCAATCGGCTTGATGCCGAAGTGAGGAATCATGCCGAAAGGATTGGCAGGTTAGAAGTCCGCCAGGCTGTAGCCGAGGCCGGTATTACTGAGCTGAAAGATGATATTAGCACAATCAAGAGCGATACCCGCTGGATATTACGCTTAATCATCGGTGCCATGGTAACAGGTGTCATCGGAGGGGCAATTACCTTGGTCTTCCAGGCCCTGCAAAATTAAGAAAGGAGGTGTAACCATGCGGAAACTGTTTGCACTGTTTGCACTGTCGCTTTGT
>JAKOUW010000242.1 GCA_029782365.1 Chloroflexota bacterium
ACCGGGATAGGGATAACGGAAGAAGACCAGAAGCGGTTGTTCCAGCCTTTCACGCAGTTGGACAGCTCGTTAGCGCGGCAGCAATCGGGGACGGGGTTGGGGCTGACGCTGGTGCAGAGGATGGCGGATCTGCATGGGGGAAGTGTGGTAGTGGAAAGCGAGCCTGGCAAAGGCAGCCGCTTCTCTGTCATCTTGCCGTGGAATGAGGGCCTTTATCGCAGACTTCCTTCAACCACGGTAACGAATGCGCCGGCGATTCCGCCGAAATCAATGCATTGTAAGATCTTGGTGATGGATGATAACCACGCAGTTCTTTCTCTTTATGTCGATTATTTGAAGAGTGCAGGCTACCAGGTTTACTCGGCCTCCAATATTTCCCATGGGATAGAACTGCTTCATAAAGAGCTGCCTGATCTGATTGTAATGGATATCCAAATGCACGGGATGTTCGGCGTAGATTTAATTCGGCGGATCAGGAGCAGCGAAGAGCCAAAAGTTTCCGGAATCCCGATTGTCGTACTCACTGCGCTGAGTACGACGCGTGACAGAGAGGAATGTCTGGCGGCAGGGGCAAATCTTTACTTTTATAAGCCAATTAATTTGCAAAAGTTTGTGAAAGATATAGAATTGATATATAAGGTTCGTTCTGGTAAAGAGACGAGCTAACTTTTCAAGCTCTATCAATTTGAAATACACTATCTTGATTGATAAACCAGCCACCTAATGGAATTAACCAAAGTCCTGATCGTTGAAGATGATGCAATTGTAGCCCTGCACTTAGAACGCGTCGTGCAGCAGTTGGGCTATCATGTGATTGGTATGAGCGCGGCTGGCGAAGAGGCTGTAGAGCAGGCCAAATCCCTCAATCCTGATATTATCCTGATGGATATTCGCCTGCGGGGGGAAATGACGGGCATCGAGGCTGCCATTCAGATACATGTGACCGACGATATTCCGGTAGTTTTTTTGACGGCTTATGCAGATGAGCCAATTCTACAGCGAGTAAAATTCAGCAACCCATATGCTTACCTGACCAAGCCGGTACGCGATAAGGAATTACAGGCCAGTATTGAAGTCGCATTGTACAAACACCAGGCTGACCGCAGGTTGAAGCATCTCAATTATGTTCTGCGGGCAGTGCGTGATGTCAACCAATTAATTACGCATCAACAAGACTCCCAAATGCTATTAAAGGGTGCTTGTGAAATCCTGGTACAGGCCAGGGATTACTGCCTGGCCTGGATCGCACGTGAAATTGGCATCGATGGGCCAAGAATTGCTGCTTCTGCAGGCCAGGAAAAGGATATTGTAAGGCTGTTTGACCATCAAATCAGCGCGAGCGAAAACCAGCCGCCTCCTGGTGAAATCATTAGAGCGTATCCATGGCAGATTGCCATGCATACGCTGCAACCCGCTGTTTATCAGAACATCACTACAGAACCGATGTACGCCAGGTGGCAAGAAGCTGTTGATGAGGGAAATCTGGCGTCTGTCGCGGCTGTGCCAATGATGTATGCGAACCAGTTGTTCGGTGTTCTTTGCGTTTTTTCGAATGTCCCCCAGACGTTTGATAGCGAAGAGGTTGACCTACTCCAAGAATTAGCCAATGATCTGGCTTATGCATTGAAGCATATCCAAGATGAAAACGAGCGGATAAGAACCGAAGAAGCGTTGATAACCAGCCAGTCCGCACTGCTTCTAAGTGAGGAAAAATATCGTTTGATTACCGAAAATGCAAGCGATCTGGTTGCCCAGGTATCGCCGGATTGGGAATACAAATATGTGTCGCCATCCTTCGAAAAGTGTATTGGTTTTGATGCCCGGGAGCTTCTGGGTAAGAATATCCATGATTTGATTTTTGCAGATGATCTTGCAGAATTTGAGCGAGTTCACAAGAAAGCAATTCAGGCGAAGAATCCCGAAATACGCACCGAATATCGTTTGAAAACCATCACGAATGATTATCGGTGGGTGGAGAGTTTGGTTCGATTTTTCTTCGATGACAAGGGTGAACTGAGGTTAATTCAGATGAACTCGCGCGATATCACCGATCGCAAGCAGATCGAAGCCGAGCGGATGAGAGCGGAAGAAGCGTTGGTAGAATTGAACTTAGAGTTGGAGCAGCGGGTGAGGGAGAGGACGCGGGAGCTGCAGAATGCGAACATGGAGTTGGAGCGAGCATCGCGGTTGAAGGATGAATTTCTGGCGAGCATGAGCCATGAATTGAGGACGCCGCTGACAGGGGTGTTGAATTTATCGGAAGCGCT